>JBNMJN010000006.1:0-90842 GCA_050873805.1 Prevotellaceae bacterium | reverse complement strand
GTGTAGAGCATCCTTTTCCTTTGTTGGTAGCGCCTACGGGAATCGAACCCGTGTTCCATGCGTGAGAGGCATGTGTCCTAGCCGCTAGACGAAAGCGCCGTGGTGCGGGGAGCCTGTGTTGATTGCCTGTCTCCTCCTTTGCGGCAAATGTTGTCCCAATAAAAAAGGATGCCTTGATGCGGGTATCCTTTCTCTGGGTAGCGCCTACGGGAATCGAACCCGTGTTCCATGCGTGAGAGGCATGTGTCCTAGCCGCTAGACGAAAGCGCCATGCGCAATATCAAGGGGTGGCAGTCAAGCGGAAGCTGGGGGATTCGAACCCCCGGTACGGTAAACCCGCACGTCAGTTTAGCAAACTGGTGGTTTCAGCCACTCACCCAAACTTCCTTCTTCTCGCTCGAGGTCGAACCGCTGTCCGTACCCCTCTCAATTGCGATGCAAAGGTAGGGGTTTTCTCGCATCTACGCAAGTGTTAAGGCATTTTTTTTATATCTTTGCAGTAAATAAATGAGCATGCATAAGATGGATAATGCACTAACTGCACACTTACCAGGCGGTTGCCGCTTGATAGGCGCGCCTGAGAAAATAGATGAGCGGGGATGCCTCTCTTTCCTGCAAGGGGGCGAGGGGGTGCCTTTTGCCATAGAGAGGGTGTTCTGGATATGGGGTGTGCCGCCAGGACAGACGCGTGGAGGGCATGCCCACCGCACCTGCCACGAGGTGGTGTTTCCGCTGAGCGGGGCTTTCACCATGCATGTGGACGACGGACTGGCGCAGGCCGATGTGCTGATGGACAACCCTGCCTGCGGCATCCTGGTACCGGCAGGCGTATGGTGCCATCTGAAGGATTTCAGGGAGGGGACCGTTTGTCTGGCTGTGGCCTCGCAGCCCTATGACGCATCGGGCTATATCAACAATCATGAGGATTATCTTAGGGAGGTCAAGGAAAAGCAATGACAGTCATACCATATTCAATCAACAAGCGCGAGGAGTGGGACTCCTTTGTGCGCAGGTCCAAGAATGGGACGTTTCTGCTGCAGCGTGGATTCATGGACTATCATGCCGACCGCTTCTTTGACTGCTCGGTGATGGTCTATGAGGGTATCACCCCGACCGACGGGTATCAGGAGGAAGCGCCCGACAGCAAGGGGCTGGTGGCGCTCTTCCCGGCCAACTGGGTGGAGGACGAGGCTTGTGTCTATTCGCACCAGGGGCTCACCTATGGCGGACTGCTGGTGCTTCCCGAAGTCACGCAGACCGAGGTGTTGCGCATCCTGAGGGCCGTATTGCTCTATTACCAGAGCTACCTGCAGGCCAGGCGCGTGGTGGTGAAGCCTATACCTTATATATATAGTGGGGTGCCCAGTGGCGAGGAACTCTATGCGCTGTATCGCGCGGGAGCGGTGCTCAAGAACAGGCAGGTGAGCACGGCGGTGAGCATGGCTCACCCGCTCAAGATGCGCACGCTGCGCACACGCCAGGCCAAGAAGGCCATAGAGCATGGGTTCTACATCGACCGCATGACCGAGGGGGACTACAGCACGCTGGAGGAATACTGGCAACTGCTGGATGGGGTACTCGAGGCATATCACCATGTGCATCCCGTGCACACGGCGGATGAGATGAAGCTGCTCATGCAACGCTTCCCCAAGGAGATAAAGCTCTACCTCGTGAGGCACGAGCACAGGATAGTGGCAGGCACTGTGGTGTTTGAGACAGAGCGGGTGGCACACGTCCAGTATATAGCTTCGGGCGAGGAGGGGCGTGCCTTCGGAGCCCTGGACTTGCTCTTCAGGCATCTCATCAACGAGCGGTACAAGCAGGTGGAATATGTGGACTTTGGCATATCAACCGAGCGGGGAGGGGCCTTCCTCAACGAGGGACTGATATTCCAGAAGGAAGGTTTCGGCGGACGGGCGGTGTGCTATGACGTGTACGACGTGCCTCTGGACCGCAACAGGCTGATGGACATGTGTGGCAAGCAGCATGGGGGCGAGGAGGAGAGGATTCTCTACCTGGACCTCAAGAGGGTGTCCGACTCCTTTGAGCCTGCGCTCAGCGAGGAGGTGGCCAGGGTGGTGCGCAGCGGATGGTACCTGCAGGGACGGGAGAACGAGCGTTTCGCGCGCCTGTATGCCGAGTACTGTGGCACCGCATTCTGCGTGCCCACGGGCAATGGGCTGGACGCGCTCACCAATGTGCTGCGTGCCTACCGCCAGCTGCTGGGCTGGCAGGAGGCCGACGAGGTAATCGTGCCTGCCAACACCTACATAGCCACCATACTGGCCATCACGCATGCGGGGCTCACCCCTGTGCTGTGTGAGCCGTCGATGACGGACTATCTGATGGACGTCACGCTGATAGAGCCGCTCATCACACCGCGCACCAGGGCCATCATGCCCGTGCATCTGTATGGCCGCCTGTGTGATATGGACGGCATCATGGCTATAGCGCGGGCGCATGGACTCAAGGTGATTGATGACGCGGCGCAGGCTCACGGGGCCAGCACAGGTGGCAGGCGGGCGGGCTCTCTGGCCGATGCCACGGCCTTCAGCTTCTATCCAGGCAAGAACCTGGGTGCGCTGGGCGATGCGGGGTGCGTGACTACCAATGACGAGCAGCTGGCCCATGTGGTGCGTGCCATGGGCAACTATGGCAGCGAGGAGAAATATGTGCATCAGTACAAGGGGGTCAACAGCCGCATGGACGAGATACAGGCGGCTGTGCTGAGCCTCAAGTTGGCGCGCCTCGACGAGGACAATCGCCGCCGCCGCGAGATAGCCCGCCTCTACGATGAGGGCATCCGCAATCCCCTGGTCACGCTACCGCTGGCTGCTGCCGAGGCGGAGAGCAACGTGTATCATATCTATCCCGTGCGCTGCCCTGCCAGGGACCAGTTGCTCCAGTACCTGGCCGACCATGGCATACAGGCGCAGGTGCATTATCCGACCCCGCCGCACAAGCAGGCTGCCTACGCGGAATGGGCGGACAGGAAGTACAGGGTGACGGAGCGCATACATGCCGAGGAGCTCTCCCTGCCAATCTCGCCGCTGCTGGCTGACGCTGAGGCGCGCAGGGTGATAGATGCGGTCAATGCCTTCAACGTGGAACTGTAGGTGAGGCTGGCAAGCGGACTGCCTTGCCAGGGAGATATGATTGCCAGCGCGTGGGAAGGAAACTGGCCGCGCGGGGCAGGTCAGTCTTCTTTTTCGTCCAGCCCAGGCTGGACGGTCGGAGAATATATGTTACTTTGCCAAGTGATATAACTGGCTTGACCGTCCAGCCCAGGCTGGACAATTGCTTTGGCCCGTAGGTCTTTAGATAGAGGCAGGCTGGCAGGCCCGACGAAGTAGAGTCCGGTCCTGCTCCCATTAACTTTCGCACGACAGAGGAAGGGGGGGCGGGGGCATCACCGCAGTTCGATCACGGTGATGCCTGCTCCTCCAAACTGTACATGCTCGTCCCTGGCCGACTCCACCCCTGGGTGTGTGCTCAGGTAGTCGCGGATGAGCTGGCGCAGGATGCCTGTGCCCGTGCCATGCAGGATGCGCACACGCTTGGCTCCCACCAGGATGGCATCGTCGATGAAGTAGGTCACGGCCTGCAGGGCTTCCTCGCCCCGCATGCCCCGCACGTCGATGTCCTGATGGAAGTGCAGGTGCTTCTCGCGTATCTGGTCCTGCGTCTCGCGGCTTATGTAGGAGATGACTCCCTGTCCCTTGTCCTCCTTGGGCTTCTCGGCACGCACCAGTCGCTTGACATCCACGGTGGTCTTCATCATGCCGAAGGTCACCGATGCCTGCTTGCCGCTTATCTGGCTTATCACGCCCACGGTGGTCTGTCCCTTCAGCCGCACCGTGTCACCGGCCTTCAGAGGTTCCTCGGCCTGGGGGGCAGATGCCTTGGCAGGCTGTGGCGTGGCTGCCTTCTCCTCGGCACGCTTGCGCTTGTTCTGCTCCTTGCGTTTCTTTCGCTCCTCTATCTGGCGCATCTTGCGCTCGATGGTCTCGTCGCTGGCAGCCTTGCTCTCATCCAGCAGTTCCTCGGCAGCTGAGGCCATCTGCTGGCGTGCCATGCGTGTGCGTTCCTTCTCGGCCTGCGCCTCGCGTATCTCGCGAATGGTGTTCTCGATGGTCGCATTGGCCTCCTTCAGGATTTGCTGTGCCTGTTGCCGGGCCTCGCGTATGATGTCGGCACGCTTGGCCTTCAGTTCGGCCACCTCCTGCTCATATCGTGCGATGGTCTGCTCCATCTGCTTCTCGCGCGAGTGGATAGTCTGCCTCTTGCTTTCCCAGTACCGCTTGTCGCGTGTGATGTCGAGCAGATACTTGTCGGCATTCACATAGTCCTGTCCCACCAGGGCCGTTGCATCGGCTATCACGTCCTCGGGTATGCCCGTCTTGCGCGCTATCTCCACGGCAAAACTGCTGCCAGGGTTGCCTATCTGCAGCTGGAAGAGGGCCTCCATCTTCTGCCTGTCGTAGAGCATCGCACCATTGACCACGCCTGGAGTGTCCTCGGCAAAGTGCTTCAGGTTCTGGTAATGCGTGGTGATGACACCAAAGGCTCCCCTGGCCACGAAGCGTTTCAGCACCGCCTCGGCAATGGCTCCGCCGATAGTGGGCTCTGTGCCTCCGCCAAACTCGTCGATAAGCAGCAGGCTGGCAGGATCGGCGTTGCGCATCATCTCCTTCATGTTGGTCAGATGCCCGCTGTAGGTACTCAGGTCATTCTCGATGCTCTGCTCATCGCCTATGTCAATCAGGATGTGGTGGAAGATGCCGCACTTGGAGTTCTCGCCCATGGTGACGGGCAGTCCGCATTGCAGCATATACTGCAGCAGTCCCACCGTCTTGAGGCACACGCTCTTGCCGCCTGCGTTGGGGCCGCTGATGATGAGGATGCGCTGCTTGCGGCTGAGTGCGATGTCCATGGGCACCACATGCTTGTCCTGCTTGCGCAGGGTAAGTTCCAGCAGGGGGTGCTTTGCCAGGGTCCAGTCGATATGTGGCGCATCCTGTATCTCGGGGCTTACAGCCTCCAGGTGGTCGGCAAGCAGAGCCTTTGCGCGGCAGAACTCCACGTCGGCCAGGAAGTCCATCGCACGGCGGAACTCGCGTATGTTGGGTGTGAGCAGGGCGGTAAACTCCCGCAGGATGCGTATCACCTCCCGTTTCTCCTCGCCTTCCAGTTCGCGTATGCGGTTGTTGGCCTCCACCACCTCGGCAGGTTCTATGAACACGGTCTTGCCTGTCGCGCTCTCGTCGTGTACGATTCCCTTGAGCCTTCGCTTCATGGCGGGAGCCACGGGAATCACCAGTCTGCCGTCACGCAGGGTGGGTGCCACATCCTTGTCCACCAGTCCATCGGCCTGTGCCGAAGCCAGTATGTGCGCCAGCACACGGCTCACGCTCCCCTCCGACTTGCGAAGCTCGCTGCGTATGGAAGCCAGTTCGGGGCTGGCCTCGTCCTTGATGCGCCCGTACCTGTCCAGTATCTGCTCGATACGTTTCTCTATGGAGTGGAAGGTGAACACACCATCGGCCATGTGGCATAGGGCAGGGTAGAGGGGCTTGTCGTCCTCCTCTTTCCTCACCACATCCACCCACTGGTGCAGGGTGCGCAGGGTGCGCAGGAGGTCCCACAGCTCCTGTTCGTCCAGGTAAGCCCCTTCCATGCGTATGCGCTGCAAGGCTGTGCGCAGGTCAAAGAAGTCCTGGTGCAGCTGCGTGGAAGCCTCCAGCAGGATGGCTCGCAGCTCGTTGGTCTGTGTGTGGAGCATTCTCACCTCGTCGGGTAGGGTCACGAAGCCCATCGCGTCCACGCGCTCATGGCCCAGGTTGCTTAGGCATCGTGCGTGCAGCAAAGCCCTTATCTCGTCAAATCCAATCTTCTGTTCGAAGTTCTTTGGGTATATCATCTTTTGCGGTTATGCGGTTGTGCGGTTTTATGGTTATGCGGTTGTGCGGTTATGCGGTTGTGCGGTTATGCGGTTATGCGGTTTTATGGTTTTGCGGTTTTATGGTTATGTGGTTATGCAGACCTGCGGTAGGCGTGTACGGGTTATGCGGCAATGCGGTTATGCCATCGCCAAAGGACAGAAACCGTACAACCGTACAACCGCAAAACCGTATGTACAACCGTAGAACCGCCTTTTCACTTCAGATTCTTGGTTGGGTACATGCTCTCCCACCAGGTGGGGTCATCCTGCAGGTACTTGGCAAACCATGCGTAGTAGGTGTGCACCCACTTGGCTTGCTTCTCGTAGTCGAGGATGTGGTGGTTCTCTCCCTCCACGGTCACAAAGGCGCAGTCGCGTCCCAGAATCTTCAGCGCATTGAACATCTGCGTGCTCTCCACAATGGGCACATTCGTGTCGGAGCCGCCATGCAGGAACAGGATGGGCGTGTGTACCTTGTCGGCATTGAAGAGGGGCGAGCGCCCGCTCATCAGTTCGGGATTGTTCCAGGGATAGCTGCCAGCCGCGCTCACCGCGTTGTAGCTGTAGCCCCAGTAGCCATACCCCCAGTAACTGGCCGGGTTGCTGATGCCTGCATGTGCCATGGCAGCGGCAAAGATGTCGGTCACCGTCTGCAGGTACATGGTCATGAATCCTCCGTAGGATGCCCCCAGGCAGCCTATCTTCTTGTCGTTCACATACGGGTGTCCGGCACAGAATTTCCTTGTTCCCTCGATGATGTCATCGGCGGTGTACTCTCCGTAGGCATTCACATGGCGTGCCGCAAACTCCTGGCCGAAGCCAGTGCAGCCACTGGGCTGTATCACATACACCACATAGCCCATGGCCGCCCAGTTGTGGAAGTTGTAGTAGCTGTCCAGATAGCGTCCCACGGGCGAGCACCCACCGTAGTAATAGACCAGCATGGGATATTTGCGGCTTGCATCGAAGTGCGGTGGCAGATAGTAGCGTCCGTGGATGGTGTCGCCACGAGCGCTCTGGAAATCCCAGTCGCCAAACTCTCCCAGTTCAATGTCGGCCATGCGCTCGGGGTTGTAGTCGCGGATGAGTGTCTCCTTGCCACTCTTGAGGTCAATCGTGTAGATGCGGTAGGTGCTCGAAGCCCCCTCGCCCGAGTAGGACAGCAGAGCCTTGTCGCTGGCCAGCGAGAAACTGTTGACGAAGCACTCCGAGGTCTTGACCTGAGTCCATCGCTTGCTCTTCATGTCCAGGCGGAAGATGCTCTGCAAGTCGCGGTTCTCACACAGTGCGTACAGGTTGCCGTCGGCTTGGCTGCATTGCACGCTGATGATATTGGGGTCGAAGTCCCTTGTGAGCGGTGTTATCTCCTTGCTCTCGGTGTCCATGAGGAAGAGTTCCTGCTGTATCATGCTCGGTGTCTTGCCCGTGGGGTCGTTCTTGCCTATTCCTCCCAGGGTCTCTGGGCTTCCCTGCAGGAGAATATGTCTGCTGTCGGGCATCCACTGGCACTGCCCCAGAAAACCGTCCCGCCCTACCAGGGTGTCAGCCCTCATCGTCTCCCTGTCGAGCAGCAGCAGGGTGGTGAAGGCGAATGGACGCTCCGTGATGTCGTTCTCGCGCACCGTGAGCAGCACTTTCCTGCCGTCGTCCGATATGCTGGCATAGGTGTCATGCTGGCCTTGTGTGAGCACGCTCACCAGTCCCGTGGCAGGGTCGAGCAGTTGTATGTTGTTGCGGTTGCGCCATCCGGCAATGCGGTCATCGGGCTGCAGTATCTGGTGCACCTGCGGGTCATCCTTGGGGCCTTCGGTGCTCTTGTTGATGAGCATCAGCCTGTCCTGTGCCGTCCACTCTCCCCACAATGCCTGCGCATCGGTATAGAGCGGGGCGGCCTGTCCGGTGGCAGGGTCGGTGTATTCGTAGATGGTCTCTCCCTGGTTGTTCTGTCGCCAACTGATGTAGCGGTCGCCCTGGGCTGCCCATTGGATGAAGTTGGCAGGCACATACTCGTTGCCTGTCCTCAGGTCCAGGATGCGCTCGGTGGTGACGCGCTCACCTCCCTCCTTGGTGCGCCGCACCGTGTATTTCATAAAGCGTCCGCCTGCGCTCAGGCTGGTGCCTCCTGCCCATAGCCCATTCTGGTAGTCCTCAAAGGTGTATAGCCTCTTCCCCCTGGGATTCAGTGTGATGTACTTCTCCTGTCCAGTCTCCACCTTGATGGCGAGTGTGTCGGGCGTGTCGGGCTTCTGTAGCAGTTTCACCACCACATCATGCCTGCCAGGCAACAGCTGTTGCTCCTCGCCGTCGCGGTATTCCTCTCCATCCACATACGTCTTGTATCTGGCTGTGCTGGCAATGCCCAAGCGATATTTCACAAACAGGGTATTCTCTATCTGGAAACCAGCCAGACGCACGCCTCCCAGCCTGGTGGCAGGGATGATGCTGTCCGTCATGCAGTTGCCCTCCCGCCACTGTCGGAGCGACATGGGCGTGTCCATCATCAGGTCGTTCTGTGCGAAGGGCTTTCCCCACACATCGGTGCTGTCCGTCAGAACAGGCTTTGCCATGCAGAATGGTTGCGTGAGCCTCAGGCTGTCAACGCGCAGACTGGTTGCCGATACCGCAGCACAGCCTGCTATCCACAATGCTGCCAGCAGGGCAGCCTTAACTTCTTGATACATTCTTTACTCCTTTTACTGTCTTGATTTTCTTGAGCAGTTTCTCCAGTCGGGCAGTGTCGTCCAGCATGACCGTCAGCGTGCCGCTGAAGAGTCCGTCGTGACTGTCGATGCTGATGCTGCGCAGCTGTATCCTCTCCTCCTTGCTTATGATGCTTGTGATGTTGTTCACGATGCCAATGTCATCATGGCCCACCACATGCAGCGTGATGGGATATTGTCCGGTGCCCTTGCCCGACCACATGGCCTTGACTATCCTGTAGCCAAACCGCTCGCGCAGTTGGGGCGCGTTGGGGCAATTCTCCCGATGAATCTTGATGCCTCCTCCGCTGGTCACGAACCCAAACACCTTGTCGCCATAGACGGGCTGGCAGCACTTGGCCATCTGGAAGTCCAGTCCGCGTATGTTGGAGTCGATGACCAGCACATCCTCCTGTGTGGCATTGGCCTTGCGCAAGTTCTCGTCGGCCTGCATCACATACTGCACCGCGCTTTGCGCTTGTGTGGACTTTTCCTCCTCGCCCCGGTCACGCCGCAACTGCTGTGCATAAGCCTCCAGCACGGTGTTGGTCTCCAGCCTTCCATCGGCCAGGGCCGTGTAGAAGTCCGTCACCACGCGGAAGCCCAGGCGAGTCATGGTGTGCATCAGCGCAGGCTCGTCATAGTCCAGTTTGCGGTTCTTCATCTTGCGTTCCAGTTCCTCTCGTGCCATGGAAGCCTGCCGGCTCTCCATCTCCTTTAGGCTCTGCTTTATCTTGTTGCGTGCCCGGCTTGTGGTCACGATGCTCAGCCAGTCCCGCTTGGGTGTCTGGTTGCTGCTGGTGAGAATCTCCACCTGGTCGCCGCTGGCCAGTTTCTGCTTGATGGTCACGTTGCGTCCGCCGATGCGTGCGCCCGTGCACTGGTTGCCCACCTTGGTATGTATGGCATAGGCAAAGTCCAGCACGGTGGCTCCCGCAGGCAACTTGAACAAGTCTCCCTTGGGTGTGAACACAAACACCTCATCCTCTGTCAGGTCAAGCCTGAACTGGTCCATCAGCTGTCTGTCATCTCCGCTCTCCAGCGCGCTTCGCACTCCTGCCAGCCATTCCTCGGCACTGCTCTGTCCGCCCTTGACGCCCTTGTATCTCCAGTGGGCAGCCAGTCCGTGCTCGGCAATGTCATCCATGCGCTCGGTGCGTATCTGCACCTCCACCCACTTCTGCTCTGGGCCCAGCACCGTGATGTGCAGACTCTCGTACCCGTTGCTCTTGGGCACCGAGAGCCAGTCGCGCATGCGGCTTGGGTTGCTCTGGTACATGTCGGTGATGATGCTGAACACCTGCCAGCAGTCCTGTTTCTCGCGGTCGGGTGCAGAGTCCAGGATGATGCGGATGGCAAAGAGGTCATAGACCCCGTCAATGTCCACCTTCTGCTTCTTCATCTTCTGCCAGATGGAGTGTATGCTCTTGGTGCGTCCCTTCATGTGGAATTTGAGCCCCGCCTGAGTGAGCTTCTCCTCGATGGGCTTGGTGAATCGTGCCACATAGGCATCGCGGTTCTGCTTGGTGCTGTTGAGCCTCTCCTTTATATAATAATAGGCATCGTGTTCCAGATATTTCAGGCTCAGGTCCTCCAGCTCGCTCTTCAACTTGTACAGTCCCAGCTTATGCGCCAGCGGTGCATACAGGTAGGCCGCCTCCATCGACACCTTGCGCCTTGCCTCGTCGTTGCTTGCTTCCTTGATGCTTCGCATGAGGCACACGCGGTTGGCTATCATAATCAGTATGACGCGCATGTCCTCGGCCATGGACACAAGCAGGCTGCGGAAGTTGTCGCTCTCGATGGCGGCACTCTTGTCGTACAGGTCGCGTATGCGCAGCAGCCCGTGCATGATGCCGGCCACCTCATCGCCGAAGTCCCTCTTCACATCCTCCAGTGTGGTGTCGCCTCTCATCACCGCGCTGTCGAGCAGCACGGCCAGCACGGTTTCCCGTGTGAGCCCCATCTCCCGAGCCACGATGACGGCAGTCTCCATGTCGGTGAGGATGGCGCTCAGCCCAAAGACATCGCGTGCCACGCCACTCTGGCTGGTTGATTGTTCCAGATATCTGTGTACAAGTGTCCAGTCCTCGCTGGCCAGCCCTTGCTTGGCCTGTGTTGTCAGCTCCCGCTCCAGTTCGTCCATGCGCTGGAGCTCCTCGCTGGTGAAGGTCTCTTTCCCGTCTGTCATAACTCAGCTCCTTTCTTCCCGTTCCGCACCCTTGTCCCTGCCCTTGACCGGGTCTGCTGGCCAAGCCAGGCGGGATGCAGTATATGGCTATATACGTTATCGTCGGCAAAGTTACATGAAAAATGCCTTTTTTCTTTGGTTTGACAGCCTTTTTCCGCCTTGGTGGGAGCATCGCTCACTCTTTTTGCCTAACTTTGTGAGGAGATACAGGAAAAACTGCCAGGGCGGCTGCTTGCCGCGCGGCGGTGCGTCTGCAAGATAAATTCAACCATACAACCAATCACAATGATGCTTACACCATCCGACCAGGCACAACTCAGTGCCAAAGGTATCACCCAGGAGCAGGTGATGGCCCAACTCGAATGCTTCCGCAAGGGGTTTCCATACCTGAAGCTGCATGCTGCGGCCGCTGTGCCCGATGATATACTCTCCCTCACTCCCGAGAGCCAGGAGCAGTATGTGCAGATGTGGAATGACTATAAGTCCGAGGGGCACAGAATCACCAAGTTTGTGCCTGCGAGTGGGGCTGCCAGCCGCATGTTCAAGGACCTCTTTGCCTTCCTGGAGTCAGGTCGCGAGACTCCCGAAACCGATATGGAGAAGACTTTCTTTGGCAACCTGCGCAAGTTTGCCTTCTATGATGCCCTCAATGATGCCTGCATCCTGCTCTATGACATGGGAGCCGAGGCACTGGTCGAGGAGCAGCGTTGCCACGATGTGGCCGAGGCCCTGCTGGGTGACGAGGGTCTGGGATACGGCAGTCTGCCCAAGGGGCTGCTGCAGTTCCACTCCTACGATGACTGCGCCCGCACACCCCTGGAGGAGCATCTCACCGAGGCAGCCCTCTATGCCAGCAGCCAGGGCGAGGCCGATGTGCACTTTACGGTAAGTGCCGAGCACAGGGAACTCTTCGAGGAGCTTATCGAGCGGGTGCTTCCCGAGTACGAGGAGCGTTTCCACATCACCTATCATGTGACCCTGAGCGAGCAACTCCCCTCTACCGACACCGTGGCCGCCAATGAGGATGGTATCCCCTTCCGCACGGCTGATGGCAAGCTTCTGTTCCGCCCAGGTGGCCATGGAGCACTCATCCACAACCTTGATGCGCTGGACACCGATGTGGTGTTTATCAAGAATATCGACAATGTGGTGCCCGATGCCCTCAAGGCCGACACCGTACTGTGGAAGCAAGTACTTGCCGGTGTGCTGGTGAGCGTGCAGCAGCAGACGTTCCGCTATGCCCGCCTGCTCGACAGCGGGAACTACAGTCATGCCGACCTGGAGGAGATTATCCGTTTCGTGCGTCACACCTTGCACACCGACATGCCTGGGCTCAAGCACATGGAGGACACCGAGCTGAGCATTTGGCTTCGCTCCCGCCTGAACCGTCCCATCCGGGTGTGCGGCATGGTGCGCAACGTGGGCGAGCCTGGTGGAGGCCCCTTCCTGGCCTATAATCCTGATGGCAGCATCTCCCTGCAGATACTGGAGAGCAGCCAGATAGACCCCGACAATGCCGAGGCCCAGACTATGTTCCGCCAGGGCACACACTTCAATCCCGTGGACCTGGTGTGTGCTGTCAAGGACAAGGACGGCAAGCCCTATTCCCTGCCCGACTATGTGGATCCTGCCACGGGCTTCATCTCGCACAAGAGCAAGGACGGCCGTCCATTGCTGGCTCTTGAGTTGCCAGGGCTGTGGAATGGTGCCATGAGCAACTGGAGTACCGTCATGGTCGAAGTTCCCCTGAGCACCTTCAATCCCGTGAAGACCGTCAACGACCTGCTCCGTCCGCAGCATCAGGCATAGCCTGCTGTGTGCTGTGCAGGTTTCGGGATACTTATCCCATGAGCTGCTTACAATCGGGGCTGCCAGGACACAGGTTCTGGCAGCCCCGATTGCTGTGGTAGCCAGCCATTGCCGGGGTCTGCAGTAGAGCATTTCGCAATAGTGTGAAGGGTGCCTGGCAATATAATAAAGGAAGTTTGGGAATATTGCAAGGTGTGCGGGACTACACGGCAAAGTGCGCAAGGGCCATATTAAAAGAGGATGGCATCCCATTTTGATTGGGATGCCATCCTGGTTTTGCTTGGTGTTTTTGAGAGGTGCCTGGCGGATTCGAACCGCCGTACACGGTTTTGCAGACCGTTGACTAAGCCACTCATCCAAGGCACCGTTCCGTAAAGGCGATGCAAAGGTACGTCTTTTATTTCATTCCTCCAAATCTTTTGGCGAAATTCTTGTGGTCTCGCTCCTTTGCGTGTTTGTCGGGGTGACCCGACTCGAACGGGCGACCACCTGGTCCCAAACCAGGTGCGCTACCAACTGCGCTACACCCCGTGCCTGCCAGGGACATCTCCCCGAAAAGCCTTGCAAAAGTAGTGCATTTTGTTGGAATGGCCAAGGCAAAGCCCAAGATTTTTTTCACATGCGGCCGCGTCACACTTTTTACCCTGTCTGTTGCAGGCGGTAAAGGGTAAAATGAGTAAATTTGTAGTGGTATGGAGGTGAGAAAGACAATGAAGCCCTTGCTTCAGCATCTGTCAAACCGTTAAATCAGGATATGATTAGTATGATAAAACAAATAAAGAAGTGACATGAAGAAGTACAATTTCAATGCGGGACCCAGTATCTTGCCCCGCGAGGTGATAGAGGCAACAGCCTCTGCATGTCTTGAGTTCGAGGGTTCTGGTCTCAGCCTGATGGAGATTAGCCACCGTGCCAAGAACTTCCAGCCAGTGGTAGATGAGGCTGTGGCCTTGTTCAAGGAACTGCTGCAGATTCCCGATGGATACTCTGTGCTGTTCCTGGGCGGTGGCGCAAGCTTGGAGTTTTGCATGGTGCCCTATAACCTTCTGGAGAAGAAGGCAGCCTATCTCAATACCGGCGTGTGGGCCACCAAGGCCGAGAAGGAGGCCCGCCTCTTTGGCGAGGTGGTTGAGGTGGCGTCCAGCAAGGACAGGAACTTCACCTACATCCCCAAGGATTTCACCATCCCCACCGATGCCGACTATCTGCACATCACCACCAACAACACCATATATGGAACCGAGCTGCGCAAGGACCTGGACTCTCCCATCCCCGTGGTAGCCGACATGTCCAGCGACATCTTCTCGCGTCCTGTGGATGTGAGCAAGTACGGCATCATCTATGGCGGTGCCCAGAAGAACCTGAGCATGGCGGGTGTGACCTTCGTGATTGTCAAGGAAGACCTGCTGGGCCATGTGAGCCGTCCCATCCCCACCATGCTGGACTATCGCACACATGTGAAGAAGGGCAGCATGTTCAACACGCCTCCCGTGGTACCCATCTATTGCGCGCTGCAGAACCTCAAGTGGATTAAGGCGCAGGGCGGAGTGGAGGCTATGGAGCAGCGTGCCATCGAGCGCTCGCGCATCGTGTATGACGAGATTGACCGCAACCGCCTCTTCGTGGGCACAGCCCAGGAGGACAGCCGCTCACGCATGAACCTCACCTTTGTGCTCAAGCCTGAGTACCAGGACCTCCAGGATGAGTTCCTGGCCTTTGCCACACAGCAGGGCATGGTGGGTGTCAAGGGACACCGCGATGTGGGCGGCTTCCGTGCCAGCTGCTACAATGCCATGAGCATCGAGGGATGCCAGGCACTGGTGGCCTGCATGAAGGAGTTCGAGTCCAAGCATTGATAAGGTTACAAGACACAGTCCAGACGGCAACGTGGCTCGTGGGAGCGCGCTGCCGCCTGGACGGCTTTCTTTATACATTATATATATACACACGCTATGAAAGTATTGGTAGCAACAGAAAAGCCATTCAGCCAGGTGGCTGTGGATGGCATCAAGAAAGTAATCAGTGAGGCGGGAGGCCAGGTGGCTCTCCTGGAGAAATATACCGAGAAGAGCCAGTTGCTCAGTGCCGTGGCCGATGCCGACGCACTCATCATCCGTTCCGACAAGGTGGATGCCGAGGTGCTCGACGCAGCCAAGCAACTGAAGATTGTGGTGCGTGCGGGTGCCGGCTATGACAATATCGACCTCGAGGCAGCCACCGCGCACAAGGTGGTGGCCATGAACACCCCTGGGCAGAATGCCAACAGCGTGGCCGAACTGGTCTTCGGGCTGCTCGTCTATGCTGTGCGCAACTTCTACAACGGCACCAGCGGCACCGAGCTCAAGGGCAAGAAGCTGGGTATCCTGGCCTTTGGCAACGTGGGACGCAACGTGGCACGCATCGCCAAGGGCTTTGGCATGGACGTGTATGCCTATGATGCCTTCTGCCCCCAGGAGGCCATCGAGGCAGCCGGGGTGCATGCCGCCGCTTCGCGCGAGGAGCTCTTTGAGCAGTGCGACATCGTCTCGCTCCATATTCCTGCCACACCCGAGACTCGCCAGAGCATCAACCACGACCTGGTGGGCAAGATGAAGAAGGGTGGCATACTGGTCAACACAGCCCGCAAGGAGGTGATTGACGAGCAGGGGCTGATAAGCCTCATGCAGGAGCGTGCCGACCTGAAGTATATCACCGATATCAAGCCTGATGCCCATGCGACCTTCACTGCCGAGTTCCCCGGACGCTATTTCGCCACACCCAAGAAGATGGGAGCGCAGACCGCAGAGGCCAACGTGAACGCAGGCATCGCGGCTGCCCGCCAGATAGTGGACTATATTCAGAAGGGCATCACCAAGTTCCAGGTCAACAAGTGACAGCATCGGGCACGGGTGGCAAGGCCGGGGCTCTGTATCAAGGCCCGCGTGGGGCCACCCATGCCGCCTGACTGTTGTCAGAGATAGAATGTTATGTTTCAGCAGGCGGATGCTTGTTCCTGTGGCACACTGTCATGGTGCCAGGTAATGGGCATGCGCTTGACATAAGGAAAAGAAAATGGCAAGAGTAAAACCATTCAGAGGATTGCGTCCACCGCGCGAACTGGTGGAGCAGGTGGAGAGCCGCCCCTATGACGTGCTCGACTCCGAGGAGGCCAGGGCCGAGGCTGGGCAGAACGAGAAGTCGCTCTACCACATCATCAAGCCCGAGATAGACTTCCCCGTGGGCACCAGCGAGTATGACCCCCGCGTGTATCAGCGTGCTGCCGAGAACTTTGCCAAGTTCCAGCGCGAGGGATGGCTGGTGCAGGACAGCAAGGAGATGTATTATGTGTACGCGCAGACCATGAACGGCCACACACAGTATGGGCTGGTGGTGGGCGCAGCCGTGGACGACTACCTGAACGGGGTCATCCTCAAGCACGAGCTTACCCGCAGGGACAAGGAGGAGGACCGCATGAAGCATGTGCGTGCGTGCAATGCCAACATGGAGCCTGTGTTCCTGGCTTATCCCGATGACAGCCAACTGGATGCCATCGTGGCACGCTATGTGGCCCAGACACCTGTGTATGACTTCATCGCCCCTGTGGATGGCTTCCGCCACCAGTTCTGGCTGGTGGATGACGACAGCGACCTGGCTGCTGTCACCCAGTGCTTCGCGCGCATGCCTCATCTGTATATCGCCGACGGGCATCACCGCACAGCCGCCGCCGCCCTGGTGGGTGCCGAGAAGGCCAAGGCCAATCCCCACCACACGGGCAACGAGGAGTACAACTACCTGATGGCTGTGTGCTTCCCTGCCAGTCAGCTCACCATCCTGGACTACAACCGCGTGGTGAGAGACCTCAACGGGCACACGCCTGCCGAGTTTCTCGCGCTCCTGGAGCAGGACTTCACGGTGACTCCCCAGGGCCAGGAGCCTTACCGCCCCGCCCGCCTGCATGAGTTCAGCCTGTATCTGCAGGGCATGTGGTACAGCCTGGCACTGAAGCCTGGGCTGGTGGATGAGTCAGACCCCATCGGAAGCCTCGACGTGAGCATCAGCAGCCAGCGCATCCTCGATGCTATCCTGGGCATCAAGGACCTCCGCTCCGACAAGCGTATCGACTTTGTGGGTGGCTTGCGCGGACTGGGCGAACTGAAGCGCAGGGTGGACAGTGGCGAGATGCAGATGGCTCTTGCCCTCTATCCCGTGAGCATGCAGCAGATTATACGCATTGCCGACAGTGGCAACATCATGCCGCCCAAGGCCACATGGTTTGAGCCGAAGCTGCGCAGCGGACTGGTGGTACACAAGCTCTCTTAGTCGCCCCTTTTCCTATGGTGGACGAATACAGGACTATTACACAGCCGAGCCAGGGAACTTACTCCGAACTGAGGAGCAAGTTCCTTGGCTTTGCGCATCATGTCACCACCCCCGAGGAGGCTCTTGCGCTGGTGGCCGACTATCAGAAGAAGTACTATGACGCACGCCATGTGTGCTGGGCCTACATGCTGGGAGCCGAGCGGGAGGTGTACCGCAGCAATGACAACGGTGAGCCGAGCGGAACAGCGGGCAAGCCCATACTGGGACAGATCAACAGCCGCGGGCTGACCGATGTCATCGTGCTGGTGGTGCGCTACTTCGGTGGAGTGAAACTGGGCACAAGCGGCCTGATAGAGGCTTACCGCACCACGGCCGCCGCCACGCTCGATGCTGCCCAGGTAGAGGAGCGCACGGTAGATGGCACATGCAGCATCGACTTTGACTATGCCGACATGAATGTGGTGATGAAGGTGTCGCGCCTGATGGAGGCTCGCATTGTGGAGCAAACCTGTGACCTGCAGTGCCACATGACCTTCTCCATACGCATGGGCAAACTGGACGAACTGGAGCGCAGGCTCGACTGCGCGCTGCGTCATATCCCCTTTCAGTAAGCAGGCCTGCCCGTGTGCCCGGGCACGTCATCGCTTCCCCTCTGGCATGGATGGCTTCGATGGGGCTTGTGCCGATGCTATCCTCAGGGGAGTCGCCCTCCACTTGGGCATGCGTGGGGCATGGGCGACATTCTGGTGGCACATGCGGGGCACATGCCGCCTTTTTTATTCCTTGTCTATGTGCTTGCCCAGCATCTTCTCCATCCAGATGATATCAAACCAGCGTCCAAACTTATAGCCAATCTTGTGGAAATGGGCACATTGCTCGTAGCCCATGTGCTTGTGGAAGAGCGGGCTCTGGTGTGTCAGGTACCTGTTTGGCTCATCGGTCCACGCAATGCAGGCGGTGAGGTTGAGGAAGCCACGTTCCCCCAACTCCTTCTCCAACTCTTCGTACAGCCATCGGCCCACTCCCCTGCGGTGCTGCCTGGCCTCCACATAGATGGACACTTCCACGCTGCGGCTGTATGCTGCACGCCCATAGTAGGCTCCCGCGTAGGCATAACCCACAATCTTCCCGTCGGCATCCTCGGCCACAATGTAGGGGTAATGCTCCAGGGTGTGGCTGATGCGCTGGGCAAACTCTTCCTCCGACGGTACCTCGTACTCAAAGGTGATGGCCGTCCCCAGCACATATGGGGCATATATCTCCCTTATCTGCGCCGCATCGGCAATGGTGGCAGCGCGCAGGGTGATGCCATCGGGATGCGTGATTCGCTTCTTCTCTTCTTTTTCTTGTTTGTTCATGCGGGCATGCTTGTGTGGTGTCAGGGCAATTTTGTGAATGAGCCTCCCGCGCTGCGCTCGTATGTGTTACCATTTCCGCAGGTGAAGTTGTCGCTGTCGCCTATGCGTGTCATGTGCACGGTGTGTCCCTCCGAGTCTGTCACCATGAAGTCGTTGCCCTCCTGTGCCCTGCGTCTCTTGGCTGCCAGTTCGGCGGCGGCATCGGCTTTCACCTTTCCCTGGAGGAACATGTTGAAGATATACACGGCCAGCATGATGAGCAGGAACAGCGCGCTGTAGAGCCACTTCAGCATGATGTCCAGGGGAATCAGCCAGTGGAGCATGGTTCTCGTCTTGCCTGTGGAGTAGGTGATGATGGTGTCGGGCATGGCCAGCCACAGGTTGAGGGCAAACACGATGCCTATCGACACCGGGCCCCAGATGACGATGGCGTAGAAGTCCAGCAGTGCCACGGCTACCAGTTCCACCAGCGTGAGCCAGGTGCCCTTTTCGGTGTCGGCGCCCTCGGCCTGCCTGATGGCGCGCGACATAATCCAGAATGACACAGCGAGCGAGCCTATCGTGACAGCCAGCATGATGATGGCTCCCGCTCCCTCGAAGAAGCCTGCAAACAGGCAGGCCAGTGCTGTCAGGCGCAGGTCGGGCATGGCCAGGCAGGCGATGATGAATGCCGTGATGGCCAGCGTGGCGATGTTGAACACCTTGAGGAAGCCAGGCAGTGGCTGGAACTCCCAGTGCAGTGTCACGTTGCCTTCCTCGTCCATCTGGTACTTGGTACGTGGCGTGAGCTCCAGGTCATCATCGTTTGCGCTGACAAGGCCGATGGCCATCAGCAGGGAGAGGACGGTGATGGCAAGCAGCGTGTAGAACACCGTTGACTTGTGTTGCTGCCTGCTTTTGTCTTGCTGGTACTTTTCCACGGCCAGCTTCTGCTGGTCGGGCTGTTGGGGAGCGGCTTGTATGCCAGTCATGCGCTGGTAAGCCTCCTTGACGGCTTCTGTGCGGTATTGGGCAGGTGTGGCTTCGGCCAGGCGCACCAGGTACTTCTTGTAGGTGATGCCATCAGAGGTCTCCATGACAGGCTCGCCGTCCTTCAGCGCGGGGATTGACAGCGGAGCCATGCCGTCATGCTCTTGGATGTCATATTCTCCATTGGCCCTTATGGTTGCCACGCCCTTCCCGCTCAGCAGGTACGCTCCCTTGGAATCCTTGGAGAGGCTGTAGAACAGGAATGTCCTGTCGCTATTGACGCGGGGACTCCAGAGCGCAAACTTGCGGTCTTCGTACAGGTAGAGCTTGCCGTCGAATTCCTGTCCAGGGCTGGCATAGGGGTTGTCGTTGTCCAGTTTCACTACCGATGTGGGTTGCCAGGCGGGCTCGCTGTCCTCTGCCACGGCTGCGGCAACTTGCTTGCGCTGGATGGTGGAAGGGTGAAATTCATTCAGTGCGGACATGCCAATCATCGCGATGAGGTAGCATGCCAGGTGGATTGCCCACTTCTTGGAGTTCTTCATTTCTGACGGTTTGTCTTGTTTGGTGAAAGAGAGAGGATGGCCTCCCCGTAATCTTGTATTTCTTCACAAAATTATGAAAAAATGCTTGCCTGTGGGTAGATGACGCGTGATTTTGTTCCGGCAATTGCTTCCCAATCGGCTCAGAAGCCGAGGCAAAGGCTTGCTTTAGCCCATCAGATAGTCCTTCTGCCCCCTGGTTGGCCCTTCTTCCAGTGTCATGCTTCTGGGGGAACATCCCCACAGCCAGTTACGTCAAGGGGTATGCCGGAAAGTGGTTGACCCGAATGAGGACTTGTGTCAACAGACCCCAATGAACGATGGAATGACAGGTGGGGGCAGGTGGGGGAGGGCACTTCGCATGGGGTGGTGCAGTGGCCTGTTTTATGCAGCGCGCTGCATCTGCCAACGCAGCGCACTGCATCTGCCAACGCGGCGCACTGCATTTGTCAACGCAGCGCACTGCATCTGCCAACGCAGCGCGCTGCATTTTTTCAGGGGGAGAGATGCTGAAAAGAAAGCACCCCGCCTGGCGGGCGGGGTGCTGGTATATGTCTTGCCTTGCGGCAGCGGTGTCAAATGGTGTGGTGAGGCGGCCTCGTGTCACAGGATGTCCAGCTCGTGGAACACCTTCTTGAGCCTCTTTACCGACTCGTCCACCTGCTCATGCGTGTGGGTGGCCATCAGCGCGTACCTTACCAGGGTGTCCGAGGGAGCACATGCGGGAGGAATCACGGGGTTGATGAACACACCTTCCTCGAAGGCGCGTGCCACCACGATGAAGGTCTTCTTGAGGTCACGCACATAGAGTGGTATGATGGGGCTCTCGGTATCGCCTATCTCGAAGCCCTCCTCGCGGAAACGCTTCAGGGCATAGTTGGTCACATCCCATAGGGCAGCAATGCGCTCGGGCTCCGACTGGATGATGTGCAGGGCCTCGCGCGCTGCGGCTGTGGCAGCGGGCGTGCAGCTTGCGCTGAAGATGTAGGTGCGTGCGGTGTGGCGCAGAGAGTCGATGATGACCTGGTTGGCTGCGATGAAGCCACCGATGGATGCCAGTGACTTGGAGAAGGTGCCCATGATGAGGTCGATGTCCTTGGTAAGCCCGAAGTGGTCGCAAACGCCACGTCCCTGCTTGCCAAACACACCGATGCCGTGTGCCTCGTCCACCATGATGCTGGCATTGTACTTGTGCTTCAGGCGCACAATCTCGGGCAGGTTGGCCAGGTCGCCCTCCATGGAGAACACACCGTCCACGATGATCAGCTTCACCTTGTCGGGCTCGCAACGCTGGAGCACGCGCTCCAGGTCGGCCATGTCGTTGTGCTTGTAGTGCAGCTGTGTGGCAAAACTCAGGCGACGGCCATCCACAATGCTTGCATGGTCGCGGTCGTCACAGATGATATAGTCGTCCTTGCTCACCAGCTGGGGTATCACACCGCTGTTCACGGTGAATCCTGTGGCAAACACAAGGGCGTCGTCCTTGCCCACAAACTCGGCGAGCTCCTTCTCCAGCTGCACATGGATGTCCAGAGTGCCATTGAGGAATCGGCTTCCGGCACAGCCGCTGCCATACTTCTGCATGGCTGCGCAGCCTGCGTCGATGACGCGCTGGTCGCCTGTAAGACCGGTGTATGCATTGGAGCCAAACATCAGCACATGATGGCCACCCATCTCAACTTCCGTTCCCTGCTTTCCCTCTATCTCGCGGAAATAGGGATATACGCCCTTTTCTTTAACCTCCTTTGACAATGCGTAAAAGGGGTGTTTGGCGAGCTTCTCTTCTAATATTCCCATTATAATTGTTTGTTCTAGCCCGGCATGTGCGGACGTAAATTTTTGCAAAGGTAGTGCTTTTTCGCTTTTTGAGCCTAAGCCCTTGTGCAAAAAGTGCAGGAGAAATCTACTTTTGCCTGTTCTTTTGCTATGTGGATGTGTCTTTTTGCTTAATTTTGTGGCCAATTATGCAGAACAGGAAATCGGTACTATTTATTGTGAATCCCATCTCGGGAACGACGGACAAGAAGCGCATCGTGTCGCTCATACCCAAGTATCTCTCCGAGGTGCGCTTTGACGTGCGTGTGGCCTACACCGAGCATCGCGGGCATGCTGCCGAACTGGCATGCGAGGCCGTGCATGCGGACACGGATGTGGTGGTGGCCGTGGGAGGCGATGGTACGGTCAACGAGGTGGCACGCAGCCTTGTGCATACGCGCACGGCTCTGGGCATCATCCCCTGTGGCAGCGGCAATGGGCTGGCGCGGCACCTTTATATACCCATGAATCCCGAGGGCGCTATGCAGGTGCTGGCGGACTGCCAGGTGAAGAGCCTGGACTATGGGGTGATCAATGGCACTCCCTTCTTCTGCACCTGCGGTGTGGGCTTCGACGCCTTTGTGAGCAGCAAGTTTGCACAGAGCGGGCGGCGGGGGCTCCTGTCCTATATCGAGAACACGCTGCGGGAGGGGCTCAAGTACCATCCCGACACCTACGACGTGGAGATTGATGGGGAGAAGAAGCAGTTCAAGGCTTTCCTCATCGCCTGTGCCAATGCCAGCCAGTATGGCAACAATGTGTATATCGCTCCCCATGCGAGCATGAGCGACGGGCTGATGGACGTGACGGTGATGGAGCCGTTTAATGTGCTCGAGGCTCCGCAGATAGCCATACAGCTCTTCAACAAGACGATTACGCAGAACAGCAAGATACGCTGCTTCAAGTGCCGCGAGGTGAAGATTCACCGCAGCAGCCCTGGCGTCATACACTTTGATGGCGACCCCAAGGAGGAGGGGCGCGAGATAAACGTGCGTGTGGTGCCCAAGGATATACGCATCGTGGTCAACACCAACGAGCAGCCTTACCTGCCTCCCTTGCTGCACACGTTCAGTGACATATATAATAATGTGAACGTGGAGTTCTCCTCCTTCAAGCGTGACCTGGCCGAGGGGCAGACGCGCATACGCCGCATCAACCAGGAGTTGCTGCGCAAGTTGCGCAATTCGTGAGGTGGGGCAAGCGAGCGAGCGCACCGATGACGCAGGCTTGGAGCCACGTCGTCGGTGCGCTTGTGTGTATGTGTCGTCATTTTATCCCTTGCC
Source organism: Prevotellaceae bacterium (assembly GCA_050873805.1). Taxonomy (GTDB): domain Bacteria; phylum Bacteroidota; class Bacteroidia; order Bacteroidales; family Bacteroidaceae; genus Physcousia. The sequence continues at coordinate 67,936 of JBNMJN010000006.1, read as the reverse complement.
GCCCGATGGGCAGGGCCCACAGCCCAGGGCCGCCTTTCCCGGCTGGCCTGTGTGGGACTTGCGTGCGCGGCTCTCATGCTTCTTGCACGCAGTCTTAATCTTGGCCTGTACCTGCCGCTTGGCTGAGAGCAGACCAGGAGAGAGGGGCTCCTGCTCCAGGAGCTGCATGATGGAGTCCAGTTCATTCGTCAGTTCGGGAAACAGAGTCATCTGCTTGCATGCCAGTTTCATGCCCAGTGCCCTAAGCGCGTAGGGCTGGGTGGTGCCGGTGACGAGCGTGGTGCAGAAGTCAATGAAGTCCGTGTGCAGTTGCTCGGCATAGAATGGTTGCCGGAGCAGCAAGGTGAGCAGCATCCTGAGTTTGCCTGGATGGGTCTCGGTCAGGGCTCTGCCGATGAGCTCGTTGTGCCTGTCGTGCAGCCATTGCAGGTCGTTGGAGTCAAAGTGCGTGAAGATGCGCAGGGCATGGGTGGCCGTTGGCGCGTCCTGGTCCAGCGACAACTGGTACAGGGCCTCCTTCATGGGATTGTTTGCCCGTCCGGTAGTGGCTATGCACACGGCAATGATGTCCCTTGTGCTTAGCCGCTTCTGCCTGACGATGGTGTCCAGTGTGGCGAAATCCATGTGCGCTTGCTTATCTGCGTCCGCGTGACACCATTCCTCCGCCCGAGGCTCCTCCGCGTGTGGGTGAGCCTGTGCTTCCTCCGCGTGTCTGCATGCCAGCCGAGCCCCGGCTCATGCTTCCCCCGCGTGAGTATCCGGCCGAGCCATTGCCTCCCGAGGTGACACGCGAACTGCTGCGTGAGAATGAGTCCCCGCGTGTGCGTGGCTGGCTGCTGCCCCCCGAGCGTGTGCTGCCGCCCATGTTGCGGCTGGGGGTGGAGCTGGAGCGGTCATAGGTGCGCGTGCCTGTGCCCTGTCCCTGGCGTGAGTAGTTGCCACGGTCGGTGCGGGTGTAGCCATTGCCCCGGTCTTGCTGTCCGCCGGTGCGTCCGATGCTGTAGCCGTTGCGGGTGTTGTCGCGCCCATAGTTGTCGCGTCCAGGCTGGTCGCCTCTGGCAGGTGTGGTGCTCTCGCTTCCCTGTCCGGGGCGGTTGTCGCGCCCGTTGGTCATGCCATTGTCACCGCGTCCGGGGCGGTTGTCGCGCCCAGGATTGCGGTCATTCCGGCCGGGGAGGTCAAAGTGATAGCCATTGCCACGGCCAGGGTTTACCCGTCCACCGTCTCTGCCTGGCCTGCCCATAGGCTCCCTGCCACGCATGCCACCATCCCAGTGGGGGCGGCGGTCGGCATAGAAGCCTCCGTGGAAGTGCCCATGACCGTGTCCGCCACGGTACTCAAAATACACATGCGGACGATCGTAGAAGAACACGTTGCGGTGATAGTGCCCATAGATGGGGAACACCCAGCAGCCACGGTTCCACAGGAGTGGGCGCACGAAGTAGTCGGCCTGCAGCATCAGGTCAAACTGCCAGCTGAGCAGGATGTGTCTGAGGTCGGTGAGGCGGTAGTCCAGGTAGTCCCCGTAGAGGTCTCTCTCCGAGTTCATGCTCAGGAAGTAGTCCAGGTTGATCTCGTATGCGTCGTTGTACTGCTGGTCGTTGAGGTTGAGCTCGTAGGCCATCTTGTCGGTCAGGTAGAGGGCCTCCTCGCGGGCGCGCTCGTAACTCATGGCCGATGCGCTGACCATTGTGGTCAGGGCTGCTATCAATGTCAGGATGTAACGTCTCATAGTCTTCTCCTTTTTGTTTGTCTGCTGCAAAGGTAGGGCAGGATGGCTGCCTGTGGAAGGGTATTTCCCTACCCTGCGAGGGGAAAAGTCCTAAAGGCGCGCCTGGTGCACAAACATGCCGTGGAACAGGTGGCCTGGGTCGGGCTTCTCGCCGAAGAGTCCAAACACGCTGCTGCCGCTGCCGCTCATGCTGGCATAGGTGGCCCCCAGCGCATACAGTTGCTCCTTGATGTCCGCAATGATGGGATGCGCGGGAAAGACGCTGTGCTCAAAGTCGTTGGTCACCAGGTGCCGCCACTCTCCCATGGGACGCTGCACAAGCTGGTCAAGTGGTGTGCGGGGCATGTGTGGCTGTATCAGAGCATAAGCCTCGCGTGTGGAAACCGACTCGCAGGGCTTGACAAGCAGGAGGTGCATCCCGCTCAGGTTCACGCGGACAGGGCTGAACACATCGCCTATCCCCTGGGCATACACAGGCTGGCTGCGCACAAAGAAAGGGCAGTCGGCACCCAGGGAGGCCACGGCATGCTCCATATCCTCGTCGCTCATGCCCAGAGCCAGGTGCCTGTTGAGCTCCCGCACCATGCCAGCGGCATCGCTGCTGCCGCCTCCCAGTCCGGCTCCGTTGGGGATGTTCTTGTGCAAGTGGATGTGCAGGTGCGGGATGGGAAACCCATGCTCCCGCAGCATCCGCACGGCCCGCAGTACCAGGTTGTCCCCCGATGCTCCCTCGATGGGGATGCCCGTGAGGGTCAGATGGTCGGTCGGACTCTCCTCCACGGTGATGTCATCGCAGAGTGGAATGGGGTAGAAGATGGTCTGCAGGTTGTGGTACCCATCGGGACGTCGCTCGGTGACCCTCAGTCCCAGGTTGATTTTGCAGCAGGCTTGGAATGCAAACATAGGCGTGCGTGTCAGTTGATAAATGCTCACACAAAGATAAATGGAAGTGCGCAAACTGGCAAGGCACACATACAAAATCTGCAAGATAGAGAAAAGTGTGCACAGCGATTGGGCGATATGTGCGGGAAACTTCGTATTTTTGCACGATTATTAAGGCCAAGGCCATATAGTAATGAAAGAAACAATCCGGCATCAAGGCGTGGTGGAGCAGACTGGAGCCACCACTTGTGTTGTGCGCATCATGCAGCAGACGGCCTGCGGAGGCTGTTCGGTGAAGCATCTGTGCAAGAGCAGCGAAAGCAAGGAGAAGACAGTGGAAGCCAGCGTGGGCGATGTGCCTGTGCGGGTAGGACAGACTGTGGTGGTGGAAGGGTCGCTCAGCCTGGGTTTCAAGGCTGTGTGGATAGCCTATGCCGCTCCGCTCCTGCTCATGGTGGCTGTGCTTTTCCTGGGCTGTTGCTTGTGGGGTGAGGATGTGGGAGCCTTGCTTGCCCTGGGAGGGCTGGCTCTCTACTATGCCGTGCTTTACCTCCTGCGCGGCCATCTCGACAGGCGTTTCCGCTTCAGTGTGCGTCCGCTCGACGGGGAGGCCAGCATGTAGTGAGGCCCCTTGGGCTTGTCCCCTTGGAATGACAGATAAATAACAAATCCAAATATCAATTAAATCTTCAATCAACGTATGAACGAAATCATGATTGCAGTGATTGTGCTTGGAGCGATAGGGCTGCTCTCTGCGGTGGTCCTGTATGTAATCTCGCACAAGTTCGCTGTAAGCGAGGATCCTCGTCTGGGTGAGGTGGCGGCGGTGTTGCCGCAGGCCAACTGTGGCGGGTGTGGCTATCCCGGGTGCTCGGGCTTTGCCGCTGCGTGTGTCAAGGCTGCCGACGGCGGCAGTCTGGAAGGCAAGCTCTGCCCCGTGGGCGGACAGCCTGTCATGGAAAAGGTGGCCTCCATCCTGGGGATGACTGTTGGCGCCTCGACTCCCAAGATTGCTGTCGTGCGCTGCAACGGAACCTGCGAGAACCGTCAGCGTATAGCAGAATTTGACGGTGTGCAGAGCTGCCGCGTGCAGAACATGACAGGCATGGGCGAGACGGCATGTGCCTATGGCTGCCTGGGATGTGGCGACTGCGTGGCCCAGTGCCAGTTTGGCGCCATCACCATGAATCCCGTCACAGGGCTGCCCGAGGTGGACGAGGACAAGTGCGGAGGCTGTGGCTCGTGTGCCAAGGCATGCCCCCGTGGTGTCATAGAAATCAGGCCCAAGGGTCCCAAGGGACGTCGTATGGTGGTGCTTTGCAACAACAAGGACAAGGGCGCGGTGGCCAACAAGGCATGCAAGGTGTCCTGCATCGGATGCGGCAAGTGCGTGAAGACCTGCGACAAGTTTGAGGCTATCACCCTGGTCAACAACCTGGCCTATATCGATGCCGAGAAGTGCAAGATGTGCCGCAAGTGCGAGGAGGCTTGTCCCAAGGGGGCTATTCACGCCTTCAACTTCCCACCACGCAAGCCCAAGGCAGAGCAGCCCGCAACTGCAGCCGCCCAGCCCGCCCAGGCCGTGAAGCCCGCTGCCCAGCAACCTGCCCAGGCTGCTGCCCAGCCCGCAAGCGTGGAGAAACAACCAACCGAGACTAAAAAGGAGGAGCAGAAATGAAGACATTCAAGATAGGCGGAGTACATCCCGCAGAGAACAAGTTGTCGGCTGGCAGCCCCATCAGGCAGGCCGCCCTGCCCAAGCAGGCAGTCTTCAGCATGTTTCAGCATATCGGCGCACCTGCCAAGCCCGTGGTGCAGAGGGGCGATGAGGTAAAGGTGGGAACCCTGCTGGCCGAGGCCGGAGGATTCGTGAGCGCGCCTATACACAGCAGTGTGAGCGGCAAGGTGGCCAAGATAGATACCGTGCTGGATGCCAGCGGCACCCGGCGCACAGCCATCTACGTCAATGTGGAGGGCGATGAGTGGGAAGAGAGCATCGACCGCTCAGACACGCTGGTGAGACTTGCCGACCACAAGGAACTGGACAGCAAGGCCATCGTGGAGAAAATCAAGAACGCTGGTATCGTGGGCATGGGTGGTGCCACCTTCCCCTGCCATGTGAAACTGTCGCCCCCTCCAGGCTGCAAGGCCGAGTGCGTGATTATCAACGCCGTGGAGTGTGAGCCTTACCTGACCGCCGACCACCGGCTCATGCTGGAGCATGCCGACGAGATACTGGAGGGCGTGGAGATTATCATGAAGGCCGTGAGTGTGGACAAGGGCTACATTGGCATCGAGAACAACAAGCCCGACGCTATCGCCCTGATGACCGAGAAGGCCAAGGCTCATCCCCACATTGAGGTGGTGCCCCTGAAGGTGAAGTACCCTCAGGGTGGCGAGAAGCAGCTGATAGATGCCGTCATAGGCCGACAGGTGCCTGCGCCTCCAGCTATTCCCATCCATGTGGGTGCCGTGGTGCAGAACGTGGGCACTGCCTTTGCCATCTACCAGGCTGTGCTGAAGAATAAACCCCTCATCGAGCGCGTCATCACCGTGACGGGCAAGAGCGTGGCCCAGCCCAGCAACCTGCTCGCCCGACTGGGCACACCCTTCCAGCAACTGATAGACGAGTGCGGCGGACTGCCCGGGGACACCGGGAAAATCATAGGTGGAGGTCCCATGATGGGCAAGGCACTCCTCTCGCTGGAGGTGCCTATGACCAAGGGAAGCAGCGGCCTGCTCATCATGAACGAGAAGGAGGCCCGTCGCGCAGAGCCCAGTCCCTGCATACGCTGTGCCAAGTGCGTGAGCGCGTGCCCCATGGGACTTGAGCCATATCTGCTTGCCACATTGAGCGCACAAGGCAAGTGGGAAGAGACCGAGAAAAATGACGTGACAAGCTGCATCGAGTGCGGCTCCTGCCAGTTCACATGCCCCAGCCACCGCCCCCTGCTGGACATGGTACGCGTGGGCAAGAGCACGGTGATGGGCATCATCAAGGCTCGTGCTGCCAAGAAGTAATCACCTTCCACATTAACATTAAGAATAGACAATGAAACCGATAATATCACTTTCACCCCATGTGCATGGTGGTGATTCCGTGCAGAAGAACATGTACGGCGTGTGCGTGGCTCTCCTGCCCGCACTCCTGGCCAGTATCTGGCTCTTCGGCGCAGGTGCGGCTGTGGTCCTGCTGACCTCGGTGGTCGCCTGTGTCTTCTTTGAGTGGGCCATCACCAAGTTTGTCCTGGGGCGTGCCCGCACCACGGTGCTCGATGGCAGTGCCCTGCTCACAGGCATCCTGCTGGGCTTCAACCTGCCCAGCAACCTGCCCTTGTGGATTGTTATCATAGGCGCGCTGGTGGCCATAGGGGTGGGCAAGCTCACCTTTGGCGGACTGGGATGCAATCCCTTCAATCCCGCACTGGTGGGGCGTGTGTTCCTGCTCATCAGTTTTCCCGCACAGATGACCACCTGGCCTGTGCTGCATGCCTCGCTGGTGGATGCACAGACTGCAGCCACGCCCCTGAGCGTGATGAAGCACGCAATCACCAGTGGCGATGCCTCGGTGCTGTCGGAACTGCCCCCGGTGAAGGACATGTTCCTGGGAGCCACAGGCGGTTCGCTGGGCGAGGTGAGCGCATTGCTGCTCCTGCTGGGCTGCCTCTTCATGATATGGAGGAAGATTATCACCTGGCACATCCCCGTGAGCATCCTGGGCACAGTGGCTGTCCTGTCGCTGGTGTGCCATGTGTGCGACCCCGTGTATGCTCCAGTGCCACAGGTACTGTGCAGCGGTGGACTGATGCTGGGAGCCTGCTTCATGGCCACCGACTATGTGACCTCGCCCATGACCCATCGCGGACAGGTCATCTACGGTGTGAGCATAGGCGTGCTCACCATCGTCATCCGCAACTGGGGTGCCTATCCTGAGGGAATGTCCTTTGCCATTCTCATCATGAATGCCTTCACACCCCTCATCAACACTTACTGCAAACCAAAACGATTCGGGGAGGTAACCAAGAAATGAAGAAACTGGAATCCACATGGTACAATATGGTGGCCGTGCTCACCGCCATCGCTGTGATTGCGGGCGTGGCACTGGCTGCTGTGAACAGCATGACACGCGAGCCTATCGCAGCCATCAAGAAGCAGACACTCGACAATGGTATCAAGGAGGTGCTCAAGGCCGAGAAACTGAAAGTGCAGGAAGCCGACGCGCTCAATGAGGGAGCCGTCATCATCTATCACACCACAAGCGGAAATGCCGTGCAGGTGACCGACCCCAAGGGCTTCGGCGGTGCCTTGACCGTGCTGGTGGGATTTGCCCAGGATGGCAGCATCATGGGATATCAAATTCTGCAGAGCAGCGAGACACCAGGACTGGGAGCCAAGGCAAAGACCTGGTTCCGTGAGGGAAAGGGCTCTATCCTGGGACGCAATCCCGGCACCGAGAACCTTACGGTGAAGAAGGACGGAGGAGACGTGGACGCCATCACGGCCTCTACCATCACCAGCCGGGCTTTCCTGCGCTGCATCAACAATGCCTACAAGGCCCTGCAGGACGGATACCAGGCTGATGGCGAGAGCGGCGCCTCACGCCAGGCAAAGCCCGAAGCACCCGCGCAGCAGGAACCCTCGGCACAGCCCGACAGCCTGCAGGCCGACAGTACTAATATATAAGGTATAGGAGAGAAGACAATATGAAATACTTGAAAATATTCTTCAACGGACTCGTCAAAGAGAATCCTACCTTTGTGCTCCTGCTGGGCATGTGCCCCACGCTGGGCACCACGAGCAGCGCGCTCAACGGCATGTCCATGGGACTGGCCACCACTGCGGTGCTTATCTGCTCCAACTTCATCATCTCGCTCATCAAGAACCTGGTGCCCGACATGGTGCGCATCCCTTCCTTTGTGGTGGTTATCGCATCGCTGGTGACTGTGCTGCAGATGCTCATCCAGGCTTATGCTCCCGCCATCAATGAGTCTCTGGGACTTTTCATCCCCTTGATAGTGGTCAACTGCATCATCCTGGGGCGTGCCGAGGCTTTCGCTGCCAAGAATGGCGCTGTGGAGAGCATCTTCGATGGCATCGGCATCGGACTGGGCTTCACCTTCGCACTCACACTGCTTGGCGCAGTGCGCGAACTGCTGGGGACTGGCAAGGTGTTTGCCATCACGCTCTTCCCCGAGAACTATGGCGCACTCGTCTTCGTGCTGGCTCCGGGCGCATTCATCGCGCTGGGCTACCTAATCGCACTTATCAACAAACTAAAGAAAGCATAGTGTCATGGCATACATATTGATTTTCATCACAGCGATATTCGTCAACAATGTCGTGCTTTCCCAGTTCCTGGGAATATGTCCCTTCCTGGGCGTAAGTAAGAAGGTGGACTCTGCCCTGGGCATGGGAGCCGCTGTGGCATTCGTGCTCACGCTGGCCACCATCGTCACCTATCTGGTGCAGAAGTTTATACTGTTGCCCTTCGACCTTAAATATCTCCAGACCATTGCCTTCATCCTGGTCATCGCGGCTCTGGTGCAGATGGTGGAGATTGTGCTCAAGAAGACGGCTCCTGCCCTGTATCAGGCCCTGGGCGTGTTCCTTCCCCTCATCACCACCAACTGTTGCATCCTGGGTGTGGCTATCCTGGTGGCCGATGGCAACTATGCCACACAGGGGCTGGAGCCCAACTTGCTCACGGGTGTGGTCTATGCCTTCAGCACCGCACTGGGCTTCGCACTGGCACTGGTGGTGTTTGCCGCCATCCGCGAGCAGCTTGACCTCATGCCCATTCCCCAGGGAATGCGTGGCATGAGCATCGCTCTCGTGACAGCCGGACTGCTGGCCATGGCCTTCATGGGCTTCAGCGGTGTGGACGGAGGACTGGCTCGCCTGTTCGGCATCGTGCAGTGATGGCCAGCTGATGTGAAATAATCTTAATTGGTAAAGATATGAAAATTCTTCTCACGGGTGGTGCCGGATATATCGGCAGCCACACCATCATCGAGCTTGACAAGGCTGGCCATAGCGTGGCCGTTGTAGATAACCTCTACAACTCCAACCCTAAAGCCCTGGAGCGCGTGGGCGAAATCATCGGCAAGCTGATTCCCTTCTACAAGGCCGACATCCGCGATGCCGAGGCTCTGGCCAAGGTGTTCGAGGCAGAGAAGCCCCAGGCTGTCATCCACTTCGCTGGACTCAAGGCTGTGGGCGAGAGTGTGGCCAAGCCTCTGGAGTACTATCACAACAACATGACGGGCACATTCATCCTGCTGGATGTCATGCGCAAGCATGGGTGCAAGAACATCATCTTCTCGTCCAGCGCCACCGTGTATGGCGACCCTGCCATCATCCCCATCACCGAGCAGTGCCCCAAGGGACATTGCACCAACCCTTACGGACAGACAAAGTCCATGCTGGAGGAGGTGCTGATGGATGTGCAGAAGGCCGACCCCGAATGGAATGTGGTCATCCTGCGCTACTTCAATCCCATAGGCGCGCACCAGAGTGGCAAGATAGGCGAGAATCCCAATGGCATCCCCAACAACCTGATGCCCTACATCACCCAGGTGGCCATAGGCAAGCGTCCCGAACTGGGTGTCTTTGGCAGTGACTATGACACCCACGACGGAACAGGCGTGCGTGACTATATCCATGTGTGCGACCTGGCTGCCGGGCATGTGTGTGCCTTGAAGGCCATTCAGCGCAACTGTGGCTTGGGCATCTACAACCTGGGCACTGGACATGGCTACAGCGTGCTGGATGTGGTGAAGGCATTCGAGAAGGCCAATGGCGTAAGCGTGCCTTACAGCCTCAAGCCTCGCCGTCCGGGTGACATCGCCACATGCTACTGCGATCCCACCAAGGCCAGGGAGGAACTTGGCTGGGTGGCCCAGTATGGCATCGAGGAGATGTGCCGCGACTCATGGAGCTGGCAGAAGAACAACCCCAACGGTTACGAGGACTAACCAGGGGGAATGGACAACGAACAGCAGGGGCTGCTACCCGACATCGTGGGTGGCAGCCCCTGCTTCCTTCTTGTGCGTGGGGGCTTGAGGCTAAGCCTGTTGCCTGGCTCCCCACTTCCTGAACACTTGTGCCGCGATGCTTCCCGAGAAGTTGTGCCACACCGAGAACATGGCTCCTGGCACTGCAGCCATGGGATACATGGCAAAGTGAGTGGCGGCAAGCGAGGTGCCCAGTCCTGAGTTCTGCATTCCCACCTCGATGGCAATGGCCGTGCGCTTGTTGCGGTCAATGCCCAGCAGCGAGCCTGCTGCGTATCCCAGGCACAGGCCCAGCAAGTTGTGCAGTACCACCACCACAGCCACCGTCATGCTGCACGACAGGATGCTGGCCGCGTTATGGGCCACGATAATCCCTATGATAGTCGCGATGGCCAGGGTGGAGAACATGGGCAGCAAGGGCACCACCCGCTCGGTGTGCTTACGGAAATAATGGTTGACGGCAAGGCCAAGCGCGATGGGCAGTATCACCACCTGCAGTATGCTTCCCATCATGCCCCACACATCCACGTTTACCGACTCTCCCGCAAGCAACAGCACCAGCGTGGGAGTGAGCAGCGGGGCCAGCAGGGTAGAGACCCCAGTCATGGCCACGCTGAGTGCGATGTCGCCCTGTGCCAGGTAGCAGATGACGTTGCTTGCGGTGCCTCCTGGGCAGCATCCCACCAGTATGACACCTATGGCCAGGTCGGTGGGCAGCGAGAGCACCTGGCACAGCAGCCAAGCCAGCATGGGCATGATGATGAACTGTGCCAGTTCGCCTATGAGCACATGTCGGGGATGCTGCAGGACGGGCTTGAAGTCACTTGGCTTCAGCGTCAGTCCCATGCCGAACATCACGATGCCCAGCATGGGTGTGATGGCCGATGTGCCTATCCACAGGAAAGATGCCGGCACCATCAGCGCGACAGCTGTGACCGCCAGCACCACCAGAGTGATGTGTGCTGCTATCCATGATGAAATCTTGTACATTGTGTCGCTTACGAAAAGGCTATTTTTAAGCAAGTGCAAATCTAATTTATTCATGTCGGATTGATTATGCTCTCATAAAAGTAATCTGAAGTTTCGGAAAACGATAAGACTTCCATCCTTTTCAACTCTTGTAAAACTTCGTTTTTCGAATTGTATTCTTTTTGAAGCCAAATCAAATCTTCGTCAGGAAGAAAAAAGGATGTCACAAAGTAGCACTCTGTCATCCGATAAATAAAGCGGATGGTGTTTCGCGATAAAATCCAGGTATGAAAAATCGTAACCCATGTTATTTGTTTAAATACTTTTGATAGTGATAGTCTAAAAAATCTGGTTTGGGATAAAAACGGTTAGGTAGAATCAATTTCTTGTTCTGAAGTCCGAGAAGATATTCTTTGAATGTTTTGTCTTCGGTATTTTCTATCAGTTCTTCTGAAATAATGATATTGTAGTCAGGTGTTATAGCTGTAAGATGATTGTCGTATGCTTTATGGAATAAGGGGTTCAAACACAATCCGTTTTCGGGATTGCTTCTATTCATCGCATCTTTGTTCCAATCAATAATATGACATGCTTCTAACAATTCAGGGTTGCTTACGCCTGATATGCAACATCTATAATTATATGAACACATGACTGCGGAACGAAAGAAAGATTGATTAATCCTTTGCTTAACTATGGCCAAACGCTCTTTGCCTTTGGGCAAATCACTTATATCTATTTCTGTAGTGTTTTCAATATCTTTCTTTGCAAATTTGGCTATTAGACATTCACTCTCAAAAGCAAGCCTGTCTGGATTTCTGTAAAATTCATCCCAAACTTCTTCCTCCATCTTCGCGCCGTGACCTAAACCTATAATACCATTTTCTTTTAGTTTCGGGTCAAGCCTTCCAAAATTACCAACCTTCATGTTAAGCGCGCTTGGGCTTCTACCTAAGATTTTTGCGTACTTTATGATAGTGGGATGTGTTTTGCTACTATCCTTAAATGGAATCTTGCAATACACATTGAATGCTATAATAGTTTCTTCCTTTGTCCATTTGTTTAACATATCCTATGTATCTGACGATTTGTTGTGAAATCCATTCAGTATAAAATTCTCATAATTTGTGTGATCTGAAAACTTGAATCTTGTTCGCTTGTTTTTTGCAGAAATCGAACAAGGTAAATTTGTTGTCTGTCGTCATCCTGTTTCGTGTTTGTGAGTTATGCCCTCTCAGCATTTATGTGTTATCTCGTCATTATATTCATTATATGAGTAGCCTTCTCCCAGTGGCTCATAGTCATGTGTGGCCCAGAAGATGTGATGCGTCCTTCCATCTTTCTTGTACTCCGTCACGGAATGGCCAGTGAGCAGGAGGTCAGCCACCTCCGGCCCAAAATTCTCCAGCGGATTATTTCTTGTGATATCTGTCTCGACGGTCATTCGTGCGCTTTGGTTATTACATGTAATGCAAAGATAGTGAAAGAAAAGGTTATGGGGGACAGATAAAGCCACTTTCTTTAGATGCTCCTACCTAAAAAGGCATATCACAAGGCTCAATATCCTCAAAACTTTACACCTCACAAGCTCACCACCTCACAAGCTCATAACCTCACAACCTCATAACCTCACCACCTCATAACCTCATAACCTCACAACCTCACAACCTCACCACCTCCTATACACATATCTGGCCAGTCCGTACACATACCTGCGGAAACCGGGGCGGTAGGCCAGCAGGCGGTCAAACCATCCCAGGCGCTTGCCCACAGCGCGCACCACCAGCCCCACATACACCATGGCAAAGAGCGTGCCGATGCCCACTATCTGCCATTGCCATGAGCCCAGCAGCAGGAAACAGAGCAGCACGGCCAGGGCTACCAGGGAGGTATCGACTCTTATCTTGGCCTTGGGAAAGCGCATTCCCGACACCTTGCTGATGGCGATGGTGATGCCCTCGCCAGGCATGGTCACCGAGCCGCATCTCACCTCCAGCGCGATGCCAATGCCCAGGATGGTGCACCCCGCCACCTGCACCAGCGCGTTGATGGGGAGGCTGTCATACGCTATCCACCCCGTCAACAGCATGTTCAGGTCAATCAGCATGCCGAAGAAGAAGCCCACGACGAGCTGGAACAGCTGCACCCACTCGAAGTCCCTGCGCAGAATGAGTATCTGGGCCACCACAAAGAGCGTGTTCATCAGGATGGTGTAAGTGCCTATTGTCCAAGCCGGGATGTAACTCATGCCTTTTCCTGCCGTGGACATCACATAGGGGATGGTGGAGATGACGCTGGAGCCCAACTGGCTGCGCACGCACACGGCCACGCCCAGTGTCATGATGTAGAGTGAGATGAGCAGCAGGATGTGCTGCCAGGTGAAGGAGATGAGTGTGTTCTTGCTGATGTGTGTCATAATGTCTTTCTTCTGCTTGCGCGTCTCTTGTCTCGCGCGCCTGTATGGCGGAGCATGCACCAAGTGGCTGTTTTATATGTCGTTGAGGCTATTAGTATTACTTTCCAGTTTATGCCAGTTCGGATTCCAGTCCATTATAATTCGGACTGCAGTCCAAGTATGCTTGGACTGCAGTCCGGCTATAGACAAATCGAAAAGGCGGATTTTTGGCTCTTTCTGGCTATTCGCTCCAGTCCATGGCCTCCTCGTACTGGTCAAACTGTAGCGTCTCGCTCACCCCCACGCGCTTGAGCACGCTCAGGATGAGTTCCTGCTCCTCGGCATTGAGCGGGAGGTCGCCCTTGCGTCGCTCGTAGTACTGGCTACGTCCGAAGTGGCATTGCAGCAGGGTGGAGAACTTGTCATACTGGTCGGGGTACATGTGTTTCTTGAAGTTGGCAAATCCTCGTGCAAAGCGTATGGGCTTGCCTTCCCTGTAGAACTCGCATTGTCCGTCCTGGTTGCACCTCTGGGGGTTGACGAGTTTCAGGTAAGTCCTTCCCTCCAGCATCCTGCCATAGGCGATTTGCCTCAGGCAATTCTTTGCCCTGGCGCAGTCGGCATGCAGGCATGCCGCGTAACTGTATGGTATCTCGTTGCTTAGTTTCCTTCTTGGCATGGTTGGCTTCTTTGTCTTTTGGCAACAGATTAGGCCATTCTACTTCACAAACTCAATCTTGCTCAGGTCTCTTGGCTTTGCCTCGGGAGCCTCGTCGGGATAACCAATGCCCACGCAGATGCACAGCTTGTAGCCTTCGGGCAGGTGCAGCCGGTCAAGGAACGGTTTGGCGTCGGGGTTCGTTCCGAGGAACATGGTGGGGCCACCCATGACGATGCTCCCCAGTCCCATGGATTGGGCTGCCAGGCACACATTCTCGCAGAAGGCGCCGGCATTGATGAGTGTCATGCCCGACTCGTCTTCCTGGGGTACGCCCACGAATATCACGGCTGTGGCATTGCGGAAACCATTGCGGAACTTGGGGTCATCCTGACTCACCATGAAGGGCATTCCCGACTTCATGAGCTCGGTGACCCCCTTCAGGTACTCCTGGTCATCCACGATGCGGATAGCCCACTCCTGCAGGTTTCGGGCATTGGGCGCATTCACTCCGTACTCTGCCAGCTGCATGAGCGTGTCGCGCCCCACCACCTGTTCTGTGAAATGACGTATGGAGCGGCGTGCCATGATGGTCTCTGTCACAGCGTTGGTCGAGTCCTGTGTGCTTGTGTTTCCCGCTGTCCCATGGCTGTTGCAGGCAACCAGCATCAGGGTTGCTGCTGCAAATGAAAGTACTTTCTTCATATTTATATATAGATAGAGTTCGTTGCTCAGGCATCTGGCCATGTTTGTCCAGGCAGGCCGTGCGGCGTGCCGTGCCTGCATCGCCCCGGTGCCCATGCCTTTGATGAGTCCTGCCTTGATGGGTCAAGGAGCCCCGGCAGGCATTGTCCGCAGGATTGCCCGCCAGTGCATCCTGTTTGCAAAATTAGCGTATTATTGGCGGAATACCAAATATATTCACCTCATTTGAGCAGGGCCAGGCGGTGGCGGGGTGGACTTCCCGCCTTGCTGGATGCCCATGCGCCATGCTCGTCCATCGTGCCTTGCAGTTGCTTGAATAATAGCCCATTTCTTGCCACATCTGATTTTTCTGCGTAACTTTGTAGCCTCAAACAAGAATATATAATAATAGGTACAAGTACGATGAACATACTGGAATTGAGCGATCAGGAGATTGTCAGGAGGAATAACCTGCAGCAGTTGCGCGACTTGGGCATTGACCCCTATCCCGCTGCCGAGTATCCTGTAGATGCCTGGAGCACAGAGATACGCGAGTCCTTTGTGGACCTTCCTGTCGATGAGACAGCCGAGCCCGACGAGAGTGGCGAGCGTCCACGCATTGCTGCCACAGCAGAGAACAGCCGCAATGTGAGCATTGCGGGGCGCATCATGAGCAAGCGCATCATGGGCAAGGCGGGCTTTGCTGAGCTGCAGGACAGCAAGGGGCGCATCCAGGTGTATGTGCAGCGTGATGCCATCTGCCCTGGGGAGAGCAAGGACCTGTACAATGTGGTCTTCAAGAAGTGCCTTGACCTGGGTGACTTCATCGGTGTGAAGGGCTATGTGTTCCGTACCAAGACGGGCGAGATAAGCGTGCATGTGACCCAGATGACGGTGCTCTCCAAGAGCCTGCGCCCCCTGCCTGTCGTGAAGAAGGATGCCGACGGCAATGTGTTCGATGCCTTTGATGACCCCGAGCTGCGCTACCGCCAGCGTTATGTGGACTTGATTGTCAACAGTGGCGTGAAGGATACCTTCCTCAAGCGGGCCACCATCGTGCGCACCCTGCGCCGCATATTGGATGATGCAGGCTATACCGAGGTGGACACCCCCATCCTGCAGAATATAGCAGGAGGAGCCAGTGCCCGCCCATTCGTCACCCATTTCAATGCGCTCAACCAGGACATGTACATGCGCATTGCCACCGAGCTTTACCTCAAGCGGCTCATCGTGGGCGGATTCGAGGGCGTGTACGAGATGGGCAAGAACTTCCGCAACGAGGGCATGGACAAGACCCACAACCCCGAGTTCACCTGCATGGAGCTCTATGTGAGCTACAAGGACCTCAACTGGGGCATGGGCTTCACCGAGCGGATGCTCGAGGAGATATGCACGGCTGTCAACGGCAAGCCCGAGGTGGAGATTGACGGAAAGGTCATCTCCTTCAAGGCTCCCTTCCGCCGCCTGCCCATCCTGGAGGCCATCCAGGAGAAGACGGGCTATGACCTCTATCCCATGGGCGAGGACGAGATACGCGACGTGGCCCGCAAGCTGGGCATCGAGGTGGATGATACCATGGGCAAGGGCAAGCTGATTGACGAGATTTTTGGCGAGACCTGCGAGGGCACCTTCATACAGCCCACCTTCATCACCGACTATCCGGTGGAGATGTCGCCCCTGACCAAGATGCACCGCTCGAAGCCTGGACTCACCGAGCGTTTCGAGCTGATGGTGAACGGCAAGGAGCTGGCCAATGCCTACAGCGAGCTCAATGACCCCATCGACCAGGAGCAGCGCTTCATCGACCAGATGAAGCTTGCCGACAAGGGCGATGACGAGGCCATGATCATCGACCACGACTTCCTGCGCGCCCTCCAGTATGGCATGCCTCCCACCTTTGGCATCGGCATCGGCATCGACCGCCTGGTGATGCTCCTCACGGGCAAGTTCGCCATCGGCGAGGTGATGCTCTTCCCGCAGATGAAGCCCGAGGTGAAGGCTCCCCGCGACAAGGACGAGCTTTTCCAGGCCAAGGGCATTCCTGCCGAGTACATCCCCATCCTGCGCAAGGCAGGCTACAACCTGGTGGCCACCCTGCAGGGAGTGGCTCCTGCCAAGGTGCAGCAGCAGATAATAGAAATCGTAAAGAAATACAAACTCGACATCGAGCGACCCTCACAGGAGGCCATCGCGCAATGGACAGCATAGTGGGCAGCGTAGGAGTCATAGGCGGAGGCAGCTGGGCCACGGCCATTGCCAAGATACTGCTCGAGAGCGTGCCGCATATACACTGGTACATGCGCAATGCCGGGCGCGTGGAGCAGTTCAGGCATTCGGGGCACAACCCGGCCTACCTCTCGCAGGTGAGCTTCGACATGAGCCGTGTCACCCTCACCGATGACATCAACCAGGTGGCCCAGGCTTGCGACACGCTTGTCCTGGTGCTTCCCTCGCCCTATCTCAAGGGCACGCTCGCGCATCTGCAGGTGAGGCTTCGCTCCAAGTTTGTGGTGACAGCCATCAAGGGCATCGTGCCGGGCGAGAACCTCATCCCCGCCGACTACCTCTCGCTCATGTACGGCATACCGCAGGAGCAAGTGGCGGTCATCGGAGGCCCCAGCCATGCCGAGGAGGTGGCTATGAACCACCTCACCTATCTCACCGTGGGCTGTGCCGATGTGGGGCGCGCATCGGAGTTCGCCTCGCTCCTGGCCAATGACTATGTGCGCACCAAGGTGAGCCAGGACGTGGCAGGCATCGAGTATGCCAGCGTGCTCAAGAATGTCTATGCCCTGGCAGCTGGCATCTGCAGCGGCATGAACTATGGCGACAACTTCCAGGCTGTGCTCATGAGCAATGCCATACAGGAGATGCAGCGCTTCCTCACGGCCGTATGTCCCATTGGGCGCAACATCAGCGACTCGGTATATGCAGGCGACCTCCTGGTCACCGGCTACAGCCAGTTCAGCCGCAACCGCATGTTTGGCACCATGATAGGGCGTGGCCACAGCGTGCAGAGCGCACAGGCCGAGATGCGCATGGTGGCCGAGGGCTACTATGGCGCCAAGTGCATGGTGGAGGTCAACCGCCCGCTCAGGGTCAACATGCCCATCCTGGATGCCGTGTATAACATCCTCTACCGGCGCGTGAGTCCTGTGATTGAGGTTCGCTTGCTGAGCGAGGCGTTCCGCTGAGGCAGGCGACACCTGCCCCCGCAGGCCAGCAAGCGTGGTGGGGCCGTTGGCGAGGTGGCAGGCATGCCGAGAACAAGAGAGCGGAAACAAACGTAGAAACGTAGTTAAACATATATATAGAGAGAGTTTACTTATGATCAAGTTAGACATCAGCAAATCACTGGTTGCCCCCGAGGCCATCGCTGCCTACGAGAGCTCTGTGGCTTCGGCCCAGCAGGCATTGGAGAATGCCACATGTGCAGGCAACGACTTCCTGGGATGGCTTCATCTTCCCAGCCAGGTTACTCCTGAGTTCCTGCAGCAGATACAGGCATGTGCCAACACCCTGCGCGAGCATTGCGACACGGTGGTGGTGGCTGGCATTGGCGGCTCTTACCTGGGTGCGCGTGCAGTCATCGAGGCTCTGGGCAACAGTTTCCAGTGGCTGGTAAACAAGGGTGAGAACCCCAACATACTCTTTGCTGGCAACAACATTGGCGAGGATTACCTGTATGAGCTCACCGAGTACCTGCGCGGACGCAAGTTTGGGGTCATCAACATCAGCAAGAGTGGCACGACCACCGAGACGGCTCTCGCCTTCCGCCTGCTCAAGAAGCAGTGCGAGGAGCAGCGTGGCCTGGATGTTGCCCGCAAGGTGATAGTGGCTGTGACCGATGCCAAGAAGGGGGCCGCGCGCACTACCGCCGACCGCGAGGGCTACACCTCCTTCATCATCCCCGACAATGTGGGTGGCCGCTTCAGCGTGCTCACTCCAGTGGGACTGCTGCCCATCGCCGTTGCCGGCTTTGACATCGCTGCACTTGTGCAGGGCGCAGCCGACATGGAGAAGGCTACCGCTGCCACCGTTCCCTTTGCCCAGAATCCCAGCGCGCAGTATGCAGCCGTGCGCAACGCGCTCTACAGCCAGGGCAAGAAGATAGAGATACTGGTGAACTTCCAGCCCAAGCTTCATTACATGAACGAGTGGTGGAAGCAGCTCTACGGCGAGTCGGAGGGCAAGGACCTCAAGGGCATCTTCCCCGCGGCTGTGGATTTCAGCACCGACCTTCATTCCATGGGACAGTGGATACAGGAGGGCGAGCGCACCATCTTTGAGACGGTGGTGAGCATCGAGGAGCCTGAGCACAAACTGCTCTTTCCCCACGATGACGAGAACCTGGACGGACTGAACTTCCTGGAGGGAAAGCGTGTGGATGAGGTCAACAAGATGGCCGAACTGGGCACGCAGCTTGCGCATGTGGATGGCGGAGTGCCCAATATCCGCGTGAGCGTGCCTCGCCTGGATGCCTACAACCTGGGCCAGCTCATCTACTTCTTTGAGAAGGCATGCGGCATCAGCGGACTGGTGCTGGGTGTCAATCCCTTCAACCAGCCTGGTGTGGAGGCATACAAGAAGAATGTGTTTGCTCTCCTGGGCAAGCCTGGATACGAGAAGGAGACCGAGGCTATCCAGAAGCGTCTGCAGAAGTAAAGTCAGGTGAACTTGGACAATAGAGCAACCAACAGGGACGGCCGTGGGGCAAGCAGCCTCAGGGCCGTCCTTTTCGATATGGACGGGGTCCTCTTTGACTCCATGCCCAATCATGTGCGGGCCTGGTGTGGGGCTGTTGAGCAGTTTGGACTGCACATGACTCCCCAGGAGGTGTACATGAACGAGGGACGCACAGGCAGCGGTACTGTGGATATGCTGGCCATGCGTGCCTGGGGCAGGAAGGCCACGCGGCAGGAGATAGAGGACATCTACAGGGTCAAGAGTGAGCTCTTCAACGCCCTGCCCGAGGCACAGCCTATGCCTTACGCGCGCGAAGTGTTAGAATATGTACGCGCGCGGGGACTTCGTGTCGTGCTGGTGACGGGCAGCGGGCAGCGTTCCTTGCTCAGCCGTCTGGAGCATGCCTTCCCAGGCTGCTTCCGCGAGGAGTATATGGTCACAGCCTTTGACGTGCACCAGGGCAAGCCTCATCCCGAGCCTTATCTTATGGGACTGGGCAAGGCTGGTGTGTGTGCTGCCGAGGCAATGGTGGTCGAGAATGCGCCCCTGGGTGTGCAGGCTGGCCATGCGGCAGATGTCTTCACGCTTGCACTCAACACAGGCACGCTTCCCGACTCTGCCTTATGGGATGCTGGTGCCGACTGCGTCTTGCCCAGCATGCAGGCGTTGTATGAGCAGCGGGAGCGTTTCTTCGGGTGACGATTCTCTGCCAGGCATGCCTGGCAGCACAGGGCACGCGGGTTACACGTTTATCCTTCTTCCTGGATGCCACAGGGGGGGCACATGGGGGAGGGGCGTGCGTGTAGTCCGCGTGCTTGATTCTTGAGGATGCCACTCATTCCTTGCTCCTCCTGGCTCTTGACGGTCACTATCCCCCTACTCGTATTCAGGACTTTGTGACTGGTCCGAAGGCCACATGGTGCGGTCGGAGACTTGCTTCCTCTTGGGGGAAACTCAGGCGCGCACTTCTCCTCACCTCATTAAATACAGGCATGCTGTTGCTTGGAACAGAAAAAATCCCTAACTTTGTGCTTAGGATAAGCAAGATTACAACATGCAACAGAATATGAGAATGAAGCATACGTTCCTCATGGCACTTGTGCTGCTGGCTGTGCTGCTGGCCGCGTGCAAGGGCAAGGAGACCACCGAGACCTCTGATGTTCTGCCTGTGGCAGAGCCGGATACCGTCACGCACAGCATGGCTGGGTGTGATTTCAATGACAGCATACAGGCATGGGGAAGCCACCTCACCTTCACCATACATCGCGAGCCGTGTGACTCCATGCCCGTCATCATCGACCAGTATGGCACCAAGTACAAGGACAATCTCTTTGTGCTCACCATCATGCGCGGCGGGCAGACTTTCTTCCGCCACCTCTTTACCAAGAATGACTTCAGCAGCCTGCTGGGGGCGGACTTCCGCAAGCATGGCATGTTTGATGGTTTCCGCTGTGCGGGTTACCAGGACGACAAACTCACCTTTGGCACCTGCGTGAGTTACCCCGAGAGTGACATGTCGCAGCCATTTCTCATCAAGGTGGCGAGGGATGGCAGTTATGTGATAGAGGTGGACAAGACTCCCATCAACGAGAATCCGGCCGACATCGACTCCGTGGACGAGGGCTTGTAACCTTCCCTGATGTATGAGACGTGCGCTTCTCTATCTGGCATTGGTGTCTGCTGTGGTCTTCCTTGCCCTGGGAGGGCTCAGGCACTGCACGTTCCTGCCTGTTCAAGGCGAGGGAGCGGCTGATTCTGTGCATGTTGACACCGTGGATGCTGTGATGAGGCTTCGTGCCCAGAGCCGCCTCTACACCTCGGAGTATCGCATCCACAAGGTGGTCACGCACGATGACTTGCTTCGTTTCCAGGGACAGTTCCTGGGATATTCCTATGAGAAGACGTTCCATCTGGGCGACCGCAAGATAGCCATCCCCATTGATGTCACCTTCAAGGCTTATGTGGACTTTTCGGGCTTCTCCGAGAGGAATGTGGAGCGTCACGACTCCCTGATACATATCACCTTGCCCGACCCTCGTGTCATACTCACCTCTTCCAGCGTTGACCATGAGGGCGTGCGCCAATATACCAGCATGTTCCGCAGCGGATACACCGACCATGAGATGACCGAGCTCTCGGCCCAGGGAGTGGAGAGCATCATTGCGGGCATGGGGCAGACGGATATCATAGAGCGTGCGCGCGAGAGTGCCGCACGGGTGATAATCCCCCTCATGGGGCAGTTGGGCTACCGCCCCGACCATGTGGTGGTGACCTTCCGGCAGGGGCTTGACCTCAGCGACCCCTCGGTGTTTTATGATAGCGACCACTCTGTGGTTCGCTGGGAAGGAGGCAAGCGATGAGGACGCTTCACCGCTGGCTTTTCCGTGTGGTGCTCCTGCTGGTGCTTGCCCTGGCTGCTTATTATGCCATAGGGCGTATGCGTCATGGGAAGTCGTTCCACCTGTTTGCCTTCTCGGTGAGTCATCCCATCGAGGCACAGCCCACTCCCATGCGCATTGACGCTATACGCAACATTGGTCAGTGGGAATTCCTTAGTATTGATGACGAGGAGGTTATCGACACCATACGCCGCCATTGGCTTACCGCCGACGACCAGTTGGTGCGCATCTACAGGGGCACATTACGCCTGGGTATAGACTTCCGCCAGTGCGGGGATGACTGGGCGCTGGCTTATTCCGATACGGTGAAGGTGCGCCTGCCAGAGGTGCGCCTGCTGGACAACCTCTTTATAGACGAGGCGCGCGCACGCAGTTTCTACGAGAGTGGGAAATGGGATGCCGCCACGCGCAAGGACATGCGCCGGCGTGCCGAGGAGGCTATGCGTCGTCGCTGCCTTACTCCTGCCAACCTCAAGCTTGCCCGGCAGACGGCCATTGACCAGCTCCGTCATTTCTTCCTTTCACTTGGCTATACCCAGGTTGTCTTTGAGGGTGAGGAAGAGAGGGAAGATCCCTCCTGACCTCTGGCCAGTGGGGGAGGGGAGTGCGCCTTCCTTAGTTTGCTTATTTGTTGGGGTGAGGAGTCTCGTTTGCTTTTAGGGACTGATGCAGGGCTGTAAGCCTGTTTCGGATGTGCCCCAAGACTTGTGTATCGTGGGGGAATGTATCGCTGCATGATTGTTTCTAAGGCGAAACTGCGTGTGAATCAAGTCTTTTTATCTTCCTGCTACTATGTTTCTCTTTTGTTCTTAGCCACTATCGCTCTTTGCTGATTTCTGGTGCAAAAAGTATGCCTAAGCACTGGCTTTCACAGGCTTGTGGTGTGCCATTGCTATTCATCCCCAGTCGGTCATTAGAACGAAACTACCCCCAAAGAGAAGTTTTCCCTCTTTCCGCTCCCTTGTCGCTGCTTCTTTCATCATCTTGCAGCCGTAAGTGCTCACCATAGTTTCGCTATGCTTTCTGCACTTCCTTCAGCAAACAGCGTCAAGCAAACCGTAACCTGGGGCGAAACCTTATGGATAATAAGGCTTTTAGTACACTCAATCCCAATTTAGTCCTATGGCCTTGGCAAGCATGTTTCTCGGAAGCCAGTTTCGGTTTGCTGGGCTTTGGCTGAGCGTATGAGCAGTTGTCTGCATCCCTTTCTCCATATTAGTCTGGGTAAGTCAGCCGCATGCGTTTGCCATCGCGGCCGCATGCGTTGGCCATCGCAGCCGCATGCGTTGGCCATCGCGGCCGCATGCGTTTGCCATCGCGACCGCATGCGTTGGCTATCGCGGCCGCATGCGTTGGCCATCGCAGCCGCATGCGTTGGCCATCGCAGCCGCATGCGTTTGCCATCGCGGCCGCATGCGTTGGCCATCGCGGCCGCATGCGTTGGCCATCGTGGCCGCATGTGTTGGCTATCGCAGCCGCATGCGTTGGCTGGGCAAGCTTGATGGGGCTGTGCTGAGTCTGCGCCTGGCAGGAAAAGATGGATGCGGGTAATGGGTTGCCTGGCTGCCTTGTCGTCAGTAGGGAGCCCATGGGCCTCCCTGGAGTGCTGTGCAGGAACCGACACCTTATTCTCGCGCGTACTTATATATATATATGCGTGTGCAAGGGGGACGTACTGGGTTCTCCCCTGTTTCTAAAACAATGTACAGAAGCAAATAGACAGCCCGCCAACCTCTCGGAAGTCCCTCGTGATGCCTAATCCACACCTCGCAAGGGCAAATGGTTGCTCTACACTCCCGCCCTGGGGAATGTTCACCCACCCATCTGTCCCCCTTAAACCCTTAAAATCTCCCATCTTGATAGCCCAATATTCCCTTTTTGCTCTCATAATATGCCACAGAAACATTGGATGCCCCATAATTTTGCTCTCAATTTAACAAAAGTTTGCATTTTGTCGGTTGCTGCTTTTCCACTGGACTCTTATATGCCCGTATCATTGGGGTGTTTCATTCTATTTCACAGGGTTTAATGTATCAAATGAAACGAATAGACGCTTTTTTTTGCCAAAAATGATATTCTGAATGTCCACATATTCTACCTTACGGTTCATTCAGGTTCATACTGCGTTCTTCATATCAAAATGCTCAATACCGCGTTACATCTTGCTCGGAAATCACTTAAATGTATCCTCAAAATTGCAAAAACAAGGATTTCTAACGTCACAAACACTTTTGCGAGAGGAATTTCATAAATCACAATTTGCTGTTAAGGCAATTTGTAGAACTCGCAAAAATAGTGTTATTCACAAAATTTGTTGCTTTGTTGTCAAATTGACAAATATACTATTGCATAAAGTAGAATGCTGTTGTAATTTTGCAGCCGAAACATTGAAGCACATGTGAGTGCTGATGGCTCCTGGTGAGCATGGGCATGCCCGGTGGTGCATGACATGCAGGAGCGAATTAGATAAAAGTAGAATTTGTGACGGGCACATGTGGCTACCATCCGAGGCAACGGGGTGCTTGTCTTAATAAACAGAAAACAAAACATGCGTACATACATGAGACATAGACTGCTTGGAGTCCTTGTGATGCTCACGCTTGCCACGGCAGGCGCGAGGGCACAGAAGGCGGCCCTGAAGACCAACCTGGTGACCGATGCCACGGCAACGGTCAACCTGGGTGCTGAGTTTGCGCTTGCTCCCAAGTGGACGCTTGACCTTTCGGCCAACTATAATGGCTGGAACATCAAGGGGGACAAGAAGTGGAAGCACTGGATGCTGCAGCCCGAGGCCAGATACTGGTTCTGCAACAAGTACATGGGGCACTTCTTTGGGATACATGCCATGGGCGGGCAGTTTAACCTGGGTGGTCTGGACGCAGACTTCAAGTTCCTGGGAAGCGACTTCGGAAAGTTGCGCAACCACAGGGCCGAGGGCTGGGGTGCCGGGGCAGGCATTGCCTATGGATATGCGTGGGCAATGGGCAAGCACTGGAACATGGAGGCCGAACTGGGCATAGGGTATCTCTATAGCAAGTACGACAAGTTTGAGTGCGAGAAGTGCGGCAAGAAGATGGCATCTGACCTGCACCATAATTACTATGGACCCACCAAGGCTGCCCTCAGCCTCGTATATGTGTTCTGAACTACATAAAAAGTGAAATTCCTATGAAGTACGATATCAATACACGCACAGCCCTGTACGGCAAGTCTCAGAGCGGGTCACGCCTCACTCATGTGGGCATGCTGCTCTCGCTCCTGATGCTGGCAGGCGTGCCTTGCCTGCAAGCCCAGAAGGTGGCCGGCGGACAGGTGAGAGTGGAGAACAAGCAGTTCAGAAGAGTGGGCGACAAGGTGCGTGTGGCCATGGATATCTGCATGGACGACCTCCGGCTGGAGTCCAATCGCGGACTGATGCTGGAGCCCATGATGGTCAACGGCGCCGACACCCTGCACATGCGGGCTGTGGAGGTGCTGGGGCGCAAGCGCTATATCTACTGGCAACGCAATGGTGTGACGATGACAGCCAATCCGCTGGCCGTGGAGCGCAGGCACAATGGGCAGGCGCAGACCTTTGCCTACAGGACCGAGGTGCCCTATGAGGAGTGGATGACCAACTCGAGCCTATTGCTCGCCGAGGACAACTGCGGATGCACGCAGACTTTGCTGGGTGAGAGCCTCACTATGGATGGAGGTGAGGCTCTGCTCGGCCCCTGGAAGTGTGCCTTTGCCTATGTGGAGCCTAAGGCCGAGCCTGTGAAGGAGAGGCACGAGAGTGGCGTGGCACGCCTGAACTTCCACCTGGACCGCTACGAGATTGTGCCCGAACTGGGCAACAACGAGGCCGAACTGGACAGCATACGCCGCACTATCGATAAGGTGAAGGATGACCCTGATGTGAAAATCACGTCGATCGTGCTGCACGGCTATGCATCGCCCGATGGCAACTACCAGCACAATGCCGACCTGGCACGCAACCGCATACGAGCCCTGTACCTGTACCTGCGTGGCCTGTATAACCTGTCCGACGGGCTCTATCGCAATGAGACCACACCCGAGGACTGGCAGGGAGCCATTGCCAAGGCACGCCAGTGCGACCTGGCACAGAAGCGTGAGGTGCTGGCCATCATGGAGGGGGAGATGGATCCCGACCAGAAGGAGGCACAGCTGAGACTGAAGACACCAGCCGACTATCGCTACTTGCTGGACAACGTGTTCCCAGGACTGCGCCGCACGGAATATACTGTCAACTATGACGTGCGCAACTTCAACCTGGAGGAGGCGCGCCGCCTGATTGGCACGCAGCCGCAGAAACTCTCCCTGCAGGAGATGTTCGTGGTGGCCAACAGCTATGAGCGAGGCTCCGAGGAGTACAAGCGTGCCTACGATGTGGCTGTGACCATGTACCCCACCGATGAGACGGCCAATGTGAACGCTGCCTATGTGGCTCTGGATGCGGGCGACGAAAGCCGTGCCGAGCGTTATCTGAAGCGCGCGGGCAACACGCCGCAGGCCGAGAATGCCAGGGGTGCGCTCGAGGTGATGCGCGGACGCTTTGCCGAGGCTGAGCCTCATTTCCAGTCGGCTGCCGATGCCGGACTCAGGGAGGCCAAGGAGAACCTGCGTGAGCTGAAGCGCAGGCTGCAGTAGGGGAGACTGGCCTGTGAACAACAGAGGAATATATACAGAGCAAGCATATATACAGAAGAAAACAAGATTACAAACACTTAATTCTATTTTTCAATGAAGAACTTGAAGCATTACATGCTGGGTGCGCTGACGATGTCCGCAGCACTTGCCTTCACTGCCTGCAGCAGCGAGAACGAGAACATCAAGCCTGCGGATGAAGTGAAGGGATTCTACTTGCGCCTCAGTCTCGTGGGCGAGCAGACCCGTACAGAAGTGGAGGATCCCACCGAGGATGCCACCACCGAGGAGAGCGCAGTGACAGGTGGTACCATCTATCTCTATGACAAGAATGGGGCTTTGGCTTTCCAGAAGAAGCTTACTGCTGATGACTGGAACGGCACAAAGCCTGGCCAGGGTGCTACGGGAACCACAAATGCCATTGCCGTCAGCGTGAACAACGTAAAGGCTAATGAGGAGTACAGCGTGTACTTCCTGGCCAACGACGCAGAGGCAGGCTTGAATGTGGAGGGTAAGCCCCTGGAGTATGTCTTTACCTCAAACGCTGCTTTCGCAGGCAAACTGGCCCTGGATGGCAAGTTTGTGATGATTAACCAGAACGATCCCTCTTGTAAGGCCGACCAGTACAA
The DNA here is from genome assembly GCA_050873805.1 of Prevotellaceae bacterium. Lineage (GTDB taxonomy): Bacteria > Bacteroidota > Bacteroidia > Bacteroidales > Bacteroidaceae > Physcousia. The sequence continues at coordinate 41,242 of JBNMJN010000006.1, read as the reverse complement.
GGTGACCTTCAAGGAGGAGAACAAGAACCAGGCCACTCCCGCAACGATAGCAGAAAACAAGCCCATCAAGATTGAGCGTGTGGTAGCGCGTATCGATGCTCCCAAGGTGACTGCCACCACGATTGCCGCTCCCACAGAGGGCACCGCCACCACCAGCCAGGCTGATGCCAAGACCAAGGTGGAGAAGCTTGAGCTGCTGGGCTATGCCATCTCCAACCTTCCTCACGAGACCAACATCCTGCAGAAGTGGAACTTTGCTTCCAGCACTCTCGAGATGCCTGAGGTGACGGGTTACTATAACTCGTATGCAGAGTTTGGTAACGCGACATCTACCGGAAATGTGGAATTTGGCAATGCACCAAAGAACTATGTGCTTGAGAACAAGGCTGAGAGCGCAGGCAACAACTACACAGCCATGTACATGAAGTTCAAGGTGACTCTGAACTCTGAGGCTGGTGTGGAGAAGGATTTCACAGACGGTACATTCTACCGCTATGACAACAAGATATACACTTCTCTGAACGCTATCAAGAATAGTATTGGCGGTACAGACCCCTTCGGCAAGACTACAGAAGCCTTGTTGGGTCTTCTGGGCAAGAATGATGCTGGTGAGTGTACTGCCAGCGAGAGTAATCTCTCTGTTTTCCGCAAGGATTACCATATTGAGGTGTTTGTGAAGGGTTCTTGCTACTATCGCACTCCTGTGGAGGCCAGCACTCCCCGCTTCGCCACCTACTACACGGTGATGCGCAACACCATCTACAAGATCAATGTGAAGAATATCTTCAATGTGGGTACAGATGTGCCTAACGGTGACCCTGACGACAAGAAGCCTAACTACTACATGCAGGTATCTGTTTCAGTGAACCCCTGGGTGCTGAAGACCTATGACGTGGATTTGCAGTAAACCTTAATTGACTCTATAAATTGCTTGTCAGTCCCCCGGAGGCACGACAGCCTCTGGGGGGCAGGACAAGTTCTCCAAAGACAACATGACTCCCGCATGCCCGACATGCAACTCCTGGGATGGGAACCGGGGATGACACTTGTGCCGACCGCAGGCTATCGCGCGGAGGGCACCACCGAAATGGAACACAGATGAGTGTGGCGGGATTCCCGCCGGGGACAAGGCCACATGACTATATATATAATGTAGAATAATAAGAACGTACAGCAATATGGCACATACGCACAACAATACATGGCGCGCGGCTCTGTTGGCGGTAGGCATGACCTGCCTGATGCTCACATCGTGCATACAGGATGACCTGGGAGGGTGCAACCCGCTGGAGGGCATCTACCTGAACTTCATCTATGACTACAATGTGAAGCAGGCCGATGCTTTTGAGAGCGAGGTGAGGAACCTCCATGTGTATGTGTTTGATGCCAAGGGGAGGTTTGTGATGCAGAAGGACACGGCGGCCAGCGGCTTCAGCCGGGAGTACAGCATGAACATAGCGGGGCTCGACACCGGCATGTACAAGGTGGTGACCCTGGCCTATGACCGCCAGCAGGTGCCCCAGGAGGGCAACTTCGCCCTCTCCACACTCACACCGGGCGAGAGCACCCTGAGCGACCTGCACGCGCAGCTGGACTGCCAGCAGGGAGAGAGCAGCACACAGTTTGCTGCCCTGTACAGTGGCGAGCAGACGGTGTATCTCGACAGCAAGTTTGCCTTTGCCACCGTGCCTCTCAAGAAACTCACCAACAGCTACCGCGTGGTGCTGATGCCCTACACCAGTGGCGATGTGTCCTTTGTGACCGACAACTTCGACATCCGCATCGACGGCTATGCCACCTGGCTCAACTGGGACGGCTCCCTGCGCCAGGCAGGCGAGGTTACCTATCGCCCCTACAATGTGGGGATGGACATCTATGAGGGCTCGGCCACCGACCCCTCGCCAGTGGACAAGGCACTCACCTTTGACCTCTGTTCCTCACGGCTGTTCTACGAGCAGCCACAGGGGCGGGACGCACGCCTGGTCATCACCGACAAGCGCAGCGGCGAGGTGGTGTTCAACCACTCCCTCCCCTGGCTGCTCTCCCTGTACGGGGGCAGCGAGCGGCTCAAGACGTGGGGCACGCAGGAGTATCTGGACCGCCAGGACCACTACACGCTCATGTTCTTCTTCGACGCCAACTATAACTTCTATGCCCGCATCAAGGTGAACGACTGGGTGGTGAACCTCGCCGAGGTAGAACTCTGAGACCGAAACAGACATTTGTATAGTATAAAAATATCAATAACGCACACGCAATGCACATGCACAAAACATACAAGACCATGCTGAGGGGCGCGTCCCGCGCACTCTTCGTCTGCCTGACGCTTCTGGGCGCCATGCTGCCTGTGGCGTGCGTGTATGACCAGATACCCGAGTCCGAGCCCCAGACCGATACCTATATCCACCTGAGTCTCTCGGCATCCGAGGCAGGCACACGGGCTGTGAGCGATGACCACAAGGGCGAGACGGACGAGAACACCATCACCAGCCTGCGCGTGTGGGCTTTCGATGCCGACAACTCATCGCCTGTCGCCACGGCACTCTGCTACAAGGAGGAGACGGGCATGAGCGTGACAGGCGGACTGCATACCTTCACTATGAAGTTGCCCCGCACCACGGACGGGCAGCCCCTGAAGCATATTGACCTCTATATCCTGGCCAATGCCGAGAGCGGCTCCAACCTCACCACGCCGGCCGACAACCGCCAGCTCACGCGCCTGGAACTGCAGGACAAGGTGGTGTCCGAGCAGTTCGGAGTGAACACCCAGGGCAATCCGCAGAACGTGACTGTGCCTGCGGGTGGCCTTCCCATGAGCCGCATCGTGGAGAATATCCCCATTGAGCAGTATGTGACCGAGGATGAGTCGGTGACCAAGCCCTCTATCAACATCGCCCTCACACGGTCGGTGAGCAAGTTGCACTTCTTCTTTGCACGCCGCTCCAACTCTGGCACGGATGAGGTGGAGGTGACAGGCATCGAGGTGGGGGGAAGTGCCGTGCCAGTGGCCAGCTATGTGTTCCCGCAGCCGGTGCAGTTTGCGACTCCCGTTCCCGACAACGGCCCAGACACCCGCCCCTACGAGAGCTATGTGCAGTATGCCGTGCTCAGGACGTATGACGTGAAGGGCAAGGCCATCCCCGAGGTGGCCGACCCCAAGACGCTCGTGCGTGGGAGCAGCGAGGATGCCGAGGCATACATGTCCCGCCTGGCCACTGCGGGTCTGCAGGGCAACTATCTCACTTACCTGCGCGAGACCGACCGGGAGGTGCCTGTCACCATCCGATACCGCCTGGGCGAGGGTGAGCGTGAGAAGCAGACCACCGTGCATATCAGCGCGGGCGACCTCCGACGCAACCACGAGGTGCTCGTCTATGGCTACTTCCTGGATGGGGGAGCCCTCATGGTGGAGCCGCAGGTGCTGCCCTGGGTGGATGGAGGCGAACTGGACTTCAAGGCCAGGCGCGAGGTGACGCTGAGTCATGGTGTCGTGCGTGTGTCGCAGGCCGAGGGTGAGCGTGTGGCCATAGCCTACCAGGACTGGACCACGGGAGCCACTCCTGTGCGCTCACCTAAGATGACCATTGACATCAAGACCGACTCACACCGCTGGATTCTGCAGACCGACAACCCCGACTTTGGGTTCCTCGTCGAGGGAGAGAGCCAGTTGCGCGACCAGCTCACGGGCTATGACGGCACGGTGAGTTTCTACCTCATGCCCCGCAGGGACATCAACCTGGCGCAGGAGCGCAACCGCAAGGCGTCCATCTTCATGACCTTGCCCGAGGACGACAACAGCCGTGTGCTGATCAACACCGGCGAGCAGAGGCTTCCTGGTGACGAGGAGAGCATCCTCTTCTACCAGACCACCGCTGATGAATATGATTCTCTGAATTAACATGATGACAAGTATGAGCACGATAACACACAAGACACGCATGATGGGGGCAGCCCTGGTGGCTTTTCTCGTCATGATGGCAGGTTGCACAGGCCAGGAGGATGTGCTTCCCCAGGCTGGCGCGCTCCAGGCCGAGCCGCAGGTGAGCGGCTCGCGTGCCGAGAGCTCCAGTGTGGTGGCTTCCGATGACAAGCTCAACGAGGCCAGCCTGGCTGGTGGGCTCCAGGTGTTCATCTTCGACCAGGCTGGTCATAAGGTGCTCTATCACCGTGTGGCAGATGCCCAGGAGGGCGTGCAGTCTGTGCTGGGCACGGGCAACTGGATGCAGACCCTGGGCCTGGCCGAGGGGCAGACCTATGAGGTGTATGCCATTGCCAATGGACCTGCCGAGCGTGTGGCGGCATGCAACTCTGTGGCCGACCTGGAGGCTCTGACACTGAGTGACGAAGATATATACAAGGTACACACCCAGGCGGACAAGAAGTACTTCCTCATGGACCAGCACATCCAGTGGACACCCACTGCCGACAGCAAGCAGGTAATCAAGCTGGATGGCCTCAGGCGCGCAGCTGCCAAGGTACAGCTCGACCTCAACGTCGATGTGGATGGCTATGAGGCAGGTGCGCCCAAGTTCCGCTTTGTGAATTATAACATTTCGACCAGTTTACTGGAGAAGGATAGCGAAAGGCAGGTCTCTGTGAGAGAGATGGAACATTATGATGGAAATTCCATCAGTTTCAAGGGAGAGGATGGACTCGTTTGGAACCGATATGTGGCCTACAGCTATTCCTTCTCCTGGGCTGGCGATATGCTCATGCGCCCCAGCATACTGGTGGAGGTGCCCATGACCAAGCAGGGCGAGCAGACTGCCCGCTATTACTACTATCGCATACCCGTGCGCTCCACCGGGGACACTTCCCTGGAGCGTAACCATATCTATCGCGTGAAGGCTGCCATCACCACCCTGGGTGCCAGTTCGGAGTTGAAGGCCGATGTGGAGGCCAATGTGCAGTACTATGTGCTGCCCTGGCAGGTGCAGGACGTGGACGTGAACGTGCCCGACCGCAAGTTCCTCATGGTGACTCCCGAACTGGTGTTCATGCGCAATGTGGCCACCGATGACAGCAGCATCAAGTTCTATGCCTCCAGTGCCTGCACGCTCACCATCAGCGAGGTGTATTACTATGACAAGAAGAACCAGAAGCAGACAATAGCGAAAGGCAAGAGCCAGTACCCCACGGTGAAGCTCAACGGCACCAATGACGGAACTGTTTCCATCAACTCACCCATCCCCGACAACTTAACCGTGAAGTACATCAAGTTGCGCATTGCATTGGCCAGCGATGCCAGCACCTACAAGGAGGTGCTGGTGAAGCAGTACCCCATCGAGTATGCCCAGAGCATCTCGGGATGGTACTCGTCCAGGTCTAAGGAAGGGTGGATAACGCCTAATAAGTATGGGACATACTGCGATTATTCGTATAGGAGTGGCTGGAATACATATTATGGCTATTATGCCAAGGAGTATAAGAATGGGAAAATCTACTATTTGAATGGCGGTTATTGGTCTGAGCAAGTGTCAGACTTGAGCAACAACGAGATGTATGTGATACAAATCACAAGTACCAATGGCAAGTATGTCATCTCGCATCCCGATATAGATTATAGCGATGAGAATAGCTCATCCTATGGCTCCAAGGACCAAGTGGTGTCGCCCGCCTTTATGATTGCCTCGCAGTTGGGGGCTGTGTCTTCGGGGGGATTCGATGAAAAGAGTGCCATTACCCATTGCAAGACCTATCGCGAGGTAGCCCTGGACGGCACGGTATATGATGGGTGGCGCTTACCTACCAACGAGGAGGTGAAGGTTATTGTTGACTACCAGGGCAAGAACAACTCTCCCATTGATAAGGTGTTGACTGGCTCGCATTATAGGACGCTGAGTCAGGGCGAAGAGGCCACAAGCCAAAGTGGTGGTAGTGGTAACTATGTCCGTTGCGTCCGTGACCTTTCGGCCGAGGAGATAGAGAAGCTGGAGAATCAGAAGAAGTAACTATGCTATCCGAGTAATCACCCTTAACCAAGAGACAGAGCAATGAAGAAGCTGCACATATATATAATGTATGGGGTCATCCTGTGTGGGGCACTCCTTACACTGGCAGGATGCACCAGCGAACTGGGTACCACTCCCCAGGGTGGCGGTCAGAATGGCATGATGCAAGTGAACCTCTCCATCCTGGCTGCCGACTACACCCAGGCCACTCGCGCCGCAGGCAGCGTGAAGGGCGTGGAGGGCATAGAGGAGGGCAGCATGCAACTGCTCTGCTTCGACAAGGGCGGCTACTTCTTGGGCATGGGGCAGGATGTGACCATCGCTCCCTGCACCGATGGCGATGGACATACCCATTCGCTCAAGGCCACGGTGTATAACAGCACCGCACGCATCCACTTCCTGGCCAATGCCCACGTCACCATGGAGCCACAATGGGTGGGCATGGGCGAGAACACGCTCCTGTCCCGCCTCATGAGCCAGTATGACACCCACGAGCACATGGTCTATTGGGGCTACAAGAAGATGGGCAACGCCGAGCAGATGAAGACCTTCCTGGAAAGTGGTTCCAACACCATCTACATGCTGCGCGACCGTGCCAAGGTGACCGTGGACTTTGCCTCCAACACATCGGGCATCACCGACATACAGGTAGCCCTGGACGGCGGGCTTGACCAGGGAACCATGGCTCCGCTTGACCGTACCACACTCAGTTTTCCCGAAATCAACAGCGCCACCGACTGGCAAACCAGCCTCGGCTTCATCAGTCTGCCCACCAGTTACACCCGGCTTACCCTTGATGAGAGCAGTTTTGCCACCGAGGCATTTGCCTATGAGACCGAGAACAGCAGCAGCGAGCCGCTTGCCGCCATCCTGAAGGTCACCTACCGGGACGGGCAGGTGCGCTACCACAAGGTATTCCTGCAGGACAGCCAGTACCAGAACTACACCATCAGGCGCAACCATACCTATCGCATCAATGTGCAGAGGCTCAATGCCAGTTACGGCTATACGACCCCGCAGGGAGCAGCCGGCGGACTGGGCAGCAACGACATCTGGGTCAATGTGGACGACATCGTGTCTGAAATCAATGCCGGGGGCTACAGCCTGAAGATAGGCAATGGGCAGGCAGGAGCCACCTCCATCGTGTTTACCGGCACCGACTCAGGCCGCAAGGGCATCCCCTTCACCTATTCGGGCGACAGCCAGATGACCGCCAGCGACTTCGAGTGCAAGTGGACGGCCAACAACGGACTCACGACCAGCGCTCAGCCCACGCTCTCCTATGCGGGAGCAGGCAAGGAGAGCAGCATCTCCTTTGACCTCCTGCCCGTGACCGACAACCTGAGCACGGCTGTGCTGCGCCTGCAGGACAAGAAGCATGGACTGAGCCGCAACATCAAGCTATACAGCATCAGCCACTTCACCTTTGAGCCCTACGATGACGACATACGCATCGGACGCTCCTCGGGCAACGAGGTAAACTTCAAGTTTAGCATTCCCGCTGATTATCCCGAGGACCTCTTCCCCGTCACGGTCAAGTTTGCCTCCAATGATGTGAACCCGCGTGGCATCGATGTGGAGGTCGCCAGCACCAACGAAGATCCCATCAACAAGGAGTGGAACTGCTGGTTCACGATGAAGTGCTATCAGCCAGGTGTCTATAGCGTGCCTCTGCGCAACGTGCGCGACAAGAACGCAGGCGACAAGGGCATACTCTACATGAAGGCCAGTTACTTTGGTGCGGATGCCTCTACGGTGAACCGTGCCATCGAGATTCCAGTCACCTTCCAGTGACGGACGGGCAAAATGTGCTATCTTTGCCATTCGGATAAAGAGCACGCAATGGCCTGAGATATGGGGGCTGGTGTCCCCGTATGCTGATGGCACAAAAGACTGACCGATGACACGTTTCCCACATTTCTCCACCCGGCTCATGCTGCTTGTGCTGGCATGCCTGGCCTGTGCCAGCCTCAGCGCACAGCGCGGACAGTTTCCCTTTCCCCAGGTGCCAGCCACCCTCAGGTCACCAGCCGAGCGTCTGCGCTACCTGGGGCTGCACTACTGGGACCGATACGACTTCCGCAGCCGCGCCCTTCTGGCCGACAAGGAGGTCACCGAGCAGGGCTTCGTCAACTTCATCGACCTGCTCACCCGCATGGACAGCGTGACGGCTGCGCGCAGCAGCGATGCCTTTGTGGGCAAGGCTTACGCCCAAAGGCATTCGGCCGACACCTTCACCTCGCTGGCCGACCATTACCTGGCCAATCCAGAGTCTCCCCTGCGCAACGATGCCGTGTATGTGACATTGCTTCGCTCCCAGCGTCGCCTGAGGGGGCTTTCTGCTACCGAGCGTCAGAGTCTGGACTATAAGATAAGGACCTTCGGGAGCAACTTGCCAGGCCATCCTGCCGCCGACTTCCAGTTTGTAGACCGCCAGGGCAAGCGTCACCGGCTCAGGGACTATCGCGGGCAGCGTGTGCTCCTCTTCCTTTACGACCCCGACTGTGACAACTGTCACCGCGTCTCTGCCCAGTTGTCGCATGCCTCCGGGCTCAATGGCGTGCGTGTGCTCGCCATCTATCCCGACAGCGACACCCCGCACTGGAAGCGCACGCGCCAGCCCTTCCCTTCCAGGTGGGTGGATGGCTACAGCCCACGCGGCGAGATTACGCAGAAGTTGCTCTATGTGGTGCGTGCCACCCCCACCCTCATGCTCATCGGGCGTGACGGCAAGGTGGAACTCAAGGATCCCAGCCCCGAGCAGTTGCTCAGGCACCTGGCATGGTAGTTGCTATAGTCTGTCAATAGATAGGCTTCACCACCTCTACCCGCATCCCCAGTGCATGTATGATGCGGTAGAAGGCACCCACGCTGGGAACAATTATTCCATTCTCTACTTTGGAAATGTATGATTTCGTGGAGTTTATCCTCTTGGCAAGTTCCTCTTGAGTGACACGTGCTTCCTTGCGTGCGTCATGCAGGATTTGTCCAGAGTAGAATGACAGGGCATCTTCCTCTGCCTGTATGCGCTGGGGGGTGCCCTCCTGGCCGAACTTACTGTCAAGTACGATGTCGTAGTCCGCGATTTTATGATTGTTTGTCTGCATAGTATTCCTTTTTGATCTTTAGTGCTTTTTCAATCTCTTTGGGCGGTGTCTTCTGATTCTTCTTCTGAAAGCCGTTGAACAATACCACTATCCTCCCCTCGTCAAATATAAAGAAGACACGGAAGATGTTCCCGCCGTATTCCGTGCGCAGTTCGTACAGCCCATCTCTTATGAACTTGATGAATTTGGCAGGCAGTCTGTCCTGGGTTTTGAGCAGCAGAAGCCCATATTGGATTTTCTCCTGTTCCCTTTCCGTCAGAGTGGCCATGAATGCCTCAAAGTAGCCTTCCGTAGGTGAGTATTCTGCGTTTCATGCTGTAAAGATACTGCAAGTTGCCGTATAATGCAACTTATTTTGTAGTTTTGTGTGTGGTATTCTTTCTTTGGCTCCTTCTTGCCACTTTAGGAAGAATGCTGTCCTACAGAATACTTAAAACGCAAATAACAGGGTTAAACGATGGTGGATATACATAAAAGTGTTACCTTTGCATAAGTCATTCAACCAAACCAATACAACGTTATGAAGAAACTATTGACTCTGATGGTGGTGGCCCTGATGGGCACAACCATGGCGATGGCCCAGAAGGAGAAAGGCTTTGGATGGGCAGTGGAAGGCGGTATCGGCAGCGAGCTCGAGCTCGGTGGACGTGCCCAGTATGGCTTCAACAAGTACCTGGCCTGGGACGTGCTCAATGTGAAGTACGCCTTCGACTATGGCAAGGATGTCAATGCCCATGAGTGGGAGTTGACCACTGGTCTGCGTGGCTTTAGCCCCTCATTCGGCCCCAACCTAAAGGCATTTGCTGCCCTCGACCTCGGTTATGGTGGCCTGAAGGTGGCTGAGGACCATGCGGACGCTGTACATTGCTTTGCCCTGGACTTCACCGTGGGCCTGCAGGTCTATAAGGGTCTGTACCTGGGCTATGGCTTCGGTGGGCTGTTCAAGGACGGCAGCCACAAGGACCATCTGCTGCGCGTGGGCTACATGTTCTGATTGCCAGGATGCAAGCAGAGACGCACGCTGCGTGAGATATATTTCCACCAGGGCTGAAATGGCCTTGATGATGACAAAGTAAAAGTGCGAGGAGGACTATAAGCGATTATAGTCCTCCTCTGCTTTTTTATCTGCCTGCCTGTGCCCGTCAGATGCATTCTTGTGGCAGGCCATGAGGCACTGTGAGCGGCAGAAGCGTGCCCGTGGGACAAAGGCAGGCGCATGCCAGGAACCAGCCACCACGGTGCTCCTTTCGTCCAGCCTGGGCTGGACGGTCAACGCAGCGGCATGCGTTGGTCATCGCAGCCGCATGCGTTGCCCAATGCAGCCGCATGCGTTGGCCAATGCGGTGGCATGCGTGTGTCCCTGCGCTGGGGAAACATCACGGGAGGAAGTACATGCTCTTTCTTGCCCAAGCACGTGGAGAAGTGGCAGAAAAACCGTATCTTTGTATATATAAACGTTAAAATCCCCAACAGCAGTAAAGTATTTGTCCTATGAATTTCTTAGAGCAGAAGATTATGGAGGAGGGTTGCATCAAGCAGGGAAACATCCTCAAGGTCGATAACTTCCTGAACCATCAGATTGACATCGACATCATGCGCCAGATCGCATACGAGTTCAAGCGGCGTTTCCGTGGCGAGCCTGTCAACAAGATTCTCACCATCGAGGCCAGCGGTATAGCCATAGGCGTGCTGCTGGGCGACCTGTATGACGTGCCTGTGGTGTTTGCCAAGAAGGGCGAGACGGCCAACTGCACCGATGACAAGTACATCTCGCACGCCTACTCCTTCACTCACAAGCGCATGAATGACATCTTTGTGTCGCGCCCCTACCTCAATGCCGACGACAAGGTGCTCATCGTGGACGACTTCCTGGCCGATGGGCAGGCGGCCCTCTCGCTCATCGACATCGTGAAGCAGGCGGGCGCCACGGTGACGGGCATAGGCATCGCCATCGAGAAGGGGCAGCAGAAGGGCGGTACACTCCTGCGCGAGGCAGGCTATCACCTGGAGTCCATCGCCATACTGGACGGGATGGACTATGAGACACAGACGTTCCACTTCCGTCCCCAGGAGCGCAAGTGACCCTACAGGCACAAGTGCCCTTGCCCTGGGCCTCCACCTTGCCAAGGCGCAAGAGCCCCAGGCAGGTGACACGGCGGCAGGCTACCACATACATATCTTATCATCCACATTTCAACTCCCATGAGTAATCTTTATTCTCTGGACGGCCGCGTGCCCATCGGGCAGGCCATTCCCTTTGGCCTGCAGCACGTGCTGGCCATGTTTGTGAGCAATGTCACACCCATCATCATCCTGGCCAATGTGGCTGGACTGGACGCGCTCACCAGTGCGGCACTGGTGCAGAACTGCATGGTGATAGCCGGCATAGGCACACTGGTGCAACTGTATCCCGTGTGGCGCGTGGGCTCACGCTTGCCTGTGGTGATGGGCATCAGCTTCACCTTCCTCTCCCTGGCCATTGCCATTGCCACCACACAGGGCATGGGCTCGCTGATGGGTGCCGTGATAGTGGGCGGACTGGTGGAGGGCCTGCTGGGCCTGGGCGCAAAGTACTGGATGCACCTCATCTCGCCCGTGGTGGCTGCCACCGTGGTGACAGCCATAGGCGTGTCGCTCCTGCCCATCGGCGCCAATAGTTTTGCGGGCGGGCAGGGAGCCGCCGACTTTGGCAGCGTCAACAACTGGATTGTGGGCAGCGTGACGCTGCTGGTGTGCCTCGCATGCCAGGTGCTGGCACGCGGATTCCTGCGCTCGCTCTCGGTGCTGGTGGGCCTGGTGGCAGGCTACATCCTGGCCCTTTGCCTGGGCATGGTGCACTTTGAGGGTATCCGTGATGTGGGCATCGTGGCACTGCCCAGGTTGCTGCCCTTCAAGCCTGAGTTCCACCTGGGTACCATACTCTCGGTGGTGGCCATCTACCTGGTGTCGGCCACCGAGACTATCGGTGATACCACAGCCCTGTGCTCCAGTGCCGTGGGCAGGGACGTGAAGCCCCGCGAGCTGCAAGGCTCCATCGCCTGTGATGGCTTTGTAAGCACCGTGGCGGGATGCTTTGGATGCACGCCCATCACCTCCTTCAGCCAGAATGTGGGGCTGGCCGCCATGTCGGGCGTGGTGAACAGGTTCACCATAGCCACAGGCGCGGCCATCATGATTCTGGGCGGCATATTCCCCGCCGTGGGCTTTGTGCTTACCACCATCCCGCAGGCGGTGCTGGGCGGATGCACCATCATGATGTTTGGCAGTATCCTGTTTGCCGGCATCAATATGGTAGCCCGCTGCGGCAACAACCAGCGCAACCTGGTCATCGTGGCCACCTCGCTCAGCGTGGGACTGGGCTTCACCGCCTCCAGCGAGATGTTCAAGGTGTTTCCCGAGATAGTGCGCACGGTGTTTGCCGACAACTGTGTGGCAGTCATCTTCCTGCTTGCGCTGATACTCAACCTGGTACTGCCACAGGAGAAGGAGCAGGCCGGCCAGGGCAAGTAAACTGTGGAGAGCCGTGTGGCGCATGCCGGGAGCAGGACTCCTGGTATGCGGCACGCGGCTCTCGGGTTCTGTGCCACCGCAGGTGGTGACGGGCTTTCGCGGCCAGGGCAGCGGGCATCGCTCCCTATGGGGCAGGGCTGCCGCCAGCCTGGCCGTCGGGCGAGTCGGGCGGCTCGGGAAACTCCTTGTCCCCGCCCCCTATCTCCTCCTGCCAGGGATACACCGTGGCTGTCTCGCCACTCTGGTCGTCCTTGCGTGTCCAGTAACTTGCCATGTGCCTTTCCTCCCTATATAGTAATATGTGTAGGCCAAAGGTACGAAGAAATATTTATTCCCCGCTTAACCCTCAAAACAAAACCAATAACGAATATGCAAGAAAAGGAAAGGGTAGTCTTTGTGGACTACATCCGTGTGGTGGCACCGCTGCTGGTGATGCTGGTACATGCGAGCGAGAATTTCTATGCCGCCGACTCCTCGGGGCTGGCAGGCAATGTGGCCATGCTGGCCAATGAGAGCAACCGCCTGTGGGTGGCCTTCTGGGACGGGGGTGTGTCGCGCTATTGCGTGCCCCTCTTTATGATGATCTCGGCCTATCTGCTGGTGCCCATGCGGGCGGGGCAGACGATGACCTCGTTCTACAAGCGCAGGTTCACGCACATCCTGCCTCCCTTCCTGGTGTTCCTGGTGGCCTATTCCCTGCTGCCGCTGCTGTGGGGCGCGATGACCTGGGAGCAGTCGGTGGAGGACCTGAAGACCATCCCCTGGAACTTCACATCCATGAGCGGCATCCTGTGGTTCATGTATCCCCTCATCAGCCTCTACCTCATCATCCCCGTGGTGTCGCCCTGGCTGGAGCGCAGCAAGCCGCGTGAGGAACTCATCTTCCTGGGGCTCTTCGTCGTGAGCACCTGCATGCCCTTCCTGCATCGGTATGTGCGTGCCGAGCTGTGGGGCGAGTGCTTCTGGAACCAGTACCACATGCTGTGGTACTGCTCGGGTTTTCTGGGTTACCTGGTGCTGGCTCACTACATACGCGTGCACCTGTCCTGGTCACGCGCCAGACGCGCCTGGGTGGGCGTGGCCTGCCTGCTGGCAGGCTCGGTGTTCACGGCCTGGGCCTTCTGGTGGAAGGGTGTTCCGGGGCAGTTGATTGCCACCCCCGACCTGGAGTGGGCCTGGGAGTTTTGCCTGCCCAATGTGCTGCTGAGCACCTTCGGCGCCTTCCTGCTGTTCACCTGCATCCGCCAGGCCAAGGCTCCCAGGTGGGTCACCCAGGTGAGCCGGATGTCCTACGGGATGTATCTCATGCACATGCTCTTCCTGGCTCCGATAGCCTCCTGCATAATAAACGGGGACCAGGCAAATCCCCTGATCCCCGTATGGCTGGCCATCCCGGTGATAGCCATCAGCACCTACATCTGCTGCGTGCTGGCCTCGAAGCTCATCTCGCTCCTGCCAGGCAGCAAGTGGATTATCGGTTGTTGAGCCATTTCTGGCCATCCCTGATATAGACCTCGCCGGGCTGTGGCTGGCCGATAGCCTGTCCGCCCAGGTTGTAAGTTCCCTTGGCAGAGCGCATGCCACCCTGGTGGTGTGCGCTCTCTGCATCGGGCGAGGTGATGCCTGTGCCCAGTTCGCCCGCCTTCAGCTTCTCGGTGAAGCACTTCATCCAGTAGCCGCCCAGCACCGAGCGTGCGCGGAACATCCACATGTTGCCGCTGTCGGAGCGGTGGTTGTCGCTCACGGGGACGCGTGAGGTGGTCTCGTTGATGTACTTCCAGATGGGATTGGTGAGCATGTCAAAGGTCAGCTTGCTGGGCGCCATGGCCGCTGTCCACATCACCCAGTCGCTCTTGCAGCCCGCGCCACGGCTGTCGAGTGGCAGTCCATACTTGTTGATCTTGGTGCGGTAGAAGCTGAGCTCGCGCGTGCGCACCTCCTGGAAGAGGTTCCAGTCCCATATCTGGTCCCAGATGAGGTTGTACTTGGTGCTCCATGTGGAGGCCGAGGCGCCGAAGTTGAGCAGGTAATGCGCTCCGCCCGTGGTGGTGTAGGCATTGGCCTTCCAGTACTCGGCCATCTCCTGTGCCTTCTGGGTATATTCGCTTGCCACGTCGTCCAGTCCCAGCATGGTGGCCAGCTGTGCGCAGCTTCTCACGCCCAGTGCGGCCTTTACGGCCAGGTTGGCATTGCGCTCCGAGGTGCCCATGAAGTCATCGGTGCAGAGCTGGTTCTTGGGGTCCTTGCCATGCGTGTAGCAGTAGTCGGCCCACCTGGTGAGCAGTGTCCAGTACTTGCGCACATAGTCGAGGTCGCCGTCGAGCCGTGTGATGAGTGCCAGCAAGGTGAGCATGTTGCCCGCCTCTTCCACAGGCATCCCGTCGCCGTAGGTCTGTCCGTTGGCATGCGGATAGGCTCCCAGGTCGTGTGCGGCCCAGTCCTTGTTCCAGCGTCCTGTGTAGGCATACTGCAGGATGGGCGTTATCATGGCCTTGGCCAGTGTGGGCGAGTATATCCAGTAGAGCGGCTGTGAGGGGTAGGTCACGTCCAGTGTGTTGATGAATCCGCCCGAGTCGTTCTCGCGTGACATGTACAGCAGGTTGCCCTCGCTGTCGCTCACCAGTTTGTGCGCGGCGCACACCTGGCGATACACGGCGCAGCATATCTCGGCGTACTTCTCGCCTCCGGCCTTGTAGGCATCATCGTACACCCGCTCGTCCATCTGTCGGCAGCGCGCCATGATGCTGGCATAGTCGTTGTGCAGTTCGCTGATGCGGCTGGTGAGCGTAACCTTGCCATTCTGTGTCCAGTAAGTCTTGCGGTTGCTCTTGAAGTACTGGATGGAGAACACGTCGTCATAGGAGAGCGACAGGAACGCGCTCACAGGCTCCGTGCCCACCTGCCCCAGCGAGTCGGTGTAGGCGATGGAGTGGTAGGGGCTTCCCTTGTCCAGGCGATAGGCATGCTGCTCCTCCACCTGTCCGGTGGTGAGGAACTGGCTCATGGCCTCGGCATGGGGGAGTAGGCTGAGCGTCTTGCCCTGCCCCGAGGGCGTGCTCACATAGTAGTAGCCCCAGTCTATCAGTTCGCCTGTGTGCGACAGCGGTGACTGCGAGGTGTTGCCAGCCCTGGCCACGTCAAGGCCTGGGCAGGTGTTGGAGGCCAGGATGCGTGTCTGTGCCGTCTGGCTGCTGTTCTTGAGTGCCATGGCTGCCGAGGTCTCCACCAGCACGCTCACCTCGTGGGTTGCCCCATCGTTGCTGCGTGCCTGGTAGGACAGGTAGGTGAGGGGAGTGGTGAAGAGCTCCAGGTCATCCATCACCAGCGGGGTGGTGAACACCACATCCAGGTCCACGCCTCCGCACTTGAAGGTGTAGTAAGTGCTGGTGGGCATCACCACGCATGACTTCTGCGTGACCACCTGGAAGTTGTCCTTGGCCAGTCCGAAGTCCACGTAGGCACCGCCCGTGGTGTTCTTGCAGTGTGCGGCAATCACATTCTCGCCCTCATGCAGCAGCGTGCGATTCACTTTCACCGTCTGTCCGCTTACGTCCCAAGTGTATCCTGTAGATAGCACTTGCTGTCCGTTGACGTAAAGCTCAAAGGTGTCATCGTGCCTGTAGGTGGCATAGTAGTTGGCCGTAGCGTCAATCTCGTCCAGGGTCACCTTGCGCCGTACCCAGATGTCGGCCCCTTCGCCTTCCCATTTAGTGCCGATATTGGTGTAGGTGATTTCGCCCCCGCCCCATGCGGCCTTGCCTTGCTGCCACGAGGTATCGTCGAAGTCGAGAGTGGTCCATGCGGTGCCCGAGGGCGCGGAGGTCGTATATCGTCCCGTCCAGGCGGTCTCGTCGGCCATGGGTGCCAGCGTCTCCAGGGTCTGTCCCATGAACCGGTAAGCCTGTCCGTCCACGCGCACCACGCCGTTGAGTGGTTTCTGGGTATTGTGCCAGTGCGTGGGCGAGCCTTGGCTGAGCTTGTTATAGGGGCTCCAGATACTGAAGTAAGGGTCCACGCTCACCAGCGGAACCGATGGCAGGCGCAGTGCGTTGTCCCGCACGGGGGTGAAGAAGTCACTCTCCTGGGCCATGCCTTGTAGCCCAAAGAGGGTGAGCAGCACGCCTGCGGCAAACATCTTGCTTGTTTTCATAAGGTTGTTTTTGTTTATAGTTGAATATGGTTGGTTACTCTCGCTGCCTTTTCCCTTCGGCCTCTCACTGGGTCAGAGCGTCGATAATCTGTGTGGGGCGGCCGTTGCTGAGGAATGCTCCCTGCGTGTAGCCCATCCAGCCGTCGTAGGCCTGTGGCTCATGGTAGAAGATGCCCTGGCATGTGCTGTTGGCGCGAGCCTCGGTCACCAGTTGGCGCATGTGCATGCTGCCTGCCGTCTCCTGGCTTGCGGGCACTCCGCATTCCACTATCAGGCAGGGCTTCTTGTATCTGTTGTAGAGCATGTCTATCGTCTGCATGGTGTAGGCGATGGCCTCGTTCTCGTTGTCCACCACATAGGACACCGCCGCATTCATGGGCTGGAACACCGTGCCAACAGCCAGGGTGGGGTAGAGGGCCAGCCCTATCTGGTCATAGTCCGCGCTGCGCAGGCCGTCGAGGGCGGCACACAGGGTCGGCTGATTGAGCGGGTCGCCCGCTGCCACGATAATCCGGGCCTGCGGGCAGGCGTTTCGCGCGGCCTGGCAGGCGCAGCCCACCAGCGTGGCATACTGGCTGGCATGGCGCCTGATGTCGCCCTGGGGCCAGAGCACTCCACATTGCAGTTGGTTGCCTATCTGTATCCAGCGTGGTTGTATGCCGTTGTGGGTGAGGGTGTCCAGCACGCTGGTGACGTGCTTCTGCACATCGGTCACCAGCTGGGCGAGGTCATCCTGCTGCCATCCTGGTGGAGTGCGCTGCAGGGTGCTGGTGGCTATGGTGTCGCTCAGGTGCAGGCTCAACAGCAAGTCCATGCCCAGGCTGCTCACCCGCAGAGCCTTGCGCAGCACATCCTGTGTGCCGCAGTAGCCATCGCTGGGGTTCACCAGCAGGCGCAGGGCAATGGCATTCAGTCCCAGGTCGTGCATGACGGCCGGGCAGTCCATAGGCTCTCGGTGGTTCCATGAGTAGAACTTCTTGCCCTCGTCCTCCATCTGCGAGTACCAACTGATGTCGGCTCCTCGCGCAAACTCCCTGGGCTTCACCTCGGGCAGCGTGTCCCTGCCCGTGGTGTCGGGCACCAGCGTGCTGTCACCAGGGGTGGGCGTGGGAGGCGTGGGTGGCGTGACAGGGTCATCGCCGCCGCAGGACATCGTGGCCAGCAGAAGCAGCAGTGCGGGCAGCAGGTGACGCATGCTCATGGCTACTGCTGTCCTTGTGGGGCAAGGCGTATGCCCCTGTCGGCAATCTCGATGAGCCTCTGGCGGTACAGGTCGCCCACGGCCTTCTTGAACACCTTCTTGCTCACGCCGAACACCGCATAAATCTCCTCGGCGGGGCTCTTGTCGCCCAGGGGTGTCTGTCCGCCGTTCATCTTGAGGTGGCGAAGCAGTATCGCGCTGAAGTCCTCCACACCGCGCTGGCCAGGGCACTGCAGCGAGAGGTCGAGCTTGCCATCGGGGCGTACCTGGCTGATGTAGCCAGTCACGCGGTCGCCAGTGTGCAGCGTGCGGAACATCTGCGTGTCGTAGAGCAGGCCGCCGTAGCGATTGTCCACGATGGCTTTCAGTCCCAGGTCGGTCTTCTGCCAGATGAGCAGTTCCACCTGGTCGCCGGTGTGGTAGGGCGGGAAGTCCTGCGCGAGGAAGCGGTCCACCTTGGCGCTGGCCATGATGCGGTACGTCTCGGGGTCCAGGTGTACATGCACGATGTAGCTGCGTCCCTTCTGCATCTTCATCTTCTGCTCTCGGAAGGGCACAAAGAGGTCCTTCATGGGCCCCCAGTGCAGGAATGCCCCGAAGTTGTTGACCCATGCCACCTCCAGGTAGGCGAAGTCGCCCACCTGTGCCAGCGGCATGTGTGTGGTGGCCACGATACGCTCCTGAGGATCCAGATAGACAAACACCTCCAGCATATCGCCCAGGTGCATGTCGATGTCGGGACGTATCTCCCCGTTGGGCAGGAGCACTTCGCCATATTGCTCCCCGCCGTCCAGGTAGAATCCGAAGTCCACCTGGCGGTTAATCTTGAGGCGGCAGGTGCGCCCTATCTGCAGTTCGTCTTTCTCTCTCATGTGGTTTCCTCCGTGTTGGTCAGTGATGTTGTGGGTATGGTGATGTTGCCGTCCAGCATGTGTATGGTGCGGTCGGTCTGGCTGGCCAGGCTCTCGTCGTGTGTCACGATGACGAATGTCTGCCCCATGCGGTCGCGCAAGTCAAAGAAGAGCCGGTGCAGTTCCTCCTTGTTGTGTGTGTCCAGCGAGCCGCTTGGCTCATCGGCAAACACCACGGCGGGATGGTTTGTCAGGGCGCGTGCGACGGCCACCCGCTGCTTCTCGCCGCCCGAGAGCTGGCTGGGCTTGTGCTCTGCGCGGTCGGCCAGTCCCATGAAGTCAAGCAGTTCCTGTGCCCTGTGCCTTGCCTCCCGCTTGCCCGTCCCCCGTATCAGGGCGGGTATCATCACGTTCTCCAGCGCGGTGAACTCAGGCAGGAGCTGGTGAAACTGGAACACGAAGCCGATGTTCTTGTTGCGGAAGTGTGCCAACTTGTTGGCCGAGAGCCGGCTCACGCTCTGCCCGTCGATGATGACCTCGCCCTCGTCGGGGCGGTCGAGTGTGCCCATGATTTGCAGCAGCGTGGTCTTTCCCGCGCCGCTGGGGCCCACGATGGCCACCACCTCCCCACGGCTCACTTGCAGGTCGATGCCCTTGAGCACCTGCAGGGAGCCGAAGCTCTTGGTGATTCCGTGTAGCTGTATCATGCAGTTGTCTTGCATACGATTCTGTTTTTTTCCTTGTTGTGGGGGATGCCCTTCCGGTTCCTGGTCGCGTCTCCTATTCCACGGGCACCAGTCCGTGCTGGTTTTCCCAGCGGAACAGCCGGGCCTCGCAGTACTGCCGTCCGGTGGCCTTGTCTCGCCCGCCTACCGACACATAGAAGCGTCCGTCGCCCAGCGAGGTCAGTCCCGTGCTTCCCCATTTGAAGTTCCATCCCCAGGTGTCGTGCACCGTGTCGTGCTCTCCCTGGCGCAGCAGTGGTATCACCAGTCCGCTGGTCTTGGGTTCCACACCGCGCAGGATTTCCTTGGTGGCCTTCTGGTTGCCGTCGGCCACATAGAGGGCGAAGTTCTTCCATCCAGGCTTCTTGCCTGTATATACAGCGGCCAGCATGTGCCCTGTGTGGCTGTCGTAGCACAGGTTCTGCACTCCCCAACTGGTGTTGCCCGTATATATATAATAGGTAAGGGAAGCCTTCTTGGGGCCGCTGTGGTGCAGGTTCTGCGGGCTGAGTGCCTGCTCGTATTTCCTCAGTTTGCTCACGTCGTAGCATTGCAGCACCTGGTAGTCATTGTCGGAGCGGTCATTCTCCGAGTAGATGCCGTAGGCCACATAGAGCATCCTGCGTCCTCCGTCCTTTCCCCAGCGTGGGGCCAGGGTGAGACCATCGATGCCCGAGCAGCCGAAGCGGTGCTCCACCGTGCGTCCCTGGTTGGTGACCTTGGCGTTGAAGTCATCCACGGCCGGCTTCACATACACCGAGGTCATCACCTCCTGTGCGCTCATGTGCTCGCGGTTGATGCGTGCCACGTCGAAGATGGCTATGTAGAATCCGTTCTCGTCATCGTTTCTCACGCCTCCCAGGCCGTCCATGATGCCCTGTCCGATGGCATCGTGCTTGTACTCCAGGCTGCCATAGAGCCGTCCGTCGTCGGGATTGAGCGAGATGCAGCCCAGGTGGCCGGTGAGTCCCTCCACGCTGCCCAGCACCCGCCCCTGCATATCTACCTTGAGCAGACTGGTGGTAAATGACATGTACATGCAGCCCCGCTCGCGGTCGTAGGCTATGCCCTGCACGTGGAACTTGTCCTGAAGCCCCGTGCGTATGGTGCGTGGAAGGTCCTGGGCGTGAACCCGTGCCACGCCGGTGATGAATGCGCCCAGTGCCAGGCAAAGCGTGGCCAGGGCCGAAAGTCTCAGCTTGTTCATTGGATAAAGAATTGTTTGAGCCAGCTCTTGAGCGTGCGCGGCCTGCGGGTGACAGCCGATCCGTTGGGCGTGAACACATACACGGACTCCTGCGGGTCGCCCCACTGGTCGGGGTACAGCAGCATGACGCTGGTGTGACTGAAGTATTTGTTGATTTTGTGAGGCAGGTCGTCAAACTCGGGCCTGTAGGAGATGAAGCCCGGGCGTGCCGTCACCACGATGAGCATGGTGTCCTTGCCCGTCTCCTGCTGCAGGGCGAGCCAGTCCCTCCAGTGAGCCATGGGCCTGTACTCGGCACGCAGGCTGGAGTGCTTGTTCTGCATGTAGCCGCGTATGTAGGGCAGCGTGTCGGGGTGTGCGCGGAAGTCCAGGTGGCAGTCCAGTTGCTCGCCCATGCGGCACACATGCTCCACCCACTTGTAGAAGCCCACCTCGTACTCCGCCTTCTGCGGGATGACCACCAGCACCCGCCTCAGTGTGCCGGGTGGCACGATGCCCCTCACGGCCATCACCTCGCGGTGCGAACCGCTCAGCACATTGTCTATCACCGGGCCCAGCGATGACTTGGGCATGCCCGTGGTGCGGTCGGTCAGGCACACGACCACCTCGCCGCAGTCATACTCCTTGATGGTGTGCAGGATGCCCCCGGCGATGTTGGTGCTCATGCGGTTGAGCGTGGCCATGCGCACATTGGCCGCAGCCGCTATCTTCTGTGCGCTCTCCAGCAACTTCTGTCCGCGCCTGTGACGGTCCACCCCGTCGTTGTTGTCGGTGTCATAGGCTACCGAGAGCCCCATCAGGCTGTCGGGTATGTAGGGGTTGCGTATGAGGATGGCCAGCTGGGTCATCACGCTCACCGTGTCCTCCTGGCTGTAGGTCACCAGGCACTTGCCGTGGTACGACCCACGGTTCTCGTCGGGTGTGGTGTCGGTGAGCGCCAGTGCGCGCGCCCCCTTGCCCGTGGCCAGCCCGCTCACCACGCAGCTGCACAGGATGAGCAGCATCGTCCCGTTGAGCGTCTGCTCGTTCATCAGTCCCACATGCGGGTCGATGCCTATCATCACGATGGCCAGCGCGCCCGCTGCGTGTGCATTGGTCAGTCCGAACATCAGCCACATGCCGTTGCGGTCGTAGCCGCTTTGCCATGCCATGATGGCCGAGGCTATCCACTTGGTGAGCATGCCAGTGGCCACCAGGATGAGCATGGGCCACAGGCTCCCGATGCCCCCGGCCAGCGAGCGCACATTGATGATCATGCCCACGCCTATCAGAAAGTAGGGGATGAAAAGGGCATTGCCCACAAACTCCAGGTGGTTCATGAGCGGGCTGGTGCGCGGCACGAGGCGGTTGATGACCAGCCCCGCCAGGAATGCGCCCAGCAGCCCCTCCAGTCCTGCCAGCTTGGCCAGGGCCGCGCTCAGGAACACCAGGGCCAGGATAAAGATATACTGCATCACACCATCGTCATACCGCCGCAGGAACCAACGCCCCAGCCTGGGGAACACAACCAGCACGAAGGCCACATACGCTGCACACTTCAGGGGAAACAGCACCCAGGTGAGTGCCGAGTGCCCGGGCTGCAGGGCTCCCTCCACCAGGGCCACGATGAGCAGGGCTGCAAATGTGGTGAACGCCGTGGCCACCACGCTGATGACCACCACGCTGTTGCGGCTCATGCCGTAACGGCTCACGGTGGGGTAGCTCACCAGGGTGTGCGAGGCAAATATGCAGGCCATGAGCACGCTGGTGAGCGTGCTGTAGTGCAGCAGGTAGTGACAGGAGCACCAGCCCAGCACAAAGGGGATGAGGAAGGTGAGCACCCCAAACTTCAGTCCGCTGCGCCCATATTGGGCCACGCTGCCCATGTCCAGCTCGAGCGCGGCCAGGAACATGATATAGTAGATGCCCACCTGCCCGAAGAGCTCAAACGAACTGTCGCGGCTCAGGAGGTGCAGGCCATGCTCGCCCACCAGCATGCCCGCCAGGATGAGCCCTATGATGTGGGGTATGCGAAGCCGCCTGAGCAGCAGCGGCGCAAGCAGAATGATGCCCAGCACCACAAAGAAAATCCATGTGGGGTCGGTGATGAGAGCCTGTGCAGAAGCGAGCTTTGCGAGCGTGATGGGCATGATGTGGGCTATCCTGATGTTGTATTCTCACACAAAGATACGCCCTTTTGGCGAATTGTGCCCCCTTGTGACCTGATTATTGTGGGGAAATGAGTAATTTTGCGCTGGCAAATCAATTAGTCGAATAAGTACATGAGAGTAGCAATTGTAGGTGCCAGCGGTGCCGTGGGACAGGAGTTCCTGAGAGTGCTGGAGGAGCGTGACTTCCCCGCCGATGAGTTGTTGTTGTTTGGCAGCCAGCGCAGTGCCGGCGCCAAGTATAAGTTCCGTGGCAAGGAACTGGAGGTGAAACTGCTGCAGCACAACGATGACTTCAAGGGAGTTGACATCGCCTTCACCAGTGCGGGGGCAGGTGTGAGCCGTGAGTATGCCGGCACTATCACCAAGCATGGAGCGGTGATGATTGACAACTCCTCGGCATTCCGCATGGACGAGGATGTGCCTCTGGTGGTGCCCGAGTGCAATGCACAGGACGCGCTCTGCCGTCCCCGTGGCATTATCGCAAACCCCAACTGCACCACAATCATGATGGTGGTGGCCCTGGAGTGCCTGGAGCGGCTGAGCCACATCAAGCGCATCCATGTGGCATCCTACCAGGCTGCCAGTGGCGCCGGTGCCGCAGCCATGGCCGAACTGGAGCAGCAGTATCGCGAGGTGCTGGATGGCAAGCCGGTAACAGTCAATAAGTTTGCCTATCAGCTGGCCTACAATGTGATTCCCCAGATAGACGTGTTCACCGACAATGGCTATACCAAGGAGGAGATGAAGATGTTCAATGAGACACGCAAGATTATGCACACCGATGCCCAGTGCTCGGCCATGTGCGTGCGTGTGCCCAGCCTTCGCAGCCACTCCGAGGCCATCTGGGCCGAGACGGAGAAGCCAGTGTCTCCCGAGGCCTTTGCCAAGGCCATCCAGGAGGGCGAGGGCGTGCAGCTGATGGACGACCCTGCCAACAAGGTGTATCCCATGCCCCTGTTCCTGGCTGGCAAGGACGATGTGTATGTGGGTCGCATACGCAAGGACCTTGCCAACGAGAATGGCCTCACCTTCTGGCTGGTGGGTGACCAGATCAAGAAGGGCGCGGCTCTCAATGCCGTGCAGATAGCCGAGTACCTGATAAGGGTGGGCAACGTGAAGTGAGCCTACTCCCTGCACTGATACACTGCCAGGCCCATCCAGGCCAGCAGTAGCGCAGCCACAAGCGGCGACATGCCTCCGAATACCAGCAGGGAGGCTGTCGCCGCTTGCGCGTTGGTCAGCTTGACAGCCTTGAGCGCGCTCACCTTCTCGCCCAGTATCGCGCTATAAAGGTTGGCCACGGCGGTGATGGCCTTCGACTCCAGTACCACTTGACGCAGTGTGCGATGCTGCACGTTCTTCTTGCCGATGTAGAGTGCTTCTGTTTTCATAACGCTTCCTTTCTCTTTAGGGTTAGTAATGTGTCTCTTTTGTTTGACATTGCAAAGTTCGCTACAGTGTGTGACACTTACCGACACAAGAATATTTATTTTGTTAAATTGTGCTAATGACTTTCGTCCTTCTTCCTCCTCTCGGCTGCTCTTTGGACGTTTTGCAGGCTCGAGGCACCCTTTTGGCAGGAGCGGAGAAGAATGGTACGTCACGCGCGTGTGCGTATATATATAATGTGGAGGGTACGGCTGTGTTCTTCTATATGGGCGGATACGCAAGGTCTCTGGGCTCGTTGCCTGCTGTCAGGCGCATTGGCTCACCCTTCCTTTCGGCTGGAACAGGTGTTTGGGGCAGTGCGGTGCGTTGGCGGGTGCAGTGCGGTGCGTTGGCGGGTGCAGTGCGGTGCGTTGGCGGGTGCAGTGCGGTGCGTTGGCGGGTGCAGCGCGGTGCGTTGGCGGGTGCAGTGCGGTGCGTTGGCGGGTGCAGTGGCTTGTCTCTTTCGTTCAGCCTGGGCTGGACGGTGAAGACACCCGCATGCGTTGGCCGATGCGGCGGCATGCGTTGACCGTTCAGCCTGGGCTGGACGAAATGCGTGGTGCGATGCCCCGCCATGTGGGGTGGCTTGCCATGGGCAAGACTCCTGCTTGCCTGTGGGGTGATGCAGGCATTGCCCGTCGGGGGGAAACGCGCGGAGGCGGTCACCCATGCTGGATGACCGCCTCCACGGATATGTGTGCGTGCTGGCGCCTTACTGCTTGAAGCGGCTGTAGATGACTTGCATGCTGATGGGGTTGCGCGGCCCGCCCACCAGGCGCACGCTGTTCATGCTCATGTCGTGTGTCACACTCACCTGGTGCGTGTTGCCATAGGAGTCGGTGGTGGTGCTTATGCTCACGGGCACCAGTACCACCTTGTTCCAGTCGGGATGCTTCTGCTCCCATGCTTCCTCGCTCAGGCCCTCCTGCTTCATGCCTGCCTCCTTTTCGCGCTGGCACAGGCTGATGAGGCGGCAGATGTTGCTGAAGGTGTAGGTGTTGTAGGTGCTGCTGTACGAGGTGGTGTATGACGACTTGGAGTCGGACACGCTCCTCTTCTTGAAGAACGAGTGCAGCTCCTGCTTCCTGACCATCAGCAGCGACTGCGGGATACCCAGGGCTTGGGTGGAGGCGCTGGTGTTGTTGTACCGCGTGAAGGTGAGCTGCGCGCGGCTCACGCTGTCGGCCTTGTGCTCCTGGTATATCTCGTTGATGGGCAACTGCACCTCGGTGAGGATGCCTGCGGGAGTCTTCAGGTAGGTGTAGCCGTCCTCGCTCACCAGGCTCTGCATGTTGTCGTTGCTGAACTGGGTGCTCTGTATCACCTCGGGGGTGGCTGCAAACCTTGCCATCGCGCTCATGGTGGAGTCGCGCTTCTCCTTGTCGTAGTAGGTGAAGTGGATGTTCAGCGCGCTGGCCTCTATGCTGAGCATGCTGCCGTTGCCGCTCCTGATCTTGAACAGGAAGCCGGGGAGCAGCTTGCGGATGAAGGTGTAGGAGTCCTTGAAGTACTCTGGGTGCGTGTAGTAGGCCCTCATAATCTGCGAGCCCACCGAGTCGGGCAGCAGGATGCGCACGTTGTCGCTGTGCGTGACGCTGTTGCGCTCGGCATCGGCCAGGTTGTAGTCCTCGGGGGTGAACACCTTGGTGGCCAGCGGCTTGCTGCCAGGGAGCACAAACTGCTCCAGGTTGGTGTCGGTGTAGTAGTCCTCCTCCTCGCTGAGCACGTTGTCCTTGTCCAGCGGGTATATCTCCAACTTCAGGGGCGCGTTCTTGGCCCCGTAGTAGCTGTCGAAGTAGAGGCGCACCTCCACCGAGTCGCATCGGATGCTGTCGATGGGACGCTCCTGCGCGTCGGCGGGGAACATCTGCGCAAGCTTGGGGAACGCATAGTTCTCAAACGTGTGGAACTGCGCGGCAAAGCTCGCCTTGACGCGTGTGCCCGTCTCGGGGTCGTCGATGCTGCCCAGGTAGCTGCGCGTGCTGCCTGCCAGCACGGAGTCCATGGCCTGGGAGCGTGTATAGACCTGGAAGGTGCCGTACGAGGAGGTTATCTCCTCGCCCTCCGAGGGGATGCCTATGGTGGATGTGGTGTCGTCACATCCCGTGGTGAGTAGTGTGGCCAGCGCGGTAAGGGTGGCCAGTGCTCTGTTAATCTTCATCTTCTTCGGGGGTTTCAACTTTTCCCTCTGCCCATATCTGGTCAAAGAAGGCAGGGGCTGTGGTGCAGAAGTCTTCGGGGTTCTCGGCAGTGAGCAGGGGCTTGCCTGTCTGCTTGGCATACTCTACCAGGGTGGCGTCGGTGCCCAGGGCCATGATGCCGTCGGCAAACTTCATGCCCAGGCGGTTGAGTGTCTGCATGTCCTGGGTGTCATCGATGCCTTCGAGTGCCTCGGGCGTGATGCCGTTGAAGTCCAGTATGCCGTTGATGTTGTCGGGCAGGGGAGCCTTCAGCTCCTCGTCGGCAGGGGTGAAGACGATGCGGCAGTCGCGGAACGAGGGCTCGTCGTTGTAGGCTTTCTTCAGATATACGGGGATGAAGCTTGACATCCATCCCTGGCAGTGTATCACATCGGGAGTCCAGCGCAGCTTCTTGACGGTCTCGAGCACACCGCGTGCAAAGAAGGCCGCACGCTCGGCGTTGTCCTTGTATTCCACGCCCTTGTCGTCGCGCGCCATCTTTCTCTTGGTGAAGAAGTCGTCATTGTCGATGAAATAGACCTGCATGCGTGCCGAGGGGATGCTCGCCACCTTGATGACCAGGGTATGGTCGGTGTCGTCCACCACCAGGTTCATGCCGCTCAGGCGTATCACTTCGTGGAGCTGGTTGCGCCGCTCGTTGATGTGCCCCCACTTGGGCATGAACGTGCGTATCTCCTTCTTGCACTCCTGCGTGGCCTGGGGAACTTTACGGCCCAGTGTGGCCAGGGCGGATTCGGAAACGTAAGGGGTCATTTCCTGAGTGATAAACAAGATCTTTTTCGCTTTTATCATTGCTCTCTATTTATATAATGTACAAAGGTACGAAGAAATTGCCACTTGGAGACGTTCCTGGCCGCGCGATTTTGCACATGGCGGTGATTATTTCGGGAAAACCTTTTCCTGTTTCTGTTTTTCTGTGTTACTTTGCATCGTTTTTTTGACTTCATGTGAATATGCCGCGCTGTGCGTGGCCGCGACTGCCTGCCCGCAGCGGGGCAGGGGAGGCGGCTGGCAGGCTTGGCGTACTGAATGTAAATAGAGAAATGAAAGTAGTTCACACAATTGCCCAACTGCAAGCGGAACTCCAGCAGCTGCGCTCCCGCGAGGGAGCCACCGTGGGACTGGTGCCCACCATGGGAGCCTTGCATGAGGGTCATGCCTCGCTGGTGAGGCGAAGCGTACAGGAGAATGATGCCACGGTGGTGAGCATCTTCCTCAATCCCACACAGTTCAACGACAAGACAGACCTGGCCAAGTACCCCCGCACACTGGAGGCCGACTGCCGGCTGCTGGAGCAGTACGGGGCCACCATAGCCTTTGCGCCCAGTGTGGAGGAGATTTACCCCGAGCCCGACACGCGCCATTTCAGTTATCCTCCCACCGACAGCGTGATGGAGGGAGCCATGCGCCCCGGGCACTTCAACGGGGTGTGCCAGATAGTGAGCAAGCTCTTCTCGTATGTGCAGCCCGACAGGGCATACTTCGGAGAGAAGGACTACCAGCAGATTGCCGTCATAAGGCGCATGGTGGATGACCTTGGCTTCAAGCTGCAGATAGTGCCCTGCCCCGTGGTGAGGGAGGAGAGCGGCCTGGCCATGAGCAGCAGGAACACCCTGCTTACCGACAGCGAGCGGGCCATCGCCGCCAACATCTACCGCGTCATGCAGGAGAGCAAGGCGCAGGGACTGGATGTGGCTGGCACACACGACTATGTGGTGAGCCATATCAACGCGGTGGACGGACTGGAGGTGCAGTATTTCAGCATCGTGGATGGCGACACGCTGGCCGATGTGGCCTCGTGGGATGACAGCCAGAGTGTGGTGGGATGCATCACCGTGTTCTGCGGGGCGCAGCCCATACGCCTTATCGACCACATCCGTTACAAGTAAACCAGGGACTGCCATGATGATAGAAGTGCTGAAGTCAAAACTTCATTGCGTGAGGGTCACCGAGGCCAACTTGCACTACATGGGCAGCATCACCATCGACGAGGACCTGATGGACGCGGCTGGCATGATTGCGGGCGAGAAGGTGCAGATAGTGGACAACAACAACGGGGAGCGCCTGGAGACCTACATCATCAAGGGTGAGCGGGGCTCGGGCTGTATCTGCCTCAACGGGGCGGCTGCACGCAAGGTGCAGGTGGGCGACGAGGTGATTATCATCTCCTATGCTCTCATGGACTTTGAGGAGGCCAAGACCTTCAAGCCCACAGTGGTGTTTCCCGAGGACAACAGGGTCAGGTGACCCGCAGCGTCCTGGATATTCTTCCGGGATAAGTGTGCTGGGGGGGGGAGCCTCCAGCCTTTGGCGGCCAGCCTGGGACTGGAGGCTTACCCTGTGAATAGCCAGTGGCCGCCACCATGACAGCGGAGACCGCGCTGTGGCAATAAGACGGGGAAGCCCCGCCATGTGGATAGCATGGCGGGGCTTTCCCGTTCTTGTGGACGCTCTGTGCACCTGGGGCCGCTGGCCGTGTGGCACGCACGGCTGTGCTTGCTCAGGTCTGTGCCAGGGGATGGCCCGGTTAGTACCGGAACGTGTAGGTGCCCTGCTGCAGGCCCAGCACGGTGCGTCCGTCCTCGCCACCCTTCATGGTCACTCCCGTGGCCTCGCGCAGGGGCTTCCCGCTCTCGCTGATGTTGCCCTTCTGTGCGGTGGGCAGGTACAGCGTGGCATGGCTGCCCACAGGGATGGTCACCTTGAGGGTGCTCCCATCGGCGGTCTGCGTGAGGTCGGAGAGCACGGTGCCGTAGGGCGTGCGGTAACTGTAGTGCACGTTGTCAAGCCCTTCCACGGGGTAGGGGCGCAGGATGATATGCCTGAATCCAGGCTCTGCGGGGTCGGCGCTGATGCCAGCCAGCCGGCGGTAGAACCATGTGAGCCCGCCACCGAACATGGGATGGTTGTGTGAGTTCTGCCCATCCCACTGCTCCCAGGTGGTGGTGGCACCCTGCTTGATCCAGTGCCCGTAGCTTGGGAAGTCCTCTTTCCTCATGGCTGCCACGGCGATGTCGTGCAGGCCGTTGTCGGTCAGCGTCTCAAAGAAGAACTTGGTGGCGAGGAATCCCGTGTTGATGTGTCCGTCGTGGGTCTCGGCTATCTCCTTGCGCAGAGCCTCTACCACGCGCTTGCGCTGTGCTTCGGGCATGCCGCCCATCACCAGTGCAAAGATGTTGCAGCCGTTGTCGCCATAGGAGCCCGCCTCGGCATTGTAGTACTTCTTGTGGAATGCGTCGCGGGTGCGGTTGGCCAGCGCGCGGAAAGTGTGTGCGTCGGCCTCCTCGCCCAGGACCTCTGCTGCGCGTGCGGTGTAGTCGCTGCAGAGCCACAGGAAGAAGGTGTGTACCAGTTCCTCCAGCGGTACGGCATAGGGCGGACACCAGTCACCCAGGCACAGCCAGTAGTTGGGGTTGGGGTCGCCCAGGCTGCCCAGTTGCTGTTTCATGGTGCCGTCGGGCTGCAGCCAGGTGGTCATGTACTCCACCTGGTGCTTCATGGCCGGGAAGTTGTCCTCCAGTATCTTGCGGTCGCCATACTGCACATAGTACTCCCAGGGCATGGTGTTCATGGCCGCGCCCCAGCCCACACCGCCTCCGGCAGTTGGCTCCCAGGGCGCGGAGTTGGGCACATAGCCCGTCTCCTTGTTCTGTGCGTCGCGCACGTCGCGTATCCACTTCTGGTAAAAGGCTGCGGCATCGAAGTTGCACATCACCGTCAGGCAGGCCGCCTCGCCATCGCCCGTGTAGGGCAGACGCTCGCGGTGCGGGCAGTCGCTGGCTATTCCGCCGTGCATGTTGTCGAGCTGTGAGCGTTGCCATATCTCGTTGATGCGGTTGAAGAGGGTGTCTGTGGTGTGGAAGTCGGCCGCCCTTGCCACATCGGTGTTCACGGCCTCGGCGGTCAGGTTCTTGCTGGAGAGTTCCTTGATGCCCGATATCACGGCCTTGCTGAACACAAACCAGGTGAAGCGTGGCGCGTAATCCTCCTTGCCGCTGCCGTTCATCACATAGCGCATGTTGCCCTGGACCGACTCGCTCAGGTAATCGACCTTCAGCGTGTCGCCCTTCTCGCCCTTGAGTCCGCGCAGGTGCAGCCATCCGGCAATCTCCTTGCCGAAGTCCACCACCCATGCCCCATCCTCGCGCTGGTGCAGGCTGATGGGCTTGAGCACCTCGGTGACCTTGTCGGTGGGTGCCGTGTGCGCGCTCATCTCGGCAGCGGGGCCCTCCACGCACTTCACGCTGTGCCAGCCCTCGCTGGTGTCCTGCGTGGTGGCCCACAGCGGAGTCTCCAGGTTGGCATTGTACAGTTCGCCACCATGCACGCTGTTGTAGGTGATGGCCGATGGCCTGCTTTGCCAGGTGCCGTCGCTCACCACACAGTCGGTGGTGCCGTCCTCGTAGGTCACCAGCATCTGCAGTCGCAGGCACTTGTCGCCGAAGCGCGAGAGGGGAATGTTGTGGTTGACAGGGCTGTAGAAGCCGTTGCCCAGGATTACGCCCAGCGCGTTCTCCCCCTCCTGCAGTTGCCTGGTCACGTCATAGGCAAGGTACATCACACGGTGTCCTGCCATATTGCCCTCGATGGCAATAGGCCCTTTGTCCAGGTCATGCCGCTCGGTGTAGTCGGTCATGTTGGGCACCAGCAGGTCGTTGCCGATGCGGTGTCCGTTGACATACAGTTCGAAGTAGCCCAGTCCGCACACAAACACCTTGGCTTGCCGCACCTTGCCGCGTGTGTCAAACCGCTTGCGCAGCAAGGGAGCCCCAGCGCCCTCCTGCACGGGGTCAATCCACTGCGCCTTCCATTCCCCGGGCTGCAGGAGTCCCATCCCCCAGTGGGCTGGCTTGCTCCATGCTGAGGGTTTGCCGTCCTGGTCCCACGTCTGCACCATCCAGTAGCAGTCCTGTGCCGAAGCGAGGGGAGTGCCCTGGTAGGCCACGAGGTCCGAGGCGTCGGACTCCTGCCGTCCGCTGTCCCACAGGTCATAGTTGCCCTGCTTGAGCTTCTTCAGGCTGGAGGCTACCACAATGCGGTAAGCCGTCTGCCTGAGCCCGCGTGCTTTCGCGCTGCGTGGAGTGTTGGTCCACGAGAGCCTGGGCTGCGTGTCATCCACCACTTGGGGGTTCTCCATGTGCTCCACACGCAGGTTCTCCACCCTCATCTTCTGTCCGGCGCACGGTGTGGCCAGCATTGCCGCCGCCATGACGGCCAGTAACTGTTGTCGTCTTTCCTTCATCTTTGTTATGTCGTTCTTAGGTACATATACACGCAAAGTTACCTGTTTTTCTTGAGCTATGCAAGCGCGTGAGCCACCATATACGCTTGCTGGTCTCGCGGGAGGAGTGGCTGCTGCAGCAAGAAGGGGCATTCTCTGTTGGGGCAAGTTTGCTCGCCATTGGAGCCTGGGCATCTCGATGGCCGCAATGAGCGTCTTTCCTGTTGATGGGAAGTGGTGTACAGGCACCCCGGGCATGGCCATGCGTGATGGCCTACAGCAGCAAGGCCAGGCACATGCGGGTGGCATGTCCTGGCCTTGTTGCTGTAGTGCGCCACGCAGGCGGGTGGCCTGCATGGATGTAGCCTGTGTGTCAGAGTTCCCTCAGGAATATGTCGCGGAAATACACCTTGCTGCCATGAGCCTGCATCTCAATCTGCTCACGCGGGAAGATGGGCAGGCTGCGGTCCCAGTAGTTCTCCAGTGTCACGTTGTCCACGACGGTCACGCCATTGAGTCTCACCGTGACCTTGTCGCCCACCATCTTGATATAGAAGGTATTCCATTCGCCCAGCTTGTTGTCCTCCACGCTGGTGGGGGTGCTGCGGTGCTTCTGGTTGTTGTAGAGTCCGCCCGAGCCCACCTGTGCTCCCACGTTGGTGCGTCGTATGTCCCATATCTGTACCTGGGGTGTGCCACGCAGATATACGCCTGCGTCTGGTTCCTCGCCATTGGGGTCCAGACACCAGTCAACGGTCATCTCGAAGTCGCCGTAAGCCTTCTCCGAGCACAGGTTGTCAAATCCGTGACCCACATACACGAGCAGCCCGTCCTCCACCTTCCAGTCGTTGCGCATGGCCTCGTCGGCCTTCTCTTGCTTCTGCTTCAGCTGGTCGGCAGTCATCTTGGCTCGCGCGATGGGGTTCTCCACCAGTCCCTTCCAGCCTGTGAGGTCCTTGCCATTGAAGAGGCTCACAAACCCCTTCTCGTTGGGGTCGGCCTTCTCGAGCCATTGCTGTGCGCTCTTGCGCTCCCTCTTGTCCAGGTGCTTGAGCGACTGCTTCACCAGGCGGCGTGTCTCGTCGCCGTTGTATTCGGGATGCTTGAGCGCGATGGCCACGATGGCCTCGGCAGCCTCCTCGGCCACTTGCCTGTCCTGGAGGTATGTGCCTGCGTAGTACAGGGCTTGCAGGGTGCCGGTCTGGCCGATGAGTGTCATGGCCGACTCCTTCTCCTGCTCGGTCTGTGCCTGCTCCATGATGTGTCGCAGGCTGATGAGCTGGTTCTCGGGGGTGAGCCTGCCCTGCGCGCTGGCCGTGTGTGTGCCGCTGAGCACGCTGGCCACAAGCATGGCTCCGGCCACTGTGAGTGTCCTGGTTATTCCTCGCATAGCTCGGTCAGGATGCCACATGTGCTCTTGGGATGGAGGAACGCGATGTGCAGGCCATCGGCGCCCTGGCGTGGGGCCTTGTCTATGAGGCGTATGCCTTTCTCATCGCACATGGCGAGAGCTTCCTTGACACCGTCCTCCACCTTGAATGCCACATGGTGCACACCACGTCCACCGTTGTCGAGGTACTTCTGCACGGTGCTCTCGGGGCATGTAGGCTCCAGCAGCTCAAGCTTCACCTCGCCCACCTTCAGAAAGGCCGTCTTCACCTTCTGGTCCTCTACGACCTCTTCCTTATACACTTCCAGTCCCAGTACGTCGCGGAAGTAGGGCAGCACGGCATCTATACTCTGCACGGCAATGCCCAGGTGCTCAATACGTGAAATCTTCATAACTCTTTGTTTTTAGTTGGTTTGTTTGATGTTTACTATGTCGTGCGCGGTGCCTGGAGGCATGCCTCTCGGGCTGTTGCGCTTCCACAAAGTTACAGAATAAACTGCTTATGGCAAGCGTCGAGGCGCGTTTTTTCTAAAATTCCACCAGCACTCGTGCGTTGACCATGCGTCCTGTGAGGTAATTGGGCACGGCATACTGGTGGTTGCTCACATCGGTGACCCAGTAGTAGCCACTGACGTTGTTGAGGCCGAAGATGTTGAAGCAGTCGAGCCCGAGCCATATGTTCCTCACCACATCGTGCCGCATGTGCCGGTCCTCGTTGTCCAGCAGCCGGTAGTTCATGCCTATGTCCACACGCTTGTAGGCAGGGGCGCGGAACACGTTGCGCTCCAGTCCGGTGTGTGGGGGGCCAAAGGGCAAGCCATCGGCAAAGCAAGCCTTCAGGTTCATCTTCCAGCGTGTGGTGCCTGGGAAGTAGTCGCTGAAGAAGAAGTTGATGTTGTATCGCTGGTCGGTGGGCTGCGGTATGCTCTTGCCGTTGAGCCTCATCTGCGCCTTCATCAGTCCGAAGCTTATCCAGGAGTCGGTGCCTGGGACAAACTCGCCAAAGAGCTTGAAGTCGGCCCCCACCACATAGCCCGTGGCGCAGTTGCTGCCATAATACACTATCTTGACGTTGTCCACATTGTAGGGGTTGAGCCTGCTCTGGGCCTTGTAGTACAGTTCGGTGGAGAATTTGAAGGGGCGTCCGGCCAGCTTGAACTTGTATTCCATGGCCGCCAGTACCTGGAACGAGCGTTGCGACTTGATGCCCTTGTTGAGCTGCACGGTGGTGTTGCCGTTGGCGGTCACCGTGTCGCGCAGTTCCTTGTAGAAGGGTCGCTGGTAGTAGAGGCCAGTGGCCAGTCGGAAGGTGAATGCCTCGTTGGCGGCAGGCACATAGCCCAGGCTGGCCCTGGGACTGAACAGCCACTCGCCGTTCCACGTCCAGTGGCTGAGCCTCGCGCCGTAGTTCACGCTCAGGGTGCCCACCTTGCCTGCTGTGCGGTAAGTGTCCTGTGCGTAGAGCTCGGTGTGGCTGGAGTTGACCTTGTTGCTGCCCTTCAGGTTATAGATGACGTGCAGCTCGCTGCCTGTGTGCGGGACGCTGTAGCCGCTGCTGTCCCTGTATTCCCACTCACGGCTTTCCTCGCTGATGCGCTCGTGCCTCCAGCCCAGTCCCGCCTGCACGTCGTGCTTGCCCGCCTGGTACTCATAGGCCGCCTTGGCCGTGGCCGAGTTGCTGTGCAGGAAGTTGCGCGCGTGCTCCATGTAGGTGCCCACGCCCAGTTGCTCGTCGCCGTTGGTCTCGTTGAGCCAGTACTGTCCCTGTATGTCGTAAGCCTCCTTCTCCCTGGTGCTGAATGCCGAGGCCGACAGGCTCAGCCGCCCTGCCTTGCCTGCCCTGCGCGCCACCTTGAGCGTGCCGAAGAGTGTGCGGAAGAGGTCGCGCTCCTGTCCGTCGAAGTACACCTTGAAGCTCTTCACGTCCTCCAGCGTGCCAAACTTGGTCTCGCGGCTTGCTGGCTGGAAGTTGTACTTGTTCTGGCTGATGTATCCGATGCCGTCGATGGTCCAGTCCTTGCCAGGTGTCCAGCAGGCATATGCCTGATAGTCGAGGAAGCGTGGCTTGTACTCGCCCTTGGTCTCCAGGCTTCCCAGCATGTACTGATTGGTCTTGTAGCGCACGCTGTTGCTGAAGGAGAACCGCTTGTTGCCATATCCTGCGTACACATTGGTGCCCAGCAGACTGGCCTGCACGCTGGCCTCGGCCCTCTTGGGGCGGGCATAGGTGATGTCGAGCACGCTGCTCATGCGGTCGCCATACTTGGCCTCGAAGCTGCCCGCGCTGAAGTTCACCTTCTCCACCATGTCGCTGTTGATGACCGAGAGCCCCTCCTGCTGCCCGCTGCTGATGAGCAGCGGCCGGTACACCTCCACACCGTTGATATACACACAGTTCTCGTCAAACGAGCCTCCACGCACGTTGTACTGGCTCGACAGCTCGCTGTGCGTGCTCACCCCTGCCTGTGTGGCCACCAATTCCTCCACCGCGTTGCCCGTGGTGCTGGGCATGCGCTTCAGGTCCTTGGTGCTGAGTTCCTGCGTGGAGCCCATTTGCCTGCGCGAGTCGCTTACCACCACCTCGGCCATCTCCTTGCTGCGGCTGCGCATGATGACGTTCAGCGTGAGCCTTCCTTGCGGCTTCTTGAGCACCCGCTTCTTCTCCTCGTAGCCCATCATGCGGTAGGTGATGACCACGCTGTCGGCTGTGTGAAATGTGAGGGTGTACTGCCCGTCCATGTTGGCCGTGGTGGCACTTCCACCTCCTGCGCTCACCATGCACAGCGACACGGGCTCGCCGTCCTCGTCCACCACGCGCCCCTTCAGGTGCACACGCGCCGTGTCGGCCACCACGCCCTGCGCCAGGCACAGGAGAGGGGCGAATACATATATATATAGGAATAGAAGGTTGCGTCTCATTACTTAATAAACGCAAAAGAGCAGCCTTTTTGTATATCCCAGCCCAACTTTTTCATAACTTTGCGCTTGCAGACTGAATATTCAGAAGACGACGAAGCTATGGACAGTATAAGCCAGTTGCTTGC
The DNA here is from genome assembly GCA_050873805.1 of Prevotellaceae bacterium. GTDB lineage: Bacteria > Bacteroidota > Bacteroidia > Bacteroidales > Bacteroidaceae > Physcousia. Next base: position 5,106 of record JBNMJN010000006.1, on the reverse strand, counting down.
CGTGCGACGCTCGCACCGCAAGTTCACCGATGAGAAAGTGAGTGCCGACGAGGTGCGCCAGTTGATGCGTGCCGCCCTGATGGCTCCCAGCAGCAAGGGCATGCACAGTTACGAGTTTGTGGTGGTCGATGACCCCTCCACCATACAGGCGTTGAGCCGCTGCAAGGCCATGGGCACCGACTTTGTGGCTGGCGCGCCGCTGGTCATCGCTGTCCTGGCCGACCCCTCGCTCAGCGAGGTGTGGGTGGAGGATGCCTCGGTGGCGGCCACCTGCCTGCTCCTCCAGGCCGAGGACCTGGGCCTGGGGGCATGCTGGGTACAGGTGCGCGGGCGCAAGACCAGTGACGGACAGGACTCTGAGCAGGTCGTGCGCGACCTGCTGGGCATTCCCCAGGGACATGGCGTGTGCTGCCTGGTGGCCGTGGGGCACAAGGGTATGGAGCGCAAGCCCCAGAACGAAGACCGCCTGAAATGGGAGCGCGTGCATACCGGGCGGTACTGATAGGCCGGGGCAACGTGGCCACCCGCCTGGGCCAGGCCTTGCGCCAGGCCGGGCATGAGGTCATCGCCGTGGGAGGCAGGACGCGTGTGGCCCCCGTCCCCCAGGATGCCGACATCTATATAATAGCCGTGTCGGACCGCTGCATCCCGCAGGTGGCGGCCGAGCTGGCCAGCGTAGCGGGCCTGGTGGTGCACACCGCAGGCAGCGTGCCCATGGACGTGCTGCCGCAGCGCAGGCGTGGGGTGCTCTATCCCCTGCAGACCCTCTCCCGCGCAAGGCAGATTGACTTTGCCCGCGTGCCGCTCTTCATCGAGAGCGACAGCGACCTGCCCCTGCTGCGTGAGGTGGCCTCCTCGGTGAGCCGGGATGTGCATGAGCTCGACTCCCCGCGCAGGCGAAGCATCCACCTGGCTGCCGTGTTCTGCTCCAATTTCACCAATGCCATGTACTCCATGGCCCACCGCCTGCTGCAGCGTGAGGGCATCCCCTTTGAGGTGCTGCTGCCCCTGATAGACGAGACGGCCGCCAAGGTGCACGACCTCGTGCCTCACGAGGCGCAGACGGGGCCTGCCGTGCGCTGGGACACAGAGGTCATGGACGCGCAGCGCGCCCTGCTGCCCGACGAGGAGATGCGGCAGGTATATACGCTCCTGAGCAACTATATTCACAATGATAAACTACGATTTAAGGAAAATCAAGGCACTGCTCTTTGACGTGGACGGGGTGCTGAGTGCCGAGACCATCACAATGGATGCCCAGGGCACGCCCCTGCGCACGGTCAACATCAAGGACGGCTATGCCCTGCAGCTGGCCGTCAAGAGCGGCCTGCTGGTGGGCATCATCACCGGGGCGGGCGTGGAGTCCATCAGGGTGCGCTACCAGGGACTGGGCGTGCAGGAGGTTCACCTGGGCTGCGCCAACAAGATAGACACCTACCGCGACCTGCTTCGCCGCCACTCGCTTGCCGATGACGAGGTGCTCTACATGGGCGATGACATCCCCGACTATCCCGTGATGCGCCTGTGCGGATGCCCCTGCTGCCCTGCCGACGCGGCTCCCGAGATACGCGACGCGAGCCTCTATGTGAGCCATCTGCGCGGTGGCTGCGGATGTGGCAGGGATGTGGTGGAACAGGTGCTGCGCGCGCAGGGCAAGTGGATGAGCGAGGCGCATGCCTTCGGCTGGTAAACAGAATGACTATGAGGACAAGCAAGAAGATAATACTGGCAAGCAATTCGCCCAGGAGGCGCGAACTGCTGGGCGGACTGGACATTGACTTTGAGGTGCGCGTCAAGGACGGCATCTGTGAGGACTATCCCCAGCACCTGTCCATGGAGGAGATACCTCAGTACATCAGCCGGGAGAAGTCCATGGCCTACACCCTGGCGCCGGACGAACTGCTCATCACCGCCGACACCATCGTGTGGACTGCAGGGCAGGTGCTGGGCAAGCCGGCCTCGCCTGCCGAGGCGGAGCACATGCTCAGGCTGCTCTCGGGCAAGACCCACCAGGTGGTGACGGGCGTGACCATCGCCACCACAGAGTGGAGCGCCTCCTTTGCGGCCGTGACGGACGTCACCTTTGCCGCGCTCACCGACGAGGAGATACACTACTATGTGCGCCGCTATGCCCCCCTTGACAAGGCGGGAGCCTATGGCGTGCAGGAGTGGATAGGCTATGTGGGCGTGACCAGCCTGCATGGGTCGTACTACAATGTGATGGGGCTGCCTGTGCAAAGGCTCTATGCCGAACTGAAGAAACGTAATATCATATCAGACAATGAATAGCAAGATGACACTCGCGGCCGTGGGTACGGTCGCACTCCTGGCACTGGCATCGTGCAAGGAAAAGGACTACACGGCCTGCCCGCCCACCTGGAAGGGATTCAAGATAGAGCGCAATGGCGCAGTGGTGTCCAACAGGGAGATGTTTGCAGGCGGGGACTCGGTGCGTGTCACCGCAGTGCAGGACCAGAAGGGCCGCTACATCAACAGCACCTATTACAACTGGACCCTCACCTGCCAGGTGCGCAACAGCCAGGGCGGACTCACCGACAGCACCATCACCAAGCAGTACCGCACCAATTACGACGGCGTAAGCAATGCCGACCCCCAGCACACCTTTGTCATTCCGCAGCATGCCGAGGGCAGGGCTACCGTGAGCTTCTCGGCCACCTACAACTACAGTTCGGATGGCGTGCAGGTGTGGGATGGCAGCATCGTGGGCGGGAGCACGAGTTACTCAGGCACTATCCACTCCACATCGGCCTTGCTGAGCGGAGATGCCAAAGGCTCGTTCAACTTCAACATCCAGTAACCGAAGACCAGCAAATCGGCCTGCTCCAAATCCTGGAGCGGGCCGACTCATTTTATGCACCGCGCTGCGTTGGCGATTGCAGTGCGCTGCGTTGGCGATCGCACCGCGCTGCATTGAATATCCCAGTAGTTGCGGGCGAGAAATGCGATGGCTCAAGGCAATGAATCCTCCGCCTTGGGGAGTGGGTCAGGGGCTGCTTCTGGGGGCTGCATGGAGGCTTTGGGGCACTTTTTCTGTGCGACATACAGAAAAAAAATCTCCTGTTTGCTTGCGGGGATGGATTATTTGGCGTACCTTTGCACACGCAATCGGAACGGAAGCCGAAGCAACTTCCGATGCGCCTACATGGTGACTATAGTTCAGTTGGTTAGAGCGTCAGATTGTGGTTCTGAATGTCGTGGGTTCGAGTCCCACTAGTCACACACCAGGCAATGAGTCCTCGCAGCACACATGCTGCGGGGACTTTCTTTTTCCTCCCATTCCCCCTTCCGCTTTCTCTCGAAAAGCGTACCTTTGCAGCATGATAGACACAGAAGAGATTATCCATCGCTACTGCGCTGGCAACAGCGAGCTGGAGCAATTGCTCCTGAGGCACAGCAGGGACGTGGCACGGAGAGCCCTGCAGGTGGCCGACAGCCATCCCGAACTGGGGCTCGACCGCGAGTTCCTGGAGGAGGCTGCCATGCTGCACGACATTGGCATCGTGCTTGTGGACGCGCCTGGCATACACTGCCATGGCACAGAGCCCTATATACGCCATGGGCTGCTGGGTGGTGAGATTCTGCGCCGGGAGGGATTGCCCAGGCATGCCAGGGTAGCCGAGCGGCACACGGGCACCGGCATCACGCGCGAGGCCATAGTGAGGCAGCACCTGCCCCTGCCGCTGGCCGACTATGTGCCCGAGACTCAGGAGGAGCAGGTGGTGTGCTATGCCGACAAGTTTTTCAGCAAGAGTCACCCCGAGCATGAGAAGACTTTCGACGAGGCAGCACGCAGCCTGTGGAAATTCGGGCCAGAGTGCGGCGAGGCGATGGAGCGGTGGCACAGGCTCTTCGGCTGAGCGCCAGTGCCTGGGCGATGCCCTGCGCTATTGGTGTTGCCAGGCTTTTGGCTGAGCGCCGGTGGGGTGTGGCTTGCTTGTCTTGCAGGTTCGGAGTGCCTGGCAGGGTGCAGTGGCCGCCTGCCTGCTGCTTTCGCGGGGCCTTAGGGCTATGGCCTGGCGTTGCGGCGAAACGTACTGCCTGCCATCGCGAAGCCTGGAGAAACAGCAAGGCGGGGGTGGCTGTGAGGCCACACGCTGCACGCTGCCGCTTCTAAAAAAATATAAAAGGAGAGACAAAGCAGTGCTCTTTCGGCCGAATTTTGTACTTTTGCACTCTGTTTGAGAAAGCATATCTTGAAGACAAGAATACTGGCCTTAGCCATCGCCCTGTGTACCCTGCTCCCCATGGCCTCTGCCTCTGTGGCAGGGATGATGCAGGAGGGTACACGCGCCGCAGACACTACCACCACCCATGCCCGGCATGACGCCATGCCGGGGAGCGTGGATTCCGTGTCCGCGCCAAAGGCTGTTTCCCCTGCCCCTATGTCCCGGCGGGCCGACTCCACATCCCTGGGGTCGCGCCCCGACAGCATCCCCCTGCATGCCTACACCATCATGCCCGACACCACCCTGCGCGACTCGCTGGACAGGGATACAGCCAGGAAGAGCAAGTCGGCGCTGGACGAGCCGGTAAGTTACTCGGCCAAGGACTCCATCACATTCGACTACGGCAACTCGCGCGCCCACCTCTACGGAGGGAGCCAGGTCAGCTACCAGAACCTGCAGCTGACGGCTGATGACATCAGCCTCAGTCTCGACAGCAGCCTGGTACACGCATCGGGCCGCCTGGACAGCGTGGGCGTGATGCAGGGCAAGCCCCTTTTCAAGCAAGGCGAGGACGAGTATGAGCCCGACCGCATCAGTTATAACTTCAAGACGCGCAAGGCTTTCATCTCCAACGTATATACCCAGGAGGGCGAGGGATTCATGCAGAGCCGCGACGGCAAGCGCGACAGCAGCGGCGTGATGTATGTGCAGCACGGCAAGTACACCACCTGTGATGCCGAGCACCCACACTTCTACCTGAGCCTCACACGCGCCAAGATGCACCCTGGCAAGAACGTCATCTTCGGTCCCGCATACCTGGTGGTCGAGGACGTGCCCCTGCCTCTGGCCATCCCTTACGGCTTCTTCCCATTCAGCAGCAAGTACCACAGCGGCTTCATCATGCCCACCTATGGCGATG
>JBNMJN010000005.1:0-92205 GCA_050873805.1 Prevotellaceae bacterium | reverse complement strand
GATGCCCACGCAGGGCAGCGGGAAGAGGCTTGGCACAAAGAAAAAGAGAGTCTGCCAGTGGACCAACTCTCTTGTGACTCCGTTGGGCTACCCGGACTCGAACCAGGAAAGGCAGGACCAGAATCTGCAGTGTTACCATTACACCATAGCCCAGGAAGATATTGGCGGCATCCCAGGGACACTCTCGCCTGAATGATGAAGGTTGGGCTACCCGGACTCGAACCAGGAAAGGCAGGACCAGAATCTGCAGTGTTACCATTACACCATAGCCCAATCAACCTCCGCAATCTCTCAATTGCGCTGCAAAGGTACACACTTTTTCCGACGCGGCAAATCTTTCTGCTAAAAAAATTTAATGCTTTGCTTATTCAAAGAAGTATATTTACCTTTGCATGCAATTTAGTTATTACAAGTTATACATATTTAATGGAGATAAAGGACAAACTGGTTACCGCCATCGTGGATGGCCTGCAGGACAAGAAGGGAAAGGACATCGTGGTGGTGGACCTCACTGGCATGGAGGATGTGGTGTGCAAGTACTTTGTGATATGCACTGGCGGCTCGCCCGCACAGATACAGGCTCTCACACGCTCGGCCAGCGAGAAGGCACGCACCGAGCAGGGAGCCAAGCCCCTGGCTGTGGACGGGCTGCGCAACTCGCGATGGGTGGCGATGGACTATGCCGACGTCATCGTGCACATCATGCTGCAGGAGGAGCGCGCCTTCTACGACATCGAGCACCTGTGGGAAGACGCAGGACTGGTGAGCATACCCAACGTGGACTGAGCGCGCCACCGCCACATTGACTCATATAATCAACATAGACTTATGGACAACAACAAGAAGCCCCGGCCATCCATCAACCTCATGTGGGTGTATCTGGGAATAGCCATCCTGCTGGGTGTGCTGGTGCTCAACAGCGGGGGGCCATCGCTGCTGCCCTCATCGGGCAAGGAGGTGACCTACGACCAATTCAAGACTTATGTGGAGAAGGGATATGCCTCGCGCATCGTGGCCAACAAGCGCGAAGGCTCCCTGCGCATGTATGTGCGGGGAGAGCATGTGCGCGACGTGTTTCCCACAAGCGCGGTGCAACCGGGCACCGAGGCTTATGTGGATGCCAACTTCTCCTCGGTGGACAGGCTCGACACCTTCGTGGAGCAGCAGCAGCAGGCCGGGCACTTCCAGGGAGAGGTGGCCTATGAGCAGGGCGACGACACGCTGCACAATGTGCTGTGGTCCTTTGGGCCGCTGGTGCTGATTGTGCTCTTCTGGATGTTCATGCTGCGAGGAACAGGAGGAGCAGGAGGGGGCGGAGGCCCCATGGGCATCTTCAGCGTGGGCAAGAGCCGTGCCAAGCTGGTGGAGAAAGACCAGCGAGCCAAGGTGACCTTCAAGGACGTGGCGGGGCTGGCCGGCGCCAAGCAGGAGGTGCACGAGATAGTGGACTTCCTGCGCAACCCGCAGAAATATACCCAACTGGGCGGCAAGATCCCCAAGGGCGCACTGCTGGTGGGCCCTCCAGGAACGGGCAAGACGCTGCTGGCCAAGGCTGTGGCGGGAGAGGCCGATGTGCCCTTCTTCTCCATGTCGGGCAGCGACTTCGTGGAGATGTTTGTGGGCGTGGGGGCAAGCCGCGTGCGCGACCTGTTCCGCCAGGCCAAGGAGAAGGCTCCCTGCATCATCTTCATCGACGAGATAGATGCCGTGGGACGTGCCCGCAGCAGGGGCGCGCAGATGGGCGCCAACGACGAGCGCGAGAACACCCTCAACCAGCTGCTCACCGAGATGGACGGCTTCGGCACCAACAGCGGTGTCATCATCCTGGCTGCCACCAACCGCGCCGACATCCTGGACAAGGCACTCCTGAGGGCAGGACGCTTTGACCGGCAGATACATGTGGACCTGCCCGATGTGAACGAGCGAAAGGAGATATTCCAGGTGCACCTGCGCCCGCTCAAGACCGACCAGTCGCTCGACATTGACTTCCTGGCCCGCCAGACACCCGGATTCAGCGGTGCCGACATTGCCAACGTGTGCAACGAGGCCGCACTGATAGCCGCGCGCAACTCGGCACCTGCGGTGACCAAGGACCATTTTCTGGCCGCCGTGGACCGCATCGTGGGCGGACTGGAGAAGAAGACCAAGGTGATGACCGTGGAGGAGAAGCGCACCATCGCCCTGCACGAGGCTGGGCATGCCACCATCAGCTGGCTGCTGCAGTATGCCAACCCCCTGGTCAAGGTGACCATCGTGCCCCGTGGACGTGCCCTGGGAGCAGCATGGTACCTGCCCGAGGAGAGGCAGATAAGCACCCGCGAGCAGATGCTCGACGAGATGTGCGCCCTGCTGGGCGGACGCGCGGCCGAGGAGCTCTTCACCGGCCATGTGAGCAGCGGAGCCATGAACGACCTGGAGCGCGTGACCAAGCAGGCTTACGGGATGATCGCCTATATGGGCATGGGCAAGCAACTGCCCAACCTGTGCTACTACGACAGCCAGGACTACTCGTTCCAGAAGCCCTACTCGGAGCACACGGCCGAGCTCATCGACCAGGAGGTGCAGGACATGATAGAGGCCCAGTATGAGCGGGCGAAGAAACTGCTCAGCGAGCATAGCGAGGGACATGCCAGGCTGGCACAGCTGCTGGTTGACCGCGAGGTGGTCTTTGCCGAGGACGTGGAGCGCATCTTCGGGCCGCGCCCCTGGGTGAGCCGCACCGAGGAACTGCTGGACGAGGCCAAGGCCGACGGGCAGGCTGAGAACAAGGACAAGGGCCAGGACGGAGGACAGGACTCACCCGCCAACCATTCACCAGAGGACAACAAGGCATGAGGAATTTCATATTGAGAACCATCGTGGGCATTGCCTATGTGGCTCTGCTGGCAGGCAGCCTGCTGCTGGGCTCCGTCACCGCATTCCTGTTCTTTGGCCTGGTGACCTGGGCTACCCTGATGGAGTTCTGCACGGTGGTGAACCGCCATGCGGGGCTCTCCACGCTGGGGCTGCTCTCGGCCACCGCAGGCTTCGTTCTCGTGGCCTCTTCCTGGCTGTGGAGCATGGGAGTCGAAGTGGCGCCACACTGGCTGGCGCTGTACGGACTGATGCTGCTGGCCATGCCTATCGTGGGACTGTACCGCCACAGTGGCCATCCCCTGCAGGACTGGATGGGGATGCTGGCCGCACAGGTGTATGTGGCTCTGCCATTTGCCATGCTGCCCTTGCTGGCTGTCCATGACAAGGATTGCTACGGCTACAGCTGGAAACTCCCGATGGCCATCTTCATCTTTATATGGGTCAATGACACAGGAGCCTACCTGGTGGGCAGCACCCTGCACCGCTATTTGCCCTGGAAACTGTTTCCCAGCGTGTCGCCTGGCAAGTCGTGGGTGGGCAGCGTGGGAGGCGGCATAGCCACCCTGCTGGCCTCGGTGGCCTGCTGGATGTGGATACCCGCCGGACACAGCCTGACCGCCTGGCTGGGCTTTGCCCTGGTGGTGGTGGTCGCGGGCACCTGGGGCGACCTGGTGGAGAGCCAGGTGAAGCGTCAGCTGGGCATCAAGGACAGCAGCCACATCCTGCCTGGACATGGCGGACTGCTTGACCGCTTCGACAGCACCCTGCTGGCCATCCCTGCCTCGGTCATCTACTTCACCCTGGCATTCTGACTTCACGGGGAAAGCATCCGCGCCCAGGTGGGCCTGCCCAGCGCCACCCAGTCGGGCACCTGCACCAAGGGCTACGAGATACGGGATTGAGGGCAAGCCCCTGCTTCCCAGCCTCAGCCATGCGGCCAAGGCTGTACGATGCGGGGACAAACACACTACGGTGCGTTGGCCATCGCACCGCACTGCAAAGAATGAGGCCAGCCGCCTGCCCCATGCGGGGTGGGCGGCTGGCCTTCGTATTGACGCTATGGTATATCAGAGCTTGCTGAATGCCTGGTCCAGGTCGGCGATGATATCATCGATGTGCTCCACGCCTATCGACAGGCGCACGGTGCTGGGCGTGATGTGCTGCTCGGCCAGTTCCTCGGGACTCATCTGCGAGTGAGTGGTGGTGTAGGGATGTATGGCGAGCGACTTCACATCGGCCACATTGGCCAGCAGGGAGAATATCTGCAGCGAGTCAATAAACTTCCACGCGTCCTCCTGGGTGCCGTCTATCTCAAAGGTGAAGATGCTGCCACCGCCGTTGGGGAAGTACTTCTGGTACAGGGCATGGTCCTTGTGCGTGGGCAGGGCGGGGTGCGACACGCTCTTCACCCTGGGGTGATGGCTCAGGTAATCAACCACCTTGAGGGCATTCTGCACATGGCGCTCGATACGCAGGGGCAGGCTCTCCACACCCTGCAGCAGTATCCAGGCGTTGAAGGGGGAGATGGTGGCGCCAGTATCGCGCAGGATGACGGCACGGATGCGGGTCACAAAGGCGGCCGCGCCTGCCACATCGGCAAAGACGGCCCCTTGATAGGAGGGGTCGGGCTTGGCCAGGGTGGGATACTTGTCGGCATGAGCCTTGAAGTCAAACTTGCCGCCATCTACTATCACGCCGCCCAGCGAGCTGCCATGGCCGCCTATGAACTTGGTGGCACTGTGCACCACCACGTCGGCCCCATGCTCGAGGGGACGGATAATCAGCGGTGCGAAGGTGTTGTCAACGATGAAGAGGATGCCGTGGCGGTGTGCCACCTCGGCTATGGCATCCAGGTCGGTCACATCGCTATTGGGGTTGCCGAAGGTCTCGGCATAGATGACCTTGGTGTTGGGGCGTATTGCAGCCTCCAGGGCTTGCAGGTCGTTGACATTGACGATGCTGTACTCCACGCCCTGGGTGCTCAGCGTGTGGGTGATGAGATTGAAGGAGCCACCGTAGAGGTTGTCGGCCGCCACGATGTGGTCACCGTTCTGCAGCACGTTCTGCAGGGCATAGGTCACGGCCGCGGCACCGCTGGCCACTGCCAGGCCGGCCACTCCACCCTCCAGGGCAGCCACACGACGCTCAAAGACATCCTGGGTGCTGTTGGTCAGGCGACCATAGATGTTGCCCGGGTCACGCAGCCCGAAACGGTCAGCAGCATGCTGCGAGTTGTGGAACACATAACTGGTGGTCTGGTAGATGGGCACTGCGCGAGCGTCGCTTGCGGGGTCGGCGGTCTCCTGGCCAACGTGCAGTGCCAGAGTCTCAAGGTGCAGTTTCTGATTTGTTGCCATAGTTGTATTCTCCTTTTATTCGTTTGTGTTATCGTTATTATTCTGCTTGCGTCACTCCAGGAATGTGATTGCATTTCCTTTGTTTCGCACTGCAAAGTTACGGCGACACAGGTCCATCAAGCAACAGAAGGCATTTATTACAGAAAACAATTCTATAGTTATGTATTCTACACTTATATTTATTCTGCATTACAGCATCTTGCCACACCCTTGCAGAATAACCGTCTTTCACTCTCTTCAAACGCTTTTTACCAGAGTTTTCCCTGTCACGTCTCGCGCAAAAATCCTATATTTGCAGCACACTAAAGCTATAGCCATTATGACAAGAGCACACAGCCACCACACCTCCCGCATCTTGTACAGGGTCTGCTGGTGCCTTCTGTTTCTCGCTCCGGCTCTCATGCCGCAGGCGAGAATATCAGCGGGCCTGCGCTTCCCAGTTCCCTCCGAGAAGGGCTGGAAGGCAGCAGAGGCCAGCAGCGCGCGCGTTCCCCAAGAGGCACAAGAGGCATACTCGGCCCAGGTGGTGGATGCAGAGACGGGCGAGGAGTTGCCCTTCACGCAAGTCTATATCTGCGAGGGGCGGGGCACGGTGGCCAACTCCGAGGGTCAATTCAGCATTGACGCACACCCCCAGGAGGTGCTCACCATCACCTGCATGGGCTACCAGCGCGTGAGGCTGAAGGCTGCCGACCTGCCACACACGCTGCGCCTCACACCCGCCACGACCGAGATGCGCGAGGTGACGGTGGTGGCTTCGGAAAACATCCTCAAGCAGGTAGTGCTGCAGATGGAGGCCGACTACCAGGCACACAGGAAAGCCTATACCTATTATTATATGCGCCAGACCTACCGCATGGACGATGCTGTGGAGATGGCCGAAGCATACTTCACAGCCAACTGTGCCAACAATCTGCGCCAGGTGGAGTTCATGGCAGGACGCATGTTTCACGAGAAAAGCAATGAGCGCAAGTTGGCGCTGGACTTCTCCAACATCCATGCCAGCCTGTCACTTGCTCCCATGATAAAGGGTGAGCCCTTCTGGCAGGGAACTGTCATCCCGCTCAACCAGAGCGGTTCTCATGGCCACTATTGCTATGAGTATGACTATCAGATAAGCATCACCCCGCAGGTCGAGCAGAATGGGAGGCGCATCCTGTGCATACACATCCAGCCCACCAAGGGAAAGAAGCAGCATAAGCCCATGATGAGCGGTGACCTCTATGTGGAAACTGACAGTCTGCGCCCCATAGGCTTCAAAGGCAAGATAAAGGGCTTGAGGCTGGAGTCGAACATTGACGGCAAGATCCGTACCGCCAAGGCAGTCATTGACATAGGCATCACTTACAGTCACGCGCTGGGCTACAACAAGGTTGCAAGTGTCTCCACACGACTCAAGAGCAGGGGCATCGACTGCCAGACCGTAACCTACGACGTGGGCAGCCCAGACTTTGTCAAAAGCATCCCATGCAACCGCTCCCCCAACCTCATCACGGCCATCCAACACACACGCAAGGACGCGGCATGGTGGCAGAAAAACATCATCCTGCCCACCAAGGCCGAGCAACGGCTGATGAGAGAGAACGGGGCAGGAAGCGAAAGCTACAAGTAGGAACAACCTTCTGCCACATACTAAATTCGTATAACGTCCAAATAAGAGAGGAGACATGAACATAGACTATGTAACATCATTTGTCAACGGAGACGACAAAGAATGGGGGATGGATTTTCTCAGATTCTTTGACGGAAAGATTTCGTGGGCCAACAGTGCCACGCGTTTCAGGGACTGGGACACTCTACGTTATTCACTACGAGGAATCTGTAAGCACATGCCCTGGACGAACCGAATTTTCCTCATTCTCTCCGACAGCCAAGGACAAATTCCGCAGTGGCTATGCACGGATAATCCGCGCCTTCATATTGTTCGGCATTCCGAATTCATCCCTCACGAAGTGCTTCCTACCTTTAACTCCAATGTCATAGACCTATTCATACCTAGGATAAAAGAATTGGGGCAACGCTTCATCTACGGATGTGATGATTATGTCGTAGTCAAAGACGTAAAGGAGGAAGACTTTTTTACTGGTAATGGCATAAGCGTTAAGTTAGAGATGCGGTATTTTCCCCATTGCCTATACACAAGCAGCATACTCAACTCCAACGAACTGATTGACAAATGGCTCGTGTATAAAAGCGACTCAGGATATATTATGCCATACTGTGACCACGCTCTGGTACCACACCTGAAGTCATACGATTTGGAGTTATTGAATGCACACGCGCTGGACTTGCCCAGGTTCTGCTCCAGATTCCGCAGTAGAGACGATGTGACATGGCAAATATTTCTTTTATACTTGTACAAGAGAGGGCTGCTCACATCAAAAGGGGTCAAGACCAAATATTGCGGACTGTATAACTCCAATGACATTACCTCTCTGACTTTTCAAGATTCTGATGTCATCGTCCTCAACGATGAGTACCACGATTCATTCCGTGAAGGTAGAATATTGTTAAACAGCCGATTGGATGAAATTCTCCCCGAGAAATGCGAATTTGAGAAATAATAGCGAGCAAGCACAAAATTATCAGAGAAGACGCTTTGTAGTATCCGAACTAATCACTACATTTGCAACACACTAAAAACGGAGCACGCCATGAGAATAGTGCAGACATTTTGGAGCGGAGGACACTCCCCACTGGAAAAAACATACGGATGGCCTACGGCTGAGCATAATTTGATGTCATGGACATTGAGTTGTTGCTCACTGCGCAAGCACTATAGCCATGTGGAGTTATACACAGACAGGAGAGGGTACGAAGTTTTAATAGAAAGGTTACATCTGCCATACACTAAAGTCCATGTTGTATATGATGATAATTTATGCCTACCTGTGCACTGGGCTTACGCTAAGATAAAGACCTACTCCATACAGGAAGAGCCTTTCTTGCACGTTGACGGAGACATGTATTTCCCCAAATCTATATCAGAACAGGTCCTATCGGCATCTCTCATCACGCAAAACAGGGAAATTGGTACTGGATACTACCGAAGTATGATGGAACGCATACTGAGGCATCCAGAAATACGCTTGCCCGAATGCATACAAGCATCCCTGGGAAAACAGAATATCGCATCGTATAATATGGGCATTTTCGGTGGGCATGACATAGCATTCATCAAGGACTTCTGTCATCAAGCATTCAACTTCCTTGATACGAATCAGATGAATGACGCATCCAAGGAATATGCTTGGGAAGAATGTAACATACTTTTTGAGCAAGTCTTGTTTGCCGTACTGGCAGACTTACAAAGCAAGGAGGTTGCAACTATTGGGCGTCCTATGCGTGACGAGGGTTACATGAGCCACGAGTTCTGCAACCTTACAGATTTCGAGAACAAGAATTTCTTCCATATTCTCGGTGGACATAAAGGAAGCAAAGCAGTATGCTATGCATTGGAAAGGATTCTGCTGACTTATTTCCCTGAATATTTTGAGCGCATTGTCAAATTGTTCCCTCTAAACCATGTGCGTCTGGCAATGCCCCCAAGCATTTCCAACAGGAGGGATACTGGAAAGCAAGAGGATGGATTTGAGAAGTTCATAACAGAGAAGGAGTCGTTACTTGAAAGCATACCAAAAGAAAAGGTTATAGAGCAAGAGAAGGCCAATTCTCGCTTCTTTGACTTTGTAAACGAGGAGAAAATAGAGCAGAAATGCTATATAGTGGTACAAAATCCATTATGCCATGTATATGACTTCACGAGTGATGAAAAGAGTATGGGAGCGGGGCATTTTTCCCAATTATTCACTCGCAAGTACACAGAGGAAAGATTATGCGCGGCTGTCATCTTACCAGGAATAGACAAATACAAGAACAAGATTATTCCCATAAGTGAGTTAGGGAGGAACGCACTTACCATCCTTGGAGAAAGAGAATGCACTTACGGTGATTTGTGTTACAAACTAAGGCAATGCTTTTCCCGTAGGCTGCAGAAGCAGCCAAAAACACTGGCGAATTACATTATGAAAGAAGCCACATACCTTGCTTATAACGGAATTATAAATATCAAACACCCTAATAACACACAAAGATTATGAAAACAAAAGACATGAATCTACATGCAGTCAATGACCGCTCCATGATGGACTGGCTCGCAGACGAAGAGTTCGGCACAATGATGACTGGCTCTGGTAGTGGCTACGGCTGTGGATGTGGCAGCGGAAGTTACATAGGAGGAAGCCCAGAGCCAGGAGGAGCCAAGGTGAGAGCTGGAGAAATAATTCTATATGGAGGAGACCCCATAAATGTTGGTGTACAAGTGAGTTGGACTTCAGGATATATAGGAGGATTTGGCGGAGCTGCGATAACCGCAAAAGCTATTTCTGTTGAGTACAGAGTTGATTTGTATTTTGACATAAAAATCAAATATGTATCTGCACACTGGGTAGGGATGTATGGCATCGCAATAGAAGGACAATACACTTACCACAAAATAAACGAAAAAAATCACGAGGAGGAGGTTGCCACACGCTATGGCAATATTCATGGAGGCGGAATGGTTCCCGAATCACTACGAAACACAAAAGGAATGTAGTTCTATTTCCATATTACCTCTGTTAAATCTACCTATCCATGACAAGGAAGTACCTTACAATACTTTTCCTGTTTCTGTCCTCCCTCATGGCATGGAGCCAGGAGACCTTTACCAGCAGGGTGGTTGATGCCGAGACGGGCGAGGAGTTGCCCTTCACGCAAATATATATCTGCGAGGGGCGGGGCACGGTGGCCAACTCCGAGGGTCAATTCAGCATTGACGCGCACCCCCAGGAGGTGCTCACCATCACATGCATGGGCTACCAGCGCGTGAGGCTGAAGGCTGCCGACCTGCCACGCACTCTGCGCCTCACACCCGCCACGACTGAGATGCGCGAGGTGACGGTGGTGGCTTCGGGAAACATCCTCAAGCAGGTAGTGCAGCAGATGGAGGCCGACTACCAGGCACACAAGAATGTCTATACCTATTATTATATGCGCCAGACCTACCGCATGGACGATGCCGTGGAGATGGCCGAGGCTTACTTCACAGCCAGCAGTGCCAACAATCTGCGCCAGGTGGAGTTCATGGCAGGACGCATGTTTCACAAGAAAAGCAATGAGCGCAAGTTGGCGCTGGACTTCTCCAACATCCATGCCTGCCTGTCACTTGCTCCCATGATAAAGGACGAAGCGTTTTGGCAAGAGACTATCATACCGCTCAATCAGAAGCGTTTCCGCAACCGATACAACTATGAGGACTTGTACCAGACCAGCATCACCGCACAGGCTGACCAGGATGGGAGGCGCATCCTGTGCATACACATCCAGCCCCAAGAAGGTAAAAAACAACGTAAGCCTGTTATGACTGGCGACCTCTATGTGAGGGCCGACAACCTGCATCCCATAGGTTTCAAGGGCAGAATAGATGGGCTGAGGCTTGAGTCGAGCCTCAATGGTGAGAAGCGTACCACCAAGGCTCGCATTGACATCAACATTGCCTACAGCCGCGCGCAGGGTTACAACAAAGTGGAAAGCATCAGCACACACCTGAGGGGCGATGGAATAGACAGCCAGACCACAGCCTACAACGTGGCCAACCTTGACATTCCAGATGATGCTGACAGCAGACATTCCGAAAACCTTCTCGTGGCTATTTGGCACACACGCAAGGACGCGGCATGGTGGCAGAAAAACATCATCCTGCCCACCAAGGCCGAGCAACGGCTGATGAGGGAGAACGGCATCACTCCACCCAGCATCATTACGCCCTCAAACGAAACATCCCGACCATGAAAAGGAAGTTCCTCACAGTATTGTTTCTCTACCTGCTCCACCTCACGGCATGGAGCCAGAAGCCCTTCAGCAGCAAGATAGTGGATGCAGAGACAGGCGAGCCCCTGCCCTATGCCCAGGTATATGCCACCAACGGCAAAGGGTGTCTGAGCAACGGGGAGGGGGAGTTTGTGCTACAGAATTGCACGGCCGACAGCATACGCGTGAGTTTCGTGGGCTACGCCACGCAATGGTTCCCTACTGGCAAGCCGCTTGCAGAGATAAGGTTGCAGCCCTGCGCCAGACAATTGCGGGAGGTCACCGTAACCCCGAAAAGCATGAGAAGCATACTGACGGCACTGGCCAGGCGGCTGGAGAAGGACTACAAGCGGGGGAAGGAGGCCGAGGGATACTACTTCTGCCGCATGATGGAGCAGTCGGACAAGGTGAACGACCTGATGGACGCCATCGTGAAGGCCAGGAGCACCGTCAACCTGCGCAAGGCCGAGGTGCTGACAGGCAAGCACAGGAGCCTGAGCACAAAGGACGGGAAGCCCAGTCTGGCACAGATGAACCTGCACCGCATACTGGAGGTGGGGCCCATCATACGCGACGCGGACTTCTGGACGGACATCATCGCGCCTCTGGACAGGATACTTTTTATGAACCAACTCCGATATTACGACTATGACTACGATATCCTGAGCCAGAAGAATGGCGATGCCATGTACAAGATCACAATGGTGCGCTCAGATGTGGGCAGGCAGAACAACGTAAAGGTAATAGAGGGCATCTTGTATGTGGCAGTGCGCTCGGGAGACTTGCTGCGCTTTGAGGCCAGGCTACCCAACATGCAGATGACAACCATAGGGACGCAAGGCACGTTCCGCGTGGAGGATGTAGAGACGCACATCAACATTGACTACCGGCACGACCACGGGTTCACCGAGGTGGACCATGCCGATGTGCAGATAACTGGGCCCAAGTTCTACGGCCAGGCGTTCCTGTACAGCCTGGACGGGAAGCAACTGTCCAAGCAGCAAGACAAGGGGGTTAGCATCAAGGGCAATATGCTGAACGCCATGAGCGAGGCTGGATATGACTCCCTGCTGTGGGCATCATCGGAGGTGGTGAAACTGACCGAGCGGGAGAGGCAGACACTGGCAGCCTCGGAACAAAGGGAGAAGGAACTGGCCCCACTGACGGATGTGACGAAGGTGAAGCCCGACGTAAGCCTGTCGGCCTTCTCGCCACACTACCGATTGGCTGCACGTCAGGCCGCCTTTGGCAGGACTATCCCGCAGGAGAAGGTGTTCGTGCACATGGACAACACAAGCTATCAGCTGGGTGACACTATCTGGTTCTCGGCCTACACCCGACGCACCGACACTGACCGCCCCTCGGACGTGAGCGGTGTGCTCTATGTGGAGCTCTACGGCCAGGAGGGTTATCTGATAGAACGCAAACTCATACAGATGCGCAAGGGACACGGGCAGGGATTCTTTGCGCTCAGCAATCTCATACAATACGCGGGCTTCTACGAGTTGCGGGCCTACACGCGGTGGCAGCTCAACTGGGGGCTACATGAGCATGAGCATTCAAGCCTCTTTGGCAAGTATTTCGACTCGGAGCAGCAGGAGCGGGAGTTCTACCGCGACTACGACAAGCTGTACAGCCGTGTGTTTCCCGTGTATGACCGCCCGCAGGAGCCTGGCGACTGGAACCACGACATGACCTTGCGTGCCATGCGCAGGAGTTACCAAAGCGACCCGAAGAAGCGTGAACTGAAGGTCGCGCTCTACCCCGAGGGCGGCAACCTGGTGGCGGGACTGCCCTGCCGCATTGCCTACGAGGCCACTTGGGATGATGGCGAATGGGCCGATGGCTGGCTTGTGTGGGGCAAGGACTCTGCCCGCGTGCAGAACCGGGGGCGGGGGACATTCACACTCACCCCCTCAGAAGGCATGGAGCAGGAGGTACGCTTTGTGACCACAGACGGCAAGGTGGCCAGGGCCAACCTGCCACAGGTGCAGCCTGTGGGCATCTCGCTGCGCATGCAGCAGGGCGAAAGGGGCTGGACAGCCCACATCAGCCACACCGCCCACCTGCCTGCCGACAGCCTGGCCGTGAGCCTGATGCTGGAGGGAAGGCTGCTGGCTGCACACGAACTGGAGGAAATGGAGGACGGGGAAGGCACTTGCCTGTACTCCATCAGCGACTCTACCGTGCAGGTCCCTGGTGTATATCAGCTGACCGTGTTTGACTCGCAGGGGCACGTCTATGCCGACCGACTCTTCTTCTCCAAGGGCAGCCGGGCACTGAAGCCCACGCTGAGCCTCACAGGAATGAAGGAGGAATATGCACCATACGAGCAAGTAAGTCTGGAGTTAAAGTCCTACGACGGGCGCAGCAACATCTCGCTGAGCGTGCGGGATGCCGACCGTAGCGACCATCTGTACGATGATGGGAACATACTCACCGAGATGTTGCTCGCAAGCGAGATACGAGGCTTCGTGCCGCAGCCAGGCTGGTACTTTGAACAGGATGATGAGGAGAGACGCAGGGGGCTGGACTTGCTGATGATGACACAGGGCTGGCGCAGGTTTGACTGGCGCAACATGGCTGTGCAGGGAGCATGGGAACTGTGCCAGCCAGCCGAGCAGGCTCCCATACTGACAGGCTCCACCTATAATAACGACCACTGGTACAACCCCGACTATGGACGGATGGAGATTGACCCGGGCAAGGATGCCAACGGCACAGAATATGCCAATACTGACTCGCTCAACATCGTAAACTTCATTCCCAGGACGCACATTGCCCAGAGCGCACACCGCCCCGAGGACGCCACCCCCGATGTGATACGGCACAAGAGGGCACTGGACAAGCAGGAGCAGGACAGTCCCAAGCGCAAGGAACTGAAGGTGCATGCCGAGCTGGTGCTGTCGAGCGAGAACGAAGCGGCCACCTATGAGAGCGCGAGCAAGCAGGGGGCATTCCGCCTGCAGCTGCCCCCGTTCTACGGGCAGGGCACTCTCTTTGTAAGCGTGGCCGACACCACCAGGTGGAAGAAGGGCAAAGCCTACACCTGGATACAGGCTCAGGAGGACGATGACGAGGTGAGCTGGATGTTCCTGCCTGCCAATGCGAAAGCCAGGAGAAAGCTGCGTGTGGAGGAGGCCACCTACCTGGCACGTGTCATCTGGCCCTATCCGCGCTTTGTGAAGCCCTACTCCCACTACCAAAACCACCTGGCTCCACGCCCTGCAGGCGAGAGCGGGGCAGGCATGCCAGCCAGCCCTGGCGAGCATCTCATGCAGGAAGTGACGGTGAGTGCTAAGCGGGGAGTCCTGCGCAAGTTCAACGACACCTGGCCTGTGCTAGCCATTGACGCAGACGTGGCACAGAACATGGAGGCCGACCTGGGCATGGACTTCATGCAGATCATGGTGGCCAACTATGGGCTACAGGACAGCAAGAACGCGCCCGACAAGTCGAAGGGGCTCAACGAGGAGTCCACCTTCGACCTCCGCTATGGCTATGGCAAGACCCGCCGTGACCTGCTGGGGCTGAGCATTCCCGGGGATTCCATCTATGCCCGCAAGTACCTGATGTCGGGCTCTTTCTCACTCACGCAGCGCGGCAGAACCATGGGCATCGGCGGGTTTGGCACAGATGCCAGCTTCACGCTTTCGCCAGGGGAGTCCCAGGAGTACATGGGCAATGGGGTGTGGGACAGGTATGTGTTCTACTCCGACTACAGTCCGCGCATGGAGGGCAGCGCGCTTTATTATGGCGCCAACATGCCCAAGACCAAGCTGGTGAAGTACCCCTACCCCGATGGCAGTCGCCGCCTCACTTACCGCGACCGTCGCTATGTGATTGACGGATTTGCCTATCCTGCCGAGTTCTACTCGCCCGACTACAGCCAGCAGCAGCCCTCGCGTCCCGCCGACTACCGACGCACACTCTACTGGAACCCCAATGTACGGCTCAACCAGGCAGGCGAGGCCGACATCCAGTTCTACAACGGCAGCCGCACTGCCCGCCTCATCATGGACGCACAAGGACAGGCGCAGGACGGAACGCTGCTGTGGAGCAGGTAGTGGGGATGGGATTAGCCCATCCTCTTCACTCCATGCCGAACTTCCGTGCAAGCATCTCTGCCAGCCGCATGTTGGTTCTCCAGGGCCTGTCCACCCAGGAGTGAGCACAATGGTGCAGGGCAAGCGGATTGTCGGAGGCAGAGTTTATCCAGCCCGCATACGGCAGTACTACCTCGCTGGGCTCCAGGTGCATGCCCTCCCACAAGTCTTGCCTGGAATGGTCTCATACCGAGCCTTGTCCCACACGATAAGCTGGTAGTCGGGCATCAGCCTCCTCCACCACAGCACGAAGGCCGCAACCTCGCTTGTGACAGCTCCACCGCCTATCCAGATGAAGTGTATCTTCCTTGGTATCATCGCACTTCTTCGCATTATGATTGATTGTACAAAGTTACAAAAAAAACTTCATGGAATGCTTGCGTGCCAATGCAGAAAGCTGTAAATTCGCAGCGACAACCTCCTTTTGCGAAAGGAAAACATTAAAAGCGTACAAGCCTATGAAGATAGTGCAGACCTTCTGGAGCGGTGGCCGCAGCCCCCTGGAGCACTCCTACGGCTGGCTCCATGCCGAGTACAACCTGATGTCATGGACATTGAGTTGCCTTTCCCTGCGCAAGCACTATGACCGCGTGGAGCTCTACACGGACAGGCGAGGCTATGAGGTGCTGATAGAGAAGCTGCACCTGCCTTATACCGCTGTACATGTAGTCTATGACGATGACCTGTGCCTGCCGCAGCACTGGGCATACGCCAAGATCAAGACCTACTCCATGCAGACAGAGCCATTCCTGCATGTCGATGGAGATGTGTATATAGGCAATCCATTCTGCGAGGAATTATTGCACGCTCCCTTAGTTGTACAAAACGAAGAGATAGGCACAGCATATTACAAAAGCATGTTGGATGCCATCAGAAAAATACCTGGTGTGAAATTTCCCGATTATGCTTACGCTATGCTTGACGCTCCTTGTCTCCCATCTTTCAACATGGGGGTGTTTGGCGGGAACGATCTTGCCTTCATCAAGGACTACTGCAAAGAAGCCGAATGCTTTCTTCGTGCCAACAGAATGAATGATGCAGACAGCCCTTCATCACTTGTTGACAGCAATGTATTCTTTGAGCAAGTCCTTTTTGCTCTCTATACGGTGGCCAAGAGAAGAAATGTATCAAAGGTTATATCGGTAGCGGTAAGAGACAACGGATACGCAAGTGGAGTTTTTTGTGATGTTTACAAGCTTAAAGAACGGTCACTCCTACACATATTGGGAGGTCACAAGCAAATTTTGCAAATATGCCACAGTGTAGCGGACACTTTACTGGCCAATCATGCCCATTATCACAGAAACATCATAGGCATGACAAGTTCACCTGCAGAAATCTGCATATTTAGGAATAATTGTTCCTATGATGACTTTCTGAACAGGAAGAGATGCGAGTGGAGGTCTATCGCGAGGCAGGATTTGATGGCCAGGGAAAAGCAATGCGCCAACAGCCTACTTGCACTCTCCACTTCAGATATAACGAGAGAAAGTGTCTTGGTATCTCTACCTCAGAATCTCATTATATACACTATCGCAAAAGGACGCATGGAAGAAGAAGAACGGGAATACATAAGGAAACGCCTCCGTTGCGAAAAGAATTTTCCATTGAAAAGGATTGCCCTTACGCCTTCTCTTCTATTTCCGTGGGTTAACGAGTTTGCTTTAATTGAAGAAGACGAGCACATTATTTCCTATCTGCAACACAGGAAAAAACCAGTAACAATCCGTGAACTACAGGAAGAATCCATATGTAGGCACAAATGTGCTGATAATAATGCGGGAAACAGAATACGCAAATATATCATAGAAGAAATCACTCTTATGGCACAAGCTAGAGTCTTAGCTGTTCAAACAGACTCAATACATAGCAAACTCTAATCTACAATAATTATGAATGCAAAAGGAACACAGAGCAACCCCTACTCAGAGGAAGAGTACAAACTCGCGGAGAAAAAAGGGGGTTGGAATGGCGGATGGGTTAAGTTGGAGGATGGTCTCGTATATGTCACACGTTATGGAAAGACGGAAAGAGAATTAGGGAAGCAAGCACTAGGGAGCCGAGAGAACCCTTTCTCCGAAATAGCCTATGACGAGATGCATGGTAGAGGAGAATGGCCTGGAGGTTATGTGCTGTTTGCCGGAGTAATGGGGGCAGAATACAGAAGGTCTTCCAAAGAAGAAAAGACTTCCTCATGTGGAAGCGATAGTGGATGCGGTTCTGGGTGCGGATGCGGTTCTGGGTGCGGTTCTAACGATGCTTATATTGAGGCAGGTGACACCATCATAGACACCGAACATTTCAGAGTTGAAGTAAAATGGAGTGCTGGTTCTACTATCAAAGGGAACGTGGACATGAGCCGATTTACCATTCCCTCCGTGACGAAGAGTGACGAGAACATCTCCGTAGGCAAAATTAACATTTCCTGGAGTGCTGCATATACAATAGATTTAAGAATTGAATATTCGATAGTTCAAGGCGGCACTATAGTCAACAATCATGATGAAACCACAGTCAGACTCCATGGATACAATTAGTTTATCAGGCAAGACAGCAAGTTACATGTTCTTATGTTTATTCTTGTATGCCTTTGTACCCTCAAACGTTTGCTCACAGACAACTGTTTCTCTAAAGAGGGGAAGAAGACTGCTTTCTGTGCTCACACAAGAACAACTGGACACATGCACCATGCTGACCGTTGAAGGACGATTGAACTCTGCTGACATTAGGGTTCTCCGCCGAATGGCAGGATTCGATGAGAACGGAAGAAGCGGAAAACTTCGCGTATTAGATCTACGAAAGGCACTTTTCGTCAAGGATGAGCAACCCTTTATGATTCTGGATGCCGCAGGAAACAAGTTGTCAGGGACTGCACTTCCTGATCGTTGTATTGAGAATTCATCCTCGGCAGCCTCTGAATTACAGAATGCTAACGACAAAGCAATATTCCTTTACAGGCCAAAATTCATACTTGGATACACCCGCGAGGGGCCTGTCACTGAAGAAACTGTTACTGAAGGATACAGCCAAAGCATGCCACTCGCACTTCAAAAGACGCCAAAAGAGTCGGAGGGAGACTTCAGGTTCGCCTGTGGCATAACTGATAAGCTATGGAAAAAGATGAACGAGGATTACCGAGTTACGTCATTCAAAGGACACCGAATTACGAATGAAATGGGCAGGTATATGTTGTTTGCCTATCCGAGAAGGCACACCTTCATGGCAGACATGTTTTATGGATGCCCCAACCTAAAAGTGGTACTTCTTTCGGGGAAGACAAAAATAGACTGTAGTGTAATGGACGACACTGCCCACTTCAGAATTGAGAGGGTAGGAAAACATTAAAAGCGTACAAGCCTATGAAGATAGTGCAGACCTTCTGGAGCGGTGGCCGCAGCCCCCTGGAGCACTCCTACGGCTGGCCCCATGCCGAGTACAACCTGATGTCATGGACATTGAGTTGCCTTTCCCTGCGCAAGCACTATGACCGTGGAGCTCTGCACGGCCCAGCGTGGCACGAGGCACTGACTGTAAAGGTTGCACCTGCCCAGCACACAAGCACATGCCACCAAAGAGGATGACAATCTCTTTATTATTCTATCGGACATGAAACACATATTTATCCCCCTCTTCTGCGCGTTGCTCACAATCGTGTTGTGCAGCACCAAGACCCAAGCCCAGCAACTGTCCACAGGCCGCGTGGTGGACAGCCAGACAGGCGAGGCCATCCCCTTTGCCACGGTATATGTGTCAGAGAACAAGGGGACTATGACCAACGAGGAAGGGCACTTCACCATAGACCTGGAGGCTGGGGAGACGGTGCAGGTGTCGTTCATGGGATACAAGAAACAACTGTTCACGGCAGGGAATGTGCCCAGAACCATCAAGTTGGATCCCACCGCCACGCAGATGAGGGAGTTCACGGTGGTGGCACCCAACAGCATCCTGGAGAATATCATCAAGCGTCTGGACGGTGAGTACAAGACCAGGGAAGGCAAGACCTCCAACTTCTTCCTGCGCCAGACTTTCAAGCAGAGGAACGGACGAAGCGAGATGGTGGAGGGCTTCATGAAATCGGCCTCCGCCATCAATCTCAGGAAGACGGCCTTCCTGAGCGCGAGACACTTTCGCATAGGAGACTACTCGGAGGTAAGGAACATCTTCGATGCCTCCAACCTGCAGCACCTCTTTGACTTCGCGCCGCGCGTGTATGAGACACCATTCTGGAAGGATGTGGCTGTCCCGTTAGGATTCTGCCGCACTGCCGCGTCCTCCTCCTCGGTCATGGGAATAGGAGGAGTCGTGTCCTATTCGAGCACACAATACCTGGACAACAGCAAGAAAATATTCACCTACTACAACACCCACATAGAGGAATACACCGAGGATGGGGAGGACTTCTTCCGAATACACTTCAGCAGAAACGGAAGGACTTACAACCGCGGCCTCCTTGAGGGCACACTCTATGTGCGGGCAAAGGGCTACGAGGTGCTGGGATTCGAGGGACGCATGTCCAGTGTGGTGCTGGACACCGAGAAAGACTTCTGGACACAGGCCAACGCGACCGAGCCCCAGGTGCGTGTCGCTTACACCCACCGGCGCGGCTTCACCGAGGTGGAGTATGTGGCCTGCACGCTGGAGGCTGCCGGGATGAGGTGCCACTCCATCGCCTACAACCTGGGCAAGAGGAAAGTAAAGCCCGCCCACGGCAAGGGCGTGAGGCTGGAGGGCAACCTGCTCGAGGCCATCGACCGCGCGGGATACGACTCCACGCTTTGGCGGCAGACCCTCATCCTGCGCACGGCCGAGGAGGAGCGCATCGTGAGGGAGGCCGCCTCGCCGGGCGACTCCACCCCCCTGGAGATGGCCACGGAAGCAGAGGCCCCGCACTACAGGGCCGACACGCTGGCCGCAGGCAGCGGGGACTTCCGCCCGCTGTTGGAGCGACTGAGAGCCTTCGGCAGGACCATCCCCCAGGAGAAGGTGTATGTGCACATGGACAACACCTGCTACCAGCTGGGCGACACCATCTGGTTCTCGGCCTACACCCGCCGCACCGACACGGGCGAGCCCTCCAACGTGAGCGGCGTGCTCTATGTGGAGCTCTATGGGCAGGAGGGCTACCTGCTGGAGCGCAAGCTCATCCAGATGCGCGAGGGGCAGGGCGAGGGTTTCTTCGCCCTCAACGGGACTGCCCAGTACGCGGGACTCCACGAGCTGCGCGCCTACACGCGCTGGCAGCTCAACTGGGGAGGCTATGACCGCAAGCACTCGCCATGGGCCTTCAAGTGGTTTGACTCCAGGGAACTGGAGCGGGCTTACTTCCGCGACTACGCCAAGCTCTACAGCCGCGTCTTCCCCGTGTATGACCGTCCCCATGAGCCGGGCGACTTCCCCCGCAATGTCACCCTCAGGGGCAAGCGCAGGTACTTCCGTCGCGACAGGGACAGGCGCAGGCTCACCCTCTTGCTCTTCCCCGAGGGCGGTGGGCTGGTCGTGGGACAGCCCTGCCGCATGGCCTTCGAGGCCGCGTGGGACGATGGCGAGTGGGTGGACGGATGGCTGTACTGCGGTGGTGACTCCGCACGCGTGGTCAGCAGGGGACGGGGCGTGATAACGCTCACGCCCACAGGTGGGCGGAAGCAGAAGGTGACCTTCGTGGCGGCAGATGGCACAAGGGCCAGGGCCGAGCTGCCCCAGGCCGACACACTGGGCGTGGCCCTGCGCATGGAGCAGGACTCGCAGGGCTGGAGGGCGCGCCTGCGCCACACGCCCAACCTGCCTGCCAGCTCGCTCGCCCTGACCCTCATGCACGAGGGCAGGACGGTGGCCTTCAGCAGGGTGGACAGGCTGGAGCGCGGGGATGACGGCTGGACGTGCTCCCTGGGTGACTCGCTGCTGAAGGCATCGGGCGTGTACCAGCTCACCGTCTTTGACTCCCAGGGACGCGTGTATGCCGACAGGCTCTTCTTCGTGAGGCACAATGCCGACCTGCGGCCCACCCTCTCGGTGAGCGGGCTGAAGGGCGAGTACGCCCCCTACGAGCCAGTGAGCCTGAGGGTGAAGACCCCGCAGGCTCACAGCCATGTGTCGCTCACCGTGAGGGACGACAACAGGCGCGACTTCCTCCACGACAACGGCACCATCCTCACCGAGATGCTCCTCTCCAGCGAGATACGCGGCTTCGTGCCACAGCCAGGCTGGTACTTTGAGCGGGACGACGCAGAGAGACGCCAGGCACTGGACCTGCTGATGATGACACAGGGCTGGCGCAGGTTCCGCTGGCAGGACATGGCCGTGCGCGGGGCATGGGAACTGAGCCAGCCTGCCGAGCAGACACCCGTCATCAGGGGAGGCGTGTACAAGCGCAACAGCGACTACGACGGCTACTTCGAGCGAGGCTTGCGTCCAAGTTTCTTGTCCGCCTTCCACCGCGATGACAGAATAGGGCAACCTGACGCTCCCTCACTGAAAGACACACCCGGCAGCCGAAGTCCGAATGCGCCCAACAGCCAAGATGAGAAAGCATCCAACAGCCAAGATGAGAATGCATCCGGCAGCCAGAACCAGGAAGACCCTGCATCCATCAACACCGAGGCGGAAAGCTATGAGGAACACGAAAAAAGAACCCGGAGGCAGGACTGGCAATACGCGATTACGCGCCTCTACAAGAAGAGCGACCGCGACATCAAGGTGCACTCCGAACTGGTCTTGGCCGACGGGACCAAGATGGCCGTCAACGAGCGTGTGACCAGAAACGGGCGCTTCCAGATACAGCTGCCCCCGTTCTACGGTGAGGCCTCGTTCTTCCTCAGCGCGGCCGACACCACCAAGTGGAGCAGGCGCAAGCGCAGGAAGTATGCCTGGATACAGGGAAGGCCCTACGGCCTGGACTATGACACGCGCGCTCCGCTCAACAGGTTCAAGAAGGCCCGCTTCGACATCCAGCCCGCCGACTACCTGCCGCGCGTGCTGTGGCCCTACCCCCGCTTCGTGTCGTCCTTCAGCCACTATCAGAGCACACTGGCCCAGAGGCCGGAGAGGGCCGACAGCCTCTCTCCGTTCACCCTGGACGCCGACAGCGCATACCTGATGAGGGAGGTGGCCGTGCGTGCGCGGCACAGCGGCATGCGTGGCTTCGATGACGAGCAGCCCTGCCTCATCATAGACAACGAACAGGCCGAGAACATCGCCTTTGATGCCGGCATGTACGACTTTCGCCGATATGTGGTGGGCGACTATGGGCTGGACTATCCGTTCCTGAGCAACTACACCTGGGAGGCCAGCAATGCCGGCGAGCATGAACCTAACCCAAATTTCGAGAGCAGGTGCGGCATCACGCCCACCCGCAGGGCACTGCCGCCCTACCGCGACCTGTTTGAGGGCGTGCCTAAGGACTCGCTCTATGCAAGGAAATACCTTGTATCATTCAGCATGCTGCATTCCCAAGAGGAGGTGAGAGACTTTCAAAGAGGCATCGACAAGACACTCATCTACACCGACTACAACCGCCGCCTGCCCGGCAACTGGCGCTACAGGGGCACCGACCTTCCCGTCACCACGAGGGTCCTTTACCCCTTTGCCGACCAGGGGGAGCGCATGTACTACCGCGACCGCCACTACATCCTGCAGGGATTTGCCTATCCGGCCGAGTTCTACTCGCCCGACTACAGCACGCGGCAACTGGACGAGCGTCCCGCCGACTACCGCCGCACGCTCTACTGGAACCCGCACCTCACGCTGGACAGCAAGGGCGAGGCCGAGGTGAGATTCTACAACTGTGGCCGCCCTACCGAGCCCAGCGCGGACGCCCAGGGACAAGCCCAGGACGGCACACCGCTGTGGAGCAGGTAGCGGTGAAGGGATAAATCCTGTGCCATGGAGCATGACTGCCAATAACCCCTCCCGAAGATGAGGTGCAACACCACCAGAAGTTGGCAGACATACAAGGAACACAGCAGAAGAGCACCTGGCCACACACCAGCACCCCATGCTGAAAGGAAACTTACCAGGAACGATGCTAAAAGGAGAAGCGGAAAGGCAAGGGAAAAGAAATATTTCCCTAATTTTGCACAAAAGTTCATCTATCAACGTATTCCCTATGGACAAGCACTCCCATGCTCTCCCAGGAGAACCGCAGGCCAATGCCCTGCATGTACATTCACTTCCGAGGACACTTCTGCTGGCATGCCTCATGGTGCTTCAGGCATCACTCCCGTCACTGGCAGCCGACATCACCGGAGCCATCACCTGCAAGGGAAAGGGCGTGCAGGGAGTACTGGTGTCGGACGGACATGCCTTTGCCACCACCGACAAGCGGGGGGAGTACAGGCTGGAGTCGGACAAGAAGAACGGCTACATCTTCTACGTCATACCCTCGGGCTACATGCCACAGACCGACAAGGACAACTGGGAGGAGAGGCTCTTCGGTGGTTTCTGGCAAACGCTCACCTCTCCCCTGAACAAGGATGAGGACGAGCGGCACGACTTCATGCTGCAGAGGGAGAAGAATGACAGCCACATCATGGTGTTTGAGGCCGACCCACAACTGGCCAACCGCAAGGACACCAAGGACATGAAGCTCTACGAGAAGCTGTTCCTGCCCCGCATCAAGGAGGAGGGCAAGAGGGCTGGCAGCACACCCATCTACTCCACCGTGCTGGGCGACTTGTCATGGGACAACTACTGGTACTCCAATCACTTCACCATCGCAGACTACAAGGCATACATAACGAGGCACCACAAGTCATACGGCATGAGGCACTTCTGCGTGACGGGCAACCATGACAACAACCCTGCCACGCCCCACTCAGGGGAGACGGACTTCCTGGCCTCGGCCTCATTCCGCCAGGCCGTGGGCCCCAACTATTATTCCTATAATATAGGCCAGATACACTATGTGGTGCTGGATGACATCGTGTATGAGAACCGCCCCAGCAAGTCGGGCAAGTACCGCAAGGGCATCGTGGGCACACGCGACTATGAGACTGGGCTCACCGACGAGCAACTGACCTGGCTATCCCAGGACCTCTCCTATGTGGACAGCAGCACGCCCGTGTTTGTCAGCCTGCACGCTCCCGCATGGGCCGAGAACGGACAATTTGAGGTCGTGCCACGGCTGAAGTACAACAACACCACCATGCGCCTGTGCCAGATGCTGGACAAGTTCAGCACCGTACACATCATGTCGGGGCATCGCCACCAGTGCTACAACATGCAGCCGGGGCAGTTTCCCCATATCATGGAGCACTCCCTGGGAGCCGTGGGAGGCAACCTGTGGGCCTCAGGTGGCTATACCGGGCATCCCGTATGCGTGGATGGAACCCCTGGCGGCTACCAGGTGTTCACCATCAAGGGGAAGGACATCTCCTGGCAGTTGCGCACGCTGGAAGGCACTGGCAACGAGCAAATGCGTGTCATCGATGGCAACACGCTCAGGGAGTTCCAGCGTGGCAACAGCATCTGGCAAGCCATCTTGAAGGCCTATCCTGGGCGGCAAGACTTCACAAAGCTTGCCGACAACTCGGTGCTGGTCAACGTCTTCAACTATGACCGGGAATGGACTGTGAGAGTATATGAGAACGGAAAGGAACTGCCCGTGAAGCGCATCAAGTGTGAGGACCCTTATGTGACCATAACCTTTGACATCCCCATGTACAAGAAGAAAAAGAAGTATGGAGAGGGCAACTCTACCAAGTACAACACCCACACCTTCCTCGCCGTGGCCAGCAGACCCGACAGTCAGATAAGGGTGGAGGTCACCGACAGATTTGGGCACACATACAGCACCAGCAAGCAGCTACCCATAGCCTGCACGCTGGAGGAACTGGCGCCATCGGGGATATGAAGCAATCAAGTGGCTGCAGACCTGGGGCACAGGGCATGGACGGCAGCACGAGCATGGGCACCTGCTCCACATAGTCCAAGGGCTGCCATGTACATACGAGTACAGCGCGACAAACTTTCTTGACCTCAGGAGACAAAGTCTCAAATAATTTGATTAGCTTTGCATCCATTACTACATACACATCCATCACATGAGCGACACACAAGACAGGTACATACGATTTGACTGGGCAATCAAGCGACTGCTCAGGCAGAAGGCCAACTTTGACGTTCTGGAAGGCTTCTTGACCGTCTTCCTCAACGAGCCCATCAAGATTGTGGAGATTCTGGAAAGCGAAGGCAACCAGCAGACAGAGGACGACAAGTTCAACCGCGTTGACATAAAAGCCAAGAACAGCAAGGGTGACATCATCATCGTGGAAGTGCAGAACACCAGCGAGGTTTACTACCTGGAGCGCATCCTGTATGGTGTGGCCAAGGCCATCACCGAACACATACACCTGGGCAACACCTACCGGGAAGTGAAGAAGGTGTATTCCATCAGCATCCTGTACTTCGACCTGGGCCAGGGTGCCGACTATCTGTATGTGGGCCAGAATAATTTCGTAGGTGTGCACACTGGCGACCACCTGGTGGTCAGTGCCAAGGAGAAGGATGCCATCCTGCGCAAGAAGCCCTCTGAGATATTCCCCGAATACATCCTGGTAAGGGTAAACGAGTTCAACCAGAATGCCGTGACACCGCTGGAAGAGTGGGTAAGATACCTGAAGGAGGGAATCATCAAGAGTGACACCACCACTCCTGGACTACAGGAAGCGCGCGAGAAACTGAAGTACTACTCCATGAGTAAGGCCGAGCAGCATGCCTACGACGAGCACCTGAACGCCATCATGATTCAGAACGACGTGCTTGAGAACACTAAACAAGAAGGACTGGCCGAGGGAAGAGCTGAGGGAAGAGCTGAGGGAAGAGCCGAAGGACTGGCTGAGGGAAGAGCCGAAGGAAGAGCTGAAGGACTGGCCGAGGGAGCAGACAGGCAAAAGGCCGAGACAGCGCTCATGATGCTTAGGGACAACGAGCCGATAGAGAAGATTGCCAGATACACGGGACTGACAAGCGAACAGATAGAGGGCCTAAGACAATGATGCAACCGTACTTATACGGGGGCAGGCAAGACGAAAGGGGATGTGCGTTGACCGCACATCCCCTTTCATTATATATATAGGAGCGTCTGCCTCACTTCTTGCAGGCTGCACATGGAGTCCAGGGCTTCAACTGCTTGAAGAAGTCATTGCCCTTGTCATCCACCAGGATGAAGGCAGGGAAGTCCTCCACGGTAATCTTCCAGATAGCCTCCATGCCCAGTTCGGGGTACTCCACACACTCGATACTCTTGATGCTGCTCTGCGACAGCACGGCTGCCACGCCACCGATGGTACCCAGGTAGAATCCGCCATGCTTCTGGCAAGCATCCGTCACCACCTGTCCGCGATTACCCTTGGCTATCATCACCAGGCTGGCTCCGTGGTCCTGGAACTCATCCACATAGGGGTCCATACGATTGGCCGTGGTGGGGCCCATGCTGCCACAGGGATAGCCCTGGGGAGTCTTGGCAGGCCCAGCATACAGGATGGGATGGTTCTTGAAGTACTCGGGCATATCCTCGCCAGCGTCCAGGCGAGCCTTGAGCTTGGCATGCGCGATGTCGCGCGCCACGATGATGGTTCCCTTCAGGTTCACTCGTGTGCTCACCGGATACTTGGTCAGCTCAGCGCGCACAGCGTCGATACCCTTGTCCAGGTCTATCTCGATGCCCTTGGCGCCCTCGCCCGGATTGCGCATCTCTGCAGGTATCAGTTCTGTGGGATTCTCGTCCATCTTCTCCAGCCAGATACCGTCCTTATTGATCTTTGCCTTGATGTTACGGTCGGCAGAGCAGCTTACGCCCATGCCTATAGGGCAGCTCGCACCATGACGAGGCAGGCGTACCACACGGATGTCATGCGCCAGATACTTACCACCAAACTGTGCGCCCAGTCCTATCTTCTGTGCTTCCAGCAGCAGTTTGTTCTCCAGGTCGATGTCGCGGAAGGCACGTCCCGTCTCATCGCCTGTGGTTGGCAGGTTGTCGTAATACTTGATGGAAGCCAGTTTCACCGTCAGGAGGTTCTTCTCGGCACTTGTTCCGCCTATGACAAAGGCAATGTGATAAGGCGGAC
The DNA here is from genome assembly GCA_050873805.1 of Prevotellaceae bacterium. Lineage (GTDB taxonomy): Bacteria > Bacteroidota > Bacteroidia > Bacteroidales > Bacteroidaceae > Physcousia. The sequence continues at coordinate 64,971 of JBNMJN010000005.1, read as the reverse complement.
ACGCAGCGGTGCCCAGGCTCTTCATCTTCTCCACCAGGAAAGGCAGCAGCGTGCCCTCATTCTGGATGGTGGCCTTGGTCATGGGATAGAAGTAAGTCTTGTTGGCCGATCCACCGCCCTTGGCCACCATCACGAAGCGGTACTCATCGCCCTCGGTAGCCTCGATGTCAATCTGCGCAGGCAGGTTGCAGCGGGTGTTCACCTCGTCGTACATGTTGAGGGGGGCATTCTGCGAGTAGCGCAGGTTGTCCTGTGTGTAGGTGTTGAACACACCCAGGCTGAGTGCCTCCTCGTCCTCAAAGTCGGTCCACACGCGCTGTCCCTTCTCGCCGTGGATGATTGCCGTACCCGTATCCTGGCAGAAGGGCAGGATACCCTTGACGGCTGTCTCGGCATTGCGAAGGAACTGTAAAGCCACGTACTTGTCGTTCTCTGATGCCTCGGGGTCGGTCAGAATCTTGGCCACTTGCTCGTTGTGCTCACGGCGCAACATAAACTCCACATCGTGGAAAGCCTGCTGTGCGAGCAGGGTGAGAGCCTCGGGAGCAACTTTCAGAATCGTCTTTCCCTCAAACTCAGCCGTGCTGATGCCTTCCTTCGACACGAGGCGGTACTCTGTCTTGTCTTCCCCCAACTGGAACATGGGGGCATACTTGAACTTTGGAACTTTTACCATAATGTTTCTCTGTTTATGTTCTTGTCTATTGAAATACTCATGAAATACCCGCCATTCAATTCTCGTAGTCAACCTCCTGGTCGAGACTGTCCACAAAGTTGCGGAACACCTCTTCCTCCACATCGCCCATGGCAAACTCCTTCTCGGCATCCTTCTTTATCTCGGCTATCCAGGAACGTCTTGCCTTGATGTAATCCTCATGGATGCGATTGGTGTCTTCGGGAGTAATTGCTGTGATGCCGTAATAGTCACAAATCTGCCTGTAAGTCCAGGCCCACTGGTATTCGCGATAGTGGGTGTCTATTTCCTCGAATCGGCCGATGAGGTCTTGGATGGTCTTGATGATGCCATTCTTCAAGTCGTTCACAATACGCTCTTCCTCGCTCACAGGCAGGAGAAGACCCGAAAGGTCGTCCCAATCACCTAAGCCCGTGTCGTGGGCTGGCGGGACGATGAAAGGGGCTTGTCGCAACACTCGCTTCAACACGGCGCCCATGTAGATGCGCAGGGCGATGTCGTAATACTTGATGCCCTTGTGCAAAGAGGATGACGGGATGATATACTCATGATAGAGGTATTGCGAGACGTTGTCACCCGTCACCTCACGCAGATTCTCCAGAATCTTCTTCCCCTTCAATATTTCACCCACTGAGTATGGCGACAGCCAGTCGAAGTTGACAATGCTCTTGCGGTTCTCAGGTGTGCGAAGGTCACGTTTCGGCCATTTCTTGATGTCTCGATACAAGCCCACGGTGGTGATGTTTCTGCCAGGTATGAGGAACATCTTGTCGCCATCGGCTATCAGGTAGGCGAATGGCAGGTTTCGGGTATCAGGGTGGTGCATCAGTTTGCCGAAGCATACAGAGAAGGTGCCCAGGGTGGCAGGCATCAGGAGATAGGCGCCACTGGCGGTCTTTGAGCCTCTCTCAAGGATGCCCCAATGCATAGGCCCCATCTTGTAGGCATGGTTGGAGAAATTGGTGGCTGAGCCTGCGTTATAGAAGGAGAACATGCCACCAATGAGGAGACTGCTCTTGTGGTGAGATGCGGTGAATGGGCCACAGAAGGCTGCACAAGCCTCGCCATTGCTCATGTAACTATTGGCGAAGAAGACGGATGCCGATGCGGTGAAGCCATTGCTTAGCCGGCAAGCCTCGCCAATGTAGCAATCTTGTATCTTCACGCTGTTGATGACACTGGAACCTTCGGCAATGATGCTGTTCTCGGCGATGACACCTGTGCCAATATAGACTTTGCCGTGGATAGAGCCAAGCAGGGTGCAGTCGCTGAGGCGGGATGCTCCGTTTACCTCGCAGAAGTCCCCAATCACACAATTGGTGATTTCCCTGGTGTTGACAATCTTCACATTGCTGCCTATCCTGCCGCACTCGGGAACCCTCCTGTTGATGTCTGCCGTGACAAGCATACGGATTTTCTCCTTCAGGTCTTTATCAGAGAAATGCTTCACCATGAAGGCGGCAAGCTGACTGTTGAGGTCAGAGAAGAGAATGACGTTGCCCTCGCCCACCTCGTTGAGCACGCTTACGAGATTACCCTCGCCGTAGGTTGCTCCCTCGGTGGTCTCCATGGTAGAGATGTTGGAGAGGTAGCAATCGTTACCTATGGTGTAGTTATTGATAAAGTTGCCCACGTTCTCAATGAGGCAGTCATCACCGACAGTCACGTTACGCAAAGTAGCATTGTTGATGCCCGAATGCTTCTTAAAACCCTGGCTTACCTCTACATTCTTGCCGAAGGCACCGATACACACTTTTCCATAGAGCATCACGCGGTGCATGAAATTCGGTTTGAAGCCTTCCGACACGCTGATGGATGTCCAGTCTTCTGCCCAGCAGTCATTATCCTTGAGTACCTCGATTTCTTCGGAGGTCAGAGGTCTGTAGTCATGCATCTTTATTCTTGTTTGATGAAGAGTTGTAGAAGCCAGGGGGAGTTATGCTCTTCCCCCAGGTCGTTGAGGAAGTCGAGTGGCAAAAGCCATGCTTCCTTGGGGGCAGCGCGCATTTGTCTCCCCGCCTCCCGTTTTCCTTATCCCCACAAATCTTATTCGTAATGCTGGAACAGGAAATCATTGTAGGGATACTTCTGCACATGCAGTTCGCGCACCCGGTCATAGAGCACCTTCTTGAGCGTGTCTATATTAGTGCGCTCCTTGGCCGAGATAAAGAGGCAGTTGTCTCCCAGCCTGGCCATCCAGGTGTGAATCAGTTCGTCGATAGAGACATTACGCCTGGTGGCAGGTGTGAGGTCATCAGCATCCTTCTCCTCCCAGGTATAGGCATCCACCTTGTTGAAGATGACCATGGAGGGCTTCTCGGCGCATCCCAGGTCGGCAAGCGTCTTCTCCACCACGCTTATCTGCTCCTCAAAGTCGGGATGGGAGATATCCACCACATGCAGCAGGAGGTCAGCCTCGCGTACCTCATCGAGTGTGCTCTTGAAGGAATCCACGAGGTCGGTGGGCAGCTTGCGTATGAATCCCACCGTGTCCGATAGCAGGAAGGGCAAGTTGTCCACTATCACCTTGCGCACCGTGGTGTCCAGTGTGGCAAAGAGCTTGTTCTCGGCAAACACCTCACTCTTGGAGAGCAGGTTCATGAGCGTGCTCTTGCCCACGTTGGTATAGCCCACCAGAGCCACGCGTATCATGCGTCCACGGTTGCTTCGCTGCGTTGTCTTTTGCCGGTCAATATCGGCCAGCCGCTGCTTGAGCAGGCTCATGCGGTTGAGGATGATGCGGCGGTCCATCTCCAGCTGTGTCTCTCCCGGGCCACGCAAGCCCACTGAGCCCTTGCCTCCACCCGAGCCGCTTCCGCCTCCCTGTCGCTCAAGGTGTGTCCACATTCGCTGCAGGCGCGGGAGCATATAGCGGTACTGGGCCAGTTCCACCTGCGTCTTGGCATTGGCTGTCTGTGCGCGCATGGCAAAGATGTCCAGGATGAGACTGGTGCGGTCGAGCACCTTGATGTGCAGTTCGTTCTCGATATTGCGCAGTTGCTTGGCACTCAGTTCATCGTCAAAGATGGCCATCGACACCTCGCGCTCGGCATCCTCCTCGGCCTGTATATAGGCGCGTATCTCCTGCAACTTGCCTATGCCCAGGTAAGTGACGGCACTGGGGCCATTCATCTTCTGGGTAAAGCGCTTGATGGTGTGTGCCCCGGCCGTCTCGGCCAGGAACTCCAGTTCATCCAGATACTCCTTTGTCTTGCGCTCCCCCTGCTGTGGAGTGATGAGTCCTACCAGTATGGCAGTCTCCTGCATCTCTCCCTCCATGTTGCCGGCCTGCACCGTGGTGGCCTTGCCAGTCTCGGGCGAGAGAGAAGAACGCGAGGCATTGTAATATTTACTTCGGGTTGTCTTCAATTTCTATTCTGTATTGCATGGCAAGTCCCCTCCCGCCTTCCTGGATACGGAGAGACGAGTGGGGGGCTTGGCTTGAGTATAACGTATGTGTAGTCTCCCTTGTGGGAGGACGTGAGAGGGCTCCTACTTCACCTGTACCACCAGGTACTTGCTCACGCTCCAGAATCGTTTGGGGTCGGTGATATGCAGTTCGTACTGTCCCTGCGCATCCTTGTCCAGGCTGTACGAGCCCTTGGGGTGAGTAGTAAGCAGTTTGGCGCTCTTGCTGTAGAGCTTCACCTCCTTGTCATACCTGATGTCAATCTTGGTGAAGTAGTCGCGGTTGAAGTTGCCATCCCTGAGCACATCCCCGCTTGAGAGAATCTTCTGCTCCTTGAGCTCAGACTTTGTTCCGAAGACAAACCAGGCCGTGTTCAGTTCCTTGTCCTGCGCAGCCACAGTCTTGGCCTTGGCCTCATTCTCGGCATTCAGCGAGGACACATTGTCATTCAGTTCGCTTATCTCCTGTCCCTTGCGCACCAGTTCCTCGTCCTTCTCGGCCAGGCTTGCCTCCAGTTCCTGTATGCGCTGCGCCTGCTGCTCTATCTGGCTCTGCAGGTTGGCAATGGTCTTCTGCAACTTGTCTCCCTTGATATTGCTGGCCCGCAGTTTCTCCTTGAGCTGCGCCACCATATCCCGGTTCTGCTTCATGGCCTGCTCGATGAAGTCCAGATTCTCGCGTATCACCTCACGGCTGCTGGCATTCTCGCGTGTGGCATCGGCCACGGTCACCCGTCCCTCGGCCTCTGTTATGCGGCGTATGCCTTCCTGCACCTCGTTGAATGTGCCCATTATATCATCCAGTTCGGCATCTTTCCCGTCAATGACACGCTGTAGTGAATCACGCTCCTGGCGAACAGCCTCGTCTGTAGCCTTGCCTTGGTTGCACGCGCACGCCACCAGCGCGCACGCACATACAATAATGTACTTGTGTAACCTCATAGCTTAATTCTCTTTAGATACTTGTTCTTTATCTTCTGTTGACTTACTCTCCTCATAGCCACCCACCACGATGACAAACTCGCCCCTGGGCTCACATTCCTGGAAGTGGGCAAGCACCTGGGCCAGCGTGCCGCGCACGCTCTCCTCATGTATCTTGCTTATCTCGCGGCACACGCTCACAGGCCTGCCTGTGCCAAACACCTCCATCATCTGCGCAAGTGCCTTCACTATCCTGTGCGGCGACTCATAGAAGACCATTGTGCGCGTCTCGGTGGCCAGTGCCTTGAGGCGGCTCTGCCTGCCCTTCTTCTGCGGAAGGAATCCCTCGAAGCAGAAGCGGTCGCAAGGAAGGCCACTGCTCACCAGCGCAGGCACCATGGCTGTGGCTCCTGGCAGGGTGATGACTTCCACTCCCGCCTTGATGGCCTCGCGCGCCACCAGGAATCCCGGGTCACTGATACCAGGAGTGCCCGCATCCGACACCACTGCCACCGTATCGCCGCCCAGCAGGCGGTTCACCACGCTCTCCACAGTGTGATGCTCATTAAACTTGTGGTACGAGAGCATCGCGTTTCTGATGTCAAAGTGACGCAGGAGGTTGCCGCTGGTGCGGGTGTCCTCGGCCAGTATCAGGTCGGCCTCGCGGAGTATCCTCAAGGCCCGCATGGTGATGTCCTCGAAATTGCCCACAGGTGTGGGTACCAGGTATAAAATGCCCATCATTCGATATATTTGTGGCAAAATTAGCGATAAAAAACGAAATCCAACGTCTGGCAGCCAAAAATATAGAGGTTAGCGGCGGTGCGCGGGGGAACAGGCACAGCATTTCCCTCAAAAATTAACAGCCAAGAGTTGCCTCCACATGGAGAAACATTGTTACCTTTGTCCATCGCAAGACAAGAATGGAGCGGCAGCAAGCCGCCACTACAAAAACATACACACTGAAAATGAAAGACGTAGGCTCCAGCAACGGAGAAATGATGCGCCAGGGGCGAGTGGAGGTCATCTGCGGCTCCATGTTCTCGGGCAAGACCGAGGAACTGATACGCCGCCTGAGACGCGCGCAATTTGCCCACCAGAGGGTGGAGATATTCAAGCCCGCCATAGACGTGCGCTACAGCGAGGAGGAAGTGGTGTCGCACGAGGGGAACAGCATCATGTCCACCCCAGTTGACTCGTCAACCAACATCCTGCTGCTGGCCCAGGGAAGCGATGTGGTGGGCATCGACGAGGCGCAGTTCCTGGACGAGCACATCGTGGAGGTATGCAACACACTGGCCGGAATGGGCATACGCGTGATAGTGGCCGGACTGGACCTTGACTTCATGGGGCATCCCTTTGGCCCCATGCCGGCTCTGTGCGCCATCGCCGACGAGGTGACCAAGGTGCACGCCATCTGTGTGCGCTGTGGTGCCCTGGCCTATGTGAGCCACCGCATCGTGGCTGGAGACAAGCAGGTGATGCTGGGCGAGAAGCACGAGTACGAGCCCCTGTGCCGCGAGTGCTATGCCAAGGCTTGCCAGGAGAAGGGCGAGGGAAAGGAGGCATAGATGCTGGAGGAGAAAATCACCTTTGACCGTGTGGCACGCTGGGGAGTGATGATAGTGCTCTCGGCTGCGGCCGTGTGGCTGGTCAACCGCCTCTCCACCGTGCTGCTCCCCTTCTTTGCGGCCTGGCTTCTGGCCTACATGCTCTACCCGCTGGTGCATTTCCTGCAGTACCGCCTGCACCTGCCAGGTCGCGTGCTCAGCATCCTGGCGGCCTTCATCCTGGTGTGCGGGGTGATAGCAGGTGCCCTGGCTCTCATCATTCCACCCATCGTGGAGGAGAGCATGCGCATAAGCGAACTGGCCAAGGTATATTTCCACGACTCACTGGTAGAGACGGGTCTCATGCAGCAACTGGAGGAGATGGTGACCAGATACACCGAAGGCATCAACCTCCTGCACCTGGCACAGCAGAGTTCCTTTGTGGACGCGCTTCAGAGTGCCCTTGTGCAAGTGTGGTCGATACTCTCGGGAACCATCAACTTTGCGCTGGGCCTGCTGGGCTGCCTGGTCGTATTGCTCTACATGTTCTTTATCCTGAACGATTACGAGAAACTGTCATCGGGCTGGATCACGCTTATCCCCAAGGGGCAGCGCACCCTGGCCACCATGATTGTGCAGGACCTCAAGTCGGGCATGAACGCCTATTTCCGTGGGCAGGCACTCATCGCGCTGTGCGTGGGCATCCTGTTCAGCATCGGCTTCCTCATCATCGACTTTCCCATGGCCATAGGCTTAGGGCTTTTCATCGGGCTGCTCAACCTGGTGCCTTACCTACAGACGGTGGGCTTTCTGCCCACCCTGCTGCTTGCCTTCATCAAGTCGCAGGAGACTGGACAGAGTTTCTGGGTCATCACAGCCTGCGCACTGGCCGTCTTTGCCGTGGTGCAGGGCATCCAGGACATGATACTCACCCCCCGCATCATGGGGCGCGCCATGGGTCTCAATCCTGCGGTTATCCTGCTGAGCCTGTCGGTATGGGGCAGCCTGCTGGGCTTCATCGGCCTCATCATAGCCCTGCCACTCACCACCCTGCTGCTCTCCTACTACCGCCGCTTCGTGCTCAAGGAAAGTCCCATCCCCCCCGTGCCAGCCAACGAGACCTGGCAGGCTGGCGGAGGCTCGGCAGCACCCGACACCCAGGAGACCGACAGCCCCAGTACGCCGACACGGGGATAAGATCCTGCGCACACCCGCTGGAAGGGGGACGCACAAAATATGCAGACAAAAGTTTGCCGTGTGGGAAAAAGTGCGTAACTTTGCACCGCTGTTGCGCCAACGCGCCCAGCCATTAGGTTGACTCGCTAGCTCAGTAGGTAGAGCACTTCACTTTTAATGAAGGGGTCTTGGGTTCGAACCCCAAGCGGGTTACCAAAGAGGGAGGAGCATCACACTGATGCCCCTCCCTCTTTTTGCTTTCTCCCCCAAGTCCCTTCCCCGGCACAGCTGGGGAAGGGCACTACTGGTAAAGCCTGGTCACACTGGCACCCACATAGTAGTGCTCCAGGATAGCCTGGCTCTCATAGCCCTGGGCAGCCATTGCCGCTGCGCCTATCTGGCACATGCCCACTCCATGCCCCCAGCCATGCCCGTGCAGAATGATGCGCTGAGGGATGCCCTCACGCACGTCAAGCATCTCCACCACAAACGCGCTGCTCTTCAGGTGCGAGTGGCTCAGCATGCGGCGGATCTCCAGTTCCTTGCCCACCGTCATCTCGCGCTCCTGCCCCACCACACGCAGCATGCTGATGTGTCCGCCAGGGCCTGCCTCCACAGGCTCCAGAGCCACGATGGCCCCCATCTCCACCTGCAAGTGCCGGCAGATGAGGTCATGCAGTTCCTGCTGGGTATATCGCACTGTCCAGTCGTGGAAGTCGGCCGTCTCCAGGTCATAGTCATTGAGCACCTGCGCGAGGAGAGCCTTGTCGTGCACGTCGCAGAACCTATCCTCCACACTCCTTAGGTAAGGCACCTGCAGATTGTCCCAGCAATACTGGAACTCATTGGTGCGTCCGCCACAGCACTTGCCAAAGCGCGCGTCGCACACCTCGCCATCACAGGCGAGCACCAGCCCGCGAGTCAAGCGTATGGCCTCGCGCACCGCCGGGTTCTCAATGCGGCTGATGCCCTGATAACGCTGGCAATGGTCGTCGGCACAAACATCAAAGAGGGTGTGCTCCTGCCTGTCATACCATCGCACCAGGCGGTCTGCCGTACGCTGCACCGCAGGCGGCTGCATTTCCCCACCACACTGGCGCCGGCGACGCATCTGCGTGAGCAGCCAACTGCGGCTTACTATTGCCGAAGCCTTGAGGTACTCCATGGGGCAGGTGGACTTCATCTCACTGCTGATGACACTGGTCAGATACTCCTCCACCCGCACGTCATTGATAGCCACCAGGCGGTCCTGGCAAACCAGCAGGCGCAGGCTCCCGCCGAAGGTCTGTGCCTCGCTGCGCTCCCAGTGAAAAGCCTTTCCAATGGTCACACCAGCCAGGCAGAAAGTGGCCTCCGCACTTTGCGGCACGAAGGAGAGCGTGCTGTAGAGCGACCCTTGCCAACTCACACAGCCATCCACGCACTCCACCGTCTGCTCGCCACTCACCTGCTTTCCCTTGGCCACGAAGGTGCCGTTGAGGCAGAAGCGCAACGATGGTGCTTCCATTATCCCCACCTGCACCACAGGCTCCTCGGCCAAGGTTGCCTGGGAGCCAGCCAGCCCGGTGTCGGCAGCCGGCCGTTTTTCCTGTACATCAGTTATCCTCCGCACCACACCGTCCACCTCCTGGGGCGAGAGAGACACCTCACGCAGGATAGAGGCAGCCCTCTGGGGGGTGATGCGGCAGAAGTCCTCCTCGCGGGGAGTGACCAGCAGTCCGCACATGTCCAGCGCGCCAGGGCTCACGAGCAATTGCTCCTCGCCCTGGGCATAATAGCAGTCGGGGCGGTGCTTGGCCCTGGGGAACACCAGGGTGACTATCTCGTCGGAGTGCCCAATGGCACCTGCCTGCCTCCAGCACACGACATTCATCCTGGGCTCGCCCTCGCCCTCATGCGTGGGGAGTGCCTTGTACACCCTCAGGCAGAGTTCGCTGTCGGCCTCGGTGGGCAGGCTGCGTATCACTATCACCGGACAGGCGTAGGTGGTAAGGAGGTACAGCCCGCACCTGGGGTCGGCATTGCCCGACTCCTCCATCAGCGCGTTCTGCGTTCCCGTCAGGGGATATATCTTCCTGAGCCCTTTCTCGTAGATGGCCCAGTCACGCTCCAGCGGTGCCACCCCACGGCTGCCAGCCTGCAGATGCATGTGGTCGGGGCAGGAGGCTCCGCACAAGGGGCCGTTGTAGAAGACGATGCTGCGCGGCATGTTCCATGCCAGACGTCGCAGCGTGCCGAAATTGGGATAGATACGCTGCGGGGTATGCCTGCGCATGGGAATGGTGAAGTGCTGTGGCAAGATGGGGAAGGGGTTCACCAGAACCTCAAAGTGCTTCTCCGTCATCAGCATGTGCTGCTGCGGCGGACGGTTCTTGTCACACAGGAAACAGGGTCGCTTGGCCAGTGACTTCTGGTCCACCTTGGCCCCGGTGCTCACCATGCGGGCTGGGTTCCACTGGGCAGCGAGTTCCACCTCCGAGCTTACGGCCAGCGTCTTGGACTGCACTTGCTCCCTCACAGCCTGGTAACGCCCTGCAGCTTCCGGCCAAGCCTGCAGTTCACATTGAAAAAAATCGTCCAGTTCATCAGCCGACACCTCATGCCGCCACTGCTTGTTGAGTTGCTGGCGTGCCAGTATCTCCAGGGTGCGCAGGTGGTCCTTGTAGGTGTTGTTGCGGTTTATCTTGTCCTGGCTGAGCGCCGCATCGCTGTTGCCTTCCCAGCGGCGGCACAGATACACCTCGTCGAAAATGCGTCCTATGCGGTAGCGCCGGCTTATCATCAGCCCCAGGGCATAGTCCTCGCCATAACTGGTGTTGGGTATCTGCTGCTCGCGCAGTACAGGGGTGAAGAATGCGCGCGGCGCGCCCAGGCCATTGATGCGCAAGGCATTGTTCCTGCCATTCTGCGGTGTCCACTCCTTGTGGTCTATCAGTCCAGGGGGCAATGTGTTGAGCTTGAAGTCGCACATTCGGTAGGAGCCTATCACCATGGCCGCGCCCTCGGCGTAGAAGGCATCCACCATGCGCTGCAAGGTGGCCGTGCTGCTGTAGAGGTCATCGCTGTCGAGCTGCACCACAAAGCGTCCCACGCGCTCATCGTGAACGGCCATATTCCAGCATCCGCCTATGCCCAGGTCGGTACGCTCGGGGATGAGATGTATCACGCGGGGGTCGGCGGCAAACTCGTCAATGGCCTCGGTGGTGCCATCGGTACTGCCGTTGTCCACCACCATGAGGTTGAAGGGGAATCGGGTCTGTTGCTCAAGCACGCTGCGTATGGCATCACGGATGGTGCGCTCGCGGTTGCGCACGGGGATGACCACCGTAGCCTCCACGGCAAACTCGCCCTGCTGGAGGTTCACATCGTCATACTCATCACCATGCAGGTAAGCGTTGAGCGCGCGCAGATGACGGGTGCATGCCCGCTCCATCTCCAACTGGCGTGTGCGGTTGCGTGGATCCACATAGTCAAACTGCTTCTGCCCGCTCAGTCGTGTGTCCCGCTCCACCTCTGTGTAGAGGTACTCATCCAGATGCACGGGCAACATCTGCCTGCTCACATACAGGCGGAAGTCGTACAGCGCGGCATACTGATAGGGATGCAGATGCTCCTGAGCCACATATTCCTTCAGCGCCGAGGTGCGTATGAGCAGCAGCGACCCCATCTGGAAGTCATCCCTCACGCTGCCCAGCTGGCAGTCGATAAGCGGCATGGGGCTGCGCTCGCCCTGCGGGGTCTCCACATAATGGTCGGCATAGAGCATGAGCGAGCCGCTGTCATCGGCCACCGTAAGCAGGCGGTGCAGGGCATGATAGCCCATGCGCAGGCGGTCATACTTGGTATATAATAATATGTAGGGGGCCGTAGCCAGCTCGGCCATCTGGCACAGGGTCTGTGTCTTGCCAGGGCCATCGCCCCTGAGCAGATGCACGGCGGCCACATGGGAGTCCGCCGACAGTTCACTCACAGTGCCTTGCACCTGGTCGTCCGACTCATAAGGCACAAAGCAGTCTATACGTTTCTGTTCCATATCACTTCCATTCCTTTTGCGAGGCGCGACGTTCCTGCCAGGCCATGCAGGCGCATTCCCAGCCTGCAAGAGGTTGCCCCCGCAGCATTAGTCAGACAAAAGTACAGGAAAAAACAGTTACCACCAAATAAATATGTATCTTTGTGGCAAGATGAAAATACATGTATTCAATCCCGAAAATGACATGGCGCTTGCCGATGGCGGGGCGGGCTACACGGCTCCTGCCACCATACGCCAGATGAGAGACGAGCTGCACTGGTTGCCCCTGTGGTGGGCCGGCGAGGGCGACAAGGTGTGGGATGGCAAGGAGAGGCTCACGCTGCACGAGGGCGACGAGATACGTCCGTGGGGGTGGAGTCCCGCGCTGGCACACCAGCTCAGGCAGGCGGGTGTGGGCGAGAAGTTCCTCCCCACCGCTGAGCAACTGGCATCCCTGCGGCAACTCTCCCACAGGCAAACGGCCGTGGAGGCCCTGTCCCAGTGCCAGGCCGACGGTCTGCTTGGCGAGAGGCTGGCGGGCGAGAGCGTGCTGTGCCACACCCTGCAAGAAGTGGAGGAGGCCATAGGACGCTGGCCTGATGCCCTGCTCAAGGCACCCTGGAGCAGCAGCGGTCGCGGACTGATGCGCTCCTGTGCCCCGCACTGGCAGGAATGGACAAGCAACATCCTGGGTCACCAGGGCAGTGTGGTGGTGGAGCGGTGGCTGCACAAGCTGGCCGACTTTGCCCTGGAGTTTGAGTGCGACGGGCAGGGAGGCGTGGAGTACCAGGGGCTCTCGCTCTTCTACACCAACCAGCAGGGGGCTTATCTGGGCAACTGGGTGGCTCCCGAGGTGCAGAAGTTCCAGTGGCTCACGCAGTATGTGTCCCCAGTCCACCTGGTGGAGGTGCGCCGCTGGTGGGAGGAGAGGCTCAAGCACTATGCCTACAGGGGGCCTGTGGGCATCGACATGATGCTCTGCCAGGAGGGGCTTTGCCCATGCGTGGAGGTCAACTGGCGCATGACCATGGGTCGCGTGGCAAGCATCCTGCACAGCCAGGGCAAGTATGGCCGCCTGGTGCTGGAGTATGTGTATGGCCACTACTCGGCCGAGGTGGAAGCTTTCGGATAGAGGGAAACAGGAGGGCCTCCTCCTGCACTGCCACTCCTGGGCGGTGCGGGAGGAGGCCCTCACTCTTTTGTCCCATTTACCTTTTCCTCACCGGCTCGCAGGTGAGGCCAATACCCAGCTTCTTGAATATCTTCTGGTCCACATCGCTCAGTATCACCGTGCAATGCACCTGACAACCGCGCAGCTTGGGCAGCTGCTCCAGTGCGAGCCTGCAGTTGGCATCGTTCTGCGAGAGCACCGAGAGCGCCACAAGCACCTCATCGGTATGCAGCCGTGGATTGCGCCCGCCCAGATAACTGATCTTGGTGTGCTGGATGGGCTCTATCATGGACTGCGGTATGAGCTTCACCTCATGGCCGATGCCAGCCAGATGCTTGGTGACATTGAGCAGCAGAGCCGCGCTGCATCCGAGCAACTCACTGGAATGGGCGGTGATGATGGTGCCGTCCTCCAGTTCGATGGCCGATGACGTGTGGCCCGTGGCCCGCTGGTAGTCCTTGGCAGCCACCGTGGTCCGGCGGAAGTCGGTGCTGATGCCAGCCTGGTTGAAGAGCAACTGGATCTTGCTTATCTCGGCCTCGTTGCACGCCCCCATGGCCAGTTTGTTGGTAGCCGCATAGTAGCGCCGCACGATCTCGTTCTTGGAAGCCTCGCAGCACACGGCATCGTCGCTGATGCAGAATCCCACCATGTTCACGCCCATGTCCGTGGGCGACTTGTAGGGATTGGAGCCATAGATGCCCTCAAAGAGCGCGTTGAGCACCGGGTATATCTCTATGTCGCGGTTGTAGTTGACCGCCACCTTGCCGTAAGCCTCCAGGTGGAAGGGGTCTATCATGTTGACATCATTGAGGTCGGCAGTGGCAGCCTCGTAGGCGATGTTCACGGGATGCTTGAGCGGGAGGTTCCATACGGGGAACGTCTCAAACTTGGCATAGCCTGCCCTCACGCCCCTCTTGTTCTCATTATAGAGCTGGCTCAGGCACACCGCCATCTTGCCGCTGCCAGGCCCCGGTGCTGTGACGATGACCAGGGGACGCTCCGTCTCCACAAAGTCATTCTTCCCGAATCCCTCATCCGAGGCTATGAGAGCCACATTGTGGGGATATCCCTCGATGAGATAATGGCAGTAGGTGCGTATGCCATCGCGCTCCAGCCGCTGCCTGAAAGCGGCCGCCGCAGGCTGTCCGTTGTAGTGCGTGATGACCACAGAGCCCACCATGAAGCCACGGTTCTGGAACTCTCCGCGCAGGCGCAGCACATCCTCGTCGTAGGTGATGCCCAGGTCGGCACGGGTCTTGTTCTTCTCAATGTCGGTGGCACTGATTACGATGACAATCTCGATGCTGTCGCTTATCTTCTGGAACATGCGCAACTTGCTGTCGGGCAGGAATCCAGGCAGCACCCTGCTGGCATGATGGTCGTCAAAGAGTTTGCCTCCCAACTCCAGGTATAGTTTGCCGTCGAAGCGCGAGATGCGCTCCTTGATGTGTTCCGACTGAATGCGCTGATACTTCTCGTTGTCAAATCCCGTTCTCATAATGCTCTGTTTTGCGCTGCAAAATTACGAAAAAATCCCCGCCCGCGAGCATAAAAAGGCCAGGGAGGTATGCCGCACGATGCGGCAAGCCTCCCTGGCAGTCACAGCAGCATGTCGAGATGCTTACTTGCGGGTCTTGTCCATGAGCACCTTCATCCAGTAGCCACCAATCACGCTGCGGGCCTTGAAGCCCACCATCTTGGCCGTCTTGGTGTCGCTCCAGTCGCTTATGGGCACGCGGCTCTCGGTCTCGTTGATATAGGTATATACGGGAGCCACAAACTTCTGGAAAGTCTTGGTGTCGGGCGACATGGCGGCTGTCCACATGATCCAGTCGCTCTTGGTGTAATCCTTGCGGCAGTCCAGGGGCAGTCCATACTTGTTCTGGTGCTTCAGGTAGTACTTGATCTCGCGGTCATACACCTTCTCGGTGAAGAGGTTCAGGCCCCAGAGCTTGTCCCATATCATGTTGTACTTCTGGCTCCAGGTGTTCTCGCGGTCAAAGGCCAGGCGGTAGTGGTCGCCCTCGAGTGCCATCTCCTCCCACTTCTGGGCCATCTCCCTGGCACGTGCCAGGTACTTGTCGGCGGTAGCCTCATCGCCACGCAGGCGAGCCAGCACGCTGTAGCCTGCCACGCCGCAGATGGCCTTGAGGGAGAGGTTGCAGTTGTGTGCCCAGTGACCTGCGAAGTCATCGGTGCAAAGCTGGTTGGCCGGGTCCTGTCCGTTCTCGGAGAGATAGTCGGCCCACACGGTGATGTCCTTCCAGTAGGGAGCCACATACGAGGCATTGCCCTCCTGCAAGCATATCTGTGCGGCAAGCGTGATCATGTTGCCAGCCTCCTCCAAGGGCATGTCGCCGCCATACACCTGTCCGTTGGCGATGGGGTATGTGCCCAGGTCGTGAGCCGCGAAGGGCTTGGTCCAGCGGCCGCTCCTGCTGTACTCAAAGATGCTGGTCATCATGGCCTTCTGCAGTTCGGGGTTATAGACGAGGAAGAGGGGAGCCTCGGGGTAAGTGAGGTCCACGGTGTTGACACAGCCATTGGAGTTGTTCTCCTTGGAGAACCACAGGAGGTTGCCATCCTTGTCCTCGAAGAGCTTGTGGGCAGCCATCACATGGCGATAGGAGCCACTCAGAATCTCGGCATACTGCTTGCCTCCGGCAGCCATGCCATCGTCGTACACCTGCTTGTCAAATGCGCGGCAGCGTGCCATGATGCTCGAGTAGCGGCTCTGCAGGTTGCGGAATGCCTGGAAGATGGTCACCTGGCCACCATGAGCCCAGTAGCCCTTGTAGCGCTCATACATGTACTCGATGTCCTGCACCTCGTCGTAGCCCAGCATGGTGAAGCTGCTGGCCTTCTCCACCTGGCCGAAGTCGTGCACATAGGCCATGGCGGGCATGTCGGCCACCTTGTCGGCACGGATGCCGCCCATGCGCCCGGGGCCCTTGCCGCCCTGCATCTGCGGACGCTCGGGGCGGGGGAACTTGCCCGTCTGTGCGAATGTCTCCTGCACCTTGTTGGCATCACCCATGGTCACCTGGCCGTTGATGGCAGGCATGTAGAAGTAGCCCCAGTCGATGCAGATGCCATCACCCTTCTTGGCCAGGATGGGCTGCTCCACGGTGCCGGCCTTGACGTAGGCGATGCCATCCTGGAAGCCACGGCTGGTGATCGTGGGCTGCGAGTCCTTGTTGATGGCCTGCTGTGCGTCGGCCGAGAGGTAGAACTGCACATCGTGCTTCTTGCCATCGGTGCTGCGCACCTGGTAGGAGATGTAGTTGATGGGAGTGGATATGAGGTCGTAGTCGTCTATCAGCATGGGAGCGGTGAACACCAGGTCGAGCTCCACCGGGCCGCACACCATAGTATAATAGGTGTTGGTGGCCAGCACGTCCACGCTCTTCTGCACGGCCGTCTCCATCTTCACGCTCTGTGTCTTCACATTGCGGTACAGGCCAAAGTCGGCATACGCGCCGCCCGTGGTGTTGTGGCAGTGTGCGGCTATCACGTTCTTGCCCTCGTGCAGGAGTTTCTTGAGGTCGGCATCCAGGTGTAGCACCACATTGTCCACCCAGGTCTCGCCGGTGGAAGCCACCTGCTTGCCGTTGACATACAGTTCAAACACATCATCGTGCGAGTACTTCAGGTACAGGTCGGCAGCCAGCTGCTCGGCGGTCAGTTCCACCTCGCGGCGTATGTATATGTCGCTGTTCTCGCGGCTCCACTTGTTGCTCACATAGTCGAGTCCGTCGCTTCCCCAGGCAGCCTTCTGCTTCTTCCAGCCATTCACGCTTGCGCCCTCGGCAGCCCATCCATCGGCCTGTGCCTCATGGGTCACCAGTCCTTCCCACCGCTCCTCATCGGCCATGGGAGCGATGCTCTGCAGCACATACTCCTGCTCCTTGCCCATGAAGCGGTAGGTGGCGCCATCCACCCTGAGGAGTCCCAGGATGGGCTTCTCGGCATCGGTCCAGTGGCGTGTGGTGCCATCGGTAAGCTGGTCGCAGGGTGACCACACCGAGAAGTAGGGGTCATTCACCACCAGAGGCACCGAGGGCAGACGCAGGTCGGTGCTCTGGTACGGCTGGAAAATCTCACTTGTCTGTGCCTGTCCAGTGGTCGCGAGGGCCAGGATGGCAGCAGTCATCAGGTTTCTCATTTGTTCTTGGATAATTGGTTATTTATTGTTAATAAGGAGGGCAGGCCACCTTAGCCTGCCGACCAGGTTTCTCTTCACATCAGCATGGTGCCGTGGGCCTCAGCGTCCCTGCGTGTGCGCGCAGGGCGCGTGCCCCTCGCAGGGCGGGAAGGCCGAGATGCGCAGGCGGGCAGCACCCATGGGTATGAGGGTGATGTCCTCCACCTGTCCGCGCGGGGCGTCGGCCTCGGGTAGCACCTGGCAGAGTCCGGTGGCATCCTGCCCCCACGAGGGCACCAGCGCGCCACTGGCCCTCACGCGCAGGGGCACGGCATTCGGGGCAAAGGGATAGTCATCCTGTGGCCATGCCGCGCGCTCCACCCTCATGCCCTGCAAGCAGGGCACCAGGGCATAGTTCCAGGGGCTGGCCGCATATATCTCGGTGGTGGGCCACTGGCTCGCGTCGGCTCCCTCCTGCCAGTGCGAGTCGCCTATGGCCGTCTGGCGGCTGTCGGCCTGCTCGCGCCTTTCGGCGATGAGCAGGCTCATGGTGAGCGGCCCGTAGTCCACGCTCAGGCTGTTCTTGTTCAGTGTCCAGCGTCGCAGGCTCAGGTGCATGGGCAGGTGCAGCTGCACGCGGTCGCCGCTGCTCCAGGTGCGGCTGATGCGCAGCAGCCCGCTGGTGAGCGTGCAGTCCACGCTCTGCCCGTTGACCTGCACATGCGCGTCACCCGCCCAGTGGGGGATGCGCAGGTAGAGGGGGAAGGTGGCCGTGCCCTTCCTGCCCTGCAAGCCCACGGTGAGCAGCACATCCTCGGCAAAGGGGTAATGCGTCTGCTCGTCGATGACAACCGTGGCGCCACCGTTCACCTTGAGTGTGGCCTGGCAGTCGGAGTAGGTGAGCAGGGCCGCTCCACCATCGGCGCTGGCCAGCACCAGGTTCTGGGCATAGTAGGGCCAGCCCATCGCGTGGTTGTGCTGGCAGCAGCGGCTGCTGAAGGGATTCATGGAGAAGAAGGGGCCGCTGTTGTCCACCCCGGGGTGGTGATTGCGGCTGTCCGACTGCACCATATTGGGGCAGGTGAGGTAGCGCAGGGCCTTGAGGTCCTCGGTCATGCTGGCGGGCAGACTGTTGAAGGCCACATCCTCCAGGTTGTCGGCCCACATCATGTCGCCCGTCTGTGCCATGAGTATCTCGTCGGAGAGCATCTGCTCCACAAACCCGCAGGTCTCGGTGCCCTGGCGCGGGTCGATGTAGCCCTGGCGGCAGTTCTCGTCAGACCCGTACATTCCGCCTGGCACCTGGCCATAGATGCGGCGTATGAGCCTGAAGTTGTTGTATGTGCTGGCCAGCGCCCTCTCCTCCCCTGGTAGCAGCGAGTAGGTGGCGGGCTCGCGGAAGCACTCTGCCACGTTCACATTGTGCCAGTTGGGCAGCGAGCTCTCCTGCATCCAGTTGGCGGTGCAGCGGTGTATCTTGCGCATGAGGTCGAGCAGGAACTCATCGCCGGTGCGGTTGTAGAGCCAGATGACGCTGAGCAGGTTGTCGCCCCCACGGCTGTTCTCCCAGTAGTCACGCAGGAACTTCTCGTCGGGATAGGCCAGTTCCCACTTGCAGTAGGCGGTCATCACGGCCAGCACGCGCTCGTCGGCGGTGTGCTCGTAGTAGTCCTGCAGGACTTGCAGGGCCAGCATGTTGGCCCACAGCTCGCGCCTGCCGTCCCTGTTTTCGTTGACCGGGCCGAAATAGCCATCGGCCTGCGCGCTCCCCAGGATAGCCTCTATCCAGAAGTGCGCCTCCCGCAGCAGTTCCTTGTGGCCCAGCTGGCAGGCCAGGGCATGATAGCCGCGCAGCCAGTAGGGCACTTCCTCCCAGCCGTGCGACCCGCCTGGCTCCAGCCACGCGTTGCCCTTCTTGTCGAGCCAGTCGCTTATCTCGCCCAGCCGCCCGGCCAGCCCCACCGACTCGCGCCTGAGCATCTCGCCCACCCAGCCGCGTGCCTTCACGCTGCCCAGGGGCAACTTGACAAACACATTGGGGCGCAATGGCGCACGGTTGTTGACGTATAGGCTGCTGGTGGCCTTCACGTCCTGGGCACCCACCATCTGCGCCTCTTGCGCCCACATGGGTGCCACGGGGAAGGTGGCCAGAACGGCCAGCAACATTCCTGCTATCCTCTTCATCCGATTTGTTTTATGCTTGGGTTACCAGTTATTCTGAATCCAGCCACACGCAGGAGTGCCATTTGCATGACACAGCACCTGCGCCGGGCAATGCCATTCCAGGCATTGTGCGTACAAAGTTAATGTATTTTTATCACAATAGCAAGATTATGCCGACAAAACAGGAAAAAGCCTCCCCCCCCGACCTTCGCAGCGGGAAGCCCCACCCTCGCACCCCCACCCTGCAAGGCACGCGGGCGCATCCCCACCGGCTATCAGCAGCAGGCCGGCACCATGAGCAGCCCACGCCAAAAAACGCAGCGCACTGCGTTGGCGGATGCAGCGCACTGCGTTGGCGGATGCAGCGCGCTGCGTTGGCAGATGCAGCGCGCTGCGTTTTGGACTCCACAAAAGCACACCCCTCCATGAAGACGCACAAGGCAGGCACACAGCCCCTTCAAGCAGGAAGCAGGAAGCCAGCAAGTCCCCTCCCCCCTGGGGAAGTCTGGGAGGGGGCTCGCCCGATGCACTCACCCCCTGGCCCGCACAGCACGAGCCAGAGAGTCCATCGCCTGCCGGAGCACAGCCCGCTGTGTGCCCACGTTGAGGCGCATGAAGCCCTCGCCGCCAGGGCCAAACATCTCCCCGTCATTAAGGGCCAAGTGAGCCTCGTCCGCAAAGAGGTGCTGCAACTGGTCGTGCGACAGGCCCAGCCCACGGCAGTCCAGCCACACCAGGAACGAGGCCTGGGGGCGCAAGGGACGTATCTGGGGAAGGTGCTCACGGCAATAGTCAACCACAAAGTCCACGTTGCCTTCCACATAGCGGAGCATCTGCCTGCGCCACTCCTCGCCCTCGCGGAAGGCCGCCATCGTGGCGATGGGGGCCATCAGGGTGGGGTCGTTGAGCTCGCCCGCCTGCATCCAGCCATAGAAGCGGCTGCGGAGCTGCTCATTGGGGACAGCCGCCCACGAGGACACCAGTCCGGCCATGTTGAAGGTCTTGGACGGCGCGCTGAAGGTGATGCTGTTCTGCTCGGCCTCGCGGCTCACGCTGGCAAAGGGGATGTGACGGTGGCCATAGAGAGCCATGTCGCAGTGAATCTCGTCGCTGATGACGATGATGCCGCGCTCGTGGCAGAATGTGGCCAGGCGCTCCAGGGTCTCCCTGGGCCAGCAGATGCCTGCGGGATTGTGGGGATTGCACAGGATGAGCAGGCGGCAACGCTCATCGGCCACCAGTTCCAGTTGCTCAAAGTCCATGTCGTAGTAGCCATCGGCACGCCTCCTGAGGGGATTCATCACCACCTGGTGCCCATAGCCCTGGGGCACCAGGCGGAAGGGGTGGTACACCGGGGGCTGTATGATGACCTTGTCGCCTGGCCTCAGCAGGGCGCACACGGCCATGCCTATCCCCTTGACAATACCAGGCACGAAGGCCATCCACTGGGGCTGCATCTGCCACCCGTGGTGATCCTGCACCCAGCGGATGACGCAGTCCCAGTAGCCATCGGGCAAGGTGGTGTAGCCAAAGAGGGAGTGCCCGAGCCTCTGCTCCAGGGCACGGGTGATGAAGGGAGGGGTGTCCCAGTCCATGTCGGCCACCCACAGGGGAAGCAGGTCGGTGCGCCCCCACCGCTCGGCGAGCCCCATGTGCTTCACGTCGAATGTGCCTGTGCGGTCCACAGGCGCGTCAAAGTCGTATGTCATCGTATGCTTGTCTTTGCGCATGCCTATTGCATGCCGTTTGCCCCACAAAGGTAATCATCTTGCCCGGGAATGGCAAGCAGGGGGATGGGAAAATGCAGCGCAGGGCTGACTTTTCGCACATGTGTGGGAGGCCTGCGATGTGCTGTAAAGACTTTTTAAGACTACCCGCTTGGCACATTCGGGGAAATGGCATAACTTTGCCTCATCGGCATGCCACATGGACGGTGGGGCTTGCCTGCCAAAGCGAGAATGTCAAACATAAACACATAAGGTTATGGCTACATCTATCAAAGACCTGGCCCCAAAGGCCATCTGGCACAACTTCTACCTGCTCACACAGGTGCCGCGTCCCAGCGGACACCTGCAGAAGGTGCAGGACTTCCTGCTCACCTGGGCGCAGGAGCATGGCATAGAGGCATTCAAGGACAATGCCGAGAACATCGTCATGCGCAAACCGGCCACCCCGGGCATGGAGGGACGCAAGACGGCGGTGCTGCAGGCGCACATGGACATGGTGCCGCAGAAGGCCAAGGACAGCACGCACAACTTTGAGACCGACCCCATCGAGACGTATATCGACGGGGACTGGGTGAAGGCCAAGGGCACTACCCTGGGCAGCGACGACGGCATGGGCGTGGCGGCCATCATGGCCATCATGGAGAGCACCGATGTGGAGCACGGCCCGCTGGAGGCTCTCATCACAGCCGACGAGGAGACTTGCATGTATGGCGTGAACCACCTGGCCGCCGACACCCTGCAGGGCGACATCCTGCTCAATATAGACAATGAGACCATGGGGGAGTTTGTCATAGGCAGCGCAGGAGGCGTGAACATCAGCGCCACCATGCAGTACAAGGAGGTGGCCCCCGAGGACGGGGACATCGCCGTGAAGGTGTCGCTGCATGGACTGAAAGGCGGGCACAGCGGACTGGAAATCAATCTGGGACGCGCCAATGCCAACAAACTCATGGCCCGCTTCGTGCGCCAGGCCATCGCCGATGACGACGCGCGCCTGTGCTCATGGAACGGAGGCGACATGCGCAACGCCATACCCAGCGTGGCCACAGCCGTACTCACCATCCCACAGGAGAACCTGGATGACCTGAAGGACTTGCTCAACTACTGCCGCGAGACCTTTGCACAGGAGTACGAGGGCATCGAGACGGGCATCGAGATGACACTGGAGAGCACTACCATGCCGGCCGGACAGGTGCCCCTGGAGATACAGGACAACCTGGTGGACGCCATCATGGCATGCCACGATGGGGTCCTGCGCTACATACCCAGCATACCCGATGTGGTGGAGACCAGCAGCAACCTGGGCATCGTGAACATAGGCAACGGCGAGGCTTCGGTGCTCATCCTGGCACGCAGCAGCAACGAGACGATGATGGAGTACATCCAGGAGATGCAGCAGTGCTGCTTCGGCATGGCGGGCATGAAGGTGGAGTACGGCGGACAGTACGGCGCATGGCAGCCTAACTTCGCCAGCCCCATCACGGCTGTCATGGAGCAGGTGTACCGCGAGACCTTCGGCGAGGAGGCCAAGGTGCAGGTGTGCCACGCAGGACTGGAGTGCAGCATCATAGGCGGGGTATATCCCAAGATGGACCTGGTGAGCTTCGGACCCACACTGAGAAGTCCGCACACCATCAATGAGCGTTGCAGCATCGCGTCCGTGGAGAAGTTCTGGGTGTTCCTCAAGGCTTTGCTCAAACAGATTCCTGCACGATGCTGAACCTCGACAACTTCTACAAGGCGCGATATGCGCTGAGCCGCATCATACGCCGCACCGACCTGGTGCAGGCTCCACGGCTCAATCCCGAGGCCGACATCTACCTGAAGCCCGAGAACCTGCAGCTGACGGGGTCGTTCAAGGTGCGTGGCGCATGCTACAAGATAGCGTGTCTCACCGACGAGGAGAAACGCCACGGCGTGATAGCCTGCTCGGCGGGCAACCACGCGCAGGGGGTTGCCCTGGGTGCCAGTTGCAACGGCATCAAGAGCCTTATCTGCCTGCCCGACGGCGCACCCATCAGCAAGGTGGAGGCCACACGGCGATATGGCGCAGAGATATGCCTGGTGCCTGGCGTATATGACGATGCCTACCAGCGCGCGCTGGACTTGCGCGACGAGAAGGGATACACCTTCATCCACCCCTTTGACGACGAGAACGTGATAGCGGGACAGGGCACCATTGGCCTGGAAGTGCTGGACCAGCTGCCCGACGTGGAGGTCGTGATTGTGCCCATAGGCGGCGGCGGACTGGCCAGCGGCGTGGCATTTGCCATCAAGCAGCTCAACCCCAAGGTGGAGGTGTGGGGCGTGCAGGCGGCAGGAGCACCCAGCATGTACCAGAGCATGGTGGACCACCAGATACTGAGGCTCAGCAGCGTGAGCACCATAGCCGATGGCATAGCGGTGAAGCAGCCGGGCGAAATCACCTACGACACCTGCCAGAAGTACCTGGACGGCATCGTGACGGTGACCGAGGACGAGATATGCGCAGCCATCCTGGCGCTCATCGAGCAGCACAAGATGGTGGCCGAGGGGGCCGGAGCCGTGAGCGTGGCCGCAGCGATGTTTGGCAAGGTGCCTGTCAAGGGGCGCAAGACCATCTGCATCGTGAGCGGCGGCAACATCGACGTGACCATCCTCAACCGTGTCATCAACCGTGGCCTGGCCAAGAGCGGACGCAGCTGCACCTTCACGGTCGAACTGGAGGACAAGCCTGGCCAGCTGGTGGGCGTGAGCCAGATAGTGGCCCAGATGGGCGGCAATGTGGTGAGCGTGCATCACGAGCGCAACGATGACTCGGCCCGCGTGACGGCATGCCAACTGCGCATCAAGGTGGAGACGCGCAACGAGCAGCACATCGAGGAAATCAGGAAAGCCCTGACCAACCAGGGATTCAAGGTGGACTGAGAGACAAGAAAATAGCACAACAAGCATAACATCAACGACACACACAATGAGCATAAAGACTATTCACACCAGCCTGGCCCCTGCCGCCATCGGCCCCTACAGCCAGGCTATAGAGGCCAACGGGATGGTGTTTGCAAGCGGACAGATTCCCATCGACCCTGCCACAGGACAGCTTGTGGAGGGGGGCATACAGGAGCAGACGCGCCAGGCTCTCACCAACGCAAGCCACATCCTGCTGGCTGCGGGCACCGACATGGGGCATGTGGTGAAGACCACCGTGTATCTGAGCGACATCGCCAACTTCGCTCCCATGAACGAGGTATATGCACAGTTCTTCAGCGAGCCGTTTCCCGCACGCAGTGCCGTGGCAGTGAGAGACCTGCCCAAGGGGGCTCTGGTGGAGGTAGAGGTACTGGCCGTGAAGCCCCAGGGGCAGGCGGCAAACGGTGGCAAGGAGGTCTCATCGCTGGACGAGACCTCTCAAAAAAAAAACATCAAGTAGGCAGGGACTGCTGAAGAGCATCCTGCTTGCACTCATCATGTGCCTGGCTCTGCCCTCACCATCGTGGGGGGAGAGCCAGGCATTGTCGTTGGTGGGCATGCTGCGGGAGTTCGGCCGCACCGAGGACATCACGCCCGACCGCTTCTATGAGAACGCCGACACGCTGCGCGCTGCCATCCTGAGGCAGAGCGACCCGGCCGCAAAGGCCATCTACCAGGCAACCCTGGCACACCTGCTCGTGCTCAATGCCAGCCATGCCACAGCACAGAGGCGCGACACGGAAAGCCCACAGGACAGCATCAGGGAATGGACCTACCAGGAGTACATCCACCATGCGGCCTGCCTCTACAAGGAGAGCATGGGTAACATGGAACTGCTGCACCAGACTCCGGCAAGGCAGTGGGTACCGCTGGTCAAGCGGGGACGGGATGAGCAGGTGTATGATGGGGACATGCTCGCGGTGGTGTGGCATGCCCTGAGGGAGGACATCGACCAGACGCAGAGGGAGAGGGAGCACTTGCCCACAGCCGACGCCATCGCTGCCTTCTACAACCGGCATGGACTGCGCGAGGCGGCCCTGGCGGTCTTGCTGGACGGCATCTGGGACAATGGGATATGGAATGCACGCACAAGGCTGACGGCACTGCGCGACGAGTACCAGGACACCGAGGGCTGCGCGCAGGTATATCTGCACCTGGCATCGGACGCGATGGAGAATGTGGGGATGAAGGTCAACGAGCGACTGGCCTTGCTGGACAAGGCAGACAGCATCTGGCCCAAGGGCCGATGGAAGAACAATATCGAGAACCGAAGGAAAGCACTCACATCACCCATCCTGAGAGCGGAATATCCCAGGGTGGCCTACCCGCTCGACATGGTGAGGGTGCCCATCGCCACCAGGACGCTGCGCGACTTCACCCTCTCCACCTACCAGCTGCCGCTGGACTTCCCCTACCTGGACAAGGAGAACCGCCGGGAAAAGGATGACGAGGAACTGCTGAGACTGGCCAAGAAACTGGGCAAGCGCATCAGGCACACCGTGATGCAGCCACGAGGGGGCCACAACGGTGGAATGGAATGCAGGGACACGCTCACCTGGCACACGCCCGACTGCGGCCTGTATGCCATCGTACTGGAGGCGAAAGCCGACATGCCCCTGAGGCAGAAGCCCACTCCTCTGGTGTGCCTGGTGCGTGTCTCACGCATAGGACTCTACAACCACTCCATGAGGGATGGGCGCATGAGGCTGACGGCAGTGGACAGCAAGACCGGGCAACCCATGCCGGGAGCCTGCGTAGAGGTGACTCAGAAGAAGCACGATGAGGACAACTACACACCTGTAGCCACGCTGACAACAGACAAGGAGGGATGTGTGCTCATCGAGAATGCAGGAAACCGCGACTTATATATTAAGGTGTCACGCGCACAAGACCAGGCCCTGGGGCAGAGATGGCTGATGGGCAGTTATTACCCTGACAGCCAGGAGGAGCAGACCCACAACCATGTGGCCATCTCCACAGACCGAAGCATCTACCGACCTGGGCAATCAATACTGCTCAATGCCGTGGCTTACAGCCAGAAGGGATGGGATGCCCAGGTGCTTAGGGGCGAGGAGTTTGAGGTCATCCTGCGCGACAGCAAATGGAACATTATATGCACACAGAAGTGCCGTACAGACAGCATGGGCGTGCTGGCAGACACCATCACGCTGCCCGCCACGGGGCTGCCTGGCACTTACACCCTGCAGGCAGGCAACAGCCGCAAGAGTGTGCGGGTGGAGGAATATGTGCGCCCCACCTTCCGCTTGGAACTGTCCATGCCACAGGAGAATACGGCCACCAGCCAGGACTCGGTGGCGCTGGAGGGCAAGGTGACCACCTATAGCGGTATCCCCGTGAGTCACGCACGCATCACCGGGCGGGCCGAATGGACGTTCCCATGGTGGTGGCGCGAAGGCTGGCTAGAGGAGAGCGAGCCCACGGACACCCTGTGGACGGACAGCGAAGGCAAGTTTGCCTATCGCATAGCCAAGAGGGGTACCGAGGAGCAACTGCGAAGGGGACGCACGCTGGAGGTGAGTGTGGACGCGCTCTCCCCACAGGGGGAGACCCAGCAGGGTTTCCTGCGCATCCCTGTGTGCAACACACCCTTGCGCATGAGAGGGGACATCCCCAGGCAGATATGCAAGGACTATCCCAAGCCATGGCTCATCAACCTGTACTCCAGCACCGACCAGGCTGTCAAGGGGAGTGTCACCTGCACCCTGTCCCGCGTGGGAAAGGACGAGCGTACTATCACCATGCAGGCAGGAGAGGCCACCACACCCCAGGAACTGGCCGAGTTGGCATCGGGACACTATGACCTGCTCGCACAGGCGAATATCAATGGGGACACGGCCTCGTGGCGACAGACCATAGAACTGACCTCGCTGGCCGACACCATTCTGTACCACCAGGCAGAGCTGAGTATGGCCTGTGTGAAATCTACTTTCGCGCCCGATGACCCCGCCCAGGTGCAGATAGGCACCACGCTGCCACATGCCTGGGTGCGCGTGGTGATGATGTCAAGCGACACTACTGCCATGGACACGCTGATGCACCTGAGCGACCAGCTCCTGACCTGGGCGATTCCGTACCGCAAGGAGTATGGGCAGGGGCTCACGCTCAACGCCTACTTGTTCCACGAAGGCTGTCTCCAGGAATATTCCAGGACTGTCAACCTGAAGTTGCCCGACACCAGGCTGCGCCTGCACTGGGACTCCTTCCGCGACCACTTGCGTCCCGGACAGCAGGAGGAGTGGCTGCTCTCGGTGCAACAGCCCGACGGGAAGCCCGCACAAGCCAACCTCACAGCCAGCCTCTACGACGCTTCGCTGGATGCCCTGAGCAGACATACGATAGGCATAAGCGTGTCCCGATGGAACCGCACACCCTACATAAATGCTTACCAGAACACGCCCAAGCCCAGCGACCGCAACCGCTTCAGCCTGGACTTCCCGCTACAGACAAAGAAGGACTTTGCCTGGGCATTCTCCACACTTGACATCGACCGTTTCTATCTCGTGCAGCCCATGCTGATGGAGAGTGTGGCCATGCCTGTCGGACGAGGCAAGACACGGGGAGCGAAAGATGCCAAGCCCATGTTGGCAGCCAGGCAAGAATTTGCGGGAGGAAGCCAGAAGGCACGGATTGCTGGCCTTGCCAACGAAAACCTCATCTTCGACCGTCAGGCGCCAAAGGAGGACGCAGCGGATGACGAGGAGGCTCAGGAGAACCAGACCAACCTGCGCACCAACCTGCAGGAGACGGCTTTCTTCATGCCCCGGCTGCGTACCGACCCGCAAGGACAGGTAAAGATTGCCTTCACGCTGCCCGAGAGCATGACCTCGTGGCATCTGCTGGGTGTGGCACACACCGCCGACATGATGGTGGGACTGCTGGACACGACCATCGTGGCAGAGAAGGAACTGATGGCTGAGTTGCTGCTGCCACGCTTCCTCAGGAGCGGCGACCAGGCCACGCTGACGGCCTGCATACGCAACCGAAGCGAGAAGAGACAAGCGGGCAAGGGCATCCTGCTGGTGAGTGACACAGAAACTGGCAAGGTGCTGATGCGCAAGACGGCAGGCTTTGAGTTGGACGCACGGGCCGACACCACTTTGCAGTTTGCTTACACTGGCAGCGTGGAGCATTCCGCACTCGCCATCAAATGGGTGGCTCAGGGACAGGACTACAGCGATGGCGAGCAACGCTACCTGCCTGTGCTGAGCAACATGCAGAGCATCACAGAGACTCAGGCATTCAGCCTGAACAGCGTGGGCAAGCACAGCATCCCGCTGGACAAACTCTTTGCGCACGACAGCAAGGAGGCCACAGGACGCTCGATTACCATCGAATACACACGCGACCCGAAATGGCTGGCCATACAGACTTTGCCCTCCATGGTATCACCCAAAGGCAAGGACGCATTCAGCCTGGCCTCGGCATTCTACGCAAGCAGTCTGGCCTATGGCATCGAGCAGAAGTTTCCCCAAGTTGCACAGGCCATACAGGACTGGAGCACAAGGGACACGGCCGCCCTGCAGAGTCCGCTCTGCAAGAACCAGGAACTGGCCGATGTGCTCCTGCAGGAGACTCCCTGGGTGCTGGAGGCCAAGAATGAACGGGCAAGACGGGAGAAACTGGCCACCCTGTTTGACGACGTGGCACAGGAGAACTACCGCATAAGTCTGCTAAGCGCGCTCAAGAACCTGCAAGGGAGCAACGGGGCATTCTCGTGGTTCCCTGGCATGAAGGGTAGAGCGTATGTCACACAGAGTATAGTGTGCCAGTTGGCTCGGCTCTATGCACTCACATCCAACGAGATACCCATGCAGAGAGAGATGCGCGAGCAGGGCTGCAAGTTCCTGCTGCAGGAGATGGCAAGGGAGGTGAAGGAAATGAAGAAGAGCAGTGCCCCCGTCATCGGCACAGCCACCCTGCACAGCCTGTATGCCCTGGGGCTGTCGGACTATGGCAGCAAGATGACCAGCGAGGAGAAGCAATCCACACGATACATGCTCTCCCTGCTCAAGAAGCAGGCTCCTGGCATGGACCGCGAGGAGCGCGCCCTGGCTGCCGTGGTGCTGCATCTGTACGGTGAGGACACGCTGGCCAAGAACCTGATGGAACGGCTGCACACGCTCATCAACCAGCCTGATGGCAAGCACCTGGCCTACAGAAGCAACGGACGTGCCAGCGTGAGCCGAAAGACGAGCGAGCATGTACAACTGATGGAGGCTATACGCATGATAGAGCCCGACGACACCACCACACTGGACGCAATGCAAGAGTGGCTCATAGGGATGAAGCGCACCCAGGAATGGGACAACGCTGTGCAAACTGCCGATGCTGTGTATGCGCTGCTTGCCAGCGGTGCACATCTTGCCCAGGGCATGGACAAACTGACCTTGCATACGGCCTCCAAGCCTCTCACCATCAGTGCTCCAGGCACCACGCTGGGGTATGTGCGCAAGAGGACGGACGTAAGCGCATCGCCCCGTACGCTGGTGGTGGAGAAGAGGAGCCAGGGCGTGTCCTATGGCGCGGTGTATGCCCAATACCAGATTGCAGCCTCAAGTATGGAGGCACAGCAGGAAGGGCTCAGCATCCGGCGCGACATCACGGGCGTGGAACACCTCAATACTGGCGACCGGGTACATGTGCGCTACACACTCACAGCCCTGCGCGACTATGAGTTTGTGCGGCTGCTCGCCCCCCGCCCAGCAGCCGCCGAGCCATCGGCACAACGCTCTGGCTACGAGTTCACTGGACAGGCAGGGTACTACAAGGCCGTCCATGATGCCAGCACAGAGTTCTTCCTGGACCAGCTTCCACAGGGAACCCATGTCATCGAGGAGGACTGGCTCATCAGCCGCGCTGGCTCCTACGTCCTGCCAAGCGCCATGCTGCAGTGCCTGTATGCCCCCGATTTCCAGGCGCACACGGCTGGAGCGTCCATCAAGGTAGGCCAAAAGTAGAGAGAAAGAGGGTAATTTTACAGAAAAAAGCAGCAATCCTTTGTAGATAAATAAGAAATCCATACTTTTGTATGTCCGTCAGCAAGCAATTGCTGGCGGGCATACCCTCAAAAGAAACTACGCAAGCCAAACCAACGCTAACAACAAAACGCGAAAGAGAATATGAAAAAACTAATCGGCCTGGCACTCTTGGCAGTTGCCATCGCATTCGTGGGATGTACCGAGCAAATAGACAAGTCGGCCCGATATGTCTTCAAGGAAAGAACAATCACCGATTACCTGGAAGCCCACGATGACTACAAGACCTATGTGGGGCTGTTGAAGTCAACGCCCGTAAGTACCATGTCCGGCACCAACGTGTTCCAGTTGCTCTCGGCAAGAGGCAACTACTCGGTATTCGCTCCCACCAACGAGGCGATACAGGTGTACCTGGACACCCTCTATGCCAAGGGCACCATCACAGAACCCTCATGGGAAGGGTTTGCCGACAGCATGGTGCTGGACTCTATCCGCAAGGTTATCGTCTATAACAGCGTGATAGACACTGGCGATGACAATGTGCGCTATGAGACTGCCTCGCTGCCCACCACCCAGAATGCCGAGATACCCTACCCCAACATGTACGACCGAAAGCTGGTGGTGCACTATTGCGATGACCCCGACAGCATTCTGATAAACGATGCGCCCATCGACCCGCGCAACAAGGACATCCCCGCCATCAACGGTGTGATACAGAGCATGAGCACGGTGGTGGCACCCAGCAACAACACACTGGCCTTCCTCTTCAACGATATCATCAACAGCAAGCGCGAGGGCTACTATGTGGCTGCACAACTGGTGAGGGCCGTGGGTCTAATGGACACCCTGACGGTATGGCGCGACGAGACCTACGAGAAACTCTACAAGAGCAAGGCCATACTGGAGAGCAAGACAAGCTCAACAAGCGAGAACACACTCACCTTCTACACCCCCGAGCATCGCTATGTGGGCTTCACCTTCTTTGCCGAGACTGACAGCTTCTGGACGCAGGCTATCGGCAAACCAGCCCTGGAGATTGGTGTGGAGGACGTGGTGAACTACCTGGTGCAGAACAACGTGTATCCCGATGCAACGGTGGACGCGAACTACAAGAGCGAGAACAACCTGCTCAACCAGTTTGTCACCTACCACTTCCTGCCCATGTCGCTCTCTACCGACCGCCTGGTTCTGCACTACAACGAGAACGGATACAACCTCACGGCCAAGAATCCCACCGTGCCCATCATGGAGTTCTACACCACCATGGGCAAGCGACGCCTCATCAAGCTCTACGAGAGCAAGGAGAGCAACGGGGTATATATCAACCGATTCCCCAACCTGAACAACGGACGCAGGCAGAACTATCACGAGAGCAGTTGTGACCCTGAGAACGAGGGTATCAAGGTGGGCGTGCCCGACCTGAATGGCGACAACAATGTGCGCAACGGCTTCATCTATCCCATTGGCAAACTGCTCGTATATGACGAGAACACGCGCAACAACCTCCAGGCCAACCGCATACGATGGGATGTGACTGCCATGTGGCCTGAGTTTATGACCAACGGCATACGCTGCTCGGAACTGACCGACAGCAAGCACCAGAACGTGTATATCCCCACCGACGAAGCATACAAGTACCTCAATGATGTGACCATGTCCGAAGAGACAGAGTTCTACTACTGGCCCGGACGTGGCAAGGGATGGTGCAACATGCAGGGTGACGAGATGACCATACGCGGACTGACGGACTGCACCATGCGCCTGCCGCCTGTACCCAAGCGCGGAACCTACGAGTTGAGATATGCCATCCAGTGTGGCGGTAACATGCGTGGCATGGTACAGTTCTACTGGGGCAAGGACCCCAACAACCTGGCTGCAATGGGCATCCCCATGGACTTGCGCCAGGGCGCCTATGCCAGAAACACCTCCATAGGAAGCGTGACCAGCGACATTGGCTATGCCGATGACACGGACGATGATGACTACAACGCGGAAATCGACAAGCGTCTGCGCAACAACGGCTTCATGAAGGGATGCCAGCAATATACCGCTGGCGCACCTGGAGGCTCCGACATGATGCGTAAGTCAAACATCTGCATACGACGCATCCTGCTTCGCCAGACCATGGATCCCAATGAGACGTACTACATCCGATTCAAGACCGTGATGGACGACCCCACACGATACTTCTACATGGACTACCTGGAGTACGCTGCCAAGGAGGTATATGACAACCCCGTGACCCCCGAGGACATCTGGTAAACCAGCAAGATGACACACACAAGCCACCCCGCACGTCCTGTACGGGGTGGCTTCTTTTTTGTGCCAGCCCTGCCACATGGCAGGCGGGGACTGGCAGGGGATGAAGTTTCACGCAGCACGGCAACCAGCCAATAGCATTTTCTTCGTAATTTTGCAGCCGCTTAGAGCAAGTGCCACCCCACCCTGCTGCAGACGGATGACCGCGCACCAAAGGGAGGGAGCAAGGGGGAATGCAGGAAAGAAGACACACATGCACCACCCACAAGCTCAGGCACCAGGCAAAACAGAATAACACACACGTATGGAAGAACGCATGACTCTGCGACACTGGCTCGCACTTACCGGACTCACCTTTGCCACATTCATCTTCAACACCTCGGAATTCATCCCCATAGGTCTGCTCACCGACATCCAGGAGGAGTTTGGGCTGACAGAAGCCACCGTGGGACTGCTCATCTCGGTATATGCGTGGGTGGTGATGCTGCTGTCCCTTCCGCTGATGATTATGGTGTCACGCATGGAACTGCGTCGCCTGATGCTCTGGCTGATAGGGTTGTTTGGCATCTGCCAAGTCCTGTCATACCTCTCCACCAGCTATCCCATGCTGATGGCCTCCCGCATCGGGGTGGCCTGCACCCATGCCATATTCTGGTCGGTGGTGTCACCCATTGCCGTACGCATAGCCCCCGCATGCCACAAGGCACTGGCACTGAGCATGGTGGTTACAGGCTCGTCTGTAGCTATGGTGCTGGGCATGCCCCTTGGCCGCATGATAGGACTGCATGTGGGATGGCGCATGACCTTCCTCAGCATTGGGCTGTTTGCCTTCTTCACCCTGGCCTACGCTGCCCTGTTCCTGCCACCGGTGGCCAACCGTGGTGGCTTCTCACCACGCAAGCTCCCTGCCCTGCTGGCCAGCAGGGCATTGTCGGGACTATACCTGCTTACCCTGCTTGTGGCCACAGCCTACTATGTGTGCTACAGCTACATTGAGCCCTTCCTCAAGCAGGTGACGGGCATGCAGGACAGCATGGTGACAGCCACACTGATGGTCATGGGCGCAGCTGGTTTTGTGGGCAGCCTCATCTTCTCGCACTACTACGGCCGCAATCCACGGCTCTTCATCTCGGCCATGGTAGCCATATTGGCCATCACACTGATAGGCATCCTGCCCACAGCCCCCTTCCCCGCTGCCGTCATGCTCACGTTTGCGCTGATGGGGCTGGTGGCCACAGCCTACAATGTGGCCATGCAATCCACCGTCATTCTGATTACCTCCCAGGAAAGCACGGCCGTGGCCATGTCCATCTCCTCGGGCATCTTCAACCTCGGCATCGGTTGCGGTGCCTTCCTGGGCGGAAGCATCTGCACGCATGACACCATTGCCCATATTGGCCTGGCAGGCGGAGCCCTGGCCATTGTCGCCTTCCTCTACTGGGCAATGCGACTGGGCAAGATGGTGCACCCATAGTCCAAGCACCCGGCCGCCAACCACATGGAGCCACACGACAGCGGCAAGACCTGCCCGCCGGGAAGGCTGACTGGCCAGGAACAGAAGCAAAAGCCGCCGCAGGCTTGCTGGTGTCGGAATAAAGCCATACATTTGTAAGAACTATAGCACAAGACTGGCAGACATGAGACTGAGAGACAAGGTGCTGGCCACCATGAAGTCAACTGACACCGAGGGCGCGTTTGAACTCTATGTGACACGCACTCCTGGCTACCTGTGGGCATTATTCTTCCGTGCGCTGGGTGTGCATCCCATCGCCGTGACGCTGCTGAGCATCGTGATAGGAGCGGCATCGGGCTATTTCTTCTACTTTGACAGCCTGGGGCTGAATGCCATAGGCATGCTCCTGCTGGTGTGGGCCAACTGGTATGACTGTGCCGATGGACAACTGGCACGCATGACTGGCAAGAAGACGCTGATAGGCCGCATCCTGGACGGCTTCGCGGGCGATGTGTGGTTCTTCTGTATCTACCTGGCCATCGCACTGCGCCTCACCCATGCCTGGACGGGCTTCCTGCTTTGGCTCAAGCAGGACGCATGGGTGTGGATACTGATGGCATGGGCTGGACTGCACTGCCATAGCCGCCAGTGCGCACTGGCCGACTATTACCGCAACATACATCTATGGTTCCTGCTTGGAGAGCATGGGAGCGAACTGGACACCAGCTGGCAGGAGAGGGACGAGATGGAAGGGATGAGGTGGCTCTCGCGTGACTGGTTCCACAAGTTGTACCTCTTCTTCTATATTAAATATACGCACGCGCAAGAGAAGCAGACTCCCCAGTTCCAGCAACTTTACCGCCTGCTGCGGGAGAAGCCCCGTCTGCTGACCAAGGATGTGCGCCAGGAATTTCGCCAGGGGAGCCTGCCCCTGATGCCGCAGACCAATATCCTCACCTTTGACACCCGTGTGGGCGTGCTCTTCCTGTCCCTACTGGTGGGATGGCCTTGGCTATGGCCGCTCTTTGAATGCACCGTGCTGGAGGCATTGAGGCTCCGCATGCGCCGCAGGCATGAGGCACTGTGCGCACGACTATACCAGAAAATCTCGGCAGCATGAAGAGTCACAGGCATATAGCGCTACTGCTTGCGGGAGGGAGTGGAGTGAGGATGAATGCCAACCTGCCCAAGCAGTTCCTCAGGATTGACGGTGAGACGGTGCTGCTGCACACGATGCGTGCCTTCCAGCGTCACCCGCTCATCAGGGACATCTATGTGGTGTGCGCACGCGAGTGGGCGGCTGCTGTGGAGAAAGATGCGCGGGAAGGCGGAGTGGAGAAATTCCGCTCCACCATCGAGGGAGGAGCCACTGGGTTTGCCTCCCTCTGCAATGGCATCACAGGACTGGCAGGCATGGTGGACGACCCCACGGCACTGGTGCTGGTACATGATGCCGTGCGCCCACTCATCACACAGGACATCATCACCCGCAACATTGCCGTGTGCCTGACCCACGGCAATGCCATCACAGCCCTGGCCAGCCACGAGGCCTTCCTCCTGAGCCAGGACGGGAAGAGCTCGTCGGGCTATCTGCCACGCGAGGGAATGCTGCGCGCACAGACCCCCCACACCTTTCCACTGGCCACCCTGACCCACATGCTGCAGGAAGCCAGGAGGCTGGGCATCGCCCAATCACAGTCACTCTTCACCCTGGCCAATGAGGTGGGACACACTCCCCTGTACATAGCCCAGGGCGATGCGCTCAACTTCAAGATCACGCTCCCCCAGGACATCCTCATATACCAGTCACTCAAAAATGCCCTCATGCTCTCATCCCAAGACAGGCCACAAGGTTAGCGTCAACGGGGAAGGCAAGC
The DNA here is from genome assembly GCA_050873805.1 of Prevotellaceae bacterium. Lineage (GTDB taxonomy): Bacteria > Bacteroidota > Bacteroidia > Bacteroidales > Bacteroidaceae > Physcousia. The sequence goes on along the minus strand of JBNMJN010000005.1, from coordinate 29,468 downwards.
CATAGGGAGTAAAGCATCCTAAGATACCACCTGGCGAAGAATCCCAAGACACTTTGCCAAGTAGCCCAAGGCCCCCTGCCGAGCAGCCCGGAACGCTTGGGCCACCAGTCCGAAACACCTTGTCCCACATCCCAAGGCAACCTGCCCAAGCATCCCTTTCCCCCTCGCTGCCCAGCACAACCAGATCAGAATGTGGCACGGAAACAGCCACGCACACCCCAGCGGTGTGTACCTGGATAGAGATAGTTGAGCCGCCGCACATACTCCACATGGAAAAACTTGAAGATGTTGTGCACGCCCGCAATGACCTCAACGTAGGGCTTGCGCGGACTGATGACACGCGAGGCATAGTCATAGTTGCCCAGGGCATCATACTGCCCAGGGAAATAGAACAGGCATGAGTTGCCAGCGTTGCGCTCCAGCAGGGGATTGTTCTTGTCGGAGAGCATGCCCCACAGGGTGTTAACGCCTATATACTCGCGCCACTTCAGACGCTTGAGTAGCGGGATGCGGTTGAACACCTTGCCGTTCAAGTCCCACGAGAGCATCATGGAGGCATAGCGGTCGCTCGGGAACTCCATGTTGCGCACAAGGCAGAAGGTGTTCTCGCTCATGATGTAGCTCATGTTGGCCGCCGGCATGATGAGGAATGGGAATGGCACCCGGTTCCATTGCACGCCCCCCTTCACCGTCGCGTCAATCTTGCCCCAGGAGTTCATCCAGAAGCGTTTATAGACCAACGCCTCGGTGAAGTTATAGTCATACTGCCCGCCCAGCAGCCCCTTGACGCCCACCGTGTGCGTGAGCCCAAAGACAGGCGAGTCCAGATTGGTGGGCAAGCGGCGTTGCTTGGTGTTGACATACGAGGCGCCAGGCTGGAAGGTAAGACCCGCCGTAAGTTCGGTGAAGGTAATGCGCTGGAGGTTCAAGGCTGCCGACGGCGTGGGCACCTGCTGCCCGTAGGCATTGACTCCCAGCCCATTCAGAGGCTGGAAGAAGAGGTCGCCCGCCCCCCGGTTCCACTCGCGCCGCAGACGTGCCTGGAAGCGCAAGCCATTCTCCCACTCCCAGTCCAGGTGGGCCTGGTAACGCTCGAAGTAGTTCATGTGCCTGACGGGAGCCCACTTGAGAGCCACGAATACATTGTCACGGTCGGTATCGAGAAACTTGTCGCTGGGCGACGACACGTCATTCTCATAACTCACCGAGAGACTCCTCACCGGGTACTCATGTGGGAGGTAAGCCTTGCGGCTGAAGGAGTAGGTGACCTCGCCCATGCCCTTCCATCGCTCGTCGCCGAAGCCATACTTCACATTCCCCCGCAGGAACCAGTGCGGGGAGAGGTGGGCTGTGGTCTGCCCGCTGAACCTCAGGTGGAAGCCCTCCACGAAGTTGGTGCCAATCATGGAGTTCACAGGGCCGATGTCAAACTTGCTGGGATGCTCGGGGCGCACGCTCGTCTCCACATAGTTCTCGATGAATGCCTTGCCCACCCACAGCAAGGGCTTGAACCCCCTTGTGGCATAAAGCTGGCTGAGCAGAGTGCCCATCCCTCCCTCGGTGCGGGTGAGGGAGTCGGGGCGAGCCTCTTGCCAGAAGTCCTGGTCGCGCATCTGCGAGGAAGGCTCCTGGCGAGTGTCACCCCGGAAGGCAAACTCCCGGTCAGCGATGGGCGAGAAGTCCCATCCGCTGCAATGCACCACACGCTCCACCTGCAACTTCTGCAACCAGGAGGTAAGCTCCATGCGCACTATCATACGGCTGTTGGTCACCACCTGCTCACCCGTAGGGAGAGACTGGAAATCCTGCATGAGTCGCATCTCGCGCACGAAATTCACGTCCGAGCGGCTGGGGATGCCTATCTCGGCACGCCGCACCCGCCAGGTGGAGTCGGCCAGGATAAAGAGCGAGCCCGAGAAGCCAAAGTCCTGGGGATTGTTGGGTGTGAAATCCACCTGGTAGCACTTGTCGCGCTCCACCATGAGCGTATCTACGATAAAGTAGCGGTAGAAGGACAAGGCCGAGGCCGTGCTGATGGGGCTGGTGAAGGGGTATTGCAGCAGGCGCACCTGGTCATGATAGAGGTCCACATCGGTGAAGCAGTCGGCCATCATGCCCGTGAGGATATTGCCACTGGTGAGCAACTTGCTGATGCCGTCGCTCCTCTGCCCCTCCACGATGGTCTTCTCCTGGCGCGGGCTCTTGCGGTAGATGATGCGGCTGGCCTTCTCGTCCACCGTGAGCGGCAGGATGAGTTTGCCCGTCTCGGGGCAAGTGTCCACATGCTCCTTGAGATAAGGCAGCCGCTTGAAGTGGTCATCCGCAAGAATCTTGGGAGTCACCTCATCGAGCGCGAGCGACATCTTCTCATATTTGTTATAGGAGAGATAGTCGCGTGCGCGCAGGTCGGTGCTGTCCTTGGCCGCTATCACCTTGCGCATCATCTCCACGGCAGGATTGTTCTTGCGGCTGTACCGCTTGCGCCTGCCCTCCACCTTCACCTCCTGCATGTCGGCAAACTTCTCGCGCAGCCGCACATCCAGCCGTTGTGCCCGCTTCACCTCCACAGCCAGGGTCTCGTATCCCACCATCGAGAACATAAGTGTCCCACGCCTGAGGGGTATCTTGTAACGTCCCTCCAGGTCAGTCTCCACGGCCTGCTCGCGCCTGTCGGCATAATAGACGTGCGCCATGGGAAGCGTCTCCCCCGAAGCCGCATCCGTCACCCTGCCCTGCACCACCTGTGCAGCCGCCCTGCCCGCAAGCAGCAGGCAGAGGAGGGACATTATGAAGAGCACACGTCTCAAAACTCCCTTGTATGTAGATTTCCTTAGACGCTGCAAAGTTACGAAGTACTGACGAATTGAGTTTGCTCCACTGCACAAATCCAACAAACTTGTGAACGTAAAGGACAGGAAAAGGCAGGACAGGAGGCAATCACGAGCCCCAAGAGCCCAAGACATGCCCCCCTCCCCCACCATTCTGCGCTCTCCCCGCGCCATGCCCATGGCAAGCCATATCCTCATGCCTCACTCATCTGCGCTCAGTGCAGAAAGTGCGTGAGGTGCTGGTGAAGGCTCGCCGAAGCCAGCAGTCCCGCGCAAGACATCCTATTCAACCAGCACACCCACAGCCATCTCCATCCATTTCCACCGGGAAACAGGCACACGGCACCCAGTGCCTGTGCGGAAGCTTCATTCTAACAAAATGTGCGTTTTTTGACGAATCGACACATGTTCGGCGACCTTGTCCTTGGCTGATTGCACGACTTTTGTTTACTTTGCAAAAGGTTTCCCCCGAACTGCCATTACATACATATATAATATGAATAAGCAAGTCAGGAGGAAAGCATATAAGACCGTCACTTTACAAACTTAAAATAGCGAGCCTATGATTAGGAATCTACTACGAAACGGACTGCTGGCCTGCATCTGCCTGGCGGTCGCATCCACCACCATCAAGGCCGAGGAGAAGCAATCAGCAATCGTGGTCTGGAATGGGGACAGCGAGCTGTACAGCTTCTTCGTGTCCGACAGTCCTGTGCTCAAGGTAAGCAACGGGAACGCCATCATCAAGTCAGACGGCACATGGGAATACGAGGCCAACCTGGAGAAGGTGACCAACACATGCTACTACAGCATACCCATGTCGGAGTCCTCCAAGTACAAGCTCACCCTGGAGGAGCGTGACTACACCGGCCTCTTTGGCCATGGAAACGCCACGGCTATAGACGAGACAAGCAGTACCACCACCACCCGCCCCGCATTCTCGCTGCGCGATGGCATCCTGCAAGTGGCAGGACTGGGCGAGGGTGAGCAGGTGACCGTGGCATCCACCGACGGCAAGGTCATCGCACATGCCAAGGCAAGCCATGCCGGGCACACCTCCATATCCCTGCACGGACAGGCAGGTACCCTGGTGGTAAAGGCCGGGGGAGCATCATTTAAGGTATTGGTAAAATGAGACAGGCAAGACTTCTGACATGCCTGCTGGCCATGATAATGGCCGCAGGAAGCGTGAGCGCGCAGGGACTGGGATTCTACCTGGGCGGCAAGAGAGTGGAACTCACCGAGGGCGACTCAGTCAACTTCACAGCCAATGACCAGGGAAAGGTGGAGGTGAAGGTGACTCAGAACGGGGACGTGCAGGTGTACAAGGGCGAGGAGATGACCTTCTTCGGCGACCTGGAACGCTACTTCCTGGATGTGAACAACGCCATGCACTACTATGACGAAGGACAGAATATGCCGTGCGCCTTCGGCTATGGCGCCATCATGCATGTGCGTGACCTGCTCACAGCCGACATGTACAGGGAATCCAGCGGATACAACTGGTTTTACAGCTGGGCGGCCAACAAGAATGTGGGGCCCAACGGTAATGCTTCCCAAATGGTGTGGGGATTCTACGAGCAGGCCATCACCGCCACCAACAAGCTGATAGAAGCCATCGACGAGAGCAAGGCCAACGACAGGCAAAAGGAATACCTGGGTGTGGCATATGCCTTCAGGGCCATGCACTACCTGGACATGGCACGCATGTATGAGTACCTGCCCTGTGGGGAAACCAAACCACGCTCCCACACAGGCAAGGACATCACACACCTCACGGTGCCCATCATCACCGAGAAGACCACACCCTCGCAGGTGGCACAACTCACACGCGCCACACGCGAGGAGATGCAGGCTTTCATACAGGCCGACCTGGACAAGGCCGCCACATACCTGGCACACTACCAGCGCACAAGCAAACTGCTGCCCGACCTGGCCTGCGTGTATGGCCTGCAAGCCAGACTGAGCATGTGGGTGGAGGACTACCCCAAGGCCGCGCAACTGGCCAGGAAAGCCATCGCACAGAGCGGAGCCACGCCACTATCCGAGGCCGAGATGCTGGATGTGGAGAATGGGTTCAACTCCCTGGAGCCCTCATCGTGGATGTGGGGCACACAGCCTCGCGAGGATGACCGCGTGGTGACAACGGGCCTCTGCAACTGGACCTCCTGGATGAGCAACGAGCAGACATTTGGCTATGCCAGTGTGGTGCCCCTGTGCATCACACCATCACTGCTCAGCAAGATGATTGCGGATGACCCCAGAATCAAGCTCTTCAAGACAAGTGCAGATGCCAGCGAGCCACACCTGGCAGATGACATCTGGTACGCGCTGCCCCAATACGCCTCACTGAAGTTCCGTCCCTACAAGGGCAACACCGACGACTATGCAGTCGCCTCGCAATCGGCCTACCCGCTGATGCGTGTAGAGGAGATGTACCTCACAGAGGCAGAGGCCAAGGCACACTCATCGGTAAGCGAGGGAATGGCTCTCCTGGACGCTTTCCTGCGCAAGTACAAGGCAGACTACACCTCGGTCGATGGCGTGGATGCACAGCACGCCATCCAGGATATCATCGCACAGAAGCGTATCGAGCTGTGGGGCGAGGGGCAGTCCTTCTTTGACTACAAGAGACTGGACATGAGTGTTGACCGCACCCAGGACGTTGACGCGCAGTACATTCCCAGCGACCAGCAACTCCGTTCCTTTGGCCGCCCCGCCTGGATGAACCTCTCATTTCCGAGCAGGAGTGCCATGATGTACCAGTGGAACACCATTGGACAGGAGAACCCCGACCCCTCGAACCTCTACCGTCCGGGAGGCGGAACCGAGGGATATGGCACATCAGATTATAGCGTGGCATTCAACGACGGCATCGTGCGTGAGTTCCTGGGTCTCATCACTCCATCGGAATACGTGACGGTGAAGGCATGTGCCATGGACTCTGCCCAGGGCATCGTGCTGCAGGAGCCGTTCAGCCAGGTTGCCGACTCCACCATGGGGTATGATGGCTCTCCGCTCAGCATCCGGCTCAATGGCACCGAGGCCACCATCCCCGCACAGCCCCTGGGATTCAAGGTCAATGGCAACAGCGTGACGGTGCAGAGCACCCACAGCGGAACCTTCATCAATGGCGTAATCACCTTCCCACGCAACAGCATCACGCTCACCTGCGGCAGCGAGGTGAAGGTGGTCAACAGCCAGGTGCTCACCGAGGTGAGATTGCCCGACAGCCCCACGCCCAGCATCAGCATGATCCTCAACTTCTATGACGGCCCTTACCAGCTGACGGTGGTCAAGCAGGACGGCAAGCAATATCTGCGTGCCCACATTCATGCCTTGAACCTGTTGGATGAAGTGCGCCTCGCATGTGTGCCCCCCAGCGAGGCAGACAATGTGGCAAAGAGGCTCAAGGCAGACAGCGGATATGGTGCTGTGGCCAAGGACACAGGGTGGGTCAACATACCCATGATGGACATTGACGGTGAATTTACCCTCATGGCCGTGGGAATGCTCAACGGCAGTGCCTTCAAGACCTACCAGGCAGGCCCCTTCAAATATCCCGACTACGATGGCAACATCGTCAACGGCCAGAAGTACGAGAACCAGGACGGCGGCATCGTGGTGAGAGCCCTGTACTACTTTGGCCCACATGTGGAGAAGGGCTATGTGGCCCTGGTGGAGAAATACGCCAGTGCCGAGGACGTGAAACTGATGTACGAGACTGGCACCATCCCCTCAATGGTGCAAGTGCCCCTCAACCACACCACAGAATACCAGGAAGTCACAGTGCCCTTCCCCAAGCGTTATGCCCAGTACAAGCTGGTGAGCATATCCGTGGCAGGCAACAAGGTGGTGGCGGTGAACAACGCCGTGGAGAATGAGACACAGGTACAGCAAGTGTTTGAGAACCCCCAGCGCGCGCTCTCGGCATCGATGGGCGAGGGGCACCGCGACAAGGCCTCTGGCACCATCAAATTCCAGGTCACCTGTGACATGTCCGACTTCGAGAGTGCCTACATCGCCCTGCTCCCCGACAGCATGCTGACGGGCAACGTGTGGGAGGCTGTGCGCAAGACCACGGACAAGCTGAAGGTCACACAGAGCGGCTCCGACCAAGAGCTCACAATGGGCAACATCGACAGCAACACCCGCTACACGCTGGTGGTGGCGGGATGTGACGCGAGCGGCAAGATAGCGAAGGACGTGCAGTATCCACAAGGAATCCCGCAAGTGTGGTCACCCCTCTACACCACCAAGCAGGAATGGGTGCAGGGTGGCAATGCGGCCAGCGAGTGGCCACTGTCCGAGAGCGGGGGCACATGCACGTACACCCATGCCGTGCTTACGAGCGGAAGCACCTCTCACATCATCGGATACCGGAAGTCGGAACTCACGCAGCAAGGCCAGTTCGTAATCAAGGACTGGGGAGTCATGGATAGGATAGACCTCAAGGTTGACTACGACCCAGCAACCTCGCGATGCATGGTGAAGGAGCAGTGGGCATTCAATCACTCCACATATGGAGACTCATGGGTGTCCGACCTTCCGCACTATAATACTGAGGCATCCTATGAGGACTATCCCTGCACATACGACCGGCAGACGGGCACCTTCCAGCTCACACTCGTATATTATGTAAAGGATAGGGGCTTTTACGGGACTGGCACCGAGACGGTACAGGTGGATGGGTTTGGCAGCAGCGTGAAGGCCGAAGCCACCCAGCCTGGCCAGAAGGCAGCCATGCCACAGGCCAAAGCGGAACTGCCCCTGAGGACCACCCCCGTGGCACCAGGCAAGAAAGGGCTGAGAGAGACCACAAAGTGATTGCCTGACCGGCAATTGCCCCGCAGCATATCACCAGACATCCAGGAGCGTGACGCACACCATAGTTGCGTCACGCTCTTTTTGTACCCGGCCAAGCCTGCATGCGACAGGGACCGCCCTATGGCTACCAGCCCCTCCAGTCCGCCTATCCGGTAGGCCAATTCCCGGACTGCAGTCCGAGCGTGCTTGGACTGCAGTCCGGGAACGCTCAGACTGCAATCCGAACTGGCTTGGACTGCCAAGCAAGCATACTTGCCCCAAAAGGCAAGCGGCAAGGCTGCCCCACGGAAGTCATCCCCAGAAAACGCCCGACCCCACTGACGCAAATTTTCTTCCCCCGCCCAAGGTGCAATTCAGTATTTTTGTATAAGTTTGCAGAATAAAGCGAGGAAGAAGCACGATGACAGAGAAATCAAGCAGGAAACTCCCAGTAGGCATTCAGTCGTTTGTGGAGATCAGAAGACGTGGTTACCTGTACGTTGACAAGACCGACATTGTATGGAAACTTGTCAACGGGGTGAAGTTCAACTACCTGAGCCGTCCACGCCGGTTTGGCAAGTCGGTGCTGATAGACACGCTTCAGACTTACTTCGAGGGAAGGCGCGACCTCTTTGAGGGACTCAAGATCATGCAGATGGAAGAGGAATGGGTGGCACGACCCGTCCTGCGGCTCGACATGAGCAGGGGTGGCGCCGACGCAGATTCCATACGCTCCTACCTCGACCTTGCCTTTAGTCGCTATGAGACCCTGTACAAGGTGAGCGTGCGCCCACACTCCTCACTCGCCAGCCGTTTCGACTCCATTATTGTGGCAGCCTATGAGCAGACAGGCCAGCAGGTGGCCATCCTGATAGACGAGTACGACTCACCGCTGCAGCACTCCTGGCACACGCCCGAGCATGAGGCCTGCACGGCACTCTACCGCGAGGTCTTTGCCATACTGAAGGCCGATGACGAGATGGAGCGTTTCGTGTTCATCACCGGCATCACCAAGTTCACCCAGATATCCCTCTTCTCGGTGCTCAACAACCTACTCAACATCAGCTTCGAGCCCGAGTGTGCCACCATATGCGGAATATCCAGGCAGGAGATCGAGGACAACTTCATGCCCGAGGTGGAGCAGATGGCCAAGGCCAACGGATGGACTTCCGAGGAGACCCTGGAGAGACTGAAGGCTTACTATGACGGCTACCACTTCTGCCGCCACAACATGGTGGATGTCTATAACCCGTTCAGCCTCATCAATGCCTTGTACCAGAAGGAGCTCCGCAGCTACTGGGCATCATCTGGCTCCACGTCCCTCCTGCCCAAGTTTGTGGGCGACATGGAGATTCACCTCAGCGACTTTGACCATTGCTCCATATTGCGCACCACGCTTGAGACCTCGGATGTCACAGGCGGCGGCCCGGAGCTGTTTCTATACCAGTCGGGCTACCTCACGATAAAGTCCTGCGACGAGTTTGGCTACAACCTGGGCATCCCCAACGAGGAGGTGCGCCAGGCTCTTAACCAGATGGTGCTGCCCGCGCTCACCTTGCGCAAGCAGGGCGATATCGTGTCGCTGCAGTCCAGCCTCTACCGGCAGTTGGGCACAGGACTGCTGGACGAGGCCAAGAAGTCCATGCGCGCCCTCATTGCCGACGTGCCCTACAGCAACAAGAAACTGGCATCCATGGACATGGAGGAGCGATACCGCCTCATCATCAGCACCATACTCAATGCGCTGGGCATCAGGGTGGAGGTGGAGCGCATGCTTGCCACCGGGCGCATTGACCTGGTGGCCTGGCTCTCACGCTACATCTATGTGATGGAGCTCAAGCTGGCAAGCAACGGTGGACTCGCAGCCGCCGAGCGGCAGATAAGGGAGTGCGGATATGCCGAGCCATTCAAGGCCGACCACCGCAAGGTCATCCCCCTCGCGGTGGAGCTCGACAGCGAGGGAAAGGGACTGCTGGACTGGAAGGTGGTGGAATAGTGCAGCAGATGTAACCGAACCGAATACATGAGACCTACCTTCCAGCTTATCGCCATTTTCATCATCGCATGGCTTGCCTTTGCCGGCTATCCCATCGCCTCGGGCTACCTGACAGGCGACCTGCACTTGCCGTCAGACAGCCAAGCCACCGACTCCCTTGCCACTGAGGCCGGGGAAGACACCACACGCGAGCCAACAGACACGGCACGGCAACGCATCCTCATCTTCGGTGACTCGATGAGCCAACTGCTGGCTCTGAGACTGTGCGACTACACCAATGCCAATGGACACTCGCTCACCTGCATCACCTGGAACGGATCAAGCACACGCCAATGGGCAGCATCCGACACCTTGAGCTATTATATGCGCAAGATACGTCCCACGCATGTGCTGGTGTGCCTGGGCAGCAACGAGCTCTACACAGGTGACATGAAGGGATGCCGCAAAAGAGCCGAGGAAATCATTGCCAAGATAGGCAATGTGCCCATAACCTGGATAGGGCCACCCAACTGGACCGAGGACAAGGGCATCAACGACATGCTACAAGAGCTGCTGGGCAAGAGACGATTCTTTATGACCAAGGGCATGGAGCTGGAACGGCAGGAGGACGGGAGGCATCCCACCTACGCGGCTTCGGCTCAATGGATGGACAGGATAGTGGAATGGATGAACAGTGGCAAGGCTGCACATCCGATGGTGCTGAACAAGCCTGCCACTCACTCGAGGAACTACAGGCAGATTATCATCCCCATGATTCCCGGCACACATCCTGCAACCAAGGACAGCCTGGCAAGCCACACACCCGACAGCGCACCCACAGAGCCCGCCACTACAGAACCAGTACCAGAGCCCGCAGATGCCACCATGGACACCCAAGGTGAAGGCGCAAGTGAAGACTAAAGAGAGATGGATTACACCAACATATACATAGAGGTGCTGTTTGTGGCATTTCTCGCCATATATACGCTCATTCGCCGTGCCTCACGCACGGCGATGATGCTGTATGTGGTGGCATTTGACCTGTACTTTGCCTATCGGCTAAACGGCGCAACAATGTGGCTCCTGCCCGCAACGGCAATGTTCAACTATGCCCTGACCCAGGAGATGGCCCTGCGCGAAGGTCGCGCGCGCAAGTGGCTGCTGGCGACTGTGGTGCTGGCCAACATTGGTGTGCTGGCCTACTTCAAGTACAGTTACTTTGTGCTCAACGATGTGATTGGTGTCTTGCTGCACACCAACTTCGCCTTTGGTGAGATTGTGCTGCCCGTGGGCATCTCGTTCTACACGTTCCAGGGCATCAGCCATGCTGTGGATGTGTACCGGCGACGCTTCACCATGAATGCCACGCTGCTTGAGTACTGCTTCTACCTCACATTCTTCCCCCTGCTCCTCGCTGGCCCCATCACACGCGCCGAGAACCTCATCCCACGGCTTCGCCGCAACCAGCAGGCATCAAGCCGCATGGTGTGGACTGGCCTGTGGCTTATCATGCTGGGGATAGTGAAGAAGAATGTGGTGAGCGACTATATTGGGCAGTTTACCACCTGGGTGTTTGATGCCCCGCACACTTTCTCTGGCTTCGAGAACATGGCCGCGCTGATTGCCTATCCTGTGCAGATATACTTCGACTTCTCGGGGTACAGCGACCTGAGTATCGGCGCAGCTGCAATACTGGGGTTCTGGTTGCCCGACAACTTCAGGTTCCCCTACCGCTCGCTTAGTCTGACCGAGTTCTGGCGACGCTGGCACATATCACTCTCCACATGGTTTCGCGACTACCTGTATATCCCGCTCGGTGGCAACCGGCGAGGCACATGGCGCATGTATCTCAACAATTTCATCACCATGCTTGTGGCTGGGCTCTGGCATGGAGCCTCGTGGATGTTTGTCATCTGGGGGGCTCTGCATGGCTTGGGACTTGCCGTGCACAAGTTCTTCAGCCGGCAACTGGGGCTCAGGATGCCCGCGACATTGTGTGGCAACGGGCTTAGCTGGCTGCTGACTTACCTGTATGTGTGCCTTGCCTGGTCGTTCTTCCGTGCCAAGGATCTCGACACCCTGGGCGCGATGTACGGAAAGGTATCCACGGACTTCAGCTGGGCCTACCTCCTGCCATTCGTCTGCGCGCGCCCCCTGTGGACTTCCTTCCTCATTGGCGCCATGCTCACTTACCTGGTGCCTGAGCACACCTACACCCGCCTGCAACTGCGCTTCATCAAGTTGCCATGGCTGGCGAAGCTCCTGCTGTTTATGGCTTGCATCCAACTGGCTATCTTGCTGGCCACCGAGGATGTGCAGCCGTTTATATACGGAGCATTCTGAGGTTCTGAGGTTATGAGGTTGGGAGGTTATGAGGTTGGGAGGTTGGGAGGTTATGAGGTTGGGAGGTTATGAGAGGGCGATGTTATTAGATTGCGAGACCTTGTTCCTTATCCGTGGCCACAAGCATGAATCCCCCTTCGCCATCATAATAGACCATGGGGAGCATGTCGCGAGGAACAAGTTCGTGCACGCGACGGTCATTGGCAAGTGGCTTGATGGCATGGAAACGCCGTATCTCGTCCACGCCGACCGGATGTTGACGGATGATGAAGTTTCTGTAACAACGGTCTTCCGAGGCGTAATCCTCGCTGTCGAAGCAGGGATAGCGCAGACTTGTCTCGCCCACATGCAGGCCAATGCCAGTTGCCTCATGCCTGGATACATATGCCTCGCCTGCCCCACTCGCGCTTATCTCAACTTGTCCCAAAAGGTCATCCAGGCCCTGGAATGCGTGTCCAGCGAACTGCAGTTCTTGCGTGACAGGACAAATCTGTATGTCATAATCGGCCAGCACGGTTCTCTCCCACTGCGCTGAGCATGCGTCCATCACGCTGGCGAGCCCTTCGTCGTCGGGGCACAGACTCTTCAGGTATTCCGTCAAGGCATGTATGCCAACCTGGCGCAACTCATCGCGCACAGGTACATTATAGAATATGAGAGCCTCGGCCAAATATGGGCTCACCTGAGAGAGGTAGCGCAAGGCATCCTCCAGGCGAAACAGGTACTGGGTGTATGTGCGAGGGTACTCCACTCTGCCATTCTCCAGGATTCGGAATCCGTACTTCATCGGGGTGGGCATCACCACCATTGTGTCCTTGTCAATCATAGGAAAGATTCTTTTGTTGATATTATAAACAGTTTGTTATCCTTTTATGCACAGAGAGCAGGCAAAGTAACCTTTTCTGTCATCAAGAATGCGCTCAGACTTTTTTGCTCCCGACAGATTTTTTTTTGGGCTGACATCATGGCTGGTTTGGGTTATTCGAGATAACTTTGTGGACAATAACACATAAACTAAAACTTTATGCGAATGAAAAAGACAATCTTTCTTATCCTGCTCTCGCTCGTCAGCATCTGCATGCACGCAGATGAGAGCAAGCCAGTCAACCTGGTGTTTATCGGCAACAGCATCACCTATGGCGCGCAGTTGAGCGACCCTGCCACACAGGCTCCTCCCGTGAAGACGGCCACCTATGTCAAGAACAAGACTGGACGCAAGGTGTACTACAAGAACTGCGGACTAAGCGGCAGCGCCACGCCCAACTGGCTGCCTGGAACCAACCTGTTCGGCAATGCCGATGCCGCAGCCACCACCCTACAGAAGAACCACCCTGGCACACTGGTGTTCAGCATGATGCTGGGAACCAATGACACACACGAGGGGTACAAGACCACACCCGAGAAGTACTTCCAGAACATGCGTGCCATCATCGAGGCACTGATGGCCAAACATCCCGAGGCACGCTTCATCGTGAACTACCCAACCTGGTACAGCCCAAACACGCACAACGGTGCCGTGTATCTGGAGGCTGGGCTCAAACGGCTGCAGAGCTACATGCCCATGATTACACGGCTGGGGGAATTCTACCAGAAGTCGGCCTGCCCCAGGGTGTGGACTGGCGACTCCACGGTCTATCGCACCTTTGAGAACAAGGAAGAGTACTTCGTGGCAGAGAACGGTAACAGCGGCGTGTTCTATCTGCATCCCAATCTCACGGGAGGCACGGTGCTGTCGGAGTTCTGGGGCAAGAGCATCATGGAAGTGCTGGACAAAGCCGAGGACACGGGCAACGAGGACGCACTGCTGATTGACCAGGCACGCAAGGTGGAAGCCGCTTGCCACACGCTGGACAAGAGCAGCGTGCGTGTGAGCACAGGCTTGCTGAAATCTGGGCAGATAAGTGCCAGCATGCCTGCGGCCAACGGAAGCAGCGTGGACTACCTGACCGACCTGAATCCCGCCACATACTATGAGACAGACGGCACCAGCGAGGATGTGCACGGAATGCCCTATCTGCAGGTAGACCTGCAGAGGGGTGACGTGAGCCAGATAGTGTTCTCCATCACCAGGCGCAATGCTGTAGGCCAGGATGATGGTGCCGCCTACATGCCCAACGATGTGGTGGTATATGGAGCCAACGCCCCGGATGCTACCCAATGGACCCGACTGGGAGGACTGCACGGATTCTCCCCCGCCAACAACGGAAGCACATACGTGTCCCCCCTCATGCTGTTGGGCCAGGCTTACCGCTACCTGCGCTTCCAGGTGGAGGGCACAGCCCAGGTGACCCTGGGAGCGGGAGGCGCACTGATGTTCAACATGGGAGGCTTCCAGGTGTACGCTGCCCTGGAGGACACCTTGGCCAGTCCCTACTGCCAGCAGGAAGCGGTCAAGCAGGCTTGCGACAGCCTCACTGCTGCCTGTGACGCGGCGGCAGCGTCCCTGGCAAGCGAAGGTGTACTCACCGAGGAGCAGAAAACAGAGTTGAGGAAGGGCATCGAGAGAGTGAGCGCCCTCCACTCTGGCCAGGGCGGAACCGAGGAGAACCCCAATATGATATATGTCACTGGGCTGGACGGCACTGGGCTGTACTCATTTGACCAGACACAGGGCTTGCTGAAGAGCGGCACGCAACTGTCCTCCAACTCAGAGGAGAAGAATGCGGGCACCAGCTTCAGTCCGTCCAACCTCATCAACCCCAGCACCGACTACACCTCCATCATCTGGCACACGGCATGGTTAGCAGCCTCCAGCCCCCTGCCCGCAAGCACAAATGTGTATCTGCAGACTCATCTGAAGGAGAGCAAGAGCAGCATCTGCTTCACTATGATAGGCTCCAACTGGCCCTCCACATTCGACACACCCGACCACATGGTCGTACAGGCCTCCAACACGCCCAAGATTCCATCGTCGTGGAAGGATGTGGCGGAACTGCCCAACATGATTCCAGCCGAGGAGCACAACGTGCATCCCGCGCACTATACATCGCCCTGCATTGACTTAGGTGGCACTTACTCTGACCTTCGGTTTGTGGTGAAGGAGACGGTCAACCACCGAGTCAACAGCAATGGCGGCCTGCTGGTCAACCTGGCACGCTTGCAGGTGTATGAGCCACAACTGGTGGTGGACCACACGGTATTGCTGCAGGCTTATGTGAACCAGCTGGCATCCGAGAGTGACAAGATAAAGGGTGGCACCCTGCCTGGGTGCTATGACCAGGAGAAGGTGGACGAGTACTTCAGCCTGCTGTACGATGCACAGTTGCTCTGCCAGATGTCCCCCAGCAGTGAGGAGGCCCAGGCTATGCAGGCTGCACTGAAGGAGACCTACGAGGCCATGCTGAAGACGCTGCGCACACTGACAGATGGATTCTACCGCATACAGAGCATGTATGGAAAGTTTGCCGAAGTGCAGGGCGAGAGCAAAGCCCTGCAGGCAGCATTCGGTGACGCGCTTGAGTGGAACAAGACGGACGAGGGCAATGCCTGCCAGCTGTTCCAGCTGACCAAGCAGGAAGAGGGCTGGCTGATACAGAACGTGGCCACCAGGCAGTACATAGGCATGCCCGACGACAAGACCAAGCGTGTGGCCATGACGGATGAGCCTGCTACCACATTTGAACTGGTGCCCATGGGGGATGCCTGCTTCAGCATCAAGCCCAAGGAAGCTTCCGCCTCTCTCATCGTGGAGAACCCCGCCGATGGGGCAAGCACGGCAGGATACATCACGGTGCAGGCTGCCACGGAGGAGAATCTGGGTATCTGGCAACTGACACAGCTGAGTGATGAAGCGACCATCCAGCAACTGCAGGCCAAAGCCTTGTCCCTGCAAACTGTGGATGCCGCCCATAAACTATACCAGGAGGCAATGGGCTGTGGTACCAGGGCTTTGCTCACGGATGGGTCGCAGCTGTATGCCAACTCGGAGATGGCAGGCTTCCCCGTCTCAAATCTTCTGAGCACAAGCACCTCATACAACACGATTATCTTCCACACTGCATGGGATGCCAGTGCCCTGCCTGCAGGAAAGCTCAACTATCTGCAAGCTAATCTGAGAGAGCCTCAGTCTGTGGTGAGGTTCTGCATGATAGGCAGCGGATGGAGCAACACATACGACACCCCCGATGACTATGTGATAATGGCCTCCGACACGCCCGAGGACGAAAGCAGCTGGCAAACCATAACGCGCCTCCCCGACATGATTCCTGCAGCTTTGCATTCCACTCATCCGGCATTCTATGACTCGCCCCTGATTTACCTGGGCAAGCCGTACAGCAACCTGCGCTTCGTGACCCTAAGCACGGTGAACAACCGCAAGAACAGGTATGGCAACATCTACGTCAGCCTGGCTCGCTTCCAGATATACGGCAACATGCAGGCATCGGAGTCAAAGTATACAACCATCGAGGGGCTTGCCGAGGCTGTGGATGAAATGGACAACCTGTGTAGCGAACTGCAGGCTGACTTGGGCTCAGAGGACAAGACCAGGCAATTGCAACAGCAAGTGTCCATCGTGCAGGATATCATGGACGGCAAGGGCTCTGGCATCACGCCTGCCCCAGTGCAGCAGAAGGGGGAAGGCTGTATTTACAACCTCAACGGCATCAAAGTAGACTCGGCATCACGGGGCATATACATCACCGGTGGAAAGAAGAGGCTTGTGAGATAACGTGAACTGAAGTGGGGCCGCAAGCCTGTTGACAGGCACGTCCTCCCATCTGGCAATAACGTCCCTGCTGATTACACACAAAAAGAGAATCCCCGCTCAAGCTTAATGTTGAGCGGGGATTCTTCTTGTTATTATGTCGTTGCTATTCGCACAAGGTTATGCCTGCGGTGCCAGTTCATCGGCATACTCCAGCAAGGTCTTGCGGCTGGAGAGTGAGCGCTCGTAATCCTCGCGGCTGGTGACAATGATCTTGTCAAACTCACGCAATCCTGTTCCAGCGGGAATGAGGTGACCGCAAATCACGTTCTCCTTCATGCCCTCCAGGTAGTCTGACTTGCCATTGATGGCAGCCTCGTTGAGCACCTTGGTCGTCTCCTGGAAGGAGGCAGCCGACATGAAACTGCTGGTCTGCAGGGCTGCACGGGTGATACCCTGAAGTATCTGGGTAGAGGTTGCAGGCTGCGCGTCACGCACCTCCACTGTGCGAAGGTCTCTGCGCTTGAGCAATGAGTTCTCGTCGCGCAGGCGACGGGCAGTCACTATCTGTCCCTTCTGCAGGGTCTCTGAGTCTCCTGGGTCGGTCACCACCTTCTTGCCCCATATACGGTCATTCTCCTCGGCGAAGTCGAGTTTGTCCACCATCTGGAGTTCAAGGAAGTTGGTGTCACCAGGCTCATTGATTTGCACCTTGCGCATCATCTGACGCACAATTACCTCAAAGTGCTTGTCATTGATCTTCACACCCTGCAGGCGGTACACATCCTGCACCTCATTGACAATATACTCCTGGACGGCAGTGGGACCCTTGATGGCAAGGATGTCTGCGGGAGTGATTGCACCATCAGACAAAGGCGTGCCTGCACGCACGGAGTCGTTCTCCTGCACCAGTATCTGCTTGCTCATGGGCACCAGGTACTTGCGCACGTCGCCCATCTTGGATGTGACGGTAATCTCACGGTTACCACGCTTCACCTTACCCATTGTGACCTCACCGTCAATCTCTGTCACCACAGCAGGGTTGCTGGGGTTACGAGCCTCGAACAACTCAGTCACACGAGGCAGACCACCGGTGATATCACCACCGCCACCTACTACACGGGGAATCTTCACCAGCACATCTCCTGCCTTCACTTCCTGACCGTCGGCCACAGCGATGTGACCACCGATGGGGAAGTTGTAGTTGCGCAGGGGCTCACCGTTATCATCAAGCACATGCACGGCAGGAACCTTGGTCCTGTCCTTGGACTCTATCACGATAAGCTCGCGCAGACCCGTAGCATCATCGCTCTCGACACGGTAGGTGACACCCTCAATGACGTTCTCGAACTGCAGCTTACCCGCAGACTCTGTGACGATAACCGCATTGAAAGGATCCCACTTGGCAACCACATCGCCCTTCTTCACGAGGTCACCCTCCTTGAAGTACAGTTTGCTTCCATAGGGCACATCCTGGTTCAGGAGCACGATGCCCGTGGTGGGGTCCACGAAACGAATCTCGGTCAAACGGCTCACTACCACCATGGCCTGCTTCTCATCCTCCTCGGTGACGGTCACGGTGCGCAGTTCGTCAAACTCGACACGAGCGTCATACTTGGCACGTATCATCGCATTGGCAGCGGCATTGCTGGCCACACCACCGGCATGGAAGGTGCGCAGTGTCAACTGTGTTCCAGGCTCACCGATTGACTGGGCGGCAATCACACCTACGGCCTCACCCTTCTGCACCATGCGACTGGTGGCCAGGTTGCGTCCATAGCACTTCATGCACACTCCCTTCTTGCTCTCGCAGGTGAGCACGGAACGTATCTCCACCATCTCAATGGGGCTGTCCTCTATCTCCTGTGCCTTGGCCTCATTGATTTCCTCGCCAGCAGCACAGATGAGTTTGCCCGTTGTGGGATGTATGATGTCATGCACAGACACACGACCCAGGATGCGCTCGTAGAGGCTGCTGATGACCTCGTCACCATTCTTCAAGGCTGTGCACATGAGACCACGCAGAGTGCCACAATCCTCCTCGTTGATAATCACATCGTGGCTTACGTCCACCAGACGACGTGTCAGGTATCCAGCATCGGCAGTCTTCAGTGCGGTATCGGCCAGACCCTTACGGGCACCGTGGGTAGAAATGAAGTACTCCAGCACCGACATGCCCTCCTTAAAGTTGGACAGGATGGGGTTCTCAATGGTAAGAGGCTCGGCACCTGCCTTCTGGGGCTTGGCCATCAGACCACGCATACCAGAGAGCTGGCTAATCTGTCCTGCACTACCACGGGCGCCAGAGTCAAGCATCATATATACGGCGTTGAAGCCCTGGTCGGCCTCCTTCATGGTCTTCATCAGCACGGCAGAAAGCTCGTTGTTGACATGCGTCCAGGTATCAATCACCTGATTGTAACGCTCCTTGTCGGTGATGAATCCCATGCCATACTCCGAGGAGATACGGTCAATCTCGTCATTGCCCTTCTTGATGAGCTCAGCCTTCTCCTTGGGGATGATGATATCACCCAGGTTGAAGGAAAGTCCACCCTCGTATGCCAGCCGATAGCCCAAGTTCTTGATACCATCGAGGAACTCACAGGCACGAGCCACACCTACCGTCTTGATGACATCGGTGATGATGCCACGCAGGGTCTTCTTGGAAATCACATCATTGAAGAAGCCCACCTCAACAGGGATAATCTCGTTGGCTATCACACGGCCTACCGAAGTCTCCACCATGTGTTTGCCGATGGTGCCATCCTCCAGCTTGTCATCCACAATCACATGCACAGGAGCATGCACGTCCACACGCTTCTCGTTGTATGCGATAATGGCCTCCTCGGGACCATAGAACTTCAGGCCAGAGCCCTTGGCACCTGGACGAAGCTTGGTGATATAGTACAGTCCGAGCACCATGTCCTGCGAGGGCACAGTGATAGGAGCACCGTTGGCAGGATTCAGGATGTTGTGAGACTGGAGCATCAGTATCTGTGCCTCCAGGATGGCCTCATTGCTCAAGGGCAAGTGCACAGCCATCTGGTCACCATCGAAGTCGGCGTTGAAAGCGGTACATGCCAGAGGATGCAACTGGATAGCCTTACCCTCAATCATCTTAGGCTGAAATGCCTGTATGCCCAGGCGGTGCAGTGTAGGAGCACGGTTGAGCAGCACAGGATGACCCTTCATCACATGCTCGAGGATATCCCAAATGACAGGATCCTTGCGGTCAACAATCTTCTTGGCACTCTTCATCGTCTTCACGATACCGCGCTCAATAAGTTTGCGGATGATGAACGGCTTATAGAGCTCAGCTGCCATCAGTTTGGGCAGACCGCACTCACCCATCTTCAACTCAGGACCCACGACGATCACGGAACGTGCAGAGTAGTCAACACGCTTACCCAGCAGATTCTGGCGGAAGCGTCCCTGCTTACCCTTCAGAGAGTCGCTGAGAGACTTCAGAGGACGGTTGTTCTCCGTCTTCACCGCGCTGCTCTTACGACTGTTGTCGAAGAGGCTGTCCACAGCCTCCTGCAGCATGCGCTTCTCATTGCGCAGAATCACCTCGGGAGCCTTGATTTCTATCAGGCGCTTCAGACGGTTGTTGCGGATAATGACACGGCGATAGAGGTCGTTGAGGTCGCTGGTGGCGAAACGTCCGCCATCCAGAGGCACCAGAGGACGCAACTCGGGCGGGATGACAGGAAGAATCTTCATAATCATCCATTCCGGCTTATTGCGGCCACGGCTGGCACGGAAACTCTCCACCACCTGCAGACGCTTCAGAGCCTCGTTCTTGCGCTGCTGTGCAGTGTCTTGGCTGGCCAGGTCGCGCAACTGGTATGAGAGCGAGTCAAGGTCAAGCTGGGTAAGCAGGTCATAGATGGCCTCGGCACCCATCTTGGCGATGAACTTGTTGGGATCAGAGTCGTCAAGGAAAGCATTGTTCTGGGGAATCTTGTCCAGCACATTGAGATAATCATCCTCGGAAAGCAGGTCAAGACGTGCCAGAGGAGTGTCAGGATCGTTCTCCATGACACCAGGCTGTATCACGACATACCGCTCATAATATATAATGGAGTCAAGCTTCTTGGTAGGAATGCCCAGGAGGTATCCTATCTTATTGGGCAGCGAACGGAAATACCAGATGTGAGCAACAGGTACAACCAGCTGGATGTGTCCACTACGCTCACGGCGAACCTTCTTCTCTGTCACTTCCACTCCACAGCGGTCGCAGACAATACCCTTATAGCGGATGCGCTTGTACTTTCCGCAATGGCACTCATAGTCCTTGGTGGGACCAAAGATGCGCTCGCAGAAAAGACCGTCGCGCTCGGGCTTGTAGGTACGGTAGTTGATGGTCTCTGGTTTCAGGACCTCACCATACGAGTTCTCCAGAATCTCTTCGGGAGAAGCCAGGCCAATGGTTATCTTGGTAAAGTTTGTTTTTACCTTTGTTTCTTTCTTAAAAGCCATATATATCCTTTGTCTAAAAGAGTACTTTATTCTTTATTCCAGTGTGATACTCAGTCCCAGACCACGCAACTCATGCAGCAGCACATTGAGTGACTCTGGTATTCCAGGAGTAGGCATGGCATCACCCTTGACGATGGCCTCATAAGCCTTGCTGCGGCCTACCACATCGTCACTCTTGATGGTAAGGATTTCCTGAAGCACATGCGAGGCTCCGAAGGCCTCCACTGCCCATACCTCCATCTCTCCGAAACGCTGTCCACCAAACTGTGCCTTACCGCCCAAGGGCTGCTGGGTAATGAGTGAGTACGGGCCAATGCTGCGCGCGTGCATCTTGTCCTCCACCATGTGGCCGAGTTTCAGCATGTATGCGACACCCACAGTGGCCAACTGGTCGAAAGCCTCACCTGTAGCTCCATCGTACAGCTGCGTAGAGCAGTAACGTGGCAAGCCAGCCTTGTCTGTCCACTCACACAGGTCATCCAGTGTGGCACCATCAAAGATGGGAGTGGCAAACTTCACTCCAAGCTTCAGGCCTGCATAGCCAAGCACCGTCTCGAATATCTGTCCGATGTTCATTCGCGAAGGCACACCCAGAGGATTGAGGACAATGTCCACAGGAGTTCCATCGGCCAGGAAAGGCATGTCCTCCTGACGCACTATCTTACTCACGATACCCTTGTTGCCGTGACGACCTGCCATCTTGTCACCTACACCTATCTTACGCTTCTTGGCGATATAGACCTTGGCCATCTGAATGATTCCAGAGGGCAACTCGTCACCGATAGTGATGGCAAATTTCTTACGCTTCATCTCGGCATCAAGCACCTTGAACTTCTTCAGATAGTTGATGATCAACTGACTTATCATCTTGTTGATATGCTCGTCATCGGTCCATCCGCAAAGCTGCACTGCGGTATAATCGAAGTTGTTGAGCACACTGGCGGTGATGGGGGCGCCCTTGGCAATCAAGTCGGCACCCATATAGTCCTTCACGCCCTGGCTCTTCTTGTCTCGTGTGAGTTCAATAAGCTTGTCCACAAGGATAGCCTTCAAGTCTTCCACCTTGTCGTTGAACTCCTCGTCTATGGCGGCCAGGCGAGGCTTGTCCTGCTGCTTGGCGGCACGAGTCTTCACAGCCTTCGAGAAGAGCTTTTTGTCGATGACAATACCATTCAGGGAGGGACTTGCCTTCAGTGAGGCATCCTTCACGTCGCCAGCCTTGTCACCAAAGATGGCACGCAGAAGTTTCTCCTCGGGAGAAGGATCGCTCTCGCCCTTCGGGGTAATCTTGCCTATCATGATGTCTCCAGGAGTCACGCGAGCGCCGATACGGATGATACCGTTCTCGTCCAAGTCCTTGGTTGCCTCCTCGCTCACGTTGGGGATGTCGGAGGTCAACTCCTCCATGCCACGCTTTGTCTCACGCACCTCCAGGGAGAACTCCTCAACATGCACGCTGGTGAGGATATCCTCACGCACCACACGCTCGTTCAGCACGATGGCATCCTCATAGTTGTAACCCTTCCAGGGCATGTATGCCACCAGCAGGTTCTTGCCCAATGCCAACTCACCATCCTCGGTAGAATAGCCCTCGGTCAGGATCTGCCCCTTGACCACACGGTCACCCTTGTTGCAGATAGGACGCAGGTCGATGGTCATACTCTGGTTGGTACGGCGGAACTTGGGAATACGGTATTCCTTCAGGGCTGGCTCAAAGCTTACAAACTCCTCATCCTCGGTGCGGTCATACAGAATGCGGATGGTGGTTGCATCCACATACTCCACTACACCCTCGCCCTCGGCAGTAATCATGGTGCGCGAGTCCTCGCACAACTGACGCTCGATGCCCGTGCCCACAATAGGAGCCTCGGAACGCATCAAGGGCACTGCCTGTCTCATCATGTTCGATCCCATCAATGCGCGGTGGGCATCATCATGCTCCAGGAAGGGAATCAATGCTGCAGCAATAGAGGCGATCTGCTGGGGAGCCACATCCATGTAGTCAACCTCGGAGGGAGGAACCACTGGATAGTCATCGTCCTCACGGCACTTCACCTTGGTACGGATAAACGTGCCATCATCATTCAAGGGTGCGTTACCCTGTCCAATGATCTTGCCTTCCTCTTCCTCGGCTGTCATATACTGAACGCCATTCTCCGAAAGGTCCACCACTCCATTATTCACCTTACGGTAAGGTGTCTCAATGAAGCCCAGGTCGTTTATCTTGGCAAACACACACAGCGAGGAGATAAGTCCGATGTTGGGGCCCTCAGGAGACTCAATAGGACAAAGACGTCCATAATGTGTATAATGCACGTCACGAACCTCAAATCCCGCACGCTCGCGAGACAGACCGCCAGGGCCAAGAGCCGAGAGACGGCGCTTGTGCGTCACCTCAGCCAAAGGATTGGTCTGGTCCATAAACTGGCTCAGAGCATTTGTGCCAAAGAATGTGTTGATGACACTGCTGATGGTCTTTGCATTGATCAAGTCCGTAGGAGTGAACACCTCGTTGTCACGCACGTTCATGCGCTCACGGATAGTGCGACCCATACGTGCCAAGCCCACGGCAAACTGGTTGCTCAACTGCTCGCCCACGGTACGCACACGACGATTGCTCAGATGGTCGATGTCGTCCACCTTAGCGTTGGAGTTCACCAGTTCTATCAGATACTTGATAATCTCAATGATATCCTCCTTGGTCAACACGCGCACGCTCATATCCGTGTGCAGGTTCAACTTGTGGTTGATGCGGTAACGACCCACCTCACCCAAGTCATAACGCTTGTCACTGAAGAAAAGGTTGTTGATTACCTCATGAGCACTTGCATCATCAGCAGGGTCAGCGTTTCTCAGCTGGCGGTAGATAAACAGCACAGCCTCCTTCTCACTGTTGGTGATATCTTTCTGCAGCGTGTCAAAGATGGTTGAGTAGTCCGTGGTACGTCCCTCTTCCTGCTGGGCATCCTTGTGCACCAGGATGGTAGGCACATTGCTGTTGAGAATCACCTCGGCAGCATCGTCATCGATAATGCTCTCGCGGTCAAGCACGACCTCGTTACGCTCGATAGTCACCACCTCACCAGTATCCTCATCCACGAAGTCCTCTACCCAACTTTTGAGAACCCTCGCAGCCAGCTTTCTGCCAGCATACTGCTTCAGGTTCTCGCGGGTAACCTTAACCTCCTCAGCCAAGTCAAATATCTCCAGGATATCCTTGTCCTTCTCATAACCGATGGCACGCAACAGGGTAGTCACAGGCAACTTCTTCTTACGGTCAATGTAAGCGTACATCACGTTGTTGATGTCTGTGGCAAACTCGATCCAGCTGCCCTTGAAAGGAATGATTCTTGCAGAATACAACTGCGTGCCGTTGGCATGAACACTGCTGCCAAAGAACACACCTGGTGAGCGGTGTAACTGAGACACCACCACACGCTCGGCACCGTTAATGACAAACGTGCCATTATTGGTCATGTAGGGGATAGGCCCCAAGAACACATCCTGGATGACCGTATCAAAGTCCTCATGGTCAGGGTCGGTACAAAAAAGTTTCAGTTTTGCCTTCAAAGGCACACTGTAAGTCAGCCCTCTTTCCAGGCACTCCTCTATGGAGTAGCGTGGCGGGTCAATATAATAATCCAGGAACTCCAGCACGAAGTTGTTGCGTGTATCGGCAATGGGGAAATTCTCCGAGAACACCTTATACAAGCCGTCATTCTTGCGAAGTTCAGGAGGCGTGTCCAACTGCAAGAAGTCCTTGAAAGACTTCAACTGCACTTCCAGGAAGTCCGGATAAGGCATCGGACTCTTTACGGAAGCGAAATTAACTCTTTGGTTAACTAATTTAGCCATCTAAAGTTGTTTATAAGACTCGTGAAAGGATATAGACACAAAAAGGCAAAGAACCCTCTACCAGAGGATCCTTTACCTATACCTGTTGTGACAGGATTGATTACTTCAGCTCAATCTCAGCGCCAGCGTCCTCAAGAGTCTTCTTCAGAGCCTCTGCGTCAGCCTTAGCCATACCTTCCTTCAGTGTGCTGGGAGCACCGTCAACGAGATCCTTAGCCTCCTTCAGACCGAGACCACAAGCCTCCTTGACAGCCTTCACCACCTGGAGCTTAGCAGCACCTGCGCTCTTCAGCACCACGTCGAAGTTTGTCTTCTCCTCCTCAGCGGCAGCTGCACCAGCTGCACCGGGAGCAGCAACAGCTACAGCGGCTGCTGCGGGCTCGATACCATACTCATCCTTCAGGATGGTTGCCAACTCATTAACCTCTTTCACTGTCAAGTTAACCAACTCTTCAGCAATAGCTTTCAAATCTGCCATTTTATTTCTACTGTTTTTTATTATTTACTTTGTTTGTTTCTTTCGGGAGACAGGGACAGATTACTCGCCCTTCTCACCCAGAGTTTTCAGAACTCCATGAATTGTATTCTGTCCAGACTGCAGTGCAGACAGAACATTCTTGGCCGGAGACTGCAGCAAAGACACAATCTCAGCAATAACCTCATTCTTGCTCTTGATTGAGCAGAGAACACTCAACTGGTCAGCACCCACATAGATACCCTCCTCTGCATAAGCAGCCTTCAGGGCAGGCTTCTCAGCCTTCTTGGCCATATACTCCTTAATCATCTTGGCAGGAGCATTTGCCACATGAGAGAACAGCACCGCTGTGGTACCCTTCAGTACATCCTTCAGAATGCCGAACTCCTCACCCTTCGCCTCAAGAGCCTTCTCAAGCAGTGTGTTCTTCACAACCACCATCTTGAGTTCCTTCTCAAAGCACTGTCTGCGGAGCTGTGAGGTTGCAGCGGCATCCATTCCTTCCACATCTACCATGTAGAAGTGAGGATATTCGTTCAACAACTCTCCAAGATGTGCAATTATCGCACCTTTATCTTCCTTTCTCATGACTTTCCTCGAATTTAGATTTCCTCAGTAGCCTTAGGATCAATCTTGATGCCACGGCTCATAGTACTTGAAAGATAAATGCTCTTCACATATGTACCCTTTGCAGAAGAAGGCTTCAGCTTGATGATAGTAGCGATAAACTCCTTGGCATTCTGCGCAATCTGGTCGGCAGTGAAAGACACCTTGCCGATTGAAGTGTGCACGATACCAGTCTTGTCCACCTTGAAGTCTATCTTACCCTGCTTTACCTCACGCACAGCCTTTGCCACATCCATGGTCACAGTGCCGCTCTTGGGGTTAGGCATCAGTCCACGGGGACCGAGCACACGACCCAGGGCACCAATCTTACCCATGATAGAGGGCATGGTGATGATGACATCAACGTCAGTCCAGCCACCCTTGATTTTCTCAATGTATTCATCGAGACCAACATAGTCGGCACCTGCCTCCTTGGCAGCAGTCTCAGCATCAGGCGTGCACAGACAGAGTACGCGAGTCACCTTACCCGTTCCATTGGGCAGAGACACCACGCCACGCACCATCTGGTTAGCCTTTCTGGGGTCAACACCCAGGCGAACATCAATGTCCACCGAAGCGTCAAACTTGGTAGTGGAAATCTCCTTCACCAAGGCAGACGCCTCCTTCAGAGTGTATGCCTTCCCTGCTTCAATCTTGTCAGCCACCAACTTTTGGTTCTTTGTCAGTTTACTCATCTTAATTGAAGTTTTTAATTATTTTCCAGGGAATTCACCTTTCACAGTGATGCCCATACTTCTGGCTGTACCTGCAACCAAAGTCATGGCAGACTCTACAGTGAAGCAATTCAAATCTGGCATCTTGTCCTGAGCGATTGCCCTCACCTGATCCCAGGTGATTTCGGCCACCTTCTTACGGTTAGGCTCTGCAGAACCACTCTTGATCTTCGCAGCCTCCAGCAACTGTACTGCCACAGGAGGAGTCTTTACGATGAAATCATAAGACTTGTCTGTGTAGTAAGTGATGACCACGGGAAGCACCTTGCCGGCACGATCCTGTGTTCTGGCGTTGAAGGCCTTGCAGAAATCCATGATGTTGATGCCCTTTGAACCAAGAGCAGGACCCACTGGGGGAGATGGATTCGCAGCGCCGCCCTTAATCTGCAATTTGATTAATCCAGCAACTTCTTTAGCCATTGTTGTTTCTAATTATTTAATTGTTTGATCAGCATCCAGCACGCGTAACAACGTACCTTACTGCTTCTCCACTTGCATAAAGCCGAGATCCAGCGGAGTCTTACGTCCGAAGATCTTGACCATCACCTTCAACTTCTTCTTGTCACTGATTACTTCCTCGATGATAGCGTCGAAGCCACTGAAGGGACCCTCAGTCACCTTTACGCTCTCGCCCACCTCAAAGGGTATGGCCACATCCTCAGGAATCTCAGCAACCTCATCGATTTCGCCCAGCATCTGCTTCACCTCTGCAGGACGAAGCGGCATGGGAGTAGTACTCGTCTTGGTATCGCTCAAGAAACCGAGTACATCAGGAATGTTTCGCAGCATGGCCTGCACCTCACCTACGAGTTCAGCCTCCACGAACACATACCCGCTGTAGCGGTACTTTTCCTTCACCTTACGCTTGCCATTGGCAACCGTAACAACCTTCTCGGTAGGAATGAGTACTTGGGACACATGTTCAGCAAATGCTCCACCTTGGTGAAGCATTGCATCCACGTATTCCTTTACTTTGCCTTCCTTTCCACTGATGGCACGCATGACGTACCATTTCATTCCAGTATCAGCCATATTCACACCGAAAGATTAGCGCAATATACCATAGATGAACTCCATGCCCTGCTGGAAAACGAAGTCCATGACAAATACGACCAACGCGATGCATAGGGAAGCTGTTAAAACTACAACCGCGCTGTTCATAAGTTCAGAACGTGTTGGCCATGAGGTCTTATGTACAAGTTCTTCGTATGAATCCTTGCAATATGTTTTAATATTCTCAAACATAGATTCTTCTTTTTAGCACGGGAAGAGAGGCTCGAACTCCCGACACCTGGTTTTGGAGACCAGTGCTCTACCAACTGAGCTATTCCCGTAAATAAGAGTCCCCTCTTGATTGGGAGAGAGGACTCTCTATTATATTCCTATTATATTAGGACGAAGTCTTGATTAGTCAAACACCTCGGTAATCTGACCTGAACCCACTGTGCGGCCACCCTCACGGATAGCGAAGCGCAGACCTACGTTCAGAGCCACAGCGTAAATCAGCTCAACCTGAATCTCTACGTTATCACCAGGCATCACCATCTCAACGCCTTCGGGCAACTTAATCTCACCTGTGCAGTCCATAGTGCGCAGATAGAACTGAGGACGGTACTTGTTACCGAAGGGAGTATGACGGCCACCCTCTTCCTTCTTCAGCACATAGATAGAAGCCTTGAAGCCCTTGTGAGGAGTGATTGCTCCAGGATGTGTGATAACCATACCACGCTTAACATCCTGCTTGTCGATACCACGGAGCAGCAGACCTACGTTATCACCAGCCTCGCCCTCGTCAAGAATCTTGCGGAACATCTCAACGCCAGTAATCACTGACTTCTTGTCCTCGCCCAGACCCAGAATCTGAACCTCATCACCTACCTTCACAACACCAGTCTCGATACGGCCAGTAGCCACTGTACCACGACCTGTAATTGAGAACACGTCCTCAACAGGCATCAAGAAGGGCTTATCAATAGCACGAACAGGCTCCTGAATCCAGTTGTCGCAAGCATCCATCAGCTCCATCACCTTGTCAACCCACTGGGGAACACCATTCAGGGCACCCAGAGCTGAGCCACGGATAATGGGAGTATCCTCCTCGAAACCGTAAGATGTCAACAGCTCAACCATCTCCATCTCAACCAGCTCCAGCATCTCCTCATCGTCAACCATATCGCACTTGTTCAGGAACACCACCAGACGGGGAACGTTCACCTGACGAGCGAGCAGGATGTGCTCACGAGTCTGAGGCATAGGACCATCAGTAGCAGCAACCACGATGATAGCACCATCCATCTGAGCGGCACCAGTTACCATGTTCTTCACATAGTCAGCGTGTCCAGGGCAGTCCACATGAGCATAGTGACGCTTTGCTGTCTCATACTCAATGTGTGCAGTATTGATGGTAATACCACGCTCCTTCTCCTCGGGAGCATTATCAATCTGGTCGAAAGACTTGATTTCCTCTGAGCCAAAGCCCTTATCGTGAAGAACCTTTGAGATGGCAGCAGTAAGAGTAGTCTTACCGTGGTCCACATGACCGATTGTACCAATGTTCACATGGGGTTTGGTACGTTCGAACTTTTCTTTTGCCATAGCGTTTGTTATTTTTTTAAATAGTGTTTAGTCTCATATAACCGTTAGAGCTGCTTCCGAGAGTTGAACTCGGGACCTCATCCTTACCAAGGATGCGCTCTACCACTGAGCTAAAGCAGCAACG
>JBNMJN010000004.1:0-97389 GCA_050873805.1 Prevotellaceae bacterium | reverse complement strand
GGGAGAACAAAAGACAAGCACATCCTGTATTTGGCCAGGTCACTTAAAACAAGAAAATCATTCCTGTCCATATGGGAGAAATTAAAGGATTTCGCTTTGCCGTACGACACGGGGAAATCCTAATGACCGATTTGGGTTTAATGCGATTGCTTACGAGGAGTATGTGGAGGGTGCGAAGAAATGTCGGGAATGGATAGAGGCACAGGACTATTGACAAACGGGCGGTGGCAGAAAAGTTCTGTCCAATCCTTTGTCTGGTCAGAACAAGACCTGCGAAATGAAGAAAGAGAATTATTGCAGTTCTCTCTCTCTGAAGAAGGCCGCTCCTGCCGAGGCACAGAAACTGTATGATGCTTGTAAGGAGGCCGCCAAGTGCCGTTACAAGACCTACATCCGCAAGACTCAGGAGGACTGGTCGCTCGACTAAACTCTTCCTCGCGTAAGGAGTAAACACAGGTTGCCACTGTCTGGTGGCAGCCCACAGATAATCAAAGAAGCATCCAGGGATGGCGTGAGCCGCCTGGGTGCTTCCTTTTTTGCTTAGCCCATTGCCTTCACTGCCTGCTCCTCGGCTTGTGGTGCTCTTTTAGCCCAAATCGGTCATTAGAAAATTCCATTTCTCTATGTCCTCAAACAAAAAGAAAAACAAGCATTGTGTCGCATACAGACAACATAATTGTGGCTATTGGCTGCTTCTTACTTTCTCTTTGTGTGAGTAAATCCTAATGACCGATTTGGGCTTAGTTGTTTTTCTCTTGCATTTTCCCGAGTTGATGCTCTTTTGTCTCGCAAAGATAAGGGAGCGGTCGCTCATCCAGAGCAAAGAGCACCCCGATAGTTTGGGCGGTTCACCGATAATTTGTAACTTTGTCAGTGCGAAAACCATATATATAGATAATGAGAAAGAGAATGACTGCGTTCCTGAGCCTCTTCCTGCTGGCTCTGGTGGCAATGGCCGAGGGACGGGCCAAGTATGTGTTTTACTTTATCGGTGATGGCATGGGCGTGAACCAGGTGAATGCTGCCGAGACTTATCTGGGCGCACGGGAGGGACGCATCGGCATCACACCACTCTGCTTCCCCAGTTTCCCCTATTCGGCCATGGTCAACACACAGAGTGCCACCAATGGCGTGACCGACTCTGCTGCTGGCGGCACTGCACTGGCCACAGGCCACAAGACCAAGAACGGCGCGCTGGGAGTGCTCAAGAACCTCACCACTCCTGTCTATAGCATTGCCCAGTGGGCGCATGATGCGGGCGCGGCTGTGGGCATCACCACCAGCGTGAGCGTGGACCACGCCACACCGGCTGCATTCTATGCACATGTGGGCAAGCGGGGCGAGACCTACAAGATAGGGCAGCAACTCACGCAGTCGGACTTTGACTTCTTTGCAGGCTCCGACTTTGTGAACCCCAAGAACCCCGACGGCGGGGCCGACCTCTACCAGCAGTCCCAGGACGCAGGCTACACCATAGCGCGTGGCTACAAGGACTACCAGAAGAAGGGCAAGAAGGCTGGCAAGATGATACTCCTGCAGTCCGAGGAGGCCAGCAAGCGCGACAAGGGCTGCATCCCCTATGCGCTCGACCGTGAGAAGGGTGACCTCTCGCTGTGCGACATCACGCGCGCGGCCATCAACTTCCTCACACGCAAGCAGGCTGGCAAGGACGGCTTCTTCCTGATGGTCGAGGGCGGAAAGATTGACTGGGCATGCCATGCCAATGACCTGGCCTTCATCCCCGAACTGATAGATATGGACAATGCCGTGAGGGTGGCCTACGAGTTTTACCAGCAGCACCCCGATGAGACACTCATCGTGGTCTCGGCCGACCATGAGACGGGCGGACTGGTGCTGGGCAAGGGAGGCTACAACCTGAACCTCAAGGCAGTGTCCAGCCAGCGCATGAGCATTGCAAAGTTGGGCAACGAACTGCACAAGCTGCACGACAAGTATGGCGACAAATACACCTGGGAGGTGGCCCGGGCATTCCTGGCCGACAACTTCGGCTTCTGGGGCGATGTGCAGGTGAATGATGACCAGACGGCACGCCTGCAGCGCTCATTCCAGCGCGTGCTCGATGGCAAGGGCGTGGACAGCAAGTCGCTCTACCAGAAGGACGATGAGTTTGCCGGAACCATCAAGCGTGTGATGTCGGAGTGTGCCCAGGTGGGCTGGATGAGCGGTGGCCACAGCGATGGCTATGTGCCCTGCTTTGCCATTGGCGTGGGTGCCGAGCAGATACACGGCCGCATCGACAACACCGAGATTCCCCTCGCCATGGCCAAGGCCGCAGGCTGGCAGGTGCGCTGATGGGGCGTGAGGAAAAGCCAATCCCTAAATTGTGATATGATGAACAGACTGATTCTGGCCCTGATGCTTCCCCTGCTGGCATGCCTGGGCATACCTGTGCTGGCACAGACCGAGAAGAGCCAACTGACCCTGGCCGACCCCTATATCCTGCTCCAGGATGGCACCTATTATGCCTATGGCACTTATGATGCCGATGGCATACGCTGCTATTCCAGCACCGACCTCAAGTACTGGCGCTACCGTGGACTGGCACTGAACAAGGCCAACACCACCGAGAGCCGATGGTTCTGGGCTCCCGAGGTGTACCATGTGGGCGACCGGTATATCATGTACTACTCGGCCAACGAGCACCTGTACGCTGCCACTGCCAAGGCTCCCACAGGCCCTTTCCGCCAGGTGGGCTCCTATCAGATGGAGAGTCTGCTGGGCGACGAGAAGTGCATCGACTCCTCGGTGTTCTTTGATACCGATGGCACGGCCTACCTCTTCTTTGTGCGCTTCACCGACGGCAACTGCATCTGGCAGGTGCAGCTCGCCGATGACTATATCACGCCTGTGGCGGGAACGCTCAAGAGGTGCCTGTCGGCCACCGATGCGTGGGAACTCAAGTTGGGCAAGGTGACCGAGGGCCCCAATGTGTATAAGTCGGGCATACGCTACTTCCTCACCTACTCAGGCAATGACTACCGCAGCCAGGACTATGCCGTGGGCTATGCATTGAGCACAAGCATAGCGCGTGGAAGCTGGAGCAAGCAGAAGAACTACAGCCCCTTCCTGCACAAGTGGAACGGGCTCTATGGCACCGGGCACCACTCCCTCTTCACCGACAAGGAGGGCAACCTGCGCATCGTGTTCCATGCACATGACTCCCAGGAGAATGTCAATCCCCGGCGCATGTACATAGGCACGGTCAGGTGCATAGGCAATGTGATGCGCATGGGCACCGACGAGATGGTGGTGCCTGTGATAGGCAATCCTCCCACCGCTGTGCAGGCTCCCCAGGCCGGGGCTGGCAGGCAGGAGGCGGCCTGTTACTCCACCAGCGGGGTGAGGCTGGACAGGCCTGTGGCTGGAGTCAACCTGGTGAGCGGGGGAGGCAAGGTGAGGAAGGAACTGCACTGAGGGCGCGTGCCAGGGGCTTGTGCCCTGGACGGGCTGCGCCTGCAGTCTGCCTGTAAGCGTAAAACCAAAAACGACAGAGATATGAAGAAGATTTTCACACTGGCAGCCACTGCGGCTGTCATCATGTTCTCCTCATGCGGGGGGAGCACCGAGAACAAGGTAGCCCAGGAGGACTCACTCTCCATTGACACCGTGGCCACACTGGAGGAAGACACCACCGTGGACTTGCAGGCTGAGTTGACCGAAAAGCTGCAGAGCGGTGATGCCGCACAGGTGAAGGCTGCCATCGACCAGGCTGCCCAGGAGGCACAGAAGGCTCTGGAGAGTGGCGACCAGGCCGAGGCCGAGAAGTATGCCAGCCAGATTAAGGCTTTCGTGGATGCCAATGCCGACAAGCTGAAGGAACTGGATGTGAACACGGTGACGGTAAGTAGCCTGATAGAGGCTGTGAAGAACCTGCCTGCCAGCGCAGAGCAGACGGCACAGGATGCCAAGAGCGCTGCCAAGGCTGATGCCAATGCTGCCAAGGAGGCAGCCAATGCTACCGCCGCCAAGGCCAAGGCTGATGCCAAGGCCGCTGCCGACAAGGCAGTGAACGATGCCAAGGCTGCTGCTGACAAGGCCAAGGCTGATGCCAGGGAAAAGGCCAACGAGAAGGTGGATGAGGCTGCCAACAAGGCCAGCGAGAAGGCCGACAAGGCTCTGCAGGACGCTGCTGCCAAGGCCAAGAAGAAGCTGGGTATCTGACCCCTGCCTCTCACGAGTGTCGGGCTTGAGTGTCATGCCGCCATAGGAAATCCCTGGTGGCCATTGATGCTTTCCTGCCACAACTTTGAGGCAAACACAAGGCAGCCCCGTACCGCTTCTTTTGTTGCGGTGCGGGGCTGCCCTTTTGTCGCAGCTCGGTTTTCCTCTCGCGCTTTATTCCTGCTCTACGAGATTCCAGCCTTTGGGGGAATTGTTTTTTATGAACTCGTTGCTTCCCATGCCCTTGGCTACAACGAGCGTGCCTCCGGCTGTCCCGTCAAGCCATGACGCGAGGCAATTTGTTCCCATATTTGTGTCGCCAGATGTGGCAAGCATGGTCACCTTCTCTAGATTTGAACATCCTGCAAACATCCAGTAGTAACAGTGTGAAGGCAAATCCTTTGCTGCAAGTACGGGCGATTCTGTCAGAGACGTACATTCAGAAAACATGCAAGCATAGCAGTTGTTACTCAGTTGTGTAGCAGGCAGATTGGGCGCTTGCTTGAGCTTTTTACAACCTTGGAACATGTAACTATAGCAGTTGTCTGCTAATTCGGTTGCAGGAAGACTTGGCGCGGATATCAACTGTGGACAGTAGTAGTTGAACAAAGAAAAGAAACGTGCTTTTTTTGTGTCTGCATTGGCATAGTCTTCTTTCGCAATGATTGTGCGTATGTCTCCTGTACATGCAACCTCTATGTCTGTCTTTTCTAAAGAGAAGTACGAATAGGTAGGGACGCTTGATGAAGTTGGCACAGCCGTTCCATTTGGATTCTCTCCCCTCAGCATCACCCTAATGTCCTTGCCGAAGTTGTAGGACTTATCCACATCATACACGCTCCAGTGCTTGCCATAGTCAGTAGAATACTCCATGCTCTGTATCACCTTGTTCTTGTCGTTCAGCGTCACACTCTGCTCACCCTCAGCCGAGAAGGTCACATAGGGCAGCCAGTTCATCTTGTCCTGGGCGATGCTTCCCAGGTTCAGCACCTTGTTGGCAGCGAGGGCAGATGACCGCTTGGCGTCCTTGCCATAGTGCTTGCCGTCGGCTGTGGTGATGCCCAGGCGGAAGCCCTTGGCCAGTGTGCCTGGAGCCACAGCGATGAAGTAGGTGCTCCCGGCCTTGATGTCGCCCATGAGCGATACCATGTGCGAGGCGTTGGCCCTGATGGTGGCAGTGGCCTGGCTGTCGTCGCTAAGCGTCATCGTCATGGTGCCAGCCAGAGCCTCGGTACTGTCTGCGCTCACAATGGATATCTGCTGGCAGTCCATCTGGGGTGTCACCTTGACGAAGGCGGTCATGTTCTTGAAGTCCAGGTCGCGGCTGTTCTCGGTGGTGCGCGCCATCATCAGGTTGGCCTTCGGGTCAAAAGTCCCGGCGGTGGCAGTCTGCACGGCAGGCAGCACAGCCCCCTCCACGCTGTTGCCCTTGAGCGTGAGCCCTGTGGCCTGGTAGGGATACACGGCGGTGTAGATGCTGGTCTCTGTGGCCATTCCATCAAACACTCCCTCATGGTTTCCTGCTCCCTCGGTGAGGGTAAACAAGCGGCTACTCTGGCCGTCCAGTATGCTGATGGTGTCACTCGTCTGCCAGTCGATTACAGATGCGTCCTGGCCGTCGATGGCCGTGCGGGTGAATGCCTGTCCTGCGGTGAATGTGATGTGAACGAGTTTCTCGTTCCCGGTGGGCTTGATGTCGTCCTCTGAGGAGCATGCGGCCAGCACCAGGCACAGGCAGGCCATGCTGGCCAGCCAGTATAATGTCTTTCTCATAAGTCTGTGGTTCTTTGTCTTCCTTGCAACAATCTTTCTTTTCTCTTGGGGCGTTTTACCCATGTGTGGGCTGCGGTTTTATTCCCAGACAACCTCCTCGTCATCCTCGAGCTTCTCTGTGCGTGCCTTGTAATTTTGGTCTGAATTTGCCAGCATCAGGCAAGCCTCAATCTCCCTCGCCAGCATCTGCGGCTTCTCGTAGTGCCTTCTCTTCATCTCAGTCTTCATAGTCTTCAATCCTTGGTATAGTGTTTAAAAGCGGGCGCAAATGTATTTCTTTTTGTTGACATGTGTCTGGTCGTGGTACCTTTATGAGCCGATGTTTAACGAAGATTTATAGGAGAGGGTGATTTTTAACACTTCTAAACGCTCCTTGGGACACTCTCGTGTGCCTACCGAAGCTTCGTGGCCAGTTTGCCACACTACTCCCTGGCCATTTGCCTTGCGGATACAGCATGGATGCCCAAGGGCGGTATGGAAGTTCCGCGAGGGCAGATTCAGCCCTATGGCAGTTCGCTCCTGCCGCTCAGCAGTGTCCCGTCATCGGCGATGCCCTCGACGGTGACGGTGGGGGAAGTCTCCTGGCTGTTGCCGTAGAAGATTATGGTGGCATGCCCGTCCTGGTCCAGCTGCAGGTCGGGGTTCCAGTAGAGGGTGCGCCTGAAGTCCTTGTGCTCGGGTGGTGGTAGCGACTCGTAGTGGGGCTGGTAGAACTCCTCGCACACATTGTAGCCCGTCATCAGATAGCGGCGGTCACGGTAGGTGGTTCGCTGCATGTTGTCGGACAGGCATTCCAGGCTGATGGTCACTGGGGGTTGGTTGGGTGATTCGTAACGTGGGTCTCCTTCCAGGCGCGGGGCATAGTCGGTGTAGATGCGCACCTTGTGCAGGTTGCGCAGATGGTTGTAACGCAGGAAATCTGACTGGGGGATGTTGGACGAGCCTGTACGGCCGTTCCATCGTCGCTCGATGTCGTATGAGACCTTGATGCCCATGTCGCCGATGTACAGGCGGGCGAGGTTGAGGGTGAAGGACAGCGCACCGGCATACCAGGCGGGGGATAGCCCGGCATCCACCGTCTGGTTGAAGGCTTCGTAGGCATCCAGGGTCATCACGGGCTTGTCCAAAAGTACCTTGCCAAGTCCCTTCCTGCGCGCCTCTACGGTGACTTCGCTGAGGTTGGTGACGTTGCTGTCTCCCCCATCTCGTAGTCCTGTGCTGCCTGTGCTGTCAAGGGTGACTTGATAGTATTCGTAGGGCTTCGCATATCTTGGGAAGAATAGACGTATCCGTACGCTGTACTTGGGGTACTCGTCGCCGTCCAGCATCAGTTCCCTGCGCTCACCGAGGTCTGCCCCCACGAGGTAGAGGAAATAGGGAGAGTCTGAGTGCGGTATCTGCATGCAGAAGTGCCCGTCCCTTGTGCGTACTACCTTTTGGGCAAGCCGATTATCGCTGTTGGTCACCACGGCAAGTTCAGCCCTGACCATGCCGTCTTTCCTCAATTTGCTTAGGAACTGGTGGTCGGCGGGGTCTGACCGTAGGGAGGAGTAGAATCCGTTTGTGCTGTTTTCTTTCCCGTCGTTCAGCAGAGCGTGGCTTCCGCTACCCGTCAGTGCCAGCATGTCTTCCAGTTTGGGGCCACCGTTTCCTCCTGTACGCATCTTGGCTCTCTGTTCATCGAGGTCATCGGTGGGGCGAGGGCAGAAGTAGTCCTCCTGGTCCAACGGGGTGTACCGGCTCATGTCGCCGCAAAGTATGGGCGATGGCTCAAATGGTTCTCGCATGTGGAGGTCGTGCGTCATGTCCACCCAGTTGTATCTCCTCCATCCCTGCACTCTGAGCAGGAGGTCGAGGTGTCTCTTGTGTGTTGAGTCCTTCTCCTGGAAATAATAGCGTGGGTTCTCTACAAACCCTCGGATTTGGCTTGAAAGCAGCATCTCTGTGACTATGCATCCATTGTCCTGCGTCGTGGGCGAAGTGTCGCGGTCTTGTACCGATACCGATACCCGTCCGCTCTTGTGCCCGCTAAGTTTCAGTTCCATCCTAGCATAGGGCTGCATCCTGGCCATGGTATCTGGCAAACTTAGCGTTACCTGGGAGGTCTCTATCTTGTGCGGGTGTACGAACACCAGCCTGTCGGCCCATATTCTCCTCTGGGTATCATAGATGGTGAGTTGTGCGATGCCAGGTGGAAAATGTTTGGTGGATATTTCCAAAGTGTCTTTTCCGATTTCCTTGTTGTACACGAGTCTTCCGCTGAGGAGAATGGACATCGCGAGCACGGAGTCACCCATGCGCTCGCGATGTATTTTGATTGCCAGTTTGTCTGGCTTTTCCAGGACGGACAGGATTACACCTTGTTCTTTTACATCGGGCATTTTTGCTGTGGCTGTGTGCCCATCGTTGTCCTTGAATGTGCATTTGTATGCTGAGCCATGATGCCCCAGCAGGGTGATGGTGCCTCTGCCCCGATTCTCTGTCGTGGCTTCCGCTATGGTGTCGCCTTTCTCATCCAGCACGGCCACTTGCCCCAGGAGATGTCTCCCGTGGCTGCTGGCCTCAAAGGCGATTTCCTGTGCCGCTCCCGCAACCCATGTCCCTCCCTCGGGGTAAAAGTGCAGTATGGCCTTCTCCTCCTGGTGGCTCTTCTGGTGGTGCCGCCTTAGTGGGCGCGGGGTCACCTCCTGGAGGTAGTTCCCTGGCGTTGACGGTTTGTCATAGACGGGGAACACGCGGCTGTACAACTTATCGTAGTCGCGGAAGAAGTCCTCGGCCATGCTTTTGCTCAGAAACCATTTGTGCGCATTGGGGCAGTGGGGGTGTTCGTGCGCGCCCCAGTTGAGCTGCCACCTGGTGTAGGCACGCAATTCGTAGAAACCTGCATAGGAGGTGTCTGGCAGGCAAAACGAACCATGTGCCTGCCCGTCAGTGAGTCGCAGTGTCTGCCTTTCCTGCAGGTAGCCGTCCTGGTTGAGCAGCTCCACATACAGCACTCCGCTGATGTCGGTGGCAGTCAGGCTGTCGGCGCGCACAACGTAGGCTTTGTAATAAATGGTGTCGCCGAGGTAATAGCAAGTGTTGTCCATGTGGACAAACACCTGCTCCTGGGGTATGTGCTTGCAGAAACGCCCTAGCCTGTCGGCGATGGCTGCGATGGAGTCCTGCTCGGCAGTCTGGGAGGCATGTGCTGCCACTTGCATGCCTGCCACGTACAGGAGTGCTGCGAGGATGCAGGCTCGCAGGTGTGTGAGTGTCCTTTTTCTTGTCAGCACCTGTATCTTCCTGGTATGTTGAAGTAAATAGTAGGGAAGTCTGCGGAGATAATCTTGACATGGTAACTCCCATCCCATACAGCAACAGCACTGATGCCATCAAAATGACTTTCTTCATGCAGGATTACGGTCACATTAAGCGGCGGTGTCTGTCCGTTTGCAAATGTGCCGTTTCCCCACGTCACTTCCACTTCCAACGAAATATGGCAACCGTCTGGACGGAACCTTTCGCTCCCAGCGATGAGTCCGAAACCGCTTCCTGCATTGTCTCCACAACCGCATCCACATCCTGATGTGTCTCCTGATGCACGGTGGTATATGAGAGTGTCATTATCCTTTACCCATCCGCCTGGCCATATGTTCTTGGAGCGCATTTCCTCGTAAGCGTTTTTTGAAAATGGGTTGTCGTAACTTCCTAAAGGGTATTTGCCGTCCAGCTCTGTTCCCATGTCACTTCTGACATAATAAATGTTGTTAGTTTTGCCGTTCTTTACCCAACCTCCAGTCCATTTCTTCTCGGCGGCAAATTCCATGACCTCTTCTTCTGTGTAGGGGCTAATCTTGCTTCCTTTAATAAAATTTGTTGATTCGTAGTACATGCACATAAGCGTAGCGTTGTGGTTTTTAGTTTGTGCGTGTTGCAATTATTATCCCGTTTTTGACAAGGAATTGCAATTCCTCGGCAATGTAGTCAGAGGGCAATTTCTGCTTGGTTCTTTGGGAGGTAAAGTCCATGTTCACCAATTCCATAAAACAGATGGAGCCTCTTTCTTTAATCTTTTCTACGATGTCCACATCTGTGTCAAGGAGGGTGACTTCAAAGAGGTGACAACCAAGTCGGGTTGTGTAGAAAGGGCCTGTCTTGGAGGGAGTATGTCTTTATCTTGGCATAAGCCCAGTTCTTGGCTAAACATAGCCTTTAGATGAACTCTTGTATATGGGAGATTCAGTTCTCCTATAAGAAGGCTGTAACCTTCCTTGTCTGTGTATAATTCTAAGTTGTCGTAGTGCTTTCGTATGCTAAGGCAGCTTAATACCCACGATATTATATTAAATTCAGGGGATGGCCACCCAAAAGAATGTGTTTTGGGGTCTCTTCCTGATGTCCAGAATGTTTGAATGAACCTCATCGTCGTTAGTTTTGTGCAAATTTATGCGTTTATGATGAGACATGCAAAGCATTTCTCGTTTTTTATTACTTGCTATTTGCTGGTAACTGTTTCCTCTCTTATGCGGGCTGTCACGACAAAAGTGCTGAGTGGCTTTGCCGAGGAGGGCGGGGCTGCGCAGTCAACTTTCGCCATGCGGCATGGTGCCTGTTCTCGTGCTGTCAGTGCCCTTGTGTCTCGTACATCCTCACCCAGTCAATCTCCATCTCCACAGGCAGCTGGTCGGGACGCGCCTTTCCCACCCAGCTGCCTTCAATCTGCATGTCGATGAGCAGGTGGAAAGGCGTGCCAAAGGGGTACTGCCCAGGCTTGTCGGTCTCGATTCGCGGATAGGAGAAGGTGCTCTTGCCGTTGATGGAGAACACAAGGCTGTCGGGAAGAATCTCCACCGTGTAGGTGTTGAACTTTCCTGGCCGTATGGCGCCAGTGCCTCCGTGCGGTGGGTTGGCCTCCTCCCTCAGCACATAGGTGTAGTGTGAGTGTACGGTCTGATAGACGATGGAGTCGTGGTTCAGGTGCTCCATGATATCTATCTCGCCACCGTCGGGCCAGCCTCCCTCTTCGGGCAGCATCCACAGGGCAGGCCATGCCCCTTGGGCACAGTTCAGCCGGGCGCGTATCTCCACCTTGCCGTACCTAATGCTCCTCTTCCCCTTCGTGAAGAGGCCGCCTGTCACAAAGCGGGCTGTGTCCTTCTTCCCGGCGAAGAGAAAACTGCCATCGTTGTTCGTTCCGCGCAGGATGAGTTTCCCTCGGCGGATGCCGTACAGCCTGGAGTCCTCTGACATGTGCCTGTTCCAGTCGGACATCCCCCTGGAAATCTTGCTCCAGTTGCCCTCCAGGTCGGACTGGTTGCGGAAGCGCTCTTTCCATACGAGACGGTATTTCCTGCCAGTCTTGCCTCGTGGCGAGACTGTGCGGGCATGCGTGCCGAGCGTGCAGATGATAGCCAGCAGAATGGCCAGCGGGTAATGGGTGATTGCATGCTTCATGTCATTCGGGGCGTGTCCACGATTGCCAGCATGCGACTTCTGGCATGGCAGGGATGTGGACTGCCACATGCAAAGTTAAGTGAAACTCCAGACATGGGCGTGTGCTAGACAAGACTATTTGCTTTTCCTCGCGCGTGCGCATACGCATATAAATAATATAATGTGTATGCGTGCTGCGCCACGTGGCCTGGATGGGATGGCACCGAAGTGTCTGCTTTTGTCATGCGTATGTGGCAGAAATGGGACGCATGGCGCAAATTTATCTGAGAAACAATAAATTTCATGCGAAACATGTGCGCTGAAAAGAGGAAAATTAGTACCTTTGCACCCCGAATGGGTATATTATACCCGCTCG
The DNA here is from genome assembly GCA_050873805.1 of Prevotellaceae bacterium. GTDB lineage: Bacteria > Bacteroidota > Bacteroidia > Bacteroidales > Bacteroidaceae > Physcousia. The sequence continues at coordinate 85,643 of JBNMJN010000004.1, read as the reverse complement.
CCAAGATAATTCGATACAAATACATAATAATAATATATAAAACAAAACAAAATGCCTACAATTCAGCAATTGGTAAGAAAAGGCCGTACTGTATTGGTGGACAAGAGCAAGAGCCCCGCTTTGGACAACTGTCCTCAGCGTCGTGGCGTATGCGTGCGTGTCTATACCACTACACCTAAGAAGCCTAACTCGGCGATGAGAAAGGTCGCCCGTGTGCGTCTGACAAACTCAAAGGAAGTCAACAGCTACATCCCCGGCGAGGGACACAACCTGCAGGAGCACAGCATCGTGCTGGTGCGCGGTGGCCGTGTGAAGGATCTTCCCGGTGTGCGTTACCATATCGTGCGTGGTACTCTGGATACCGCAGGTGTGGCCAACAGAACACAGCGCCGAAGCAAGTATGGTGCAAAGCGTCCTAAGGCTGGCAAGAAGTAACCAGATGCCGGACGGCGACAAGAAAGACTTTTGATAACTTTGTTTTTGGTTGTAGATTAAGGTTGAGTAAACTTCCCGGTGGGGAATGTTGAAGAACGCGAGAATGCAGCCCTGAACACAAAAACAAACCAAGAAATGCGTAAAGCAAAACCAAAGAAGCGCGTGGTGCTTCCCGATCCCGTTTTCGGTGACGTGAAAGTATCCAAGTTCGTTAACCATCTGATGTATGATGGCAAGAAGAGCATCTCATACGAGATTTTCTATGGTGCTCTGGAGATTGTGAAGAACAAGATGGCCAGTGAGGAGAAGGACTCACTCACAATCTGGAAGGAGGCTCTCGACAAGATTACTCCCCAGGTGGAGGTGAAGAGCCGCCGTATCGGTGGTGCTACTTTCCAGGTGCCCACAGAGATTCGTCCCGACCGTAAGGAGAGTGTTTCCATGAAGAACATGATTGCCTTTGCACGCAAGCGTGGTGGCAAGACTATGGCCGACAAGCTGGCCGCTGAGATCATGGATGCCTACAACGAGCAGGGTGGCGCATACAAGCGTAAGGAGGACATGCATCGCATGGCCGAGGCTAACCGTGCATTCGCACACTTCCGTTTCTAATCTCATATAAGTTCACACAATGGCAAAGCAAGATCTTCATTTGACCCGCAACTTCGGCATTATGGCGCATATTGACGCCGGTAAGACAACCACGTCGGAGCGTATTCTTTTCTACACCGGAAAGACTCATAAGATCGGAGAGGTGCATGAGGGCGCAGCCACCATGGACTGGATGGAGCAGGAGCAGGAGCGTGGTATCACCATCACCTCTGCAGCTACCACTGCTTACTGGAACTACAACGGCAACAAGTACAAGTTTAACCTGATCGACACTCCGGGACACGTGGATTTCACTGCCGAGGTGGAGCGCTCACTGCGTGTGCTTGACGGTGCCGTGGCCACATATTGTGCTGTGGGTGGCGTTGAGCCTCAGTCAGAGACTGTATGGCGCCAGGCCGACAAGTACAATGTGCCCCGTATCGGTTATGTGAACAAGATGGACCGCTCTGGCGCCGACTTCTTTGAAGTAGTGCGCCAGATGAAGGATGTGCTGGGTGCCAATCCTGTGGTGCTCGCTGTGCCCATCGGTGCAGAGGAGAGCTTCAAGGGTATTGTGGACCTGCTCCGCATGAAGGCTATTCTGTGGCACGATGAGACTATGGGCGCAGACTATGAGATTGATGATATCCCCGCTGACCTGCAGGCTGAGTGCGACGAGTGGCGCGCAAAGCTCGTGGAGCAGGCTGCTGAGCAGGACGAGGCTCTTATGGAGAAGTACTTCGAGGATCCCGATTCAATCACCAACGAGGAGATCATCGCTGCTATCCGTAAGGGCACACTGGCCCTGGATATCGTGCCCATGACCTGTGGCTCTTCATTCAAGAACAAGGGTGTGCAGACTCTGCTTGACTATGTGTGCATGTTCCTGCCCTCACCACTGGACACTCCCAACATCGTGGGCAAGAACCCCGAGACTGGCGAGGAAGAGGACCGCAAGCCCGATGAGGACGAGAAGACTGCCGCACTGGTGTTCAAGATTGCCACCGACCCCTACATGGGTCGCCTGACTTTCTTCCGTGTATATTCAGGTAAGATAGAGTCTGGCTCATATATCTATAATGTACGCTCAGGCAAGAAGGAGCGCGTGAGCCGTCTGTTCCAGATGCACTCTAATCACCAGAATCCCGTTGACGTGATCAGCGCAGGTGACATAGGCGCAGGTGTGGGCTTCAAGGATATTCACACAGGTGATACCCTGGCCGATGAGGATGCACCCATCGTGTTGGAGTCAATGGACTTCCCCGATCCCGTGATTGGTATCGCTGTGGAGCCCAAGACCCAGAAGGACCTGGACAAGCTGAGCAATGGCTTGGCCAAGTTGGCTGAGGAGGATCCCACCTTCACGGTGCGCACCGATGAGCAGAGCGGACAGACGGTGATTTCTGGTATGGGTGAGCTTCACCTGGACATCATCATCGACCGTCTGAAGCGCGAGTTCAAGGTGGAGTGCAACCAGGGCAAGCCCCCGGTGAACTACAAGGAGGCTGTGACTACGACTGTCAACCACCGCGAGGTATATAAGAAGCAGAGTGGCGGCCGTGGTAAGTTTGCCGACATCATCGTCAACCTGGGTCCCGTGGACGAGGACTACAAGGAGGGTGGCCTGCAGTTCATCAACAAGGTGACTGGCGGTAACATCCCCAAGGAGTTCATCCCCTCGGTACAGAAGGGCTTCGAGAACGCCATGAAGAATGGTATCCTGGGTGGCTTCCCCATGGACAGCCTCAAGGTGGAGCTGCTGGATGGTAGCTTCCATCCCGTGGACTCTGACCAGCTGTCATTCGAGCTGGCAGCCCAGATGGCCTACAAGGCATGCTGCGCCAAGGCAAAGCCCGTGCTGATGGAGCCCATCATGCGCCTGGAGGTTGTAACTCCCGAGGAGAACATGGGTGATGTGATTGGTGACCTGAACAAGCGTCGTGGCCAGGTAGAGGGCATGGACACTACTCGTACAGGTGCCCGCCTGGTGAAGGCAATGGTGCCCCTGGCAGAGATGTTCGGTTATGTGACCGCTCTGCGTACCATCACCTCAGGCCGTGCCACAAGTTCAATGACCTATGACCACCATGCTCCTGTGAGCGCAAGCATTGCGAAGAGCGTGCTTGAGGAAATCAAGGGACGTGTTGACCTGGTGTAATTAAATAAATAAGGTAAGCAAGGAGGAGGGAGTCTGTAAGCGTATGACTCTTTACGGGATTCCCTCCTTCCTCGCATATAAAACAACAATAAAACAAGATGAGTCAGAAAATCAGAATTAAGCTGAAGTCTTATGACCACAACCTCGTGGATAAGTCTGCAGAGAAAATCGTGAAGACGGTGAAGGTGACCGGCGCTATCGTGAGCGGCCCCATACCCTTGCCCACACGCAAGAGAATCTTCACAGTGAACCGCTCTACCTTCGTCAACAAGAAGAGCCGTGAGCAGTTTGAGTTGAACTCCTACAAGCGCCTCATTGACATCTACAGCTCAACAGAGAAGACTGTGGATGCACTGATGAAGCTGGAGCTCCCCAGCGGTGTGGAGGTTGAGATCAAGGTCTAATATTCAAGTGATTTAATTAACAATAAGAGAAATGCCAGGATTATTAGGAAAGAAAATCGGAATGACTTCCGTTTTCAGTGCCGAGGGTAAGAATGTACCATGCACTGTTATCGAATTGGGTCCTTGTGTTGTCACTCAGGTGAAGAGCGTTGAGAAGGATGGCTATAGCGCCATTCAGCTCGGTTTCGCTGACGCTAAGGAGAAGAATGTATCTGCTCCTCTGAAGGGTCACTTCGCCAAGGCTGGTGTGACACCCAAGAGATACTTGGCCGAGTTCACAGATTTTACGCAGGAGCTGAATCTGGGCGACACCGTTACGGTTGACCTCTTTGCCGACGCTACCTTCGTAGATGTAATTGCTACTTCCAAGGGCCACGGCTTCCAGGGAGTTGTGAAGCGTCATGGCTTCGGCGGCGTAGGCCAGAGCACTCATGGCCAGGACGACCGTCTGCGCAAGCCGGGTTCTATCGGCGCTTGCTCTTACCCCGCAAAGGTGTTCAAGGGTATGCGCATGGGCGGACAGATGGGCTGCGAGCGTGTCACCACTCACAATCTGCAAGTGTTAAAGGTAATTCCCGAGCACAACCTCCTTCTCATCAAGGGTAGTGTTCCCGGTTACAAAGGTTCAATCGTAAGCGTTATCAAGTAATGGAAGTTAGTGTATTGAATATTCAGGGTCAGGAGACTGGCCGCAAGGTCTCTCTGAATGATGCCGTCTATGGCATCGAGCCCAATGACCATGCCATATACCTGGACGTGAAGCTGCTGCTGGCAAATCAGCGTCAGGGTACCGCAAAGTCCAAGGAAAGAAGTGAGGTGAGCGGTTCTACGCGCAAGCTCGGTCGCCAGAAGGGCGGCGGCGGTGCACGTCGTGGTGACATCAACTCTCCCGTGCTGGTGGGTGGTGGCCGCGTGTTTGGTCCCAAGCCTCGCGACTACAGCTTCAAGCTGAACAAGAAGGTACGTGTGCTGGCTCGTAAGTCGGCTCTCTCGTACAAGGCACAGGAAAACGCCATTGTGGTTGTTGAGGACTTCACTTTTGAGGCTCCGAGGACAAAATCCATGGTTGAGGTGTTAAATAATCTTAAAGTTGCAGGCAAGAAGGTACTCTTTGTTATGCCAAGTAACAATAAGTTCGTAAATTTGTCTGCTCGTAACTTGGAGCGTATCAATGTTATACCCGCAGCCGCGCTGAACACCTACAAGGTGCTCAATGCCGATGTGCTGGTTATGGCAGAGGGTGCGCTTAGCGTAGTTGACGGTAACTTGAACAAATAAAGAGTCGAAACAACTATTATGGGATATATCATAAAGCCGCTGGTCACCGAGAAGATGACCGCTATCACAGAGAAGCAGAACAAGTTCGGCTTCATTGTGCGTCCTGATGCCAACAAGATTGAGATCAAGAAGGAAGTGGAGGCTCAGTACAACGTGACCGTTACCGCAGTGAACACCTGCGTGTATGCGGGTAAGAACAAGAGCCGCTACACGCGCTCAGGCCTGGTGAAGGGCCGCACCAACGCTTTCAAGAAGGCCATTGTGACCCTCAAGGAAGGCGATGTTATCGATTTCTATAGCAACATTTGATAAAAGATGGCAGTACGTAAATTCAAGCCCACTACTCCGGGCCAAAGACACAAGATTATAGGTACCTTCGAAGAGATTACTGCATCGGTACCTGAGAAGTCTCTCGTTTACGGTAAGCGTTCAACAGGTGGTCGTAACCACACAGGTAAGATGACCGTGCGCTATATCGGTGGAGGCCACAAGCGGAAGTTCCGTCTTGTGGATTTCCGACGTGAGAAGGATGGTGTGCCTGCTGTGGTAAAGACAATCGAGTATGATCCGAACCGCTCGGCCCGTATCGCTCTGTTGTATTACGCAGATGGTGAAAAACGTTATATTATTGCTCCCAACGGATTGAAGGTGGGTGCCACTGTGATGAGTGGTGCCGAGGCTGCTCCCGAGGTGGGTAATGCTCTGCCCCTGCAGAACATCCCCGTGGGTACGGTGATCCACAACATCGAGCTCCGTCCTGGACAGGGCGCTCTCCTTGTTCGTTCCGCTGGTAACTTTGCTCAGCTTACTTCCCGTGAGGGTCGTTACTGCGTGATCAAGTTGCCTTCTGGCGAGACACGCCAGATACTCAGTGCCTGCAAGGCCACTGTAGGAAGCGTAGGCAACTCCGACCACGCTCTGGAGAGCTCAGGTAAGGCTGGACGCTCTCGCTGGTTGGGCCGTCGTCCCCACAACCGTGGTGTTGTCATGAATCCTCATGACCATCCCATGGGCGGTGGTGAAGGACGTCAGTCTGGTGGACATCCCCGTTCACGCAAGGGCCTGTATGCAAAGGGCCTCAAGACTCGTGCTCCTAAGAAGCAGTCCAACAAGTATATTATCGAAAGATGCAATAAGTAACCTTAAAGTAAGCTAGAGTAAGTATGAGTCGTTCATTGAAGAAAGGTCCGTATATTGAGGTTAAGCTTGAGAAGAGAATTCTGGCCATGAATGAGAGTGGCAAGAAGAACGTTGTGAAGACATGGTCTCGCGCCTCAATGATCTCTCCCGATTTCGTGGGACATACGGTAGCCGTTCATAACGGTAATAAGTTTATTCCTGTTTACGTTACTGAGAACATGGTTGGACACAAGCTGGGCGAGTTCGCTCCCACACGCAAGTTCGGTGGCCATGCTGGTAACAAGAAGAAGTAAGCAGGCTTCAGTCGTTAAAATAAGAGTAATAATATAATGGGAAAGAGAAAAAGATTAGCTGCCGACAGTAGAAAGGAAGCACGCAAGGCTGTTAGTTTTGCCAAGTTGCGGAACGTGCCTTCTTCTCCCCGCAAGATGAGATATGTGGTTGATTTGGTTCGCGGTATGGAGGTGAACAGGGCACTTGCAACTCTGAAGTTCTGTGTCAAGGCTGCCAGTGCGGATGTGGAGAAGCTTCTCCGCTCTGCCATTGCAAACTGGGAGCAGAAGCATGAGCGCAAGGCTGAGAATGGAGAACTCTTCATCACAAAGATTTTTGTGGATGAGGGCGCTACTCTCAAGCGTATGAGACCCGCTCCACAGGGGCGCGGCTACAGAATCCGCAAGCGTTCCAATCATGTGACTTTGTTCGTCGACACTAAGAAAGATTAAGATTTAGAAGAGTATGGGACAGAAAGTAAATCCTATAAGTAACCGTCTGGGCATCGTTCGCGGTTGGGACTCCAATTGGTATGGTGGCAAGAACTTCGGTGACACTATCCTTGAGGATAGCAAGATTCGCAAGTACTTGAACGCTCGTCTTGGTGATGCCAGCATCTCAAGAATAGTTATCGAGCGTACCCTGAGAATGGTGACTATCACTGTTTGCACTGCTCGTCCGGGTCTTATTATCGGCAAGGGTGGCGAAAAGGTGGACAACCTGAAGGAAGAGCTCAAGAAACTCACCGACAAGGATGTCCAAATCAATATCTACGAGGTGAAGAAGCCCGAGGTTGACGCTGTTATTGTTGCCAACAACATCGCACGTCAGGTGGAGGGCAAGATCGCATATCGCCGTGCCATCAAGATGGCTGTGGCCAACACGATGAGAGCCGGTGCTGAGGGCATCAAGGTGCTTATCAGCGGTCGTTTGAATGGTGCCGAGATTGCACGCTCAGAGATGTTCAAGGAGGGCCGTACTCCCCTGCACACTCTGCGTGCTGATATTGACTACTGCCAGGCTGAGGCACTCACCAAGGTGGGTCTGCTCGGCATCAAGGTGTGGATTTGCCGTGGAGAGGTTTATGGCAAGAAGGACCTGGCTCCCAACTTCTCACAGCAGAAGGAGAGCGGACGCAACTATGGCAACAACGGCGGCAAGAACTTCCGTCGTAAGAGAAACAATAATCGCTAAACACACGGATTATTATGTTACAACCAAAGAGAACCAAATATAGAAGACCGCAAAAAGGCCGTTGCAAGGGCAACGCCATGCGCGGTAACCAGCTTGCTTTCGGATCCTTCGGAATCAAGTCGCTGGATACGCACTGGATTACAGCTCGCCAGATTGAGGCTGCTCGTGTGGCTATGACACGTTACATGCAGCGTGAGGGACAGAGCTGGATTCGCATCTTCCCCGACAAGCCCATCACAAAGAAGCCTGCTGACGTGCGAATGGGTAAAGGTAAGGGTGACCCCGTGGGATATGTGTTCCCCATCACTCCCGGCAGAATCATCTTCGAGATTGAGGGTGTTTCTTACGAGATTGCAAAGGAGGCTCTGAGACTGGCTGCACAGAAACTTCCTGTGACCACGAAGTTCATTGTTAGACGTGACTACGACAAAAACGCATAATTATGAAAGTAGCAGAAATTAAGGAGTTGACTACTGCCGAGCTGGCAGAGCGCATACAGACCGAGCAGGCCAACTACAAGCAGATGCTGTTGAACCATGCTGTCTCTCCCCTCGAGAACAATGCTCAGATAAGAACTGCGCGTCGTAACATCGCACGTCTGAAGACTGTGCTTCGCCAGAGAGAACTTAACAAATAACATTGGTCCTACACATGGAAGCAAGAAATTTAAGAAAGACAAGAACGGGTGTCGTGGTGAGCGACAAGATGGACAAGACCATTGTTGTTGCTGCCAAGTTCAAGGAGAAGCACCCCATTTATGGTAAGTTCGTCGCTAAGACGAAGAAGTACCATGCTCATGACGAGAAGAATGATTGCCATAAGGGAGACACAGTCCTGATTATGGAGACTCGCCCCCTGAGCAAGACAAAGAGATGGAGAGTAGTAGAAATCGTAGAAAGAGCTAAGTAAACTATGATACAGGCAGAAACCAGATTGGTCGTTGCAGACAACAGCGGTGCCAAGGAGTGCATGTGCATTCGTGTTCTCGGTGGCACTCGCCGTCGTTATGCCACGGTGGGTGACGTGATTGTGGTTGCAATCAAGAGCGTGATTCCATCAAGTGATATTAAGAAAGGTGCAGTATCTAAGGCCCTGATTGTACGTACTAAGAAGGAAGTCCGTCGTGCTGATGGCTCCTATATTCGTTTTGATGATAACGCCTGCGTTCTCTTGAACAATGCAGACGAACTGCGCGGTAGTCGTATTTTCGGTCCTGTGGCTCGTGAGTTGCGTGCCGTCAACATGAAGGTCGTTTCTCTCGCACCTGAGGTTCTTTAATCATTTTAAGAGAATTTGAAGTAATGAATACATTACATGTCAAGAAAGGCGATACCGTATATGTCAACTCTGGCAACAGCAAGGGGCAGACAGGCAAGGTGTTGCAGGTGCTCGTGAAGGAGCGCCGCGCCATCGTTGAGGGTGTCAACATGGTGTCAAAGAGCCAGAAGCCCAGTGCCAAGAACCCTCAGGGTGGCATTGTCAAGCAGGAGGCTCCCATTCATGTTTCAAAGCTGAACCCTGTGGTGGATGGCAAGGTTGTCCGCTCTAATGGCAAGGCAAGAAATGTCAAAGTAAAAAACTAAGTAGGAGACAGAATAATGGCAAATACAGCAAGCCTTAAGAAAGAATATTCCGAGCGCATTGCACCTGCTTTGATGAAGAAGTTCAACTATTCTTCTCCCATGCAGATTCCTGTGCTCAAGAAGATTGTCATAAATGAGGGTCTGGGTATGGCAACAGCCGATAAGAAGATTATCGAGGTTGCCATCAACGAGCTCACTTCCATTGCGGGTCAGAAGGCAGTGGCTACAGTTTCCAAGAAGGACGTGGCCAACTTCAAGCTCCGTAAGAAGATGCCCATTGGCGTGATGGTTACACTGCGTCGCGAGAGAATGTATGAGTTCCTGGAGAAACTGGTTCGCGTGGCTCTGCCCCGTATCCGTGACTTCAAGGGTATCGAGAGCAAGCTTGACGGACGCGGCAACTATACACTCGGTATTCAGGAGCAGATTATCTTCCCCGAGATCAACATCGACACTATCGACCGCATCCTGGGAATGAACATCACCTTCGTCACAACAGCCCAGACTGATGAGGAGGGTTATGCACTCCTGAAGGAGTTTGGCCTCCCTTTCAAAAACGGTAAAAACGATTAAACGATATGGCAAAAGAATCAATGAAGGCTCGCGAGGTGAAGAGAGCCAAGATGGTAGCCAAGTATGCTGAGAAGCGTGCTGCCCTGAAGAAGATTGTCAACACCGGCGAGCCTGCAGAGGCATTCGAGGCTGCACAGAAGCTTCAGGCTATTCCCCGCAATGCCAATCCTATCCGTTTGCACAACCGCTGCAAGATTACAGGTCGTCCCAAGGGCTATATCCGCCTTTTCGGCATCTCACGTATTCAGTTCCGTGAACTTGCCTCAAGCGGTTTGATTCCTGGTGTAAGAAAGGCCAGTTGGTAAGAAATCCTTTAATATTGTCGGGAGCGTCCCGATTAATTAAATCTTTTATAAAATGACAGATCCAATAGCTGATTATTTGACAAGACTGCGCAACGCAATCATGGCTAAGCACCGTGTTGTGGAAGTGCCCGCGTCAAATCTGAAAAAAGAGATCACCAAGATTCTCTTCGAGAAGGGCTACATCCTGAACTACAAGTTCGTTGAGGATGGCCCTCAGGGTACCATCAAGATCGCTCTGAAGTATGATGCCGTAGAGAAGGCTAATGCTATCAAGAAGCTGATCAGAATATCCAAGCCTGGTATGCGTAAGTACACTGGTTACAAGGATATGCCCCGCGTTATCAACGGACTGGGTATTGCTATCCTGTCCACTTCTAAGGGTGTGATGACAAACAAAGAGGCCGCCGACCTTCGGATTGGTGGCGAGGTTCTCTGTTATGTATATTAATGTAGGAGGTTAGATATGTCTAGAATAGGTAAATTGCCAATCAGCATCCCCGCAGGTGTCACTGTGGCTGTAAGCGATGCAAATGTTGTTACCGTAAAGGGTAAGAACGGCGAGTTGACTCAGACTGTGCACCCTTCCATCAACGTTAAGATTGAGGATGGTGTGGTGACCTTCGACATTGACGAGAAGAACGACAGCGTTGACAAGAAGCAGAAGCAGGCTTTCCATGGCCTGTACCGTGCTCTGGTTCACAATATGGTTGTCGGTGTCTCAGAGGGCTACAAGAAAGAACTGGAACTTGTTGGTGTGGGTTACCGTGTGTCAAACCAGGGCAATCTCATGGAGTTTGCTTTGGGTTACACTCATCCCATCGTGATGCAGCTCCCCCCCGAGATTAAGGTGGAGACCAAGTCTGAGCGTAACCAGAATCCTAAGATTATCCTGGAGTCATGCGACAAGCAGCTTCTGGGTCAGGTGTGTGCAAAGATTCGTTCTTTCCGTATGCCTGAGCCCTATAAGGGTAAGGGTATCTTGTTCGTTGGCGAGCAAATACGTAGAAAGTCTGGTAAGTCTGCAGGAGCCAAGTAATTTCAAATCCGTAAGATCATGACAACTAAAATAGAAAGACGAATCAAGATAAAGTACAGAGTCCGTAACAAGATTTCTGGCACTGCGGAGCGTCCCCGTATGACGGTCTTCAGAAGCAACAAGCAAATATATGTTCAGATAATCAACGACCAGAACGGCACCACGCTTGCTTCTGCATCTTCTCTCGGCATGGAGGCATGCCCCAAGAAGGAGCAGGCTGCAAAGGTGGGTGAGATGGCTGCCAAGAAGGCTCTCGAGGCTGGCATCACCACCGTTGTGTTTGACCGCAACGGATATCTGTATCATGGCAGGGTGAAGGAAGTGGCTGACGCTGCACGTAATGGTGGACTTAAATTCTAAGATGAATATGGCAATAAATAAGGTAAGAATAAGTAGCGATGTCGAACTCAAGGACAAGCTCGTTGCCATCAATCGTGTAACCAAGGTTACCAAGGGTGGTCGCACTTTCACTTTCGCTGCTATCGTAGTCGTTGGTAACGAGAATGGTATCATCGGCTGGGGTCTTGGCAAGGCTGGCGAGGTGACTGCTGCCATTGCTAAGGGTGTTGAGTCGGCCAAGAAGAATCTTGTGCGTGTTCCCGTGCTGAACGGTACTGTTCCTCACGAGGCTGCCGCAAAGTTTGGTGGTGCGCGTGTGCTGATTATGCCTGCCTCTCAGGGTACTGGCGTTGTGGCTGGCGGTGCCATGCGCGCTGTGCTTGACAGCGTGGGTGTGACCGACTGCCTGGCCAAGTCAAAGGGTTCTTCTAACCCTCACAACCTGGTGAAGGCTACTATCGCTGCCCTCGCACAGATGCGTGATGCGAAGACTGTTGCCGCTAACCGTGGCATCAGTATGGAAAAGGTTTTCAGAGGCTAACAAGGGAGGTTCAATATGGCAACAATTAAAGTTAAGCAGGTAAGGAGCCGTATTCATGCTCCGCACACCCAGAAGGCCACACTGGATACTCTGGGGCTGAAGAAACTGAATCAGGTGGTAGAGGTAGAGGACACACCTTCTACTCGTGGCTTGATAAGAGCCGTGCATCACCTGGTAGTGGTTTTAGACTAATCTGTACATCAACATTAAACGTAACAAGTTATGAAATTGCATAATATAAAGCCCGCTTGTGGTTCAACACACAGCCGCAGAAGACTTGGTCGTGGACCTGGTTCTGGTCTGGGTGGCACTTCCACTCGTGGTCACAAGGGTGCTAAGGCACGTTCTGGTTACAAGAGAAAGATTGGTTTCGAGGGAGGTCAGATGCCCCTGCAGCGTCGTCTGCCGAAGTTTGGCTTCAAGAACATCAATCGCATAGAGTACCAGGTTGTGAACCTGTCTTCTATCCAGGATTTGGCTGAGAAGGCTGGCTTGGCCAAGATTGCAGTGGCCGACATGGTTGCTGCTGGTCTGGTGAATGCAAAGAAGGGCCCTGTGAAGGTTCTGGGCAATGGCACTCTGTCTGCAAAGGTGGAGATCGTTGCAAACGCATTCTCAAAGTCTGCTGAGGAGGCTATTCAAACTGTAGGTGGAACTGCTACTAAACTGTAATTCAGATGAAGAAGTTTTTCGAGACTCTGAGAAACATATGGCGTGTTGAGGATTTGAAGACTCGAATCCTCATCACCCTTGCCTTTGCGGCAATATACCGTTTCGGTTCATTCATTGTGCTTCCCGGTATTGACCCCTCAGGCTTGTCTGCTTTGCGTGAGCAGACAAACACAGGTCTGATGTCCCTGTTGAATATGTTCTCAGGTGGCGCATTCTCCAATGCTTCCATTTTTGCGTTGGGAATAATGCCATATATCACTGCTTCTATCGTGGTTCAGTTGTTTGCCTTCGTTGTGCCTTACTTCCAGAAGTTGCAGCGTGAGGGTGAGAGCGGCCGCAGGAAGATGAATCAGTACACACGTTACTTGACCATCTTTATCCTGCTGTTCCAGGCTCCAGGCTATCTGATCAACCTTCGTGTTCAGTCAGGTGGTGCCTTGACTCCCGGTCTCAGTTGGACTTTGTTCATCTTCGCAAGCACGATTATTCTGGCTGCGGGCAGCATGTTTGTGCTGTGGATAGGTGAGCGTATTACCGACAAGGGCATTGGCAATGGTGTGTCTCTCATCATCATGCTGGGTATCATCGCCCGTCTGCCTCAGGCTTTTGGCCAGGAAGTCGTGTCTCGACTGAACAATCTTGGCGGTGGCGGTCTCGTGATGTTCCTCATCGAGCTTCTTCTGCTCTTTGTGGTCATCCTTGTCGCTATCATGCTTGTGCAGGGAACTCGCAAGATTCCTGTGCAGTATGCAAAGCGCATGTATGCAGGGCAGCAGGTAGGTGGAGTTCGCCAGTATATCCCCTTGAAGGTCTTTGCTGCAAATGTGATGCCCATCATCTTTGCTCAGGCAATCATGTTTATCCCCATCACGCTCTTGAGCTTCCTTTCCAATGGTGAGGCAGCTTCACCTGTGCTGATGGCGATGTCAGACCACACGAGTCTGGCATACAATATTGTCTTTGCATTCCTGATTATCGCATTTACCTATTTCTATACGGCCATTACGCTGAACCCGACTCAGATGGCAGAGGACATGAAGCGCAACAACGGTTTCATTCCTGGTGTACGTCCCGGAAAGGAGACAGCGGACTTTATTGACCGCATAATGGATCATATCACACTGCCTGGTTCGCTCATACTTGCAGTTATTGCTTGTATGCCCGCCTTTGCGGGTCTGCTGAATGTGCAGCAGGAGTTTGCGCAGTTCTTTGGAGGCACTTCCCTTCTGATTCTGGTAGGTGTTGTTCTCGACACACTTCAGCAGATTGAGAGTCACCTGCTCATGAGACATTATGACGGTCTGTTGAGTTCTGGTCGCATACATGGGCGTTCAGGCATTTCTAATCAGTGATTTGACGACGAAAGAGTCAGTTGATGATATTTCTCAAGACTGAGGACGAGATAGAATTGATGAGGGCTGCCAATCTTTTGGTGGCTGATACCCTGGCCGAGTTAGGAAAAGTAATTCGGCCAGGCGTATCGACCGCTGAGATAGACAAGGTGGCCGAAGAATATATAAGAGACCATGGGGCTGTACCCACCTTCAAGGGTTTCCCGAATCCTTATGGAGGGCCTTTCCCAGGGTCGGTATGTACTTCGATAAATGATGTTGTTGTTCATGGGGTTCCAGGAGAGGAAGTCCTGAAGGATGGCGATATCATTTCTGTGGACTGCGGAGCCTTGCTCAATGGCTATAACGGTGATTCCTGCTACACATTCTGTGTGGGTGAGGTAAGCCCGGAGGTCAAGAGGCTGCTGAGGGTGACCAAAGAGGCCCTCTACGAGGGTATCCGCAATGCGTGTGCAGGAAAGAGGCTGGGTGACATCGGATATGCCGTACAGGCACATTGTGAGGATGCTGGGTATGGTGTGGTTCGTGAGTTTGTCGGTCATGGCATAGGAAAGGACATGCACGAGGATCCTCAGGTTCCCAATTACGGGCGCAAGGGGAATGGCATCCTGATAAAGAATGGGCTTTGCATAGCAATAGAGCCTATGATTACGATGGGTTCGCCTCAGATATTCATGATGCCTGACCGCTGGACAATCAGGACACGAGACAGGAAGCCTGCGGCACATTTTGAGCACACGATAGCCATTCACCATGGCAAGCCCGACATACTCTCCTCGTTTGAAAAGATTGAGAACCAACAGAACTGAATGAACAAGACGATATGGCAAAGCAAGCAGTGATAGAGCAGGACGGTGTCATTGTGGAGTCGCTCTCCAATGCAATGTTCCGTGTGGAGTTGGAGATAGGGCAGAAGATAATCTGCAACATCTCTGGCAAGATGAGACTTCACTACATCAAGATACTGCCTGGTGACAAGGTGAAGGTGGAGATGAGTCCCTATGATTTGACAAAGGGAAGAATCGTATTCAGATATAAATAAAACCAGATATGAAAACAAGAGCTTCATTGAAGAAACGTACTCCTGAGTGCAAGATTGTGCGTCGTAAGGGTCGTTTGTATGTGATTAACAAAAAGAACCCTAAGTACAAGATGCGTCAGGGTTAAGTCTTTAAGACAAAAGAAAAGATAAGTATATATGGCAATTAGAATTGTTGGTGTAGATTTGCCCCAGAACAAGAGGGGCGAAATCGCCTTGACCTATGTTTATGGTATAGGTCGCAGTAGCTCAGCCAAGATCCTGGAGCAGGCAGGTGTCGATAAGGACAAGCGTGTGTCTGACTGGACAGATGACGAGGCTGGTAAGATTCGTGAGATTATTGCAGCAAACTACAAGGTGGAGGGTGACCTCCGTTCCGAGATTGCGCTGAACATCAAGCGTCTGATGGATATCGGTTGCTATCGTGGCGTTCGTCATCGTAATGGCCTTCCTGTTCGCGGTCAGAGCACCAAGAACAATGCCCGTACACGCAAGGGTAAGAAGAAGACTGTTGCAAACAAGAAAAAGGCTACTAAATAACAATTGAGATATGGCAAAGAAAACTGTTGCTGCAAAGAAGAGAGTAGTGAAGGTTGACGCAATGGGTCAGCTTCATGTGCATAGCTCGTTCAACAATATTATTGTCTCTCTGACAAACAGCGAGGGACAGGTCATCTCATGGTCATCAGCCGGCAAGATGGGTTTCCGTGGCTCTAAGAAGAACACTCCCTACGCTGCGCAGATGGCAGCCCAGGACTGCTCCAAGACAGCATACGACCTGGGTCTTCGCAAGGTGAAGGCATACGTTAAGGGTCCCGGCAACGGACGTGAGTCTGCTATCCGCACCGTGCACGGCGCAGGCATCGAGGTTGTTGAGATTGTGGATGTGACTCCGCTGCCCCACAACGGCTGCCGTCCTCCCAAGAGAAGAAGAGTGTAATGATATTGTATAACGAGGCTGTAAAAATAGAATAGACATGGCTAGATATATTGGTCCTAAATCAAGGATTGCCCGCCGTTTCGGCGAAGCTATTTTCGGTGCTGACAAGGTTCTTTCCAAGAGGAAGTTCCCTCCAGGGCAGCATGGTAACAACCGTCGCCGCAAGACATCAGAGTATGGTGTCATGCTTGCTGAGAAGCAGAAGGCGAAGTACACTTACGGTGTGCTGGAGAAGCAGTTCCGCAACATGTTTGAGAAGGCTTCACGTGCCAGCGGCATCACGGGTGAGATTCTGCTGCAGAACCTTGAGTGCAGACTTGACAATGTGGTTTATCGCCTGGGTATTGCTCCCACTCGTGCGGCAGCTCGCCAGCTGGTCAACCACAAGCACATTACTGTTGACGGCAAGGTTGTGGGTATCGCTTCTTACAACGTTGAGCCCGGCCAGATTGTGGGTGTGCGCGAGCGTTCCAAGAGCCTGGAGGTAATCCAGAATGCCCTTGCCGGCTTCAACCACAGCAAGTATCCCTGGATTGAGTGGGACGAGAACCTGAAGTCAGGTAAGTTGCTCCACAAGCCCGAGCGTGCCGACATTCCTGAGACCATCAAGGAGCAGTTGATCGTTGAGTTGTACTCTAAATAATAATTGATAATGGCGATATTAGCATTTCAAAAGCCCGATAAAGTTATAATGTTGGAGGCGGACGACAAGTACGGCAAGTTCGAGTTTCGTCCCCTGGAGGGTGGTTTTGGTACCACCATAGGCAATGCTTTGCGCCGCATACTTCTTTCTTCGCTTGACGGCTTTGCAGTTAATACTGTGGCTATCGCTGGAGTTGAGCACGAGTTTGCTACAGTTCCTGGTGTAAAAGAAGATGTCACCAACATTATCTTGAACTTGAAGCAAGTTCGGTTCAAGCAGTTAGTAGATGAATTCGAGACCGAGAAAGTGAGTGTCACTGTAGAGAACTGCACAGAGTTCAAGGCAGGAGACTTCAACAAGTATCTGACTGGATTTGAAGTGTTAAACCCTGATTTGGTTATTTGCCATTTAGACGCAAAAGCAACGATGCAAATAGAGATTGGCATCAACAAGGGGCGTGGCTACGTTCCTGCGGAAGAGAACCGTGAGTTCTGCACCGATGTTAATGTCATTCCCATAGACTCGATTTACACTCCCATCAGAAATGTTAAATACTCTGTCGAGAATTTCCGCGTAGAGCAGAAGACCGACTTCGAGAAGTTGATTCTCGAAATCACGACAGACGGTTCCATACATCCGAAGGAAGCTCTGAAGGATGCCGCAAAGATTCTCATCCAGCACTTCATGCTGTTCTCTGATGATAAGATTACCATTGAGAATGGCGATGGTGCAGACGCTGATGAGTTCGATGAGGAGGTTCTTCACATGCGCCAGCTTCTGAAGACCAAGCTTGCTGACATGGATCTCTCCGTGCGTGCGCT
Organism: Prevotellaceae bacterium; assembly: GCA_050873805.1. Classification (GTDB taxonomy): domain Bacteria; phylum Bacteroidota; class Bacteroidia; order Bacteroidales; family Bacteroidaceae; genus Physcousia. Next base: position 68,326 of record JBNMJN010000004.1, on the reverse strand, counting down.
CAACTGCCTGAAGGCAGCTGATGTGGAGACGCTGGGTGACCTGGTACAGTACAACAAGACAGACCTTCTGAAGTTCCGCAACTTCGGCAAGAAATCGCTCACTGAGCTTGATGATTTGCTCGAGAGTCTGAATCTTTCGTTTGGAACTGACATATCCAAGTATAAATTAGATAAAGATTAAAACAAGATGAGACATAATAAGAAATTCAATCATCTGGGTCGTACTGCATCCCACAGAGCGGCAATGTTGTCCAACATGGCTATCTCTCTGATCATGCACAAAAGAATCACTACGACCCTTGCCAAGGCCAAGGCTTTGAAGAAGTATGTGGAGCCTCTGATTACCAAGAGCAAGCAGGACACCACAAACTCTCGCCGCGTAGTCTTCAGTTACTTGCAGGACAAGAAGGCCATCACTGAGCTTTTCACTGTGATTTCTCAGAAGGTGGGCGACCGTCCCGGTGGTTACACACGCATCATCAAGACTGGTTTCCGTGCAAGCGACAATGCATCTATGTGCTTCATCGAGCTCGTTGACTTCGATGAGAACATGGCAAAGGCAGCCAAGAAGGCAAAGCGCACACGCCGTTCTTCAAAGAAGAGTGCTGAGGCTGCAGCAGAGGCACCTGTGACAGAGGCTCCTGCTGCCGAGGCTCCCGCTACAGAGCCTGCCGCCGAATAATTCTAAATTGCATTACATATTGAGCCGCCCCTTGTCCGTGAAGGATTAGGGGCGGCTTTGTGTAAGTGTAAGTAAGCATTCCTCTTGGGGTATTTCGTGGTAAGCCAAATACTGGCCATTATCCCCCTCTGGACATACTGCTGCTTGAGAGTGTTGGCCAGGGAGAGTAAGATATGCCAAGAGCCGATTCCGCTGACAAGGGACAGAAAACCATCAAGCGTAATGGCACGGGACGGAAGCCAGAAGCGGAGAGTCCCGTTCCTGCCAATCCTGTGGCCGTGACGCGGGGAATTCCAGGCAGAACGGCTCAAGTGCCCCTGGACACATTGCCTGCCGACAGTATATATAAGAAAGGTGTGGACTCCATCTCGGCAGGCAACATAATGATAGCGGGGGAGGCTGTGGGTGCGGGTGGCACACTCGTGGGCGATTCCCTCCGCGTGACTCCATAAAAAAAAGAGGAGGCGGGTGGCCTTGCATCTTCCGATGCTCGCCATCCGCCTTCTCTTATATATTCAGCCGATGCCTTTCCGCCCGGTGGGGAAGGGTGAGCCAGTCCTTAGCAGACCTCAATGCACTTTGTGGTCTTGGGCTCTTCCTTGGGCTCTATCTTGGGAAGCTCAACGGTCAGCACACCGTCGGCCACCTTGGCTGTTATCTTCTCCTTGTCCACATCCTCGGGCAGCGTGAATGCCTGCTCAAAGTTGCTGTAGGAGAACTCGCGGCGCAGATAGTGCTCGTGCTTGTCCTCGCCCTTGTGCTCCATCTTGTTCTCCAGGGCAATGTGCAGGTTGTTGTCGTTGTCCACGTTCACCCTCACATATTCCTTCTTCAAGCCTGGTGAGGCAATCTCCATCGTGTAGCCCTTGGCATTCTCTTTTACGTTCACTGCGGGAGCCGTTGCAACGGCAGGACGCATCAACTCGTTTCCAAAGAAAGCATCGTTAAACCAGTTTGTCAACCAATCTGAATCATTGTTTCTGCGTACCAACATAATGTTTACCTCCAATTATTTTTTTTATTTTCTTTTTCTTGTTTGTGCCTCAGCCCTCGGCTCGTTCCCTCGCCTCTTGGACTTCGGCTTTCACTCCTCTATGTTGCAACCTGCGTGCCAATGATGACAGGTGCGCGAAAGTGGACAATAAGTCCACAACCGTGTGGCAGAAGGGTTAATTCCCTTAACACTTCGGACAAAAGTGGACAGGGGGGGGTACACATGTCCCATTGTACCCCATGACAGCCCCCCCCCCCCATGGGGCAGGGCATAGCCCCTAGGCAGGACTGCCAGTCCGGATTTTCCGCTCCTTGTATTCCGGACTGCAGTCCAAGCATGCTTGGACTGCAGTCCGTGTTAACTTGGACATCAGTCCAAACTGGCTTGGACTGCCAACTAAGTGGGATGGCTTTCCGGGTTGGTGAATGGGTGCCGGGCGCTGCTGGCGCAAAGAAGTTTGCTTTTACGGAATTGCCAACATCTTGCCGACATAATTTGCTGCTGATTTGTTGTGGATGGCAAAAGTTCTCCTTGGTTATTTTTGTTCCTATTTCTTGTGATTTCATTGTGTTTTACTTGGTAAAGCCTATATTACGAGCAGCCGCATGGCTTCCCTCGGCGACTGCAATCAAGAAACAAACACCTATCTAATAGAGCAAGATTCATTTTGTTGCGTAATTCCTATAGCTTCCATTCAATATATAGAAGATTTAGATGTATCTTTGCCAAGAGAACAGATTGATGTATGGCAAGTAAAAATTTAAATAGGCTAAAAGTAGTCCTTGCGGAAAAGCAGCGGACGAACAAATGGCTGGCAGAGCAGTTAGGTAAAGACCAAACGACCATATCTAAATGGTGCACAAATTCAAGCCAGCCCGACTTGTGCAATCTGATGCAGATAGCCAAAATATTAGATGTGGAACTGGCTGACTTGGTGCGGTTCGAAGAATTTAAGCACGAAACGGAATGAAAAAAGAAGAAATACAAGCATTGTTCTCTCATTTTGAACAAGTTTCATGCATTCTCAATGATGTGGAATGTTGGAGTGCAAGAGATTTGTGTTCTTTGTTAGGATATAAACTTTGGCAAAATTTTACAAAGGTAATAGACAAAGCCAAGGAAGCATGTGTAAATGCAGGACAAAATGTAGTAGACCATTTTATTGACGTCAATAAAATGGTTGTTATCGGTTTTGGTGCTGAGCGTCAGATAGATGACTTTATGCTAACACGCTATGCTTGCTACCTTGTTGCTCAAAATGGCGACCCTCGCAAACCACAAATCGCATTTGCACAAACTTCCTGCTGCAGAGGATGTGAAAAAGGTAGAGCGCAGATTGCCCAGAGAGGACAAGAGAGCTTTGGCAAATAAAGACAAAGGGAAAAAGTAGATGGAACGGAATAAAAGGGGAATTGCTCTTTGAGCAGGTAAATTACAGAATGCATTCGGAAGGTTAGTCTTCCAATTACTAATCATTAAAAGCCAATGGATTCCAGACAAAGAATAAAGGAGGAATTTACATATTATCTTTCAAATATAGCAAGGTCTTCACGAAGAACAGATAAAGGTTTCAATTTACAACCGACAGCAGTCCAAAGTTTTTTGACTTTTCTCGAGGTTGGCAGACTTTTTGATTATAACCCGGAAATCTGGCAACATATAAGAAGTATGTATGACATTACTTCCCCTGATGAAGTTGAGAACATTGCCAACACACTATTGAATGATGAAAATTTCATTAGACACGATAATGAAAAGAACCAAGGCTGGCGGTCTGGCAGCATCATCCATTATGTTTGTTTTATTAAGGCTCGTTCATACTTTATACATGAGAAAATTGAAGAGATGTCTAAATCTCCAGACCAGAAAACTATAAACAGGTTTGTGTCTGAAATGCAATATTCGGCCTTCCGCCCCTACATCACCGCCATCAAGTCCAAGCCCTTTCTCCTGCTTGCAGGAATCTCTGGCACTGGTAAAAGCCGAATAGTGCGAGAGTTGGCAAGAGCTTGTTGGGAAGAAGGCTCGGATGATTACAAGGCACAGAAGCCAAAGAACTTCCAAATGGTGCAGGTGAAGCCTAATTGGCATGACTCAAGCGACTTGATAGGTTATGTGAGCCGTGTCAGCGGAAAGGCGGAGTTCGTGGCAGGAGAGTTCTTGAAGTTCGTTGCCAAAGCATGGGAAGATACCGGGACTCCATACTTCCTGTGCCTGGACGAGATGAACCTTGCACCTGTGGAGCAGTACTTTGCCGAATATCTGAGCGTGATAGAGTCTCGCAAGAGCCACGAGGATGGCAATGTGACCACAGACCCAATAGTGGAAAAGGCTGACGAGGAATGGTACTTCAACCTGACAGCATCGCTGACTTCCAACGAGGACATCCGCAAGCAATTCAACGAGGAAGGTATCAGCATACCTCAAAACCTCATAGTCGTGGGGACTGTGAATATGGACGAGACAACGTTCTCGTTCTCTCGCAAGGTGCTCGACCGTGCCATGACCATCGAAATGAACGAGGTGGACTTGCACAGGGGACTGACTGAGCGCAATGAGCAAATAGGAAAACTTGGGAAGGCTGAACTTATAGGCCATGTCGTGGAGGGCGTGGATGTTTACTGCGACTGCACCGATGTTTGCGACATTGCGCTTGGCTATCTGCAAAAGGTAAATGACGTACTGGAAGGCACTCCATTCAAGATAGCCTATCGCACACGCAATGAATTCCTGCTTTATGTGGTAAACAACTTGCCGTATTGCAAAGATGAGAGTGGCAATGATCTGGAACAAGGCTATGTCATAGCCCGTGCCTTGGACGAGATTACCAGCATGAAAGTGTTGTCGCGCATTGAGGGTGACGACACAAGGGTAAGCGATGAGTTGCTTGACCGTTTGAGCAAGACTATAGAGGACGGATTGAAGGCTGTGTCGGGAGATGGGAATACGATAGAATCCATATCCCTGGCCAAACTGAAGGAGATGAGGGCCAAACTCGCTTCAGGTTACACAAGTTTCTGGAGCTGAAAAACCGGCGAGGCGAAAGCAACGGAAGTTTTGCTTCCGTATTGCATAGCGTAAGGTTTTTGAGATAAGGGCAACACGAATGGAACTATTGACTATTGAGCATCAGGATTTCACAATGATTATCGAGTGCACGAGGTTCGATAGCATTTGGAACAAGGCCAAGAGTAATGTGGGCGAAGAAAAACTCTACTCCACTTACTCATGGTCGGAGGGAGTCGTGTCAGTAAAGCGGACACAGGATGCCGGCCATGAGACAGACATCGAACAGGGTGTTTCGGCTCCCGCCACCTTCTTCGACAATGCGGACTATCCCATATGGATAGAGTTCAAGGAGTATGTGGAAGAGGCCCAGTTTGGCTCTGTTCTGCAAAACGACAACGACCGCTTTACCTTTCGCCGTCACATCTTGGCAGGATTTGTCAACTACAAGAATGAGATAGGTCGAAGTGAGATACGGATTATATATAAGGTTGGCAAAGAAACAAGAACTTTCCGTTTCGGCTTTGAAGTATTAAGCACAAAGCTCGACTATCACGAACATTGGCGAGCCATCGTGGAGGATATTGAGCGAGAATACCGCATGTTGTCGTTGGACTATATGCGACGCACGTTTCATGGCTTCACTCCCGACCAGGATGGTGAGCGCCCCGACATTGTATGGTGGAGCGTGTTTGGGGGAGAGCAGCAGAAATTCATAAAGGCTTGCAAAAGCATCACAGACCGCCCCCGCCACAGGCTTCATGGTGAGGAGGCATATCAGAGAGCCGACAAGCTGAGGCAGACTCCCCATGACATAGAGAACCGCTTGGCAGAGCATCGCCGGGAACCAGCCTACCTCTATCGTGTGGAGCAACAGATACAGTCCAACGACACGCAAGAAAACCGCTTCCTGAAGTTTGCACTCCAGCAGATAAGCAAGCGGTATGAGGAACTGCGCCAGCGTATTGAAGCAGTAAAAACAGCCTCAGACACAATGAAGGCTGCCATGCTTGCCACCTCGGACACATTGAAGCGACTGCAACACCATCCGTTCTTCCGAACCATCGGGCGGTTCAAGGGTATGAGCCAAGAGAGCCTGGTGCTGCAAAAGGCCACAGGCTATAGCCAAGTTTACCGCACATGGAACTTGTTAAGAAGAGCTTATTCTCTTAATGACGGCTTGTATCGCTTGCAGACAAAAGATATAGCCACGCTCTACGAGATATGGTGTTTCATTGAGGTGAGCCATATTGTAAAGGAACAGTTGCACTTGGAGAATGAGGATGTGGAGCACCGCAACCGTATGGAGATGAACGGCATCTTCTCATGGGAACTTGGCAAGGGTGAGCATTCACGCATATTGTTCCGCAAGGATGGTGTGGAGCTGGCAGAGTTGGTATATAACCCCAAGAATGCCGACAGGGAAAACGACAGTGTGGGCCTGAAAGACCTGGTGGCGCCAACTGTGCCACAGAAACCAGACATCGTGTTGCAGCTCACCAAGAACGACTTGCAGCAAGGCATGAAGATGACCTATCTCTTTGATGCAAAATACCGTATAGACGGCAAGGACAAGGGCGTGGATGTGCCACCAGAGGATGCCATCAACCAGATGCACCGCTATCGTGACGCCATATACTACAGGGATTATGATGCCCATAGCCTGAAGAAAGAGGTCATTGGCGGCTACATACTCTTCCCTGGTGACGGTGAGCCTGATGACGTGGCTGTGTCAAAGTTCTACAAGACCATCAAGGAAGTGAATATCGGAGCCTTCCCTCTTCGCCCAAAGGATGTGGAGAACAGGAAGCTCTTGGAACGGTTTGTCGCAGAACTCATCCATACCAAGTCATGCGAGACTGTCGCCCATGTCATACCGCAAAAGGGCGCGTATGTAGGGGTGGGCAACCGTGTACTCATCGGATTGGTGAAAGAGGACAACAGGCAATATCAAGCGTTCACGGATGGAACGGCTACCTTGTATTACACAGGCAAGCAGTTCCCTACGACCATCGCCTTGCAAGACCTCCACTTCTTCATGCCTTACATCAAAGGGCAGGGAGTGCGTGATGTGTATGAGATTACCAAGGTGCGGACCATCACAGGCAAGGAAGCAAGGCAAACGGATGACGCCGACAGCAAAGCTCTCCGTCTGGCTTTTGAACTGAGATTCGTCCGCAAGCAATACGCAAACCTCCAGCCGATAGATGTAACAAAGATGGTAGGCTACACGTTTGTTGATACGACTTTTGATGAGTTGGGGGAATGCGTGGTGATAAGAAATTAATTGCCAGAAAACGCTTCGTAAGAACTGGGAGGCATAATTAGCGCAAAGACCACTTACAGAAGTGGTCTGGCATTAATTGTACGGAGCAAGAACCGAAGATGACGCTCCGTGATGCCAGTGAGGCTGGCAATGAAGGATTGTTGTTGGGGTGCTACACAATGGACGACATTGACATCCCAACTCAGGAACGCTTCCGTATCATGTTCAAGACCGATAATCCTGACCATGTGCGGGACGGGCTTGACCATAAGGAGTTTCTTAATACAACTTGGAGGCTATGCCATAAATCGGGAGGACGGTACGGAAGGCTTGGACAATGGCTGGATTGCTGATGTTGGGCAAGGGGGGGGGGCTACCTGTGCGCTGACGATTCGATGACTTGTGCATGTGCTATCTTGCCACAGCACTCACCTTTTGTGCCTGCTTGCCATTTGTGACGATGTAGATGCCAGGCACCTCTGCGCCAGCTTCCACCCTCTGCCCCTGGACGTTGTAGATGCGGCATCCTGGGGCCGGAGTGAGGACGCCTCCCAGGAGCGTGTAGAGTGCAGGGCTGGCAGCAGGGTGGTGGATGGCCGTCTCGATGGCCGTGAGGTCGGTGAGGGTGAAGTTGTCCAGCGTACAGGTGAAGGGATATTTGTTGGAGCCCACCTTCAGGGCAAAGTAAGCGGTGCCCGTGAAGGTTGCCTTCCATCTCATGCTGCCCGCCGTGTGGCTCTTGCCCGCCCTTGCCCGCTCAGACATCATGCCGTCAAACTTCTCCAGCGAGGCGTCCTGCCAGGAGTTCAGCTGGCCGATGGTGCTGGCCTCGTCCAGCCCCTCGTCGGCATAGTCCCTTGGCTCGCTGCTCACGATGAACGTCTGCATCCAGAAATCCTTGTTCCCCTCGGTGCCCCGCACCGCCACATCGGCTGCATAGAGGTGCCCTGCCTCCACCTCCACCGGTTGGTAGATCACCGTGTTGAATGCCTTCTGGCGTGCCGACGATATGGCCAGGGCTCCACCATCGCCCCTGGCGGGCAGGCTGGCGGTCGTGTTCCATGTGAGCAAGGTGTTGTTGACAGAGCCTAATGCCGCTGTGCGCCAAGCCCCTTGGAACTCACAGTCCCCGCTCACCAGGTGATTTCGCCCCGCGCTGCTGTCGGGGAGCAGCACGCTCAGCTGCTCCCCGGTGGCCTCCTTCATGCTGGCCAGCCGAAGCCAGTTGATGTTGAGTCCACCTTTCTCTATATATACGCGCACGCGCACGGTGCCCTTGGGCAGGATGATGTCGCGGAACACCCGGGTGGCCCAGGTGGTGTAGTTGCCAGTGCTTCTCAGTATGGTGGGCGCGACCACGGTGCGGTCGTTTACGGTGACGCGCACGGTGGATGTGCCCGACTTGAGCGCGTAACGCAGTTGCAGTTGCCAGTTGGCAGGCTCGTTGGGGTTGTCGATGGTGTATTGCAGCCACTCCCCGTCCTTGGTCTCTCCCACATAATATCCGCAGCTCTTGACATCGTTGGGCGCGCCATACAAGTCCACCCCATCATTGCGGTACACCCATCCGGCCTGCCAGTTGGTGAAGTCCTCGCCGCTGTACTGGTACGAGGCATCGCTGGTGTCCCAGTAGGCCATGCCCGCAGGCCCCATGTCGTAGTGGGCTGCATAGATGAAGTCGCCTGGCTGGTGGGTGGTGAATGGCACGCAGCTGCGGCTGTAGGGGCGGCGCAGGAGCGCGTCCAGATAGTCGGTGCGCACGGTGCAGCGGCCTATGTCCTGTGCCTCGGCCCAAGCCTTGCACGCGCTCCACAGGGCCGATGCCGAGGGGCGCGTGCCATTCTGCCAGTCGCTGATGACAGTGTCGTAACTGGCCACGCGCCCTACCTGCAGCAGGCAGTTGATGCCGCTCTTCTTCATCGGCCAGCAAGTCCAGCCCGCGAAGCCCATGGCCTCCTCGTAGAGCCGTATGGCATCGGCCGTCCATGAGTTGCTGTTCTCGCCAAACTCGCCGATATATACCGGGCAGCTGTACTTCGTGCCCAGGTCGGCCATGTACTGCACCTGGCTCCTGGTGTTATAGACCCCATAGCGGTGGAACTGCAGCATCATCTTCGTGTCCATCTTGCCCGATGGCAGTCCTGTGTAGTCGTTGCTGTAGGAGTTGCCCTCCAGTATCACCAGGTGGTTGGTGTCCACCTCGCGTATGGCCTTGATGATGGCCTTGAAGGTGTCCCACAGGAGCTTGTTGCTGTTGGCCAGTGTCCAGTTGGTCTCGTTGATGAGGTCATAGGCAGCCACGCACTTCTTGTCCTTGTATCGCTCGGCCAGTTTGCGCCACAGGGCGGTGAGCTTGGTGCGGTTGGTCTCGCTCTCCCACAGCGACGGTTTGCTGGAGTCGTAGTCGCAGATGTCCCCCGATGACTGTCCGCCTGGGCATGCGTGCATGTCCAGGATGAGCAGCATGCCGTGCCTCTCGGCCCACACGCACATGGAGTCGATGCGCGTGAATCCCTCCTGGAGCCAAGTTTGCTCTCCAGCCACAGGCTCTTGCTCGACGGGCAGCGTGAAATACTTGTAGTGCATGGGCACGCGCAGGGTGTTGAAGCCCCGCTCGGCCAGGAACTTCATGTCGGCCTCGCCAAAGAGGTTGCTCATCCACAGACTGTCAAACTCTGCCACCTTCTCCTCGCCGCACACCTCGGCCAGCATCCTGTCAAACTTGAACTGGCGGTCCAGGTTGCCCGATGTGTTCATCATGTAAGGCTCGCGCACCATCCAGTTGCCGCAGTTGGTGCCGCGCAGCACTATCCTCTTTCCGTCACGTCCCAGGAGCCTGGTGCCCGATGCGCGCACGAAATAGTCGGCGGCGGTGGCTGTGAGGACACTTGTGAGGCATAGAGCCAGGAGGCAGAGCCGTCTTGCGTGGTGGTTTGTTCTTGTCATCATGCTGTTGTGTGTGTGGTGTGATTGCCAGGATATGTGTGGTGGCATGGGCGCGTGTTGCCGCGCCTTGTCCAACACCAAGGCAAATTTATATCTTTCTTTCCGCATGTGCAACTCTCTGTGGGGTGTTTTTGCAGGCGGGCATTTCCCTTCCATGAAGGTGACGAGGGGTGAGGGAGAGGCAAATGTGCCCCAAATCCTGCCTGCCCATGGGGGGCAAGGGGGCATTTGGCTGTGCATGAAGCCTCTGTGTCGGCAATTTTTTTGTACCTTTGCAGCGGTTTTATGAAGATAGTGGAAGTAGGAGAGTCCCGGTCCCGCATGATAGTGATGTGTGGGGTGCAGCATACGCCGTCAGGTGTGCTGCGTGCCCTGCTGCGCGAGGAATGCTGGCTCAAGCCCCGTAGATGCTCTTCATGCCCACCTTTCTTTTGAGCCTCCCCGTCCCAGGACGGATGGCAAGGCGCCTTTCCTCCCACACACCCATGTAAGCCTCCCCGGTAGCCGGGGACGGAAGTTTGTCGGTAATCAGGATATAATACAGGTCGAAAGATTGTCATTCATGTGCAGGCACCCATGGTGTCATGCATGGCTGTTGCCATTGCCGGGCAACGGCTTTTGCCTTACGGATATACATATTTACAAATAACCCTTAGCAAATTATTCATGCTGAAAAAGTACGTTTCTTTGTGCGTGATGCTGATAGCCTCCCTGGTGAGCAGTATCGCGCAGCCTGCCTTCCGTGGTGGAGAGGCAGGCTCGGTGAGAAGTGGCGACTCGCAGTCCCACAGGGTGGCCGTGCCCTGGGGAGTGGAGACCGTGCGCCCCAATCACAAGTCTATCAAGACCGCCCGTCCATCCCTTGCCAGGCGGAAGACCGTGCCCACAGTGGTGGGCGATGGCACCACCCTCTATGGTGAGGTAGTGCATTCCACGGCGATGGACGACTCGGACAACCCCGAGACAGCCATCAAGTGGGGCTTGTACAGTTTCCAGGCCCAGGCAGGCACAGCCTTCACCAACCATCTGATGCACACATCCATCTGTGCCAATGGTGGCGGCACCTATGCCAATGGCAAGCTCTACTTCACCAGCTATTACGAGGGCTGGGAGCCAGGCATGCTGCTCTACCTGTACTTCTGCGTGGTGGATGTGCAGACTATGAAGATGGAGACCATCGCCCTGCATAGCGACTACTACACCTCCATTGCCCTGGACATGACCTACGACCCCGTGGGCAACACCATCTACTCCCAGGCATATCCCTCGGATGCCAACACCGCCACCGAGTACACCTACTCGCTCTCCACGGTAGATCCCGCCACGGGTCTGGCCTCCAAGGTGGCCAATCTGGAGCGCATGTCGATGATTGCCTGTGACGAGAGCGGCAACCTCTATGGTGTGAGGTACAAGGACGGCATGTTCTGCCGCATCGACAAGCAGACGGCTGCTGTCAAGGAAATCGGACTCACGGGAGTGAACCCCCAGTACAATGGTTCGGGCACCTTCGACTACAAGACGGGCAAACTGTACTGGACCACCTTTGAGCGGCTCACAGGCGAGAGCGGCCTGTACGAGATCAACCCCCAGAGCGGCGCAGCCTCCTTCATCACCTCGTATCCCTACAACGAGCAGGTGAGCTGCCTCTATATCCCCCAGACAGCCAGCAGCTACAAGCTGGGCGAGTTGCCCTCGTTCACAGCCGACTTCAGCAACACCTCCTCCAACACAGGCCAGGTCACCATCACCACTCCTGCCAAGGACGCGGCCGGCAACACCATCACCGGTGACCTCACGGTGCAGCTCTATGCCGATGGCTCGCTCTACTTCTCCAAGTCCTGCGCTCCTGGCGCAACACTGAAGCAGGATGTCACCCTGGACAAGGGCGCGCACACCCTGGAGGCTGTGGCCACACACACCAGCATGGGACGCACGACCAAGAAGCAGCTGAACGTGTGGGTGGGCATCGACGGCCCCGCCGCTCCCAAGAACTTCAAGGCCACACGCCAGGACGAGACCACAGCCCTGCTCACCTGGGACACACCCACCGAGGGCGCGCACGGCACAGCCATCAAGCCTGCGCTGGTCTATTATTCTATCTACCGCAATCCCGGCAACGAGCTGCTGACCGATGAGGCCACCGACAACTCCTATACCGACAAGATTACCAACCCCAATCTGCGGCAGTACACCTACACCATCGTGCCCTACTACAAGAATGTGGAGGGCGAGCCTGCGGTGTCCAATCCCGTGGAGTTTGGCACACCGCACACCATACCCTATGTGGAGTCGTTTGACACGTTTGACGCGTTCAAGACCTTCATCGTGTATAATGCCAATAACGACAGTGGCTTCTGGGGATGGAACCAGGGCGAGAAGTGCGCCATGTACAAGTATGATACCTTCAATGCCGGCAACGACTGGCTCATCAGCCCCGCCCTGCACATGGAGGGTGGCATGTCCTACAAACTGAGGTTCAAGGCACGCTCTGAGAGCCAGCTGTATCCCGAGGCTATGGAGGTGCGCATGGCCGACAGCCCCTTCATCAACAGTTTCACCACCGTGCTGATGGAGAGGACCACACTCGCACAGCAGACCTACAAGGAGTATGAGATTACCATCCATGCCTCCAAGACCGGCAACTACTACCTGGGCTTCCATGCCCTGAGCGACAAGGGACTCTACTATCTGTACCTCGATGACATCACCGTGGAGGCAGGCCCCCGTACCAGCACGCCCGCTGCCGTTGCCGACCTGGCTGCCGTGCAGGCGCCTGGTGGTGTGCAGAAGGCCAACCTGACCTTCACCACACCGGCTGTGGACATGGCCGGCAATGCCCTCACGGCCATCAGCAAGGCTTGCATCTACCGCAATGGCACCCTTGTGCACAGCATCGCCAACCCCGCTGTGGGCGCAAGGCAGACCTACACCGACTCCAATCCCGCACAGGGCTACAACACCTACAAGGTGACCTGCGTGAACGAGGCAGGCGAGAGCGAGGCCGCCGTGGTCAAGGTGTGGGTGGGCAGCGACAAGCCCAATGCTCCCACCAATGTGGTGCAGACCACCACCGACTACAAGGTGGCCACCATCACCTGGGAGGCTCCCCTCTATGGCGAGAAGGGCGGCACGCTCAATCCCGACGAGCTCACCTACAACATCTATGACAGCAAGGAACGGCTGGTGAAGCAGGGCGTGAAGGGCACCTCGTACACCGACACCGGCATCGACTGCAGCAAGGGCCAGCAGACTATCTTCTATTATGTGCAGGCCGTGAACGCCGCCGGCGTGAGCGATGCCGCCGGCTCCAACTTCATCACCTATGGTGAGGCATACAAGAATGGATTCCACGAGTCCTTTGCCAATGGCGAGTTCGCTACCTCCGACTGGATCATCTCGGTCATCAATCCCAGTCCCTACAGCAACGCGTTCTACAACCGCTACTGGGGCACCCAGCACGCCAAGACCGACCGCGGCCCCTTCCCTGAGCCCCAGGACAATGACGGTGGCCTGCTCATCGCCTACACCGACTATATTGATGTGTCATCACGACTGGTGTCACCGCGCATCAACGTGGCCAGCATGAAGAACCCCGTGCTCACCTTCTGGTTCTACCATTACTACTCCAACTCTGAGGACAGCTATTCGTCGCCCAAGGAGACCATGACCGTGGAGGCATACCAGAATGGCCAGTACACCGAGATGCTCGACAAGCCCATCCTGCTCATCAACGGCAACGGCTGGTACAGCTACTCCATCAGCCTCAAGGACTATGTGGGCAAGGACGACTTCCAGTTTGCCTTCAAGACCCACAACTTCCTGAGCCACGACATGCACATTGACAACATCACCATCGAGGACGTTCCGTCCTACGACCTGGCTGTGTCCTCGTTCCTCGTTCCCGAGAAGATTTCCGCAGGCTCACAGCGCGAGATGAGCGTGACGGTGGCCAACAAGGGTGTGGAGACCGCGCAGGACTACTCGGTGGAGTTCCTGAGGGACGGCCAGGTGATAGAGACCATCGCAGCCGATGAGCCTCTGGCCTTTGCCAAGGAGCGTGTGTTCAGCACCACGCTGGCTCCCGGCATCACGGAGCTCGGCAAGGTATATTCCTACACCGCACGCGTGGTGTTTGCCCAGGACCAGAAGACATCCAACAACACCACCCAGGCTATCCGCTCCGAGGTGCCTGGCAATCACCTGCCTGTGGTAAGCACACTGGTGGCCAGCAGCAAGGACAGCGGGGTGGAGCTCACCTGGGACGAGCCCGAGGAGGGCAGCGGCAACGCTGTGGTGACCGAGGGCTTCGAGGGCTATGAGGCATTCACCATCACCAATATGGGCGACTGGAAGCTTCAGGACCTTGACCAGGGTGCTACCTATTCCATCTCCAACTCGGGCAGCTCGACCGAGGATTACGACTATCCCAACGCTGGCTCGGCCATGGCCTTCCAGGTGTTCAACCCCTCGCTCATCAACCTGAAGTCACGCCTGTGGACACCCTACCTGGGCAACCAGATGGCCGTGTGCTTCGACTCGGGCAATGGAGTGTCCAACGATGACTGGCTCATCTCGCCCGAGGTGTCAGGCGGGAGCAAGGTGACCTTCATGGCCAAGAGCGTGACCGACATGTATGGACTGGAGAAGTTCAACTTCTGCTACTCGACCACCGACCGCGAGACCACAAGCTTTGCCAAGATGGGCGATGTGGTGGCTGTGCCTGCAGGCGAGTGGACCCAGTACACCTACACCCTGCCTCAGGATGCCAAGTACTTTGCCATCAACTGTGTGTCATCCGACAGCTACGCGCTCCTCATTGATGAGGTGACGTATGAGAGCACCGAGCCCATGACCCTCTCGCTCCTGGGCTTCAATGTGTATCGCGATGGTGTGAAGGTCAATGCCGAACTGCTGGAGGAGGGCTACTATGTGGACAGCGCGGCTCCTGCCGGCAAGCATGCCTACAATGTGACCGCTGTGTATGAGCAGGGCGAGTCTGCGCTCAGCAACACAGCAGGCATTGCCACGGCCATCAACACGGTTTCCTGCAAGGGTGTGACCCTCTATGCCCAGGGCTCGGCCATCCATGTCAAGGGAGGCCAGGGCCAGCAGCTGCGCGTGTATGACACACTGGGCCAGAGCATCTATGACGCTGCCGTGGGCAGTGACCACTTCACCCTGACCCTTGCCCCCGGCATCTACATGGCCTCGGTGGCAGGCCGTACGGTCAAGGTGGTGCTGAAATAAGAGAACGATAAAACAGAAGCAATATGAGCAACAGATTGTATATTTCCATGGCAGCGGTCCTCCTGGGGACTGCTGCCATGCAGGCGCAAGGCGTGGTGCCGCCTTACCGCAATGAGTTTGCCTCCTCGCTGGGCGACATGAAGGTCGTGAATGCCGAGGAGGAGTCACCCGCCTTCATCTTCTCCTCGTGGGGCGGCTACAGCTATGGTGGGGGAGTCACCTACACTGGCGCAGCCACCTATGCGGCCGATGAATATCTGGTCACTCCCGCCATGGAAGTGACCGAGGGCAGCATATACACCATCTCCTACATGTGCAAGAATGGTGCGAGCGGCACTCCCTACAAGGTGACGGTGGTCACAGGTGACAGCGAGGACAACCTCACCCAGGTGGTGGGAACCTCGGAGATTGCCTATGGCTATTCCTTTGACACCTACCAGTGCGACTACGAGGCCAAGGCCACGGGCACGGTGTGGTTTGCCCTGCACCTCGAGCGTGAGGCTGGCACGGGCACGATAGCCTTTGACAACTTTGCCGTGTCGGCAGGCTTCTCGGGCAAGGCTCCTGCGGCTGTCGGCAGCCTCACGGCCACTCCACGGGTGGAGGACGACACCTTTGTGGTGGCCTTGGAGGGCAAGGCTCCCGCGCTCACTCATGCGGGTGCCGCACTTGAGGGCAACGTGACGGTCACAGCCACCCGTAGCGATGGCGAGACGGTGGGCACCCTGGAGGGTGTGGCTCCTGGCGAGGCTTTCCTTATCACCGATGCCTCACCGCTGGGCTCGTATGCCACCTACACGGTCACGGCCAGCAATGAGTATGGGACAAGCGTGGAGGCTACCGCTACCTCCAACCCCACCTTCGGCACTCCCGAGGCTGTGGCCGGACTTGCTGTGACCCAGTCAAAGGACACACTCACGCTCACCTGGAATGCCGTGACCACATCGGCCAGCGGCGCATCGGCCATCTTCATCCCCTCGCAGGTCACCTACAAGGTGGTGCGCAATACCAGCGCGGGCAAGGTCACCGTGGCCGAGAATCTCGCCGACACCACCTTCAGCGAGGTGTGTGAGGCACCGGCCGAAGGCCAGGAGGCGGTGAGCTACACCGTGACGGCTGTCTATAACAACCGCGCCGGGGCGGCTGCCACCACCGAGAGCATGCTGGTGGGCAATCCCTACGAGGGCGAATATGCCGAGTCGTTTGCCAACTACTCCTACACCACCAAGACCTGGACCGTGCAGGCTGGGTCGTCCAACGTGTGGATGACCACCTCCTCGGTCTATTCCCCCAGCTGCAGTCCCCAGGATGGTGACAATGGCATGCTCCGCAGCCAGAACACAGGTGCGCAGAGCGTGTGGATAGCCTCGCCCCTCATCAATGTCAAGGGGCTGAAGAATCCCCGCCTGGACTTCTATGTGTACCAGGACCCCTCGTCCACCTACACCAATGCCATCCAGCCCATCCTGCGCACAGCCGCAGGCGACATCTCCCTGGGCGATGACATCGCTGTCAATGGGGGGGAGAGGGGATGGAATCGCTTCTCCTGCTATATCCCTGCCCAGGTGAGGGAGGGTGACTTCCAGATTGTGTTCAACGCGCTCCCTGGTGGCTATACCTCGGTGTGCGTGGACAATATCACCATCAAGGACATCCTGGACCACAACCTCGTGCTCGAGGGGATGGATGCTCCCGAGAGCGTGAAGGTGGGCGAGACATTCACGCTGGGTGCCCTGCTTGCCAACAAGGGCTCAATGGTGGCCTCGGGCTACAGTGTGAAGCTGCTGCTCGATGGCGAGGAACTGGGCGCAATGACTGGTGAGGACATCTCCAGCGAGGAGAGCAAGTCGCTGGCCACTGAGTTCCGTGCCACTCCTGCTCATGCCGGCAAGACACTCACATTCGAGACGCAGCTGGTGTATGAGGCCAACGAGAGCACCGAGCCTGCCACCCTGAGCCGCACGGTGGTGGTGGAGACGAATGACTATCCCACTCCCGCTGGTCTTGTGGCTGCACAGGCTGATGAGGCTGTGACGCTGAACTGGGCACAGCCCGAGGTGCCCACCGAATCCACGCAGGAGGAGGTGAATGAGGACTTCGAGTCCTGGACATCCTACACCGCCCAGGGCGAGAAGGGCTGGACCTTCGTGAATGCCAATGGCGCCAATGCCAATGGTATCGACGGCAACCACGCCAGCACTCCCGAGGCTGTGATGATTGCCGACAATGTGAAGGGCTATGTGGCCAAGTCGGGCACCAAGGTGCTCGCCATCTCCAAGCCCTACAGTTACCGCGACACACCCGATGACTGGGCCATCTCGCCCGAGGTGATCGGTGGGCAGACCATCTCGTTCTCGGCCGTGAGCTACAACCGGTATGCCTATCTGGCAGGAAGTGACGCCTTCACCGTGTGCTACTCCACGGGTTCCACTGACCCCAAGGACTTCAAGCCTGTGGATGGCCAGACCATCATCAAGTCGCTCTCATGGGTTGACTACACCGTGACGCTGCCTGCCGAGGCCACCCGCTTTGCCATACATGCCACCGCCATCAACAATGACGGACTCTTCTTTGACGACTTCCACTTTGTGCAGGGCTCCAAGCCCGTGGTGCTGCAGGGCTACAACGTGTATCGCGATGGCCAGCTCATAGGCGCCAGCACCACCAATTCCTACCTGGACCCAGATGTGGAGGACGGCCATGAGTATGCCTACCGCGTGTCGGCTGTGTACGACCGGGGCGAGTCCCTGTGGAGTGACGAGGCCGTTGTGACTGTGGCAACAGGCATCGGCGACCTCGCTTCGCAGACTGCCGTGCGTGCTGCCAACGGCTGCATCATCCTGGCTTCGGCCACCCAGGCACAGGTAAGCATCGTGAATGCTGCGGGCATGCTCGTCTATTCGGGTGTGCCAGCCGCTTCCGGCGTGTCGGTGCCCGTGCCTGCCGGCATCTATCTGGTGCAGGTTGGTGGAGTTGTTTACAAGGTCAGCGTAAGGTAATCCCACTCATACTCACGCAGGCATGGAATGGACATGAAGGCCGTTCCATGCCTGCCTAATACTATATGATATATAATGTATAAAAGACTATTCCCCAAGCGGCACACCATGCTTGCCGCACTGCTTGCGCTATTGCCCGCAGCGGCCTTGGCCATGCCTGCCAAGAAGGGTGTCATCACCTACACCATGCCCGATGGCGAGCAGATCGAGGTGAGGATGCACGGTGATGAGTTTCACCATTACTACACCACCACCGATGGCTATGTGCTCCTGCGTGCCGATGACGGCACCTTCACCTATGCCCGCACCGAGGACTCCCGCCTGGTAGATACCCGCGTGCGTGCCACCAATGTGGGCAACCGAAGCGATGAGGTGCAGGCCATGCTGCGCACCATTGACCGTGCGGCATCGGTAGAGGCCGAGGCACTCGTGCGCCAGCGAGTGGCCAGGAAGAGGGCACCCCGCTTCAAGGCTTCTGCCACAAACAGCTACGAGAGCCGCCTGAGCACGTTCCCCAAGACGGGCTCACCCCGTGTGCTGGTGCTCCTGGTGGAGTTCTCCGACAAGAAGTTCACACTCCCCAATCCTCACCAGGCCTTTGAGAACCAGCTCAACCAGCATGGCTACAGCGAGAGCGGAGCCACAGGAAGCATCCTGGACTACTTCACCGACAGCTCCAATGGACAGTTCACCCCACAGTTTGACCTCTATGGCCCGGTCACCCTGTCCCGTCCCATGAGTTACTACGGCGGCAATGACCAGAGCGGCAACGACCTGCATCCTGCCGACATGGTCACCGAGGCCTGCGCCCTGGTGGACGACCAGATTGACTTCTCGGTGTATGACAACGACCACGATGGCGTTGTCGATAACGTATATGTCTTCTATGCTGGCTATGGCGAGGCCGACGGAGGCCCGGCCGCATCCATCTGGCCGCACTCCTGGGACCTGAGCGAGGCTTACAGTCAGACTTTCACCTTTGATGGCGTGAGGGTCAACCACTACGCCTGCTCCAATGAGCTCAGGGACGGACAAGGCTCAGTGGTGGCAGGCATAGGCTCCTTCTGCCACGAGTTTGGACATGTGCTGGGCTTGCCCGACCTGTATTCCACCAATTACTCGTCGGCTTTCACGCCCGGCAACTGGTCGATTATGGACCACGGCAGCTACAACAACCAGACCCGCACACCACCCCTTTACACCGCCTATGAGCGTTACTGCATGAACTGGGTGTCGCCCACCATCCTCGAGGACCCCTGCAATGTGACCATGCGCAGTGTCGCCCACATAGGGCACTATGATGATGTGTATATGGTCAAGACCCCCAAGGACACCGAGTACTACCTGCTGGAGAACCGCCAGCAGCAGGGATGGGACACCTACATTCCCTCGCATGGCATGCTGGTGTGGCACATTGACTTCGTGCCCGATGTGTGGAACATGAACATCTGCAACGTGAGCAAGCAGTACATCGACATTGTGGAGGCCGACAATGACGCCTCGTCCTATTCCATCGCGGGCGACCCCTTCCCTGGCTCGGCTGGCGTGACCTCGTTTACCGACGAGACCGTGCCCTCCATGAAGACGTGGGATGGTGTGAAGCTCTACGCCCCCATCACCGAAATCAAGGAGCAGAATGGCATCATCTCCTTCATGTTCAAGGGTGGCCAGGATATCTTTGACCCAGTGGTGGCCAATGCTCCCCTGGCCGTGAGGGCGGGTTCCTTCACCGCATCGTGGAGCAAGGTGAATGCCGCCACGGGCTACCTGCTCACCGTGTATAAGGTGCTGCCCGACGGCACCAAGGAACTGGATGCCGCCTACGACAAGATGGAGGTGGGCAACGTGGATGCTTACGAGGTGACCGGACTCACGCCCGAGACCCAGTATGCCTATGAGGTGCGTGCCACCAATGGCAAGTTCTTCTCCAAGGCTTCCAACCTGGTGTCCCTCACTACCCTGGAGCCCACCATCGACTTCAAACGGGTGGAGACCCTGTCGGCGAGCGACATCAGCGCCACCTCCTTTGTGGCTCACTGGGAGCCGCTCCCCGAGGCTGAGTACTATTCGCTCAACGTATATACGCTGCAGCTGGGCACTCCCTTCAGCAGCCAGGAGGACTTCGCGGGCAATACGCTTGCCGAGGGGTGGACATCCGACAGCAAGACCTTCGACAGCCGCTCGGCCTATAGTTCGGCCGCTCCCTCGCTCAGGCTGGGCGATGGGCAGTACCTGCAGTCGCCCGCCTTCAGCCAGGATGTGCGCGGGCTCTCGTTCTGGTATCGTGGCAACACCGCCAATGAGGGCAACACCATCACCATCTGCGCACGCTCCCAGAGTGGCTGGGTGGAGATTGACAAGATAGCCCCCGTGAGGAACACCGCTGGTGGCATCCTGTACCAGAACAACGAGATACCTGCGGGCTACTCCCAGGTGAAGCTGGTGTTCTCGCGCCAGTCAACGGGCTATGTGTATGTGGATGACGTGACCGTCTATTACGGCGGCAACAAGGAGGAGCTGCCCCTTGGGCAGTACACGGGTCGCCAGGTGGGCAATGTGACCTCCTTCCGTGTGGAGGGACTGACACCGGGCACCACCTACAACTACTCCGTCTTTGCCCACCAGGGTGACCTTCGCTCTATCGAGTCGCAGCGTGTGGGTGTGACACTCCCCGTGGCAAGCGGTGTGGATGGCATGTCGCAGGCTTCCCGCTGCGTGCTGCCTTGCAAGGACGGCTTCGCCGTGACAGGCGACCGGCGCGAGGAGGTGAGGGTGTACGATGCCCAGGGCCGGCTCGTGGACTCCTTCTGTAAGGAGAGCGGAACCGTCACACATCGCCTGGGCCAGCATGGCATGTTTGTGGTGGTAGTGGGCAACGTGGCCACGAAAATCGCGTTGTGATGCTGGTGGGGTAGCCCTAAGCCCCAAGGGGGCGGTTGGGCTCAAAAGGACGAGGGCGGGACTTTCCCTGAGGTGGAAGTCCCGCCCTCGGTGTTGTCTGTCTCGCCTTGGGCGAGGGGGTGAAAAGGGTGTGAGGGCAGTGCCTTGCTCCACCTTTTTTCATACCTTTGCACCATGAAGCAGAAGATACTCTTTGTTTGCCACGGCAACATCTGCCGCAGCCCCATGGCGGAGTTTGTGATGAAGAAACTGGTGCATGACGCTGGACGCGACTCGGAATACGAGATTGCCAGCGTGGCCACCTCGCGTGAGGAACTGGGCAATGACATGTACCCGCCCGCCAAGTCGTGCCTGCGCAGGCATGGCATCCCCTTTGTGCGCAGGGAGGCCAGGCAGATGACCCCTGCCGACTATGACTATTATGACCGCATCTTCCTGATGGACGGCAACAACTTTGCCTGGCTCTCCCGTCTCATGCCCGACCTCGTGTGGCGCACCCCTGGGGGCTGGGCCGACCGTGACGGAAAGGTGTCGCTGCTGATGGTACTCACCGGAAATGCCCGTGATGTGGCCGACCCCTGGTACACGGGCGACTTCGAGCGCACCTATCTCGACATCTCCCGCGCCCTCGCCTGCCTGCTGGCAGAGTGACGCGGCGTGCTGCGCCCGGTGAACTTCTCAGAAAAGGTCAGCGTGCGTGCCTGTTTCCAGAAAAAGCAATGTCAGGCTGGTGTCATCCTGCATCCACAGCAGAAGCCAGTCGGGAGAGAGGTGACACTCCCATACACCTGCGTATTTCCCCGACAAGATGTGGGGCTTGTATTGCGGTGTCAGCCTTCCCTTCTCTGCCAGCAAGCGGATGGCTTCCTGCAGAAGTCCCATGTCGTACCCCCTGCGTTTGCACAGTTTGTACGACTTCTTGAAACTTCCCGAGTACCTCAGCTCGTACATCAGTCCTCGAGTTGTTCTATCAGGTTCTCCACACTGCTTGCCTTGTACACTTTGCCAGACTTTGC
Source organism: Prevotellaceae bacterium (assembly GCA_050873805.1). GTDB lineage: Bacteria > Bacteroidota > Bacteroidia > Bacteroidales > Bacteroidaceae > Physcousia. Next base: position 46,269 of record JBNMJN010000004.1, on the reverse strand, counting down.
CTCGGCAAGTGCAATGTCCAGTTTGCTCTTCTTCTGCTTCTTGATTGACCAGCCCATCTTCTTGGATAGCGTGCGCAGGAAAGACAGGTCTGACGTGGGGAGCAGAATGGACACGTTTTCTGTGTAGGACGTTGATTGCATAGATTCCTTGCTTTTACTGGTTTCTCTTGCAAAAGTACGATATTGTTTGCATATAGTCCGAAAGATGGGGAGCGAAAATCCCCATTGCTTGCCAATCTCCCTTCCCCCCGTGCTCGGAGTAGGCCGTGTGGCGCCCTCGCCTGGCTGCTGGCAGGGTGACGCGGCGTGCTGCGAAAAACACATGATGCGTGAAGAAAAATGCGGGAGAATGTTTGTGGATAGAAAAATAGTTGTATATTTGGAGCGTGGAAGGCATGTGGCCCATGCGCTGCGCAATGCCTTGACACACAAAGTAATAATGCGCCTGCAGATTGTAATCCATCCATCCCCGAAGCCACATAGACTGTAAGAGATAGGCGCGATAAAGTGAAGAAAAGAAACAAGAGAACAGAATAGGCACATCCATCCAAGTTGCCTCTGGCGGAAAGCCACGTTGACAGTCACATAGCGATGCGCATGCCAGCGCGTGCGGCTTCCATCCACCACAAATCCATCCATCCATCCAGTCTTACACGGAAGCCTGTAAGTGATTCTAAAGCCCTAAGTAAAATGAAAGGGAAGCATTTTTTATTGGCATTGTGCCCTATGGCACTGTGCGCTGTGGCCATGACTTCGTGTGGCGACGAGGTGCAGGAAGTATGCCCCAAAGGTTTCTACGGCACTTACGTCACATCGCAGAAGCCCCTGGGCGACACAGGCGAGACGTGCTGCGAGGTGATTGTCATCGACCAGGCATCGTTCACCACATTCACCTCCTCGGCTGTGCGCCGCAGCGACTACTGGGGGGCGGATGCCCAGCCAGTGCCTGGCATCACAGGCTGGTATGTGGAGCAAAACTCGGCCGAGAGCCACTGCTATGCCAAGCAGGAGGACAAGATTATCGTGGAGAATGGCCTCTACTTCTCCCTGTCGGGCAAGCGGCTCACGCGTGGGGGCACCATTTACCTCAAGGTAAACTGAAACTGGGGCGGGGGCTGATGCTCACGCGTGGAGGCTCCCGCCGTCTTGTTGCCATCCCCCTTCCCGCTCGCGAGACGAGCGTCATGGGCATGTGTCCATAATTTAACACCACCCGCAGGGTGCCTACCTTGGCTTTTATTGCTAATTTTGCAGCGCAAATGACGAATGCGCGCAAATGAACACACACAAGCAGATAGAGTTCCTGGTCAAGGTGGTGCTGCCCCTGGCCCTGGCTGTGGCCATTCTCTGGTGGATGTACCGGGGGCTGCAGTGGGAGCAGTTGCGGCATGTGCTGTCGGGCGGCATGTCGTGGACGTGGATGCTCCTGAGCATGCCCTTCGGCATCCTGGCCCAGGTGCTGCGCGGCATGCGCTGGCAGCAGGTCATGCGCCCCATGGGTGAGCGTCCTCGCCTGCACACTTGCGTCAATGCCGTATTCCTCAGCTATGCCAGCAGTCTGGTAGTGCCGCGTGTGGGGGAGGTGCTTCGCTGTGGAGTGCTTCGCCGCTACGAGGGCACCAACTTTGGCCGCTCGGTGGGCACGGTGGTGACCGAGCGTGTGGTGGACATGGCCATGGTGGCTGTGCTCTCACTGGCCGTGGTGGTGTCCCAGGTGCCTGTCTTTGCCACCTTTTTCCGTGCCACGGGTGTCTCTGTGGGAGGGTTTCTCTCCTCCTTCTCGCCTGCGGGGTGGGCGGTGACGGCCGTGTGTGTGTCGTTTCTGTGTGCGGCTGTGCTGTTGCTGCTCAGGCGCATGGGCTTGTTCTCACGCACCCGCGCTGTGCTTGCCGACCTGCGTGATGGCCTCCTCTCGGTGCGCCAGGTAAGCAGTCCTGTGCTGTTCCTCGTGTACTCGCTGGGCATCTGGGTGAGCTATTTCCTGCATTTCTACCTCACCTTCTTCTGTTTTGCCTCCACGGCAGGGCTGGGCATGGTGGCTGCGCTGGTGGCCTTCGTGGTGGGCACTTTTGCCGTGCTGGTTCCCACGCCCAACGGTGCCGGCCCCTGGCATTTTGCGGTGAAGAGCGTGCTTGTGCTCTATGCCGTGCCGCCTACCGATGCCGCCCTCTTTGTCCTTATCGTGCACACCTTGCAGACCCTGCTCGTGGTTTTGCTTGGATTGTATGCACTTTTTGCACTCGCATTCACACGCAGGAGGGCTTGAGTGGAGCGTGGTGAACGCCCCCTGGTGAAATGTGTGGCACGCAGGGCGAAAAGTTCAGGGGAATTGTTATCATGGAATCTTATAAATAAGTGCAGCGCGCTGCATCTGTCAACGCAGCGCGCTGCATCTGCCAACGCGGCGCGCTGCATCTGCCAACGCGGCGCACTGCATCTACCAACGCGGCGCACTGCATCTGCCAACGCGGCGCACTGCATCTGCCAACGCGGCGCACTGCATCTGCCAACGCGGCGCACTGCATCTGCCAACGCGGCGCACTGCATCCGCCAACGCGGCGCACTGCGTTGGCGGATGGTGGCTTCAAGGCTTTTGGGAAGAATGCAGGATGGGACAGCGCGGTGGGGTGGTGCTCCTCCTGCCTTGGTGGGATGCGGGTGGGCTTACTGCCCCAGTCTCTCTGTGATGAGGCGCGCGGCCTGGGCGGGTGCTCCAGGCTGTCCCAGCCGCTCCTTCATGCGGCGGTATCCCTGTAGCTGCCTCTCGCGCTCCTCCCCGCCTGGCAGGATGGCCTGCAGGCGCTGCCTCACGTTGGGCACGCTCATCTGGTCGGCCACCAGTTCGGGCACCACCTCCTCGCCAGCCACCAGGTTGACCAGCGACACAAAGGGGATCTTCAGAATCAGTTTGCGCCCCAGTGAGGCCAGTTTTCCCGCCCACATGTAGTAGCACACCACCTGTGGCACGCCCAGCAGGGCCGTCTCCAGCGTGGCCGTTCCGCTGGTTACCAGTGCTGCCGCGCTGTGCTGCAGCAGGCGGAAGGTCTGGTCGCGCAGCACCGTCAGGCGGTGCTCGGCGGTGAGCCGGTGATACTGGCTGGCCAGCACCTCGTGGTAGTAGTCATCGGGGATGCCAGGCGCGGCGGCCACGGCCAGCTGGTAGCCAGTGCCCATGGCCAGTGCCGCCTCCACCATGCGTGGCAGGTTGCCGCTTATCTCCTGCTTGCGGCTTCCGGCCAGCAGGGCTATCACAGGACGGCTGTCCAGCCCATTGTCCTTGCGGAAGGAGGGGGCATCGGCAGGGTGTGCGCGCAGGTAGGCATCCACCTCATCTACCGTGGGGTTGCCCACATAGCGGATGGGGTAGTGGTGCTTGCGCTCGTAGAAGTCCACCTCGAAGGGCAGGATGCTGAGCATGAGGTCCACATAGTGGCGTATGGCTCGGATGCGGTGCTCCTTCCATGCCCATATCTTGGGGGAGATGTAGTAGATGACGGGGATGTGTGTGTGCGTGTGCACGAATTTGGCCATGCGCAGGTTGAACCCTGGGTAATCAACCAGGATCACGGCGTGTGGCTGCCAGTGCTTGATGTCGTGGCGGCATTCCTTCATGCCTCCCAGTATGGTGCGCAGGTGCATGAGCACCGGCACGATGCCCATGTAGGCCAGGTCGCGGTAGTGGCGCACCAGGGTGGCCCCCTCGGCGCGCATCAGGTCGCCGCCTATGGCGCGGAAGTCTGCCTGTGGGTCTTGCTCCTTGAGGGCGGCCATCAGGTGGCTTGCGTGCAGGTCGCCGCTGGCTTCTCCGGCTATGATATAGTATCTCACTTTTTCCTTTGCGGTTTTATGGTTGTGCGGTTGTGCGGTTTTGTGGTTGCGCGGTTATGCGGTTTTACGGTTGCGCGGTTATGCGGTTTTATGGTTGTGCGGTTGTGCGGTTTTATGGTTGTGCGGTTGTGCGGTTTTATGGTTGTGCGGTTATGCGGTTTTACGGTTGCGCGGTGGGGGATGCCTCCAGTGCCCTGAGCGAGTGCAGGCAGCGGGTGTTGGTCATGTCGGTTTGCTGTGGCACCACCGAGGCCATGCCGTGGTCGAGTGCCCACCAGTCGGTATCCTCGGCCTCTGGCTCCAGGCAGGTGTAGTGCCCCGTGAGCCTGAAGGTTCCAGGCTCTGCCGCTGGCTCCCACTCGGCACTCCACTTTCCCCGTGCCATGCGACACACACGCACCCCCCGCAGGTGCTCCACCTGGGGGAAGTTGACATTGAGGCAGGTGTCCTGGGGCAGCCCGTGCTCCAGCACATGCCGCGCGATGCGTGTGATGACATCGCTGTAGGGGGCGAAGTCGCACTGGCTGTCGCGGGTGCGCAGACTGAACCCTATGGCGGGTATGCCCTTCATGCACGCCTCCAGCACCGCCCCCATCGTGCCACTGTAGTGCACGTTGACCGAGGCGTTGTCGCCGTGGTTGATGCCCGACACCATGAGCGCGGGCCTGCGCTCCACCACATGCTCCAGGGCCAGCTTCACGCAGTCGGTGGGTGTGCCGCTGCATGCGTGGCGGGTGAGTCCTGCGCCGCGCTCCAGCAGGCGCAGGGTCACGGGGGAGGTCACGGTCATGGAGCAGGCTGCTCCCGAGCGCGGGCCATCGGGCGCCACCACCACAATGTCGCCCAGGGGCATCAGCAGCGAGGTGAGCACGGCGATTCCCTGAGCATCGGCTCCGTCATCGTTGCTGACGAGTATCAATGGTCTTTCTGCCATAAATTCAGCGTTTTTTGCTTTGCAAAGGTACGAAATTCGTGCAATGTGCCTGCCGTGTGGAAAGAAAATCTTAACTTCGCACGGCAGATGGAGGGGCGAGTTATTCACAAAAAGCGTGAGTTATCCACAACTTTCTCCATTCTCCCCCTGCGGCCTGGACAAATTCGCGTCAAAAGGCATAACTTTGCACCCGATAAACAACATAAATAGGGACATACCGAATGAGCAAGATTATTGCAGTAGCCAATCAGAAGGGTGGAGTGGGAAAGACCACCACCAGCATGAACCTGGCCGCGTCGCTGGCCACCATGGAGAAGAAGGTCTTGCTGATTGACGCCGACCCGCAGGCCAACGCCTCCAGCGGGCTGGGTGTCGATAGCAAGCAGGTGGACAGCACCATATATAATGCGCTGACCGGACAAATGCCCATACGCGAGACCATCTACACGACCGACATCGAGGGGCTGGACATCATACCCTCGCATGTGGACCTCGTGGGCGCGGAGATAGAGATGCTCAAGATGCGCTCGCGCGAGACCGTGCTCAAGAGGCTGCTGGCCGACATCAGGCAGGAGTATGACTACATCCTCATCGACTGCAGCCCCAGCCTGGGACTCATCACGGTCAACGCCCTCACGGCGGCGCAAAGCGTGATCATACCCGTGCAGTGCGAGTACTTTGCCCTGGAGGGCATCAGCCAGTTGCTCAACACAATCAAGATCGTGAAGTCGCGCCTCAACCAGGAGCTGGAGATCGAGGGCTTCCTGCTCACCATGTATGACGGCCGCCTGCGCCTGGCCAACCAGGTGAGGGACGAGGTGCGCAGGCACTTCCGCGACCTGGTGTTCCAGACCGTGATACAGCGCAACGTGAAGCTGAGCGAGGCGCCTGGGCATGGCATGCCTGCCATACTGTATGATGCCGACTCGGCAGGGGCAAAGGCATATGTGAGCCTGGCCGAGGAGGTGGTGAGCAAGAACGAGGCTTAAAAGACAATACACATGACTATACGGAAGAAATATGGCGGCCCCGCACTGGGCCGCGGACTGGACGCGCTGCTGGACAACAGCGAGGTGAGCACAGGGGGCTCGTCGAACATAGGCGAGGTCGATGTGATGCTCGTGAGGCCGAACCCCGACCAGCCGCGACGGGAATTCAACGAGGAGAACCTGCGCGAACTGGCCGACAGCATCGCGCAGATAGGCATCGTGCAGCCCATCACACTGCGTGACACGGGCGACGGCTACTATACCATCATCGCCGGAGAGCGCAGGTGGAGGGCTTGCCAGATGGCTGGCCTGACACGCATACCTGCCTACATCCGCACCGTCGATGACGAGAACATGATGGAGATGGCCCTCGTGGAGAACATCCAGCGGCAGGACCTCACCGCACTGGAGGTGGCGCTGGCCTACCAGCACCTGATAGAGCAGTATGGGCTCACGCAGGAGCAGCTGAGCGAGAAGGTGGGCAAGAACCGCGCCACGGTGACCAACTACCTGCGCCTGCTCAAGCTCCCCGCTCCCATACAGGTGGCTCTCAAGGAGCGGCAGATTGACATGGGACATGCACGCGCGCTGCTGGCACTGGACGACCCCAAGGCTCAGCTGCACGTCTTCGAGGAGATGCTGAAGCACGGGCTGAGCGTGCGCCGCGTGGAGGAGATGGTCAAGGAACTCTCCCAGGGCGGGACCGTGAAGGGCAAGGACGGCAAGCGCATTCGGCAGAAGGGCTCCGCGCTGAGTGCCGAGTACAATGTGCTGCGCGACAGCCTGAGCACCTTCTTCAGCACCAAGGTGCAGATGACCTGCTCGGACAAGGGCAAGGGGAAGATAAGCATCCCGTTTGCCAACGAAGCCGAGCTGGAGCGTATCATGGAGATATTTGACCGCCTGAAGAGTTGACACGGCACTGGCACATATCACGGGGCAGGGGGCTGGCCATGTGGCTGGCAGCCGTATGCTGGAGCGTGGCGGCTCTGGCTCATGCGCATGCCGCGCTGGGGGCATACCGTGTGCCTGCCGACACCCTGCGGGGGGAGAGGCTGCCCGCCGACAGCGTGCCTGCTCCCGCCGCTGCCATTGCCGCACGGGCCGACAGCGCCGAGGCACTCTCGCCCGACAGTCTGCCCATCGACACCGCCGCCCTGGCCGCCGTGGCCGACAGCCTGCTGCGCAAGGCACAGCCACAGGCAAGGCCTGCCCTCTTCAGGCCCGAGCCCATACGCTCCATGTGGCTCGCCCTCGTGTTTCCCGGAGGAGGCCAGATCTACAACCGCAAGTACTGGAAGCTGCCCATCATCTATGGCGGATACCTGGGATGCGCGTATGCCCTCACCTGGAACAACCAGATGCTGAAGGACTACTCGCAGGCTTACCTCGACATCATGGACAGCGACCCCAACACCAAGAGCTACGAGAAGATGCTCCCCATGGGCTACGACATCACGGGCAAGGAGGAGCGTTTCAAGGAAATATTCAAGAACAAGAAGAATCACTTCCGCCGCTTCAGGGACATGAGCATATTCGCCTTTGCGGGTGTGTATCTGCTCTCGGTGGTGGATGCTTATGTGGATGCGGAGCTGTCCTCGTTTGACATCAGCGAGGACCTCAGCCTGCATCTGGAGCCGAGCATGATGGAGACCTACATGGTGGGAGGACGATGCCGGCAAAGGGTGCCCGCCCTGGGCGTGTGCCTGAACTTCTGACAATGAGGAAAGGACAATGATACAGATAACGAACCTATGGCGCAGGGCCGCGCTCGCAGCGGCCTGCATAGTGGCCGCCACGGCACCCGCGTGTGCCCAGCAGGCGGCAAGCGACAGTATAGCTGACGGGCAGGACGACGCACTGGTGCTGCCCGAGGGCATGCAGACCCAGGAGATGGACAGCCTGCTGCACAGCTGGGCGGTGCGCAACAACCTCTCCTTCGGCGAGGACTGCCACACCACGGGCGAGGTGGTCACCTATGCCCCCGAGGTGTACCAGTCGCGCCTGCGCCGCCTGCCCAACGTGGTGGACATGCCCTACAACGAGGTGGTGAGGAGATACATTGACCAGTACGGAGGCCGACTGCGCCGCTCGGTGAGCGTGATGCTGGGGGCTTTCAACTTTTATGTGCCCATCTTCGAGGACGCGCTGGAGAGTTACCAGGTGCCGCTCGAACTGAAGTACTTGCCTGTGATAGAGAGCGCGCTCAACCCTGGAGCCACCAGCCGCGTGGGCGCGGCTGGCCTGTGGCAGTTCATGGTGACCACCGGCAAGCAGTACGGACTGGAGGTCACCAGCCTGGTGGATGAGCGTCGCGATCCCGTGAAGGCCAGTTACGCAGCCGCACGCTACCTGAGAGACCTCTACGACATCTTTGGTGACTGGACGCTGGTGATAGCCAGCTACAACTGCGGCCCCAACAATGTGAGCAAGGCTATCAAGCGCGCGGGAGGAGCCCGGGACTACTGGGCCATCTACTCCTACCTGCCGCGCGAGACACAGGGCTACGTCCCTGCGTTCATCGCAGCCAACTACATCATGAATTATTACTGCGACCACAACATCTGCCCCGTGAAGACCACGCTGCCGCAGGCCACCGACACCCTGGTGGTGACGCGCAACGTGCGCATGGAGAAGATAGAGCAGACGTGCGGCATCGCGCACGACGAGCTCAAGGCGCTCAACCCCCAGTACCGCACCAGCCTGATTCCTGGCGAGGCGCGTCCCTGCATCCTGCGCATGCCAGTCGATAGGGTGAATGCCTTCATCGAGGCGGGCGACAGCGTCTATGTGCAGCCCCAGGAGCAGAACAATGTGGTGGAGGTGGCTGTGGCAGAGCCCAAGCCAAGGGCCGCACGGCAGTCCAGGGCGCAGACCGTGAAGGTGCGCAAGGGCGACACGCTGGGCGTCATTGCCCGCAGGAACCACACCACGGTGGCCAAGATAAAGCGACTCAATGGGATGAGGAGCACCCGCATCAACCCCGGACAGCGTCTCAGGGTGAAGTGAGGCGGGGCGCAACCAGCGAGAGAGTATAATAAGGTACGCGCACATGCATGTACCGAATATATAGGCAGGTGTCCGGCAGGGCGGCCCCACGCTTGTGAAGAGCGTGCCGCATGAGGCCGGCAACTGTCACAAGAACCCTTCAAGGCGGAAGTTATGGAGCAGATGACAAGCAGAGAACAGGAAGACGCGCGCATGGTGGAGGCGGCCTACAAGCACCTCATCGACACTTACCTGAAGTCGAGACACCGCAAGCATACGGAGATTATCGAGAAAGCGTTCAACTTTGCAAGGCAGGCGCACAAGGGTGTGCGGCGCCTCTCGGGCGAACCGTATATCATGCACCCCATCGCCGTGGCGCAGATTGCCTGCGAGGAGATAGGGCTGGGCAGCACGAGCATCTGTGCCGCGCTGCTTCATGATGTGGTGGAGGACACCGACTACACCGTGGAGGACATCGAGAACATATTCGGCCCCAAGATAGCGCAGATAACGGACGGGCTGACCAAGATCTCGGGCGGAATCTTCGGCGACAAGGCTTCGGCACAGGCCGAGAGCTTCAAGAAGCTGCTCCTGACAATGAGCGATGACATACGCGTGATACTCATCAAGATATCCGACCGCCTGCACAACATGCGCACGCTGGGCAGCCAGTTGCCCAACAAGCAATACAAGATAGCGGGCGAGACACTCTACATCTATGCCCCGCTGGCCAACCGTCTTGGGCTGAACAAGATCAAGGAGGAGCTCGAGGACCTCAGTTTCAGCTACGAGCATCCCGAGGAGTACCGCGACATCAAGCAGAAGCTGGCCGACATGCAGGGGCATCTGACCACCATCTTTGACCAGTTTACGGCTCCCATCAGGGAGCGTCTCGATGCCACGGGGCTCAAATACGAGATCAAGGCGCGCATCAAGTCGCCCTACAGCATCTGGACCAAGATGCAGAACAAGCACATCACCTTTGACGAGATATACGACATCCTGGCCGTGCGCATCATCTTCCAGAACGAGGGGGTGCAGGACGAGATAGCCGAGTGCTTCCAGATATATGCCATCGCCAGCAGCATCTACAAGCCCCATCCCGAGCGTTTCCGCGACTGGCTCTCGCATCCCAAGGCCAACGGCTACCAGGCTCTGCACACCACCCTGATGAGCCACACCGGCCAGTGGATAGAGGTGCAGATACGCAGCCAGCGCATGGACGAGATGGCCGAGCAGGGCTTTGCCGCGCACTGGAAGTACAAGGAGGGCAGCAAGACCACCGAGGACAGCGAGAACGAGCTGGACAAGTGGCTGCACACCATCAAGGAGATACTGGACGACCCCCAGCCCAACGCCATCGACTTTCTGGACACCATCAAGCTCAACTTGTATGCGAGCGAGATATTCGTAGTCACTCCTAAGGGCGACTTTAAGACGATGCCGGCCGACAGCACCGTGCTGGACTTTGCCTTCACCATACACACGTTCCTGGGCACACACTGCATCGGGGCCAAGGTCAACCACAAGCTGGAGCCCATCAGCTATGTGCTGCAGAGTGGTGACCAGGTAGAGATACTCACATCGAAGAGCCAGAAGGTGGCACGCGAGTGGATGGATTTCGTCACCACCGCCAAGGCCAAGGGCAAGATACAGGCTGTGCTGCGCCGCGAGGAGCGCGAGAAGCAGAAGCAGGGCGAGGAGCGGCTGGGAGAGTTCCTGCGCGCGAGGGACATGGAGGCCAGCAGTGTCAATATCGACAAGCTGCGCAGTTTCCACAACCTCTCCACCCGCGATGACTTCTTCTCGGCGCTGGGCAGTGGAATCATCACGCTGGGCGATGCCGATGTGGCTGTCCTGCGGGGCAAGAATCCCGACCGCTCGGGCTGGAGCCGCTATCTCAACTTCTTCACGCGCCACCACGACAGCACTCCAGAGACCAGGGAGCAGAGCGACCCCGTGCCTCTGGTCATCGACAGGAAGAAACCTCTGATACTCAACGAGGAGACTATAGGCCGATACACCATCTGCAACTGCTGCCATCCTATCCCTGGTGATGATGTGCTGGGATACTTCGACGGGAAGACGCGCATCACCATCCACAAGCGGCAGTGTGAGATTGCGGCAAAGCTGAAGGCCAGCGACGGCAACCACATCCTGGCGGCCAACTGGGACACGCACAAGAAACTCTTCTTCCCCGCGACCATACACGTCAACGGCATCGACCATGTGGGAGTGCTGCACCAGATTACCGGAGTGCTCTCCCAGCAGCTCAATGTGAACATACAGCACCTCAATGTGGATACGCACGACGGCATCTTCGAGTGTGAGATACGCCTGGGTGTGCACGATGTGAGTGACGTGCAGGACATCTGCCGCGACCTCAAGCGCATCCCCGAGATAGAGGACGTGGTGCGCTTCTGAGTGTGGCGGGGGAGGGCAGCCTCTCTACTCGCCTTCCTGGTGAGGATGGGACTCCGTTTTCTCACGGTGTTCCGTGTCGGCGGGTGCGCCTTGGCTTCTCGGTGGTGAGCCTGCGCCTTTCATGGGCTCGCCGCGTCCTGGAATGGCGGGTGTGCCGGGGCTTCCCGGTGGTATTTCCTGGGTCTTTATTCTATGCTTCTGTGGTCTGTGAGGGGAGATCTGCCTTTTCTCGGAGAGGAAAATGGCATCCTGTGGCCTGTGGCGCCTGTGGCGCCAAGCATGGGGAGGGTAAAGTCAGGGTCAGGCTGACGCCTCGGACACTAGACTTGTGCCCTGTAGTCTCCTCCCCCTTGGGGGAGGCTGGGAGGGGGCTCTCCGCAGTCCCGCCTCCCTACAGTTCCGACAGTTCCTTGCTGATGTCCAGCAACTCGGCCCTGATGGACTTCAGCTTGTTCAGCACCATGGCCATGTCGGTGGCACCCTTCTTGTTCTTGGACAGCATCTCGCGGGCGGCCGCTATCTTCATGCCGCGCTCCTTGAGCAGCGTATATACCGTGCGCACCTCCTCGATGTCCTCGCGCGTGTATTGCCTCACATTGCGCTGCGTCTTGCGCGGATGTATGCTGGGGAACTCCTTCTCCCAGAATCTCAGCACAGACTCGGCCACGCCAAATTGCGCAGCCACCTCGCTGATAGAGAAATACTTCTTGAGATCCTTGTCTTTCTTGAGTGCCATATTCGGTGGGGGAAGCCCTTTTATATCTAAAATCCTTTGCAAAAATACGCAAAACAAATTACCTTTGCAACTGTTTTTCACAGAGATTGTACGAATAAACTATATTCATGATGACAGCAAACGAAATACGTGACTCGTTTCTGAAATACTTCGAGTCCAAGGGACACACCATTGTGCCCTCTGCCCCCATGGTGATTAAGGATGACCCCACACTGATGTTCACCAATGCGGGCATGAACCAGTGGAAGGACATCATACTGGGCACGCGCAACCCCGAGCCGCGCCGGCGTACCGACAGCCAGAAGTGCTTGCGCGTGAGCGGAAAGCACAACGACCTGGAGGAGGTGGGGCATGACACCTATCACCATACCATGTTTGAGATGCTGGGCAACTGGTCATTCGGCGACTACTTCAAGGAGGGAGCCATCGACATGGCCTGGGAGTACCTGGTGGACGTGCTCAAGATGAACCCCGACGACCTCTACGTCACCGTATTCGAGGGCAGCAAGGAGGAGGGGCTCGAGCGCGACGACGAGGCCGCCCGCTACTGGCTCAAGCATGTGCCGGCCGACCATATCATCAACGGCAACAAGCACGACAACTTCTGGGAGATGGGCGACACGGGCCCCTGTGGCCCCTGCTCCGAGATACACATCGACAACCGCCTGCCCGAGGAGCGCAAGGGCATCCCCGGCCGCGACCTGGTGAACAAGGACGACCCTCAGGTCATCGAGATATGGAACATCGTGTTCATGCAGTATGAGCGCAAGGCCGACGGCCACCTGGAGCCCCTCTCGATGAACGTCATCGACACGGGCATGGGCTTCGAGCGTCTGGTGCGCGTCATCCAGGGCAAGCACTCCAACTACGACACCGATGTGTTCCAGCCCATCATACAGGCCATCAGCGACATGAGCGGCTACCGCTATGGTGACCGCGAGGAGACCGACGTGGCCATGCGCGTGCTGGCCGACCACCTGCGCACCATCGCCTTCAGCATCGCCGACGGACAGCTCCCCAGCAATGCCAAGGCGGGCTACGTCATACGGCGCATCCTGCGCCGTGCCGTGCGCTATGCCTACACGTTCCTGGGACAGAAGGAGGCCTTCATGTACCGCCTGCTGCCTGTGCTCATCCGAGAGATGGGCGGCACCTACCCCGAGCTGCAGGCCCAGAGGGAACTCATCGCCAAGGTGATGAAGGAGGAGGAGGACAGCTTCCTGCGCACACTGGAGACCGGCATACGCCTGCTTGACGGCGTGATGCAGGAGACCAAGGCCGCGCACAGCACCGTGATACCGGGCGCGAAGGCCTTCACCCTCTTTGACACCTACGGCTTCCCCCTTGACCTCACCGAGCTCATCTGCCACGAGAACGGCCTCACCGTGGACGAGGCTGGCTTCAATGTGGAGATGCAGAAGCAGAAGGAGCGCGCCCGCAACGCTGCCGCCGTGGAGAACGACGACTGGGTGGAGGTGCGCCCCGGCGAGACCACCTTTGTGGGCTGGGACTACACCGAGCATGAGTGCCACATCCTGCGCTACCGCCGCGTGACACAGAAGAAGCAGACCTTCTACCAGATAGTGCTCGACCAGACTCCCTTCTATGCCGAGATGGGCGGACAGGTGGGCGACCGCGGCGTGCTTGTGAGCGAGGGCGAGACCATCGAGGTCATCGACACCAAGCGCGAGAACAACCTGCCCGTGCACATCACCAAGCAGATTCCCCAGAACCCCCAGGCCGACTTCATGGCCTGTGTGGATATCGACCTGCGCCACGCCAGCGAGGCCAACCACACCTGCACGCACCTGCTCGACCAGGCTCTGCGCGAGGTGCTGGGCGACCATGTGGAGCAGAAGGGCTCGCTGGTCACTGCCGAGGGCCTGCGATTTGACTTCTCGCACTTCCAGAGGGTGACTCCCGAGGAGTTGCGCAAGGTGGAGCAGATAGTGAATGCGCGCATCCGCGAGGACATCCCCCTGCAGGACCACCGCGATGTGCCCATTGACGAGGCACGCAAACTGGGAGCCATCGCCCTCTTCGGCGAGAAGTATGGCGACAGGGTGCGCGTCGTGCAGTTTGGCAAGAGCGTGGAGCTGTGTGGCGGTTGCCACGCTGCCAGCACCGGCCGCCTGGGCATGTTCAAGATCCTGAGCGAGAGCAGCGTGGCCGCTGGCGTGCGCCGCGTGGAGGCCATCACGGGCGCACAGGTGGAGAACCTGCTCTACAACCTGATAGACACAGCCGCCGAGTTGCGCTCCATCTTCAACAACGCGCCCGACCTGAAGGCTGCCGTGCAGAAGACGCTCAGCGAGAACAGCGAGCTGCACAGCGAGCTGAGCGGGCTCATGAAGGACAAGGCCGCGCAGATGAAGCAGCAGTTGCTGGCCCAGGCCAAGGAGGTGAACGGGCTGAAGGTGGTGAAGGGCATCGTGCCCCTGCCTGCCGAGTTTGTCAAGGACATGGCATTCCAGATTCGTGCCGAGCTGCCTGGCAGCATCGTGGTGCTGGGCAGCATCGGCGACGGCAAGCCCCTGCTCACCGCTGCTGCCAGCGACGAGGCTGTGGCTGCGGGCGCGCATGTGGGCAAGTGCATCCGCGAGGCTGCCAAGCTCATCCAGGGCGGTGGCGGCGGACAGCCCCATTTTGCCACGGCTGGCGGCCGCAATGCCGACGGCCTGCTTGCGGCCATCGACAAGCTGGTGGAGCTGCTCACGGCTTGAGGCCGGGGCGCAAAGCCGATAGGCATATAATCACATGCGAAAGCCTGGAGCGGGGAGGCACCCTGCTCCAGGCTTTCTTGTGTTGCGTGGGCATGCCATGGACGGCCTTTTGTGTGGGCATGCCGCTCTGGGTGGCAGAGGCGGGCTCCGCCTTCTCCCCCTGCCCTTGGGCGCGAGCCTGGAGGCGGTCTCGTGGATGCCCGCCTTGGGGCTGGGGCAGGGCTTCTCTCCCCGCTGGCCGGCAGGGCGCAAGCCCTCTGCCTGTGCTCCCCGCTGCGGTGGGATGCAGCCCCCGCTGCACTGCCCCTGCTCCTGCGGTGCGCAGCCTCTTTCGTTCAGCCTGGGCTGGACGGTCAACGCAGCCGCATGCGATCGCCATCGCAGCGCACTGCATCGGGCATCGCAGCGCACTGCGTTGGCCATCGCACCGTGCTGCGTTTTCTGGCGCGCTGCACTCCGCTGGCCATCGCATGCGCCGGTGCTGGGGGCGTTGCCCTGCGCGGGCGGTCTCGCAGGGCTCGATTGTCCTGGTCGCGTGGGATTTCGCATGGCTGTTGGGGCTTCTTGGGTGGCCGCTCCCTCTTGTTGCGCGATGTGGAGGGCTGCTCTTCTGTGAATGGGTGGGTAAAGTGTAAGCCATGTGCCAGGTTTCTGTGAAATTGCGCAAAGCCAGCCGCCCCTATGCGGTGCGGATGCCTGCTTTTATGAGCGCGTTAGCATAATTTAACATTTCTGAGGGTGACGATTTGTTAATAAAAGTGTAATTTCGTAACCAGAACTTAATGGAAATATCATTTCTTAATTACTTTACCTAACCAAAAACAAAGATGAGAAGAACATTACTGATGCTGCTGGCCAGCCTTGGCATGGCGGCAACGGGTAGTGCCCAAGTCACGTTCAGGGCCGTGGAAGGTTCGGACTGGGGCAATGACGAGGGCTCCGACAAGGTGCGCGACGGCAACACCGCCACCAAGTGGTGCAAGAACGGGGACGACGACGAGACCAAGTGCTATGTGATCCTGGAGGCGAGCGAGGCCACCTACATCCAGGGGTTCAAGATGACCACCGCCAATGACAACGACAAGAATCCCGGCCGCACCCCCAAGACCTACACCCTCAGCGGGTGCGACACGCAGGATGGCACCTACGAGACTATCTACTACCAGGCCGATGACAACCTCATCGGGGATGTGAACTTCAAGGAATACACCATCTACTGCAACAGCCAGAAGAAGTACAAGTACTTCAAGCTCTGGATCAAGGACTCCAATATCAATGGCGGACGGATGTTCCAGCTCAGCGAGTTCACGCTGATTCCCTCCACCATGGGATTTACCTACAAGGACGGCAAGCAGAATGCAGTTGACGGCAAGACCAGCGAGAAGTGGGAGGCCAATCCCTCCACATCGGTCACCGTGGAGGCTTCGGAGCCCACTTACCTCACAGGCTACCAGTTCACCACGGGCAATGACAATAGCCAATATAAAGGGCGCAACCCCGGGGACTGGAAGATAGAGGGCAGCAACGACTGCAGCGAGTGGCATGAGGTGGTGAGCGTGACGGGCAACCAGGACATGCAGGAGGTGAACTATGTGCCTTACTATTTCCCCCTGGACAATCCCCTGGACGTGGCCTACAAGTATTACAGGGTAACGGTCACCAGGGCACAGGGCGGCGGCTACTTCCAGATGAGCGAGATGTCGCTCGTGGGCACCACCGTGGCACACACCTGGGTCGAGGGCGACAATGTGGCACCCACCTGCACCCAGGATGGCTATGAGACCTACCGCTGCAGCGACTGCGGGGCCGTGAAGGGACGTGGAGTGATACCCATGCTGGGGCACCAGTATTCCGACAAGGGCCTGTGCGTGCGCTGTGCCTATCCCCAGGCCGACTGGATGACGGCCAACGAGGGATGGTACGAGGCTGCCTCGCTGGACCACTTCAACTGGCTGGCCGCCATGGTGAAGAACGTGAACCCCTCGCTCAACATACGCCTCACGCAGGACGTTGACCTCGATGGGTTCCAGGGATTTGGCAATGGCAGCGAGGCTGTGGCCTACAAGGGCGAGCTGGATGGCCAGGGGCACTGGCTGAAGAATCTCATCCTGGAGGAGAACGCGCAGAACGTGGGCCTCTTTGGCAGGACAGATGGAGCCAAGATACATGACCTGGGCCTCACGGGATGCAGCGTGAAGTCGGGCCAGCAGCAGAACAGCGGTGTGGTGGCCGGAAACATGAAGGACACCGAGGTCAACCGGGTCGCGGTGATGAATTCATTCTCGGAGTCACGCGACCACGCGGGTGCCATCGCAGGCCGTACAGAGGGCACGACCAAGATTACCAACTGCCTGTCGGATGCCCAGGTGCATGCCACACAGTACCAGGCAGGCGGCATGGTGGGAGCTTCCGTGGGAATGACGTTTGACAGAAACCTCTTCACAGGCACTGTGGTGAATGAGGATCAGGCCTCGGCCGGCCTGGTGTCGCTCCTGGACAATCCCACCAATGGCGACATATATATAAGGTACAACATCTCGGCCGCCTCGCTCGTGCAGAGCAAGAAAAGCGACAATGTGTACCCCGTGATACAGGAGAGCAGGCATGACCTGTGCAAGGAGTATGACAACAACCGCGTGGCCAAGAGCATGGTGCTGCAGCGCAAGAACAGCGTGAGGGAGAACCTCTTCAACACCAATGACTACAACGGCTTCACCACCGAGGATGCCGACATGCAGGTGAAGAGCTTCTACACCGACACCATGAAGTGGGACATGACGGCCGACTGGAAGTTTGTGGCCACGGGCAAGTACCCTGTGCTGGCATGGATGACTGCCCCCGGCGCGCAGGACATACGGGTGAGCCAGGCTGGCTATGCCACCGTGACGGCCGCCGGGCCGCTGGACTTCAGTGAGACTAAGGTGAAGGCTTATGCCGCACAGCTCAGCGGCAAGTGGGTGCATCTGGAGCCTGTGACCCAGGTGCCTGCGGGCGCAGCCGTGGTGGTGGAGGCCACCCAGGGCGAGCACAGCGTGCCGTTTGCCGTGGAGAAGCTGGCCGCGATGCCCCAGAATGACCTGCAGACCTCGGACGGCACCGTGAAGGGCGGCTCATCCGTCTTCGTCCTGGGCAACAAGGCAAATGGTGTGGGCTTCTATCCCACCGCCGAGTCGCTCACCCTGCCCGCAGGCAAGGGCTACCTGGAAATCAGCAGCGCGGCCGAGGTGCAGGCGTTCCTGGGCTTCGGTGACGGCACCGGGACGGGTATCACCAGCACCGTGGAGGACACCGATGGCAATGCCGCCATCTATAACCTCGCAGGCCAGCGCGTGAGCCGCGTGCAGAAGGGCGTGAACATCGTGAACGGAAAGAAAGTCATCTATTAACCCTCTTACAAGACATCATACAATGAGAAAATATATCAAGCCGCAGATGCGGGTCATCCACACAGAGTGCTGCGAGATGCTGGCCACAAGCCTGCCCGTGAACAACGAGCCCAACACCGACATCGTAATCAGCGAGCCCGAGGACGTGCTCACCAAGAAGTCCATCTGGGACGAGGAGTGGTAAGGCGCGGGGGCAGGCAAGCCCCTGCACCTGAGAGAGAAAGGTTCCAGACTGGAGGCAGTGCCTCTGGTCTGGAACCTTCTTCTTGGTTCCCTGCCCGCGTGGGTGTGGTGTGCATCCCGGGCTGCATGCCAGGCCCTCCTACCCCTTCTTCGTGGGGTAGGGCATAGGAGTGCCTTGCTCCATGCCCAGCAGGTGGATGACGGCAATGACCAGGCCACCCAGCAGTGCCGATGCCAGCACGGTGCAGGCCAGGCGCGCGCCCTCCCATGACAGCACGGCCGACAGCCCAGGCGCAATCATGGCGAGCGCCGGCGTGTCGTGGGGCACCAGCAGCAGGACCGCCACAAGCGTGCCGCCCAGCACCAGGCCAGCCAGCAGTGCCGCCAGCATCATCCGGCGGCAGTGCCGCCGCTCGGCCTCGCGCATCGCGCGCAGATACTCTGCGGCCTCCAGCCGGTGCTGCAGCGTGGCCATGAACTTGGTGCCATCGCCCAGGTCGGGGCGGTAGGCGTCGAAAATCTCTTCCAGTCTAAAGTCCTTTTCCATCTTTCCCCAGTTTTGTCCTCAAGTGTTCGCGTCCCCTTTGCAGCAGCTTCTTCACCGCGTCCTCGCCGCATTCCATGATGCCGCTTATCTCCCTCACGGCATAGCCCTTCAGGTAGAACAGCAGCAGGGCGGTGCGCTCCCTCTCGGGCAGGGTGGCCAGTGCCGCATACAGGGCTTCGTAGCGGAAGGCCCCGTCCGACGCGCTCTCGGCCATCGCCTCGCGTGCCGTGTCCAGACGGTCGGTGGGCCGCAGGCTGCGCCTGTGGTCGAGGAAGGTGCGGTAGGCGATGCGGTAAATCCAGACGGTGAATTGCCCCTGGTCATGGTAGGTGTCGCATGACAGGTAGGCTTTCACCAGCGTCTCCTGCGCCAGGTCGTCTGCCAGCATGCGGTCGCCCAGGCACAGGGCGAGCAGGAGCCGCCTGAGCGGTTCCTGCTCATGGGGCACCAGCCGGGTAAACTCATTCTTGTCCATCGGTACGTGCGGGTGCATCAGCACCGTGTTACTTTCCTGCCTCCAGCTCCTTGCTGAACATGCGCTTGCCCATCCAGTAGGCGATGATGAAGCCCAGGCCAAACAGGCAGGTGACGCTGCCGAAGAGTGCCATGCCCCTGACGTCCGCCGATGTCCATGAGTGCGACAGCCCACGGTAGAGGACATACAGCAGCAGTCCGAGGCCAATCCCGCAGAGTGGCAACCCCACGCTGAGGCGCATGTAGAGCCTCTCCTTGATAGTCTTCTGCCGTGGCTGCAGGCTTCGCATGAATTCCTCCACGTTCATGCCGGGGTTTCTCTCGATGGCAGCCAGCGCAATCTCTGTGCGCTTGTCAGTCTTGTGCATCTTGTGCCTCACGGTCAGCCACACCACCATGATGGGCAACACCACGCAACATCCGGTGCTCATGAGCACTCCTCCAATTACTCCGCTCATATTCTTCTGTGTTTAAGTTGTTATAGTCCGTTTTCTTGAGCTTGCTCATAATAGTAACGCAGCAGCGTGCCGAAAGGTGACATGTGGGGTGTTCTTTTTCTTCTGAAAGTGCCATTTGTGGGTCAATGGAGTGATTTTTGTAAAATCATGAAGTGTACTTTGTGGTTTTTGTGAAAAGTCGCAAGGTGTACTTGAAAACTTTTCCCTATTTTTGCGGAGTATAATTTCAAGGTACAGGAAATGGACAAGCAGACCATAAAGAGTGTTATTGTGGAGAAGCAGGAAGAGGTACCTGCCTACCAGTTGGTGCATCGCGACGTGCAGTTTGGGCCGAATACCAACTATGTGCTGGTAGGGCTTCGCCGTGCCGGGAAGTCGTATCTCCTTTACCAGGATGCGCAGTTGAGGATTGCGGCGGGGGAGATGTCGGCCCAGGACATGCTGTATGTTAATTTCGAGGATGAGCGTTTGTCCTATATCAAAGCCGAGGAACTGGGCATCCTGCTTGATGCCTATATGGAACTCTATCCAGGCCGGAAGCCTCGTGTGTATCTGGACGAGATACAGAATGTGGACGGCTGGGAGAAGTTTGCCCGCCGCCTGGCCGATTCGCATTACCGTGTGATGATAACAGGCAGCAATGCCAAGATGCTCAGCAGGGAGATTGCTTCCACGCTGGGAGGAAGGTATATCCCGCGCGAAGTGTTTCCCTTTACCTTCAGGGAATATCTCGATTATCATCATGTGCAAGTGGGTACGAACTGGGAGTATAGCCAGGAGCGCAGGTCGCAGGTGGTGCGCAGTTTTGACAACTATTTCCGTGAGGGGGGCATAGCAGAGTCGTTTGTGCAGGTTGACAAGCGCGAGTACCTCACTGCCCTGTACCAGAAGATTCTGGTAGGGGATATCGTGGAGCGCAACAAGATACGCAATCCGCGAGTGTTCAGATTCCTGGCGCGCAAACTTGCTGATAGCGTGATGCAGCCCACGTCGCTTGCCAGGTTGCAGCATGTGGTGAAGTCTTCGGGGGACAGTATCAGTTTGCCTGGCCTCAAGGACTATCTGGAATACATGCAGGATGCCTATCTCTTCTTCACAGTTCCCAATCTCGCCTCGGCCATGTCGGAGCAATCGACTTTGGCCAAAAGGTACATGGCAGACAATGGCATACTGAATCTTTTCCTGTTGCATGGCGAGACGAAGCTGCTGGAGAACGTGGTGGCTGTGGACTTGAACCGCAGGTACAGGAGTACAGACGGTGTCCCCATGCTGTATTACTACAGCAAGGGAGTGGAGGTGGACTTCTGTGTGCCAGCGGCCAGGATGGCCATACAGGTGAGTTACAGCATGGAGGATGCGGCTACCCGCGAGCGTGAACTGGGTGCGCTGGCCAAGTTCTTGAAGGCCAATCCCGAGTATGACGGTTGGGTCATTACGCGTGACCATGAGGAGGAAGTTGACCTCAATGGCAAGAGGGTGCACGTCCTCCCTGTGTGGAAGTGGCTGCTGCGGTGACGCGTAGCGGTCTGCCAGGCATTGGCCCTCAGCCCTCCACCTGCCCCTTGGGCCAGTTGATGAGGAACACACGCTCGGTGGCGCGCGTGAGGGCGGTGTAGAGCCATCGCAGGTAGTCGGGCGTGAGCATGTCATCGGTCATGTATCCCTGGTCGATATAGACGTGGCTCCACTGCCCGCCCTGTGCCTTGTGGCAGGTGACGGCATAGGAATACTTGATTTGCAGGGCGTTGAAGTAAGGGTCGGCACGCAGCCTCTTCATCCGCTCGCGCTTGTCCCCTATCTCGGGATAGTCGGCCCACACGGCCTGGAAGAGTGCCTCCTGCTGCTGGCGGGTGAGGGCGGGCGACTCGCTCGTGAGTGTGTCCAGCAGCACCGTCACCTCCATCTCGCGGTTGCCGTAGTCGGGAAAGCGCAGGGTGGCATCGGCAAAGCGGAAGCCGTAGAAGCTCCTCTCGCCATGCACCCGCAGCACCACGGCCGTGTCGCCATTGGCGATGAAGGGCATGCCTCCCTCCTTGTCCTGCTGTGCGGGAGCCTCCTTCTCGGTCCAGAAATAATTGTTCTTGGCCACCAGAATCTGGTCGCCTCCCCCCAGTTCCCCTTCCATATATAATATGCGTGCGCGAATGCCCTGGTTGAAGATGCCCGCGCGCTTGTTGCTGCGGGTCACCACGATGGTGTCGTCGGTGCCGCACTGGCTGTAGCTGCTCTCCAGCGACTCTATCAGCTCATCGCCCATCACCACCCGTATGTCGGGCATCCCCTGGATGCGGAAGCGTGGCAGCGCAATTCCCTCGCCCCCCGAGGCCAGCATGTGCCTCAGCATGGTCGCGTTGCTCAGGATGCCCGACTCGGCCGTTTGGCGCACCACCTCGGTCATCTGCGCCTGCCACACCTGCAGTCCATAGCCCGCCAGCACCCCAGGGTCAAGGGCAGGACTCTCGTCCGTCCCCACGGGAGGAAGCTGTGCCGTGTCGCCTATGAGCATCAGCCTGCAGCCCTCGCAGGAATACACGAAGTGGATGAGGTCGTCGAGCAGGCGGCCCGTGCCGAAGGACACACCGCCATCCCCCGCCTGGTTGGACACCATCGAGGCTTCATCGACGATGAAGGTCGTGTGCTTGTGCAGGTTGATGCCCGGCTGGAACAGGCCAGGGTCGGTGAGCGCCTTTTGGCGGTATATCTTCCGGTGTATCGTGTAGGCCGGCAGGCCCGCATAGAGCGAGAACACCTTGGCAGCTCGCCCCGTGGGCGCAAGCAGCATGACCGGCTGCTTCAGTTCGCGCAGAGTCTGCACCATGGCAGCCACCAGCGATGTCTTGCCCGTGCCCGCGTAGCCCCTCAGCAGGAAGGCCGCATCACTTTCCCTGCTCAGCATGAAATCGGCCCACGCGGCGATGGCTTTCTGCTGGCAGATGGTTGGGTTGTGCGCGAAATGAGAGCGCACCAACCCCTTCAAATCTTCTGTAAATGGCATTCTATTGCAGAAAAATCTCCAAGGAGACCTTTTATGTGAATTATTTATCCTACTTTTGTAATGCGAATATACAAATAAAAAACAAAATACGACATGAAGCAGAAGAAGATTGTGAATCTTGTCCTGGGTGTCTGTGCGCTGCTGCTGCTGTTCATCAGCTGGCATAGCATCTCCGACACAATGGGATTCGACGACGAGGTTGCTGAGCGTGAGTCTGTTGTGAAAGCACGTCTCATAGACATCCGCAAGGCGGAGGAAGAGTACAAGACACAGCATGATGGTGTCTATTGTGCCGACTGGAACGAGCTGATTGAGTTCGTCAAGAACGGCAAGTTGCCCATCGTGATGAAGCAGGGCGACCTGAGCGATGACCAGATGGACAAGGGCCTGACCGAGGCCTCGGCCGCAGCCATCGTCAACAGCGGCAACCAGGCAGCCATCGCGGCAAACGGCCTGCAGCACTTCCGCAGAGACACCGTGTGGGTGTCACTCCGCGATTCCCTGTACAAGGGGGAGGACTTCGAGCCAGACTCCATGTGCTACATCCCCTTCTCGCAGGGCGACAAGTTTGAGCTGATAGCCGTGCCTGTCACCACCCGCTCGGGCACCGTCATGCAGGTGATGGAGTGCAACGCTCCCGACAGCTCCTTCCTCAAGGGACTGGGCAAGGCTGGCAAGCGACTCGTGTATAACCGTGCCGAGGAGGCCGATGCCAAGGGCGCATACCCCGGCCTGAAGATTGGCGAGGCTGGCTCAAACTGGAACAACAATGCCGGCAACTGGGAGTAACAGTCCCCAGGCCACATACAAGCTGTCCATCCACGTCCTCGTGGATGGACAGTCTGTCTCTGTCACCGACTCCCAGGGGCGGCAGGTGTGGCAGGCAGGGCAGCCCATGCCCGACGCCGACAGCCAGCAGAGGGCCAGCGCGTTGCGTACCCTGCTGCTTGACAGTCATGCGACCTCGCACACATACACCCTGGTGGAGGTGGTGTCGCACATGCCCTCCACCTATGTGCCTGTCGAACTGTTTCGCCGCTCGGATGTGGCCTCGCTCTACAGGCTCACCTTCTCCAGCGCGCGTGTGAGCAATGCCGACATACGCCACCGCATACTCCCCGGCATGGATGTCGTGGAGCTCTTTGCGCTGAGCCAGGCGATTGCCCAGGCCGTGACCGACCTCTACCCGCAGGCCGAACTGCAGGGCAGGGCAGGGCAGCTGATAGGCGTCGCGGCCGATGCCGACCGCATGCAGGGAGGCACAGACCCCCGCATGCATGTGCGTGCCGACGGGAGCGAGTTGCATGTGTGCCTGCTCGCAGGCGGTCAGCTGCGCTTTGCCTGTGCCTACCAGGCTCCCACCGATGCTGACCGCATCTACTATCTGATGGCTGTGTGGCGCAATCTCAAGCTCGACGCACAGCGCACGCACTGCCTGCTGGCAGGCGAGGCAACGGCACTCAAGGACGAACTCAAGAACTATATACTCAACGTGGAAGTATGCGCGTAATCACTGGAAAATACAAGGGAAGGCGTTTCGACATCCCCCGCACCTTCAAGGCTCGTCCCACGACGGACTTTGCAAAGGAAAATCTCTTCAATGTGTTGCAGGGCTATCTTGACTTCGATGAGGCCCCCTCGGCTCTCGACCTCTTCTCGGGCACTGGAAGCATCACGCTCGAACTGCTGAGCAGGGGCTGCGGACATGTGGTGTCGGTAGAGCAGGACCCGCTTCACTTCGGCTTCATCTGCAACTTCATCGACAAGCTGCAGGCCAGGGAGGCTTTCCCCGTGCGCGCCGATGTGTTTCGCTATCTCGCCCGCTGCCGCGAGCACTTCGACTTCATCTTTGCCGACCCTCCCTATGCGCTGGAGCAGCTGGAGCAGTTGCCCGACATCGTGCTGGAGCGTGCCCTGCTCAATGAGGGCGGTCTCTTCGTGCTCGAGCACGGCAAGCACAACGACTTCTCGCAGCATCCCCGCTTCGTGGAGCACCGTGCCTATGGCAGCGTGAACTTCTCCTTCTTCCAGTAGGGGCGCATCCCCACCCTGCACTTGTCACTTGCTACCCACATCTCTATGACCACTATCACCACCCGCCATCTCCCCATGCGTCTTCCACTTCGGCGTTCCCCTATATATATAATGAGGGAGGGGGCACTTGCCAGCGCATGTGCCCTCGTCCTGGCTCTCCTGTGTGCCGTGCCCTGCATGGCGCAGGACACGCACGGACTCAAGGATGCCTACCACGGCCTGTTTGACATCGGCGTGGGGCTCAGCCTCAGGAATGTGGGCGCGCAGGAGCAGCGCGACCTGGTGGTGGCCAACTTCAGCACCGCCACCGCCGAGAATGCCATGAAGCCCGCCTCGGTACATCCACGCGAGGGAGTCTATACCTGGGAGGCCGCCGACAGCATTGCCAACTTCTGCCGCCGCCATGGCATCAGGATGCGCGGGCATTGCCTGTGCTGGCACAACCAGTTTGCCGACTGGATGTTCACCGACAGCCAGGGGCGCGAGGTGAGCAAGGAGGTGTTCTACGAGCGGCTGCGCGAGCATATCCATGCCGTAGTGAACCGCTACAAGGACGTGGTCTATGCCTGGGACGTGGTCAATGAGGCCATCGCCGACGGCCCTGCCGGCATCCCCTGTCCCTATCGCCCGACCAGGCATTACCAGCTTTGCGGGGACGAGTTCATAGCCAGGGCCTTCACCTATGCCCACGAGGCCGACCCCTCTGCACTCCTCTTCTACAACGACTACAGCACCGTGGACCCCGCCAAGCGCGACCGCATCGTGGCCATGCTGCGCAAGATGAGGCAGCAGCAGGTGCCCATCCACGGACTGGGCATGCAGGCCCACTATAATGTGCGCTGGCCCGACGCACGCATGGTGGAGGCCGCCATCGACTCCTTCCGCCAGGTGGTGGATGTGATACACATCACCGAGCTGGACGTGCGTGCCAGCCACGAGGCTGGTGGACAGCTCACCTTCAGCCAGGGCCAGAGCGGGACACCCGACCGGGAGACCCTGGCGCGCTTCAACGGCCAGTACGCAAGCCTCTTCCGCGTGTTCAGCCGCCACAGCGACATCATCGGCAATGTGACCTTCTGGAACCTCTCCGACAATGACTCCTGGCTGGGCGCCGACAACTATCCGCTGCTCATCGGGCGCGACTACAAGCCCAAGGCAGCCTACTACATCGTGCGTGACCTGGCCAGGCCAGAGTAGCCCGCAGCCCATCACGAGCCGATACCGAAGCCTGCCCATCGTGGCAGGCTTTCCCGTTTGTGTATAGTCCTGAGGCCGTCATGGTGCTCTCCCTCGGGCATTCTCGCCCCTCAGCCACACGCTCCTGGGCAGGTGGTCTCCCCGTGCGGGCACACCTGGGGGGCTGCCCGGCCGCTTGCTGTGCCCCGATGACTGTCCTGCAAGAATCCGCAGAAGAAATTGCCCCGCTTGCTTTAACCTTTACACGTCTGTTGCATCTATCCTATAGAAAGCTTTCTGAAAAGGAGTTGTTTCACCAAATCAAGTAACTATGAACATGTACAATTCGATACCCCGTCGCGGGGCCGCCCTTCTTCAGGGCCTGCTCCTCTGCCTTGCCCTCCTGCTGGGCTACGCATCCCCATCCTATGCCAGGCGGCCGGTTGCCCCCGGACACCGTACCTGCCGTGTCGAGCGGGTGTCCCGCCATCATCCCCGCCACCATGTGCGCAAGGGGATGGTGTTCCACACCCGTCCTGTGGGAGGCAGGCACATCATCTGCTCGGGACGCAAGTGCTGGTTGGCCGATGGCGTACTGTACGACATCCGCCCTGCAGGCAAGAAGGGCGTGAAGTATGTGGTGGTCAAGGTGATAGGGTAATCATACACATGAGCAGTACAGCGTCAGTGCATCCCGGCTTGCTTTCCCTCATCGCCTCGCCTGCGACCAGGGAACAGGGCTTCCGCCTCCTCATGCAGCGATACGGCAAGGCCATCTACTGGCACATACGCCGCATCGTGGTGGGCAGGGAGGACGCCGAGGATGTGCTGCAGGACTCCTGCATCAAGGTGCTGGACTCCCTGGCCAGCTTCCGGGGCGACGAGGCTTCGCTCATTCCCTGGATATACCGCATCGCCACCCGTGAATCCCTCATGCAGCTGAGGCGCAAGACCCACCTGCTGCAGAGCATCGACTCGCTGGGTGACACGCTCACACGCACACTGGAGGCCGAGAGCGGTGCCGAGGGGGGCGAGGAACTGCTCCTGCAGAAGGCACTCCTAAGGCTGACCACCACCCAGCGCATCGTGTTCAATATGCGCTACTTCGACGACATGAGCTACGAGCAGATGGCGCAGGTGACCGGCAAGAGCGTGGGGACACTGAAAACCCACTACCACTATGCCGTGGAGCGGGTGAAGAACTATCTGAAAGAAAACGCAACGTGAACATGAAGAAGTACAAGCAGATGCCGTTCCCCGAGAACGATGAATATGTGAGCCGCTTGCTCGACAACGCCACGCGCCATGCCATCAAGGTGTGCAGGGCCGAGCGGGAACGGCGGCGTAGCGTGCGCACGAGTGTCCTGCGCGTCGCTCTGGGCGCGGCCGCGTCGGTGGCGCTGGTTCTGGGCATCGGGTGGAGTATGTTCCTCCCGCAGGCCGCAGGCCAGGCCGGTACGGCCACTGAAGTGGAGCAGGAGCAGAGTCCGCTGGACGTGTTCCTGGACGGGATTACCGACGAGGAGGCACAGACGATAGCCTGCTATGAGGTGGAGGACATACCCGAGTATTAACACAGTTAAAATACATTCACTATGAGACATACACTACTTGCCCTGCTTGCCTGCCTGGTGGCTGTCAGCGGGGCGGCCCAGAGGCATGGGTCATTCAGCGAAAGGCTGTTCAATGCCAAGGTGGGGGAGATAGCCTACAGGCTCACCCTCACGGACGAGCAGGTGGCCAAGTTCCGCCCCATCTACGAGCAGTACAACAAGGACATGATTGCCGCATGGGGCGATGACGAGGCCTACGCTGCGGCCAAGACCTCGGCCGAGGCTGCCGAGCGTGTCAAGCAGCGCATGGAGCGCCAGCAGCGTGCCCAGAGCATACGCATCGCCTACACCGACCGCTTTGCCACGGTGCTCACACCAGGGCAGCTGCAGAAGTTTTACCGTGTGGAGAGTGACATACAGCGCAGGCTGAGGCAGCGCAAGTCGGCAGGACGAAGTCCCAGGAGCAGGAGGTGAAGGGGATGAGAGGGAACGGTTTGTTGTGCGCCCTCGCCCTACTCCTGGGCGCGGTGGTGTCGCTGCAGGCGCAGACTGCCGACACCATCCGCATCTCCTACCAGGGGGACACCGTGGATGTCGCGCCAGCCGTAGGGGGGCTGAGCGTGCAGGCCAGTGGGGCGCATGTGAGCGTCTCGCTGGCCGATTCCGCGTTGCCGCTGGTGGCTGTGCTGAGCGGTGAGTCGGCCAACGGGAGCCTCGCCATCGAGGGCAACCGCCCATCGGTGGTGGTGCTGCACGGACTCTCGCTTGCCAACCGGGAGGGCGGCGCCATCAGCCTCAAGGGCAAGTCCGCCTGCACCCTGCTGCTTGCCGAGGGCACCTCAAGCAGCCTTGCCGACGCGCCCGATGGGGAGCAGAAGGCATGTCTCTACTCCAAGGCCACGCTCACCCTGGCCGGGAGCGGGGAACTGAGCGTGCAGGCCAACTGCCGGCATGCGGTGGCCTCGAAGCACTCGGTGCGCGTTGCCGAAGGTGCGGGCATGATAGACCTCACCTGCATCGCCGATGGCGGAAAGGCCATCAAGGCCAATGACTCCATCACCATCGAGGGTGGCTGCCTCACCGCTATGGTCAGCGGCAACGCGACTGTGGGGGAGGAGGACGGGGTCATCGACACCACCAAGGCTGCTGCGCTGAAGGCCGACTCGGCAATCATCATCCTGGGCGGCCAGTTGGCACTCACCTGCACAGGGACGGGCAGCAAGTGCATCGTCACCGATGGCACGGTGACCATAGGCATGTCCGATGGAAGCGGGGACGGTGCTGCGGCCCGCCCCATCGTCATGTGCCGCAACACAGGACTCATCTATGGCGACGAGCCTACCACCGACATCGACACGCAGTGCAAGCCCAAGGCCATCAAGGCCGACGGCCCGGTCACCGTCAATGGCGGCCGCATCAGCCTGTACACCAGTCACGAGGGAGGCGAGGGACTGGAGTCGAAGACCTCCATCACCATCAATGGGGGCACGATTCTGGCCGAGTGCTACGATGACTGCATCAACACCTCGGGGCGCATCGTGATGAACGATGGCTTCGTGCACTGCGTGAGCAATGGCAACGATGCCATAGACACCAACATACGCGACCTGGAGGCGGCTGCTCTCACGCTCAACGGGGGAGTGCTGCTGGCCTTCTCGGCTGGCGGACATCACGAGGAGGGCATCGATGTGAACCGCAGCGCAATCCACATCAATGGCGGCTACCTGCTGGCCATAGGCGGGCAGCAGGGGGGCGTGGAGCCCAAGGTGCGGGGCAGCCGCACGGCGGCTTACCTGCGCGGGGTGGATGCGGTGGCAGGCCGCTACTATACCCTGGTGGCGGGCGACCGTGCCCTGATGACCGTGCTCATGCCCTGCAATCCCACAGGGCGCTATGTGCTGCTCTCGGCCAGCGGACTCCTGAGGGAGCAGGCGTGCCGCCTGGAGGAGAGCCTGCTGGCGCCGCTCTCGGCACAGCGCGTGCAGGAGCAGTGCTTCTGGACGGGCACTCAGCCGGCCACAGCCACAGGCTCATACGCCTGGACGCAGGCTGGCCGCTATGTGAAGGCCGATGTGGCATGCACGCCCACGGGGGCCGATGGACTGGCGGGACAGGGCTTTCTGCCGCGTGCCGCCAGTTACTACACGCTGGATGGAGGGCGGCTCCAGGCTCCTCCCTGCCATGGCGCATATATCCGCAGCGTGACGGACAGCGAAGGAAACATACATAACAAAAAGATAGCACAATGAACCACTTCACACTACATCACACCACTGGCAGAGGGCTGCTGCTCCTGCTCCTGCTGTTGCTCACCCATGTCACAGGCAAAGGCCAGGACGTGCAGGTGGGGGCAGTCACTTTCAAGGCACTCAAGCGCGACTTTGCGGGCACGGACATGGGCTACCGCAAGGCCGACATCTCCAGCGGGGCAGCGGGCGGCAAGGCTCTGGTCATCTATCTGCACGGAGGGTCGAGCTGCGGCACGGACAATGTGACGCAGATGCAGGAGCCAGGCATCGACTCCATCGCCACCTATCTCCACCGCCAGCAGATACCCGCCGTGATGCTGGTGCCCCAGTGCTCCGACAGGTCGCGCGGATGGGGCGGCATGGCTGGCAACGTCAAGGCTCTGCTCGACTTCACCGTGCGCACCGAGGGCATCGACACCACGCGCATCTACATCTTCGGTGGCTCGATGGGGGGCACAGGCACCTGGAAGATGCTCTCCACCTATCCCCACTACTTTGCGGCAGGCATGCCCTGTGCCGCCAATCCCAAGGGGATGTCGGCCGAGGCGGTTGCCACCACGCCTGTATATAATGTGATGGGGCTTGCCGACAAGATCATGAACGAGCAGGTGCGCGCCATCGCCCAGGACTTCATCACCCAGCTGCGTGCCTTGGGCGACGAGGCAGAGTATGAGACGGTGGAGGGCTGGACGCACGAGACGACCTGCATACAGAGTTACAGCGCAGCGCGACTTGGCTGGGTCTTTGCCCACAGCCGCTCCCAGGCCAGCGGCATCGGCGGCGCTCCTGCCTGCCAGGAGGCGTCTGGCGCATGGTACACGCTGCAGGGCATGCGCCTGGAGCGTCCCGCCTCCCCTGGCCTCTATATCCATGCAGGCCGTAAGGTGCTGGTGATGCCCTGAGGGGGGCATGCCCTGGCAAGGGCCTGGGAGAGCGTCGCGCGCCTAATGGCATAAGTCAGGACTTGAGTCATGCGCCGAGACAAGAGAAACCCTCGGACGGCCTTCCATGGCGGGAGGGATGCGTCCGAGGGCTTCTCCTGTCTCCTCGTGTCCATTGCGTTATGGGCGCGTGCAAAAAAACGCAGCGCACCGCGATGTCCAACGCAGTGCGCCGCATTTGCCAACGCAGTGCGTTGCGATGGCGATCGCATGCGGCTGCATTGACCGTCCAGCCCAGGCTGAACGAAAGGGGCAGCCGCATGTGGTGATGGGGGTGGCGCGATGGGGCTTGCGCCTCGCGGTAGAGGGTGGGGGACAGCATTGGCATCCAGTAGGCTCTGCATGCCAATGGAACTTATCGCAGAGCCAGGAAAGAAGCATCTTGCTGAGAGCCCCCTCCCAGCCTCCCCCAGGGGGGAGGGACCGCTTCCGTGCTTATGCTTATGGGGTAAGAGTGCCATGGCCACCGGGCGGTAGGCGGATACGGGGCCGCTTCCGCCCCTCTGCTTATGGGGAAGGGGACTTGCCCTTTCTGCATCTTTTGGGGGAATGGAGAGGCTGGAGGGGGCTTTTGGCCCAAGGGGGGGGATGGGAGGGGGCGCCGCCTCAGAAGCGTCCGCCGGGGCCTCCACCTGGTCCGCCGGGACCTCCTCCACGCCCGTCAGGCCCTCCGAAGCCCTTCATGCGTGCGCCCTTGCTGCCCATGAGGTTGAGCTTGTAGATGAGGTGCACCATCACATAGGAGTGTATGGCATTGCTCCAGGAGTCGCTTCGCATGGTGGCGCTGATAGAGCGGCTGATGCTGCTGCGCTCCCTCAGGATGTCGTACCACTGCACACTGATGGTGGCCGCCCTGTTCTTGAGGAAGGACTGGCTCACCTGCGCGTTCCAGATGAGCTCGTTGGTGTTCATGCTCGCATCCTCGTAGCCACGGCGGCACTGCTCGCCGATGTCGGTGCTGAGGCTTGTTCCCCAGGGCGCGTTGATGGTGAGGTTGCCCCCGTAGTTGAAGCTCCAGTTGTCCATGTTGGCACTCTTCTGCAAGTCCGAGCGCGCGTGCTGGTAGTTCACGCCCCCGTTCACGCCCACCTCAAGCAGGTCGTTGCGGAAGTTCAGGCGCACGTTCTCGTTCACGTTGGTGGTCTTGGTGGCAGCCTTCTGCAGCGGGGTGGCGCCGAAGATGTAGTCCATGTTGATGCTGCCATTGGGCAGGTATATGTTGCCCCAGTTGCTTCCGTCGCTGTTGCTGCTCAGGTAGCCCACGTTGTGGCTGTAGTTGAGGTTGGTGAAGGTGTGCACGTTGAAGTACTTCTTCCTGCCCATTGCGGTGTTGAACATGATGGCTCCCCCGGTGTTCCAGTTGCCGTCGATGTTCATGGGTCGTGTGTAGCGTGCACCCGTCTCGGTGTTGTAGATGGTGGCGCTGCTGATGCTGTTGCGCGTCTGGCTGAAGCGCGCGTTGACCATCCATCCGCGCTGCTTGTCGGACACATAGGCGTTGTAGAAGAAGTCCAGGTTGTTCTGCCAGCTGCTGCGCAGTCCGCTGTTGCCCGTGTGGATGTTCAGTGGGTCGCTGCTGTCGGTGACCTCCAGCAGGTCGGTCATGCTGGGCTGTGACATCCATCCGTTGAACCGTGCGCGCAACTGGCTGGTGTTGCTTATCTTCCAGCGGTAGTCGATGCGCGGCGCCCAGTTGAGTGTGTGGCGCACCACGGTGGTGTCGAGCAGGTTGCGCGCGTAGTCCATGTGGGTGGTCTGTGGCTGCAGGCTGATGCCGAAGTTGAGGCGGTTCTCGCCCTGCTTGTACCTGAACATGAGGTTGGCCTCGTGATTGTACTCGCGGTAGGTGGCATACTGGCTGTTCTCGGCATTGTAGCAGTAGTCGAGGGAGTCCAGTCCTGGGATGTAGCCCAGGTAGAGCTGCTCCTGGGTGTAGTAGCCGCCAAACTTGCTGAGGAGGCTGTCGATGCTGTACATGCTGCGGTCGTTGTCGCTGTAGCGGTACTGGAACTGGTAGCTGAGCTGCAGGTTGAGGGCCCGGGTAATAGGCTCGGTGTAGCTCAGCTTCGTGCTGTAGCTGTAGGACTTGCTGGGCGAGGTGATGTACTGGTTGGTGAAGTCGCTGCCTCCGCGCTGGAAGTAGTTGATGACCGAGCGGCTGAAGGACTCGCTCTGGCTGTCCTGGTAGGAGCCTCTCAGGTTGAGGGTCACGTTGCGCCCCGCCTTCTGCAGGCGTCGGTTGACCTGCAGTCGGCCCTCCACCTGGTTGCTGTGGCTGTCCGACATGCTGCTGCGCTGGTTGTCATTGACGGCTATGCTGTCGCGTATCATGCGGTTCTCCTCCAGGTTGTACTGGGTGAGCGGGTCGGTCATCGTCAGGCCGTTGTAGGTGGCATAGGGGTCATCGTTGAAGGTCACACTTCTACTGTATCCTTTACGGTCTGATTCAGAATGCGAGAAACTGGGTCGAAAGAATATGTTGGTCATGCTGTCGGGCATCCACTCCAGTCGCACGCCCACGTTCACATTACTGCTCGTGCTCAGGCTCTGGTTCATCTGGTTGCTGAAGGTGGAGTGCACGTTGTCCAGGAAAGTCTCGCTGTTGGACTTGGTGGTGGAGTTGCTCTTGGAGTGGCTGTAGCGCACGTTGCCTCCCACCTTGAAGAGTCCCGCCGTGTAGTCGGGCTTGCCATTGTCCCACCAGAAGTTTGCTCCTGCCATGGTGCTGGTGGTGATGCCCCCGCCGCCTCCCCAGCGCGGGCCTCCCCAGCCAAATCCGTTGTCGTTGACATTGTTGCGGCTCAGGATGAGGGAGAACTGCGTGTGGTCGAGGAAGCGGTTGACATTGGCCTTGCCCGTATATCGGTCCTCGGTGCCGTAGCCCAGGTCGATGTTGGCTATCCAGCCCTCCTTCATCTCCTTCTTCACCGTGAGGTCGAGCACGGTCTCCTCCTCGCCGTCGTCGATGCCTGTGATGCGTGTGTAGTCGCTCTTCTTGTCGTAAGCCTTTATCTTCTTCACCATCTTGGTGGGCAGGTTCTTCATGGCCATCTTGGTGTCGTTGTCAAAGAACTCCTTGCCCTCGACCATCACCTTGGACACCGTCTTGCCGTTGATCTTGATGGTTCCGTCGTCGCTCACCTCGGCGCCGGGGAGCTTCTTCACCAGTTCCTCCAGGGCCGAGCCTTCGGGCAGGCGGTAGGCATCAGCGTTATAGACAAAGGTGTCGGCCTTCATCTCCACCTGCGCCACCGAGGCCACCACCTCGGCCTCCTTCATCATGCTGGCGTTCTCCCGCATGCTCAGCGTGCCCAGGCTCACCTCCTTCTTGCCCTTGGCCAGGGTGATGTCCTTCCACTGGGTGACGTATCCCACAAAGGTGAGGCGCATGATGTACTGGCCTGCCTTCACGGCGGGCATGCGGAACTTGCCGTTCTCGTCGGTCGAGATGCCTGTCACCTGTGAGCTGTCCTTGGGGCTGAGCAGCACCACCGAGGTGCCTGGCAGGGGACTGGCGTCGGCTGCGTCGGTGACGGTGCCCGTAATTGTGACGCGCTGGGCGAGCGCAAGCAGGGGCATGAGCAGTAGCAGGGCTGCCAGCCTGATTCTTCTTTCCATTGGTCGTGTGATGTTCTTGTGTCCGAGAGTCTGACTCTTTCCTGTGCGCGTGGTTTAACATGCGCAGGCTTTTCCTTGCCTTTTTAAGTCTCTTTTACGCTTGCTGCATCAAAAAGGGGAACCCCCCTCATGAGGTTCCCCCTTTCGCTGTGGTTGTGTGTGGCTTTGCGGTTGTGCGGTTGTGCGGTTGTACGGTTTTGCGGTTGTACGGTTGTGTGCGGTTGTATGGTTGTGTGCGGTTGTATGGTTTTGCGGTTTTGCGGTTTTGCGCGGTTGTGCTGTTGCGCGGTTGTGCTGTTGCACGGTTGTGCTGTTGCGTGGCTCTCTATAGGGGGTGGAAGTGGCTGCTTGGCATTTGCCCTCACAACCTCATAACCTCATAACCTCATAACCTCATAACCTCACAACCTCATAACCTCATAACCTCATAACCTCATAACCTCACAACCTCATAACCTCATAACCTCACAACCTCATAACCTCACAAACCTCACCTCACGCCTGTCGGTAGTTGTCAAGCTGCTCTGCGCCCATGCGCTCTACCAGCATGGAGTGCTTGGCCACCTCTGCCTCGGCATGGTTGGCAAACACCTGCAGCGAGCGTGCGAAGAGCTCGGGAGCCTTGGACGCGTTCTGCATGAGCAGGTAGCACATGATCACATCGGCGGCCATCTCGTAGAGGTGGCGTGCGCACAGGTCATGCACCTCCTGGTTCTCGGCCTCCTTCACCAGAGCCACGCAGGCGTTGAACTTCCCGGCCATGGCAGCCACGCGGGTCTTGATGCCCTCCAGCTCGGCAGCCACAGGCATCTGGGCATAGTCCTCGATGACCGATGAGTAGAAGCCATTGGTCACATAGCGGATGGCTGCCACCGTCTGCAACTGGGTAGTGCCCTCATAGATGCTGGTGATGCGTGCGTCGCGGTAGATGCGCTGGCAGGCATACTCAAGCATGAAGCCGCTGCCGCCGTGCACCTGGATGCAGTCGTAGCCGTTCTGGTTGGCATACTCGCTGTTCATGCCCTTGGCCAGGGGAGTGAAGGCATCGGCCAGCTTGCTGAACTTCTTCATCTCGGCACGCTCCTCGGGAGTGAGCTTGCGCTCGCGGGCGATGTCCTCCAGAGCCTTGTAGATGTCCACATAGCGGGCTGTCTGGTAGAGCAGGGCGCGCCCTGCGTCCAGCTTGGCCTTGATGTTGCTTATCATCTCGGCCACTGCGGGGAACTCGATGATGGCTCGGCCAAACTGCTTGCGGTCGCGTGCGTAGGCCACGGCCTCGTCATAGGCAGCCTGTGACAGGCCCACGCTCTGGGCTGCAATGCCCAGGCGGGCACCGTTCATCAGGGACATCACATACTTGATGAGGCCCAGTTTACGGTCGCCGCATATCTCGCACTTGGCGTTCTTATATACCAGCTCACACGTTGGCGAGCCATGGATGCCCAGCTTGTTCTCGATGCGGCGCACGTCCACGCCACCATCGCGCTTGTCGTAGATGAACATGCTCAGGCCACGTCCGTCGCGTGTGCCAGCCTCAGAGCGTGCCAGCACCAGGTGGATGTCGGAGTCTCCGTTGGTGATAAAGCGCTTTGAGCCATTCAGTCGCCAGCACTGGTTCTCCTCGTCGTAGGTGGCCTTGAGCATCACACTCTGCAGGTCGGAGCCTGCGTCGGGCTCGGTGAGGTCCATTGACATGGTCTCGCCGGCGCACACACGGGGGATATACTTCTGGCGCTGCTCCTCGCTGCCGAAGCAGAAGAGCGTCTCGATGCAGTCCTGCAGTGACCAGATGTTCTCAAATCCGGCATCGCCTGTGGACACAATCTCGTTGGCAGCCGTATAGACGGTCACGGGCAGGTTCAGGCCGCCGTAGCGCCTGGGCATGGTCATGCCGTTCATGCCAGCCTGCACCATGGTGTTGAGGTTCTCGTAGGTCTTGCTGGCGTAGCGCACACGGCCGTTCTCGCAGTGAGGCCCTTCAGCGTCCACGTCCTCGGCATTGGGCGCAATCACGTTGGCCGTGATGTCGCCCACCACGTCCAGCACACGCTCGTAGTTGTCCATGGCATCCGCAAAGTCCTGGGGTGCCTCGTCATACTGGTCCTTGTCCTCATAGGC
The DNA here is from genome assembly GCA_050873805.1 of Prevotellaceae bacterium. Taxonomy (GTDB): domain Bacteria; phylum Bacteroidota; class Bacteroidia; order Bacteroidales; family Bacteroidaceae; genus Physcousia. The sequence continues at coordinate 9,915 of JBNMJN010000004.1, read as the reverse complement.
GCGCTCCTTGAGCTCCACGATGCGCTGCATCAGCGGACTGTTCTCCAGCTCAAACTTGATTTCTTTCCTGTCGCTATAGTAGTTAGACATATCTTCTTGCGGTTTTACGGTTTTATGGTTATGCGGTTTTACGGTTATGCGGTTTTACGGTTATGCGGTCTTGCGGTTTACAGTACGGGGGCTGTTGGGCAAATGTCCGTACAGCCGCATACCATATAACCGCATAACCATAAAACCGTATAACCGAAAAACCGTATAACCTTACTTGCTGTTCTGGTTGTAATACTTGATCAGTTTGGGCAGCACTTCCTCCACCGTGCCGTTGATTACATAGTCGGCAATCTGGTTGATGGGGGCGTTCTCATCGTTGTTGATGCTGATGATGATGCCGCTCTCCTTCATTCCTGCCACATGCTGGATGGCGCCGCTGATGCCGCAGGCAATGTACACCTTGGGCCGCACGGTCACTCCCGTCTGGCCTATCTGCAGGTCGTGGTCGCAGAATCCAGCGTCCACAGCCGCGCGGCTTGCGCCCACCTCGGCATGCAGCACATGCGCCAGTTCGTAGAGCAAGCCGAATCCCTCGCGTGAGCCAACACCGTAGCCGCCAGCCACGATGATGGGAGCACCCTTCAGGTTGTTCTTCGCAGCCTCCACATGACGGTCGAGCACGCGCGTCACATACTCAGTCTCGGGCACATACTTGGCCACATCCTCGATGATGACCTCGCCCTTGTAGTTGGCATCCAGCACCTCGGCCTTCATCACGCCGCTGCGCACGGTGGCCATCTGGGGACGGTTCTCGGGATTGACGATGGTGGCCACGATGTTGCCGCCAAAGGCGGGGCGAATCTGGTAGAGCAGGTTCTCGTAGTGCTTGCCCTGCTTCTTGTCATCGTGAGGGCCAATCTCCAGGGCGGTGCAGTCGGCGGTAAGGCCGCTGTGCAGGGCCGAGCTCACACGGGGGCCCAGGTCACGTCCCACCACATCGGCGCCCATCAGGCATATCTGGGGCTGCTCCTGCTTGAAGAGGTTCACCAGCACGGCAGTGTGGGGCTTGGAAGTGTAGGGAGCCAGCCCCTGTGCGTCGAAGATGTGCAGGCGGTCCACTCCATAGGGCAGAATCTGCTCCTCCACCTGTCCGGTGATGCCGCTGCCAGCGGCTATGGCCTCCAGTTGCACGCCCAGCGTGTCGGCCAGTTTGCGGCCCTTGGTAAGCAGTTCCTGGCTCACCTCGGCCACCTTGGTGCCTTCTATCTCGCAATATACGAATACGTTGTTCATGTGTCCTTTCCTCCTCTTTATCCGATAGTGTGGCTGGCCAGGAGCTCCTGCACCAGTGCGTTAATATCCTCGTCGCTGCCTGTGAGCACCTTGCTCTCCTTGGCCTTGAACACGATGTTCTCCACGTTCTTCACCTTGGTGGGCGAGCCTGCCAGTCCGCACTGCTGCAGGTCGGCGTTCACGTCGGCGCAGGTGAGCTGCCCCAGTTTCAGGTAGGGCTTCTGGTCATACTGCGCGGCATAGGGCTGGTCGGCCCAGGTGGTGCCAGGCGCCAGTTCCATGGGTGCCTTGGCACGCTTGAACTTCATCACGCGCTTCACGTTGCGTGGGCGGCAGGGAGCCGCGCTCCCGTTCACTGTGAGCACGCAGGGAAGTGCGCTCTCCACAGTCTCCACACCGCCGTCGATGTGACGCTTCACGCGTATGGTGCCATTCTCGCAGGACAGGATCTCCTCGGTGTAGGTGATCTGGTTCAGTCCCAGCTTCTCTGCCACCTGCGGGCCCACCTGTGCCGTGTCGCCATCGATAGCCTGGCGGCCACCGATGATGAGGTCCACATCGGGCTGCACATGCTTGATGGCAGTGGCCAGGGCATAACTGGTGGCCAGGGTGTCGGCACCGGCAAAGGCGCGGTCAGTAAGCAGGTAGCCGCCATCTGCCCCACGGTACATGGCCTCGCGGATGACTTCTGCTGCACGTCCGGGACCCATGGTCACTACGGTGACTGTGGTTCCAGGATTCTGGTCTTTCAGTCTGAGAGCCTGCTCAAGCGCGTTCAAGTCCTCGGGATTGAAGATGGCAGGCAGTGCGCTACGGTTTACGGTGCCCTCTGCGGTCATGGCATCGGGACCCACGTTGCGCGTGTCGGGTACTTGCTTGGCAAGTACTACAATCTTTAAGCTCATACTTTATAGATATATGATGTGTGTGTAATATTGCACATTTAAGGTAAAACCGTGCAAAATTACGCATTTCCCCCGATATGGCAAAGGCAAGTGCTGGAAATTGAAACATTTCGGCCTTCAGCGTGCAAGGGGATGCGCAGAAGTGCATTTCATGGGTCTCCCTGTTGTGCCTCCCGTTTTATTTGTGTATTTTTGCCAATAAAATAGAATATGGTATCCGTAATCATCCCTGTATATAATGCCGCCGCCTGGGTGTCCGACACCGTGTGCAGCGTGCTTGCCTCCACCTATGCCGACATCGAGGTGCTGTGTATGGACGATGGCTCCACCGACTCATCGCTCGCAGTCCTGCGCTTGCTGGCGGCCACTGACCCCCGCGTGCGTGTCCTTCACCAGGAGAATGCGGGGGTGTGCCATGCGCGCAATGCCGCCATCGCTGCCTCGCATGGGGAATATGTGTTGCCTGTGGATGCCGATGACCTGCTCATGCCACAGTTCATCGGGCAGGCGGTGGAGGTGCTGCAGGCGCGTCCCGAGGTGAAGGTGGTGGCTCCCGCGGCCGAGTTCTTCGGGGAGCGTACAGGCCCGTGGCGCTTGCCCGCCTTCACTCTGAAGAGGGAGGCGCACAGGAATGTGCTGGCGGCCTGTGCCATGTACCGCCGTGCCGACTATGACCGCACGGATGGCTATTGCGCCGAGATTGTTGCGCGCGAGGACTGGGAATTCTGGATAAATATGCTCAAGGATGGGGGCGAGGTCGTGCGTCTGCCCGAACTGGGACTTCGCTACAGGGTGCAGAAGGGCGGGAAGCGCAAGAGCGACCGGCTGCTGAAGCACCATGTGATAGATGTGCTCAATGCCCGCCATCCCGAGTTCTTCGAGCAATGGCTGGGAGGCCCCTTGCGCTACCAGCGCTCGTGGTCGCGTTGCATCAATGCTGTCAGCAGGCTCTTCTGCCCGCGCCGCGTGCACATCGAGGATGGCCATGAGGCCTTGCGCCACCTTGTGGCCTCGCTTCCTGAGCGGCTTGCCCATGACAGCGAGGGGCATATATATAATAATGTGAAGGACGAGGTCCGTGTCCTGGGCACTCCATGGGGCGAGCTCGCGGTGTACTCGTTTCGTGCCACAGGCATCATCGGCCGGCTGGCATGCCCGCTGCTCCGCGCCTGCGAGGCCGAACTCATGTGCCGCGATGCTGTGCAGGCCAGGCAGGTGGACGCTGCCAGTCCAGTCCCGGTGGGATGGTGCAGCGTGAGCCACGGCTTGCTGCTCTCGCGCAGTTACTATGCCTGCCTGCGTGGCACTAATGCAACCGCACACAAACACACAATAACCGCACAACCGCAATGAAACTGATAAGTTGGAATGTGAATGGCCTGCGGGCCGTGGTGGGGAAGAACTTTTGCGAGGTCTTCCAGTCGCTTGATGCAGACTTCTTCTGCCTGCAGGAGACCAAGATGCAGGCGGGACAGCTCGACCTGCAGTTCCCCGGTTACCACTCCTGGTGGAACTATGCCGACAAGAAGGGGTACAGTGGCACGGCCATCTTCAGCCGTCACGAGCCCCTGGCCGTCACCTATGGCATGGGCATCGATGAGCACGACCATGAGGGCAGGGTGATAACGCTGGAGATGGATGCCTTCTTCCTGGTGTGTGTCTATACCCCCAACAGCCAGGATGGCTTGCGGCGGCTGGACTACCGCATGCGCTGGGAGGATGACTTCCTGGACTACCTCAAGGGCCTTGACAGCCGCAAGCCCGTGGTGGTGTGCGGCGACATGAATGTGGCGCATGAGGAGATTGACCTCAAGAATCCCAAGACCAACCATCAGAACGCGGGCTTCACCGATGAGGAGCGCGGCAAGATGACCACGCTCCTGGAGGCTGGCTTTGCCGACACCTTCCGCCATCTGCATCCCACCCAGGAGGGCATCTACTCCTGGTGGAGCTACCGCTTCCATGCCCGTGAGAAGAACACAGGCTGGCGCATCGACTACTTCCTCGTCTCGCAGCGGATGCTCCCCCAGGTGCGTGAGGCCAATATCCTGACGGATATCATGGGCAGCGACCATTGCCCCGTGGAGCTGGTGCTGGGCTGACGCGTGGTGCACACTTCTACTTGATGCTGTGCGGCTTTCCTTGACTCAAAGGCCGCTCCGCACTGCATGCTGTGGGCAGAAAGGGAATGCTGGCATGAGAAGCGGCATCTTTGTAATCGTTTAGTTCAGGCGGTTCATTTCTTTGCCTGCCGCTCCCTTGCCCTTGTATTCCCTCTTGTTCTTATAATTGAACATATAGGTGGCTGAGAGCTGTAGCATGCAGGTGCTGCCCTTCTGGCTGCTGGCATAAGCTACGCCATTGGTGTCAATCCTGTATCTGAGGCGGCTGGTGTGTGTGAAGTCGTTGACGGTCATTGACAGACTCCAGTTCTTGATACTCTTGCTCATCTGCAGGTAGGCCGAGAAGTTGTGCCTGTCGTAATACACGGTGGTCACATTGCCGCGCCCCCTCCAGGTGGCCCCTACCCAGGCATATATCTTCCAGGGGAGGTCGATGCGGTTCTTGGTGGTTAGTTGGAAGAATGGCTTCTTGTAGGAACGCTTCCATCCCTCCTCGCCATACTCCAAGTCCTCCAGCATCAGCATGCCTTGCAATGAAGGATGCCACCATTTGAGATCGAAACTCTGTGACACTACCAGCCGGAAGTCATTGAAGCCTGGCATGTTGATGTTCTGCCGTAGGTTCACTTGGCTTTCGGGCACATAGCGGTATATGGTCTGGAAGTTTCGAAATCGTCGGCAGTAAGTGAGCGACACATAAGTCTGCTTCCAGGCGAGAGTGGCCTCCAGGTTTCGGATGATGTTGCTTTTCAGCAGCGGGTTGCCTGTGGCCCATGAGGTGTGTGTGATGTAGGTGTAGTTGTTGTTGAGGTCGCTGTAGGTGGGGCGGTAGGCCGTGCTGTTGTAGGTGAGCCCCAGTGTCATGCGCTTGTGTGTGTAGTTTACTCCAAGTTCAGGCAGCCTGTCGGTGTAGTTTCTTGATTGTGCGTCCACCTTCTCGTTGTTTCTTGTGTAGTTGAAGTCCGTCACCTCGCATCTCAGTCCGCCCGTGAAAGCCCAGCGCTCATTCATCTGGTAAGTGGCAGTGCCATATACGGCATAGAGGTTTTGCCGCTCCTGGTCTTCAGATGACTGGAAGGGCATGATGCCATTGCTTGCTGCGCTGGCAAAGGCAAGGTCGTTCTTGGTGAACGAATAGTTCATGCCCGTCTGTAGAGTCCACTTCTTCCAGTTTCCTTCCAGGTCGGCCTTTGCTGCGGCCATTTTGTAGTCCTTTTGGTTGCTGGTGCTCATCAGCCAGGGCTCTTCGGCATCAGTCTGCTCTGTGATGGCCGTGTGCTCTGGTGAGTTTCCCCACAGGTAGTCGGCATCAATGGTGAGCGAGAGTGGCTTGCTCAGTTTCAGGTAGGAGTAGGCATTGGCATAGTGTCTCCAACTCTGTGTGCCGGTGCTGGTGTGCGTGTCCATCAGCGTGGTGACCAGGTTGTTGGTCGATTGGTTGTGAGCGTTGGCTGTCGCGATGGACGATGGCGTGCGAGTGTAGGAGTATCTGGCTCCCAGGGAGTGTCCCTTCCTGAAGTCATGGCTTCCGCCTGCGGTTACTTCAAACTTCTTTGTGCGCCCCACGTTTGTCCCGATGGTTGACGAGGAGACATTCTCTGGCACATATCTGTCTGAGAAGGAATTCTGCATCTTGTACCCACTGCTATTCCCATTGGCCTCGGCATAGAGGCTGGTCCCGTTTTGGAAGGTGTATGACAGGTTGCTGTATGCATAACCTGAGAGTCTCTCTGCCGCAGAGCCTGTGCCCGACACATATCCAGCCAACCCTGGGTGCTTTTGCTTGAGATGGATGATGATGACCGAGGTCACCTCTTTGCCGTATTTGGGGCCTGGGCGGGTGATAATCTCGACACTTTTGATTTCGGACGGGTTCAGAGTCTGCACCTCCGTCATGTCCTGTATCTTCCGGTGCTCAATGTATATGACGGGCGTACCTTCGCGTCCCAGTACCGTGAGGTTTGTCCCCGTGCCTTCTATCAGTGGCATCTCCCTGAGCGCGTCCAGTGACGATGGCAGTTGGCTCAGAGGATTCCCCTCCATCTGTACAATGAAGCCTCGTGGGTTGGCCTTGACATATTTGCGTGTTCTTGCCACAAGTGCTTCTTTCATGGTGGAGGTGACCTCCCTCAATGTGATGCTTTCGGGGAATGGTTCCTGGAAGTACTGGGTCTCATATCCCATCATGCTCACCTTCAGCAGAACTTCCCTTCCGTCTTCCGTATGAGCAAAGGCCCAGGTTCCGTCTGCCTGTGTGGCACAGCCGGTGATTGCGGTGGAGTCCTTGGCCGACAGTAGGGCCACACTTACATACTCCAGTGGCTTCCCGTCCTCTGCGCCCACTCGTCCTTTGAAGTTCTGGACTTGGGCAAATAGCGAATTTGCCCAAGTGAGCATGGCTATGAAAAAAATAATTTTGTGCTCATCTTTCTCTGCGTGCTTGTATTTGTTGCAATGGTTGTCATGTAAGCAATTCGTGCTTGTGGAAATTAACGCAAAATTAAGATGTTTTTTTGGGCTTGTCTTTGTGGAATGCCTTTATCTTGGTGGAAATGGGGAAAAAACACCCCAAAGGGTGAAAGTGCATAATGTGTGTGGATAAATTGGCTTTCTTTTGCTGTGATAGTTTCTAAAAGGTTTAACTTTGTGAAGTTTTCCTGCCGTGCTTCACAAATTTTGTGGGGCTTTCGCCTCAGCAGGGGAGTGGGAGAGTGTGGTGGGCGAATCGCACTTTTCGCAGACCTTACTGGATAAAAGGAGCGCATGCTGACACGCTGGTATGGAAGCAAAAACAATTTTTGGCATACGCGCGGAAAGCCGTTGCTCATCATGCCAGGTGCTGGATTTTTGTCAGGAAAACAGGCGGAAATGTGCTGTGAAGTCGATGCTGGCATACGGAGAGGCAAACTGGGACTACCCAGACCCCAGGTGTGAGTTCGCGCCAGAAATATTGCCTGAGATGAAATATTGCTGAGGTGACATGAGAGAGAATATTCAAAATGTTTCCAGTGGCAGGGTGGAATTGCCTGGCCAGTACGCTCTTCGCCAGAGCGTTTTGGTGAAAGCGGCCGTGGCTTTCTCCAGAAGCATGTATCAAAGCATAATTCTCATTGATTGTGTCAGAGGTGGTTTCTTGTATGTGTCAGGAAACTTTGATTTCCTTTGCGGCTTGCCGGCAGACGAGGTTCAGAGAAGAGGGTTTTCCTTTTACAGGACATGCATAGTGCCAGAAGACTTGGAGATGTTGCGTAATCTTGGAACGGCTTGGAAGGAACTGACGCGACAATTCTCGGTCGAAGAATGGACGGATTTTTCTTGCCATTGTGATGCGCGTATCCAAAATGGCCGTAATGTTCATCTCATGCACCACACCTTCACGTTGCTTGATGCCGATGAGGAGAGCCGTCCGCGCCTTGTGCTCTGTGCCATGTCCATGTCATCAGCAAATGGTGCTGGGCATATCAGAATGCGGAGGAGCACGGATGACATATACTACGAATATAACGCTAAAAGCCTCTCCTGGGAAAAGCGCAGGTGCGTGCCCTTGAAGGACATGGAGCGCCGGCTACTCTTTCTCGCGGGACAGGGGTTGACGGTGGCAGAGATTGCCCGCGAACTTTGCAAGTCAGTGGATGCTGTCAAGACCTGCAAGCAGAAACTCTTCAAGCGACTGGGGGCAAGGAACACCGCCGAGGCTGTGGCCTATGCCATCAATTATCAGCTGCTGTGACGTGAGGTCAAAGGCAGAATGCGTGCGAAACTCTCTTTTTCGGTGGGGGCCTGGAAGCCTTCCGCAGCAAAGGCCCAGGACTGCATGGCGCAGCCTGGGCCTTTGCTATGTACAGGGGGCTTTTTTCCCCTTGCTCAGTCAATCTTCCTCCAGGTGCTGGTGTCGTAGAGCGGACCTATGTAGCCGCGCATCTTGAGCACCTTGTCCCCGTCAAACCACAGTTTCACCTTGTAGGTCTTGCCCTTTGTGGGGTCGTAAATCTTTCCGCCAGTCCACACATTGTTCTTGCTGTCATACGTCACCTTGTCGATGAGTACAATCTGGTCGGCGCGCACGCCTCGCTTGCTCTTGTCGGGGTTACGCTCATCGGTGCGCAGGCTTCCGTCCTCCTTCTTCAAGTTGTCCACCCAGGTCACCTGCGCCCGGTAGCCGTCCTGGTGCTTGAAGATTTTCACCTTGCTTGTCACGCCGTTGCGCTCCACCTTGTAGTTGCCCACAATCTTGTCGCTCTGGGCCATGATGCTGCCCACTGCCAGGATGAGGCAGGCCAGCATGCTCATTACTCTCTTCATCATATCTGTAACGTTTTGCTTGTCGCGTTTCGGGCTGCAAAGGTAAGGCGAATATGGGAGAATTGCGAAGAAATGGGCGGAAAAGTTTGCGCATCTGGGCCGCTGTGTGTGCAATGTGGCAGGCTGTGTTTGCACAATGTGACGCGTGGTATGCTGCGTTGAGTAGGATGGCATCGTGTGGGGATGAAGGTGTCACACAATGAGGAGAACTCTTTATGAACCTGCATGTTTTCTGCTGCTGTTTTCTATGAATTAGGTTCGTATTGGTTCATATTGCAAGAAAAAGTGCAAAAGAGTGTTGCACGATGCGAAAAACACTTAATTTTGCGAGACCGCTCTATGCTGTTCTAATTATAGTTGTGGAGAATAAGGGGGCATGTATGATGCTCAATGTCATGTGAAAGGAACCAAGGCCCAGGTGCAAGCATTGCTTGAGGGTGCCACTCAAAGAAGTAATTTGTATGAGAAAACTGTTGCTTATCATTATAATCACATTCGGTATGTGCGAAGTGGTTAGTGCACAGCAATCGACATCAGATTCGGTTCTGCTGTCTTCTGTAACAGATGATAAAGGCGGAGTCCTTGACACTGTCTTGCTGGCTGATGGGAATGTGAAGGTGCTTGTCTTCGCTCTTCATAGTGATGAGCGAAGGTATTCGGCCTGGAATCTTGACCTGACCCTTCCTGAGGGAGCTGTGCTTTGCCAGAGTAATGGGAAATATGATGTTTCTTTGCCAAATACAAGTAGTCTTTTTCTGCCAGCGGATGGTAATCTGACGCATCGTTTGTATAGTAATCGCCTGTCAAGTGGTGATTATCGTTTGGCGTGTTTTTCGTCCGAGAATGAGAGTTTTCATAGCGAGGCGGGAGAACTGTTTGTTGTCAGGGTAATCCTGCCTGTGGGCATGGGGACAGGAACCTACACTATACGTCTTTCTGGAATTAATTTGACTGCGGTAAAGGCATCCTCTGTTAGTAAGTACATACCTGATGATTGTGAGTTTACGCTTCGTGTACTTTCTGTTCATGATATGTTCTCCGACTACAAGTCCACCCAGCGCGCAGTCCTCTCCTCCCTTCCAGTCCCAGGCGACAGCGATGATGTCCTTTCTGTCATTCGCTCCGGTCAGTCATGCCTCGACAGCCTGTCGTATGACGTGTCCCTCAGCCTTGCGGACAACAAGCAGGCCGTGGATTCCATCGTCTCTCGCACCACCGAGGCTGTCGAGGCTCAGCGCGTCCTGGAGCACTCTCTCTATTCATCCCACAGGGACAGCGTCCTTTCTGTGGCTCGCTCCCTT
>JBNMJN010000003.1:0-114340 GCA_050873805.1 Prevotellaceae bacterium | reverse complement strand
TCCCTTTGCTTCACGTTCTCCAGTATCTCCTCGTACTGGCACTTCTCGCCCTTGGCTGTCAGCTCGTCATACCGTCTCTGGGCACGTACCTCGGCACTTGCGGTGACAAAGATTTTCAGCTCGGCATCAGGGAAGACTACGGTGCCTATGTCGCGCCCGTCCATCACCACACCTTTCTCCTTGCCCATCTCCCGCTGCATCTTCACCAAGGCCGTGCGCACAAAGGGCAGTGCGGCAATGGGACTCACCAGGCGCGATACCTCCATTGTGCGTATCTCCCTCTCCACGCACTCGCCATTCAGGTAGGTGTCGGGGCGGTTGGTGTCGGCATTCAGGTGGAAGGTGATGCGTATGCCAGGCATCTCCTTTTCCAGTTCCCCAGCCTGCACATGCCCGTCGGGAATGAGTCCCCTGCGCATGGCATAGAGTGTGACAGCCCTGTACATGGCTCCAGTGTCGATATACACATATCCTATCCTTCTTGCCAGGTCCTTGGCCATGGTGCTCTTGCCACATGACGAGTGTCCGTCTATGGCTATCGTAATCTTCTTCATGATGTCAATCCTTTAGGAAGTTGTATGCAACGTTGAATGAGAGGGTGGGGGCTCCCACATGATATTTCGCGTAGCCCAGTCCTGCGCTGAACCTCTTCAGCTGTACTCCCGCGCAAAAGGAGAGTCCCGCCGCATGCGACGAGCCCGCAGCCTTCATCTCGTAGGCCCGCCTGAAGTTGTAGGCTGCCGACAGGTACATGAACTTGGCTGGCTTGACATCCACTCCCAGGTTGAAATGGTTGGTGAGCACGCGCCCGCCGCTTATCTTGCCCGAGGTGGAGTAGAAATAGTCCTTGCTCCAGCGTGTGAGGTCAACCAGGGTCACAGAGATGCTGATGGGAGCATGCCCCAGTTCCTTGGTGAAGCCAGCCTCCAGGTCAAAGGGCAAACGCTCATGGTGGTCGCCGAAGGCTTTCACTTGTCCGCCGATGTTGCGTGCCGCTACCGAGAGCGAGAATTCCTTGTCGGGCAGGAAGTAGTTGACTCCCAGGTCAACGGCCAGCGCACATGAGGTGAACTCCCCATAGTGGGAGTAGATGACCTTTCCCGTGGCGCCGCCCGACCACTTGTCGCCCAGCAGGTAGGCGTATGTGCCACCCACGCAGATGTCCTGTGCGTGCATCTTGCCTATCACCTCGCCTGTGGGGAGCGTCTCGCTCATTGAGCCATAGCCCACAAACTGTGAGCTCACGCCCCATGTGCCCCGTTTGCCCACGGCCTGTGCGTAGGCCAGGCTTCCAGCCTTGCAGCCTTTCATGTAAGTGAGGAAGTTGAAGCCCAGCGTCTTGCTGCTCACGCAGGACAGCAGTGAGGGGTTCTGGTGAACCAGCGTGATGTCATCTTCTATAAGGGAGATGTTGTGCCCGCCCAGTCCAATGGCATGAGCCGAGTAGGGAAGACCCAGGAAATTGTACACGCTGGTGCTTTCCTGGCACGACACCCTTGCGGCAATGCATAATATTGCCGCAAGAAGCACGGGAAAGCGTTTCTTTGTCATCGATGTCCTGTTTACCAGTTCCAGTCCCCAAAGATAGCGCAAAATGTCACAAACCACCTCCCGCAAGGGGAAAAATGTGAGCGATGGCATAAAAAATGAAGTACCTTGGTAGCGTGTATTAAAAAAATGTGGTAAATTTGCCCAAGTGCTGATGCACATACATGAGCCGTTGAATAATAAAAACGTAACAAAGAATATGAGTGCTTACATGACCGCAAACGACGAGTTGAGAAGCCAGAAGTCAACCAACATACTGATTGGCTTTGTGTTGGCTTTTGCCATGCTGTTCACTGCCTTTGAGTTCACGCAGCGTGAGGTGAAAGTGGTGGAGGACAACGACAAGATCTATGATTTCAAGATGGAGGAGGACATGATTCCCATCACACAGCAGCAGGAGATGATGGCACCTCCCCCAGCAGCAGCCCCCACTGTGATGGAGTTCATCAATGAGGTGGAGGATGACACCGAGCTTCCCGAGGAGGAGGTGGAGACCACCGAGGAGGTCAACCAGGCTATCACAGCCGTGGTGGGTACTGGAGCTCCCAGTGCGGTGGTTGCCAGTGGTCCTGTGGGTCCCGTGGTCGAGGTTGATGAGGATGACCGCATCTACGAGGTCGTGGAGGAGAACGCACAGTTCCCCGGTGGTGATGAGGCTTGCTTCAAATGGCTTTCTGAGCATCTGAAGTATCCTGCCATTTGCCAGGACCAGGGTGTGCAGGGACGTGTGTTCGTATCATTCGTGGTCAACAAGGATGGCTCTATCGTGGACGTGGAGGTCAAGCGCTCTCCCGACGAGAACCTCTCCAAAGAGGCCATTCGTGTGGTCAAGAGCATGCCTAAGTGGAAGCCCGCAAGGCAGGGCAACCGCAACGTGCGCTCACGCTTCAACCTTCCTGTGATGTTCCGCCTGAACAACTAACACCCTTGAGGCCATAGGCTATAAAGCCAGGCAGAGACCGTTCTTCCCTATATCGGAGGGCTGTCTCTGCCTGGCTTTTCTGTTTTCTGGCTTATCCTTCCTCTCTCTTTGATGGAGGGAAATGGTGCCCAGGTGTCCTAAGATACTTGGCAATGTGATAAGTTGAGAGGGTAGCCTTTGGCTGCTTCTTAAAGATTCCTTTTTGCTTGATGAAGTGTAAAGGTGGATGTGGTCAATCTCGACGGGAAGGAACACGGGCCGCTTTGCCTTTTACAGTTTACGGTGGTGTGCAGTTGCTATGCAGGTATTGCAAAACACGTTGAAATCAACATGTTTTAAGAAATAGTCATAAAAATCCCTTGCTGGAATGAGAATTTCCATGTACATTCGTGGTGCTAAACATCATTAACAACAAGAAAACGAAAAATGACATGAAGAAAGTATTTGTCTGTATGATGCTGGCGGCACATTCCCTTTGTGGCAACACTTGTTCCACAGTCAAATATGAGTTGTTCAAGTGCATGGAAATGAGGAAAATGATAAATACAAGGATTTTTGTGTGTATGCTCTGCCTCGCCATGTTTGCAGCCGTGTCTTATGCTCAGGGGTGCTACGCAGAGGGGACGCGCTGGACAGAACTCAAACTGGACACTTTGAAATATGCCTCCTGGTTCACCGAGGTGAATGACAATGGTGTGACAAAGCTTGTTCCCAATTATGAGCGTACAGATTTCTATATCAAGGGAGACACTATGCGTTACGACACGAAGTACATGAAGGTGTGGCGGCACATTGATGGACAGCCAGATTCAATTGCGTGTCTCATAATGAAACAGGACATACAGCGCGTGGTAATCAGCAGCCTGTATTTTTATTCCTATGGAAACATTGCATCGCCCTGTCCTGCATACGATTTTCGGTGGGAAATAGGGAAACAGCTCTATTGTCTCAGGTTGCCCAGTTGCCAATTGACCCAGGGGCGGACACCTTACATATTTGGCACGATAGAAGAAATCAAGACAGGCTCATTCGGGACTTCCGTTCCCCTGGAATATGTGGAAATGAATGGACGCACGATTATCAAGGGGATAGGCATAACCTCATGGAATGGGCGTGACTGCATCTTTGGCCCCACCCAAGCCTGGTATATGGAATGGATGGGCAACAGCCAGGTGAGTAATGACTACCGTTCCCTCCTGGCCCACTTTGAGCGTGGCGGCGAGGTGCTCTATGACCTGTGGCCGAATGAGAAGGGCGAACTGGTGACGCGCATCCCAAGCCCAAGAGAAGCAAACGGGGACGGCCATACCGCCTATGACCTACAGGGACGCAAGGTGACCGGGAAGCCCTCGCGCGGCCTATATATAATAGGAGGGAAGAAGCGGGTGGTGAGGTGACTCACACTCTCTTGTTGCTATGCTGGCATTACAAAGTGCCCTGAAATCAACATGTTTTAAGATATAATTGCGCAAATATCTTTCGGGACTGGGATTTTAATGTATATTTGCGGCACTTGACATCATTAACAACCAAAAACAGGATGGACATGAAGAGAGTCTTTGTTAGCATGCTGTTGGCACTTGCCCTTAGTGTCAATTCCAGCGCACAACTGGTGGTTGACTCGCGAGAGGCAGGCAACCCGAACTGCCGCATCAGCACATCGCCCTTCCCATTCCTGTGAATGCGGCAAACATGTCGTGATGAATCAATATGCAAATTGTTACGTCTATTCAACCCGTATAAATTATGAGAAGAATATCGCTGCTTGTTTTCTTTACCGTGTTTTTGTCACTGCTACAAGCGTCTGCGCAATTTCATGCACGCAGCTTTACTATGTCTGGACATGGTGACAGCAACATTCCTGTCGAAACACCTATAAATTGTGATACAGTTATTCCGTTAGCCTTTAACCGCTGCATCATGTCTTTGTCGATAACAGGAAATTTTAGGCTGGCGGACGAGACAAGTTATATAAGAGTCCTTGTGAAGGACACGAACAATTTGGAGTTCCTTGTGTATGAGAATTATCCAGTTCTTTCTGACAGCGTGTTTGGGAGTTTTTCTCATATAGCTTTAGAATCAATTGCATTAGACAAAATAATACCGCGTTGTTTGATAATACAAGTAGAGAATGCTGTGCTGACATTGGATAGCATTCATCTTACGGAGTCGGAAGAAACCGAGCAAGAGTATGCCCGGCGCAGTGCATTGACTCAAAAAGACCAGTCTTCATACATAGTGAAGCAATTAAACCGAAACCTCATTAAACAAAAGAAAACTTGGAGTGCAGCTGAGACACATATTTCCAGATACACATACGAGGAAAAGAAGGCGCTTTTTGGCGGTTCTCTCCCTAAATTATATGGGTTTGAATATTATGGTGGTGGAGTCTTTGTAATGCCTGGAACGAGTTTGGTTCCACAAAAAGATAAAATGGCAACCAGCTCTGTCGTCCATGAGTGGGATTGGCGTAACAGACATGGAAAAAACTGGATGACACCTGTAAAAAATCAGGGTGGGTGTTGGTCTTGCTGGGCATTTGGGGCTGTCGGAACGTTGGAGGCTTATATAAACCTTTATTACAATAAACTTCTAAATTATGATTTATCAGAGCAAGAACTTATTTCCTGTTCTTCTTCTGGAAATTGCAGTGGTGGGTATGCGCGGCTCGCAATGAAATACATCGAGGAACATGGAATTGTTGAAGAAGACTGTTTTGCTTATGCTGCAGCCAATGTGGATTGTCAGAACAAATGCGTTTCCCCTTTAGAAACAGTGAAAGTAGATGCGCATGTAAACATATCAAATGTGAGCGAGGATTCTTTGAAGCGTTTGTTATTTAGGGCTCCTGTTGGGATAAGTATCTCCAAGTGGATGCATGCTGTTGTGTTGGCTGGTTACAAGACACTTCATGCTGGGGATATTGTCAGCCCTGCAGGTAATGGCATGGAAGCAATTGTTGTTGATGATGATAGCCCTCTTGTTGGACAAACAGCATGGCTGATAAAGAATAGTTGGGGAAGTGATACGGATTGGGGCGAAGGAGGCGGCTATGGATATATCGTTGTTGGTATGGCTGGACTTAGAAATTCGTATTATCTATCAGGGAAAATACATTCTAACATATATGCTGATTCTGATATTGTATGCGAAGATGCAGACGGAGACGGGTATTATTTTTGGGGAATCGGCCCCAAACCATCAGATTGTCCATCTTGGGTTCCTGACACGCCGGACGGTGATGATTCGGACTACCGAAAAGGCCCCATAAACAATAATGGCTGGCTGGCGGACAATGACCCTGACACGAAGGATACCTTATACATAGAAAAAGATACCATTTGGGATGGGAAGTCTTTCGTGTACAACCATATTTGCATTTGTAAGAATGCATCATTGACAATAAAAGACAATATTAGTGCATACAGAAATGTGACAATAACGGTTCGTCCACATGCTACTTTAATTGTTGATGGTGGCATTATTAACCGCATATGTGTTAAGGCAGAAAAACAGAGCAATGTGATAATCAAGAGAGACGGTGAAATCCTGTCTCCAATAGGCTGCAGGTTCCATATGCCCACAGGTGTCAACTTACATGTATCATCGGGAAAAATAGAATGAAATGAAGTTAAAGACGTTTTTCATAATTGGCTTGTGCATGACATGCTCACGCATACTTTCTCAAACTTATGTCCCCTTTGTAGAAGAGGGCAAGGTGTGGAATATGTGCCTTACATGGACGGATTGGACAGGAAACACACGCTATGCAACGGAAAAATGGGAAATAAGTGGAGACACGATTATTCACAGCGTGAAATATAAGAAATATTACGAGCAGGGAAACTATGTGTGTGCGTTTAGGGAGGAGAACCAACAAGTTTATGCCTGTAAAGGAGAGAAAGAGTGGATGCTCTATGACTTTTGTAAAAAAGAAGGGGACAGAATTGCCAATGCTCAAGCTGAATATGAAGTTACAGGAAACTTTTCATTAAATAACGGTCTTTTGCAGTGCTGGGAACTGACCAATTTGGAAGACCCTCTTGACAAGAACTACTGGGTAGAAGGGGTTGGCGGGCTCTGTGGACCTCTCTTCCCTTTCTATCGCAACATGGATGGTGGCGTCCGGTTCGCAATCCTGTCATGTCTTGTGCAAGACAAAATCTTATATCAGAGTGGAGATATGCCAAGTTGTATCCTCCACTCAAGGTCAGATGGTCAAGATATGGCAACGTCGTGCTATGACCTACAGGGACGCAAAGTGACCGGGAAGCCCTCGCGCGGCCTATATATAATAGGTGGGAAGAAGCGGGTGGTGAGGTGACTCACACTCTCTTGTTGCTATGCTGGCATTACAAAGTGCACCGAAATCAACATGTTTTAAGAAATAATTGCGCAAGTCTCTTGCGGGACTGGGATTTTAATGTATATTTGCGGCACTAGACATCATTAACAACCAAAAACAGGATGGACATGAAGAACGTATTATTTAGCATGCTGTTGGCACTTGCCCTTAGTGTCAATGCCAGCGCACAACTGGTGGTTGACTCGCTGGGGAAAGTGGGGATAGGAACAGAAAATCCAACCTCCACATTATCTGTCAAAGGTGCTGCAGGCGCAGTTAATGTTGTAAATTTCGAGCAAGAGAATCAAACGTGCGGCTTGTCAATTACAAGCGTCCCGCGCCTTACATCCAACTTAACCCTGCCAGAGCTGTCCAAAAGTGTGAATATCGAAGCCCGAGTGCCACAGGACAAGAGGCATATTGGTATAAACTCTTTTGTGAGAAGTGTGTCCGTAGCCAACAGCGCCTTGTCATCCATTGGAATTATGGGAGAAAGTCTTGGGTCAAGAACAAGTATAGGCATTTATGGGAAATCTTCTGTATGGGGTGACAGTACTTCCCTGGCTGCAGGAGTGTATGGCGCTGTGGGAAATCATTCCGCAGGCATTAGCGGTTCGGGAAGATACGCAGGCTATTTCAGTGGTCCCGTCAAGGTGACAGGTAAAATCTATGGGACGATTTGCTCACCTGCCAGTTCTGCAAAAACATCATATGCAAGTTTGATGCAGGCAACCCCTCTTGCGGAAAGTATGGAAGAATCTGTTAGTGACAAGTTGCTTTCCATACAAACTATCCAGTTTGTTCGTGAAGAGGAGAAAGAAGAAAGGTCGTCTTCCGCCCATACGAGAAATGCAAAATCCTTAGTCACCGCAGGAGTCTTGACAGAAGCAAGTGAAGAAGAAATCGTAAATGAGGAGTCAAGCCACGAGACCGAGATGGTAAGGCACTACGGAGTGGATGCGGAACAACTGGAAGCGGCCTTTCCCGAACTGGTGACGAAAGACCAGCAGGGTGACTATTGCGTCAACTATTCCGAGATGGTACCCCTGCTTCTGCAAAGCATCCGCGAACTATCGGCAAGAGTGGAGGAACTGGAGGGAGAGAAAGGTGTGGTAATGCAGAAAGCCAAGGCAAAAGCCACTTCCATGGAGGCCGATGGCAATGGGACGGATGTCGTGCGCATGAGCCAGAACAACCCGAACCCTTTCGGCGAGAGCAGCGTGATTACACTCTGCATACCAGAGAACGCGAAGAGTGCCGCCATCTACATCTATGACCTTAGTGGCAAGCAGGTAAAGAGCATTGCCGTGAGTGAGCGTGGCGAGACAAATGTCACCGTTTATGCCACAGACCTCTCCGCTGGAATGTTCGTCTATTCACTGGTGGTGGATGGCAATGTGGCTGTGACACGCAGAATGATGGTGGTGAAGAACTAGTCAGTGCAGGTTTAACCCCAAAGGAATGTCGTGACTATGAAACAAATAATCCCACTTCTTATGATATTGTTCCCTCTTTCACTACCTGGAAGAGCGGAGGTCAAAGATACGCTACTGCTGTTCGACATGAAGCAGGTGCAAATGAACACAATATCCGTAAATGATGACCGCTCGACTGCGTATCTGAAAATCGGATACGGGACGGGGCTGGATGCAGGATATGTTGAGCAGCCTGGGCATCCCCAGCTGCCTTTCCAACACATTACCATATCCCTGCCCCACGAGGCAGAGAACGTGGAGGTAACAGGAAATGCCGAAAGAAGCCTCTCATTCCCATTAGAGTACAAGGTGTTTCCTGTCCAGCATCCCGTCCCCACTGGCTTGGGCTATGAGACACCCGCGTTCTGCCGGGGAGATGCTGGTGTATATGGCAGTAAATATCCTGCCTCGCCAGTATCCCTCACGGATGTCTCATGCTTCGGGGAAGGAAACAGGCTGGTGGGCGTCAATGTGTACCCCATCACATACTATCCACAGGAGGGGAGATGCGAGCTGGCAGAGAAAATGTCCATCCGGGTGTCCTACACGCGTGGCAGGACAGGGCAGAAGGTGAGGTCATTCGCATCAGGCAAGTGTCCTACCAGCCTGCCCATCTATGAGTATTGTATAATCACGTCCAGGGGGTTGTCAGCCGCCTTCTCAAGGCTCATTGGCTGGGAGAGGCAGAAAGGACTGAACGCAGGCGCCGTGTGCGTGGAGGACATTTTGTCCGACCCTGCCATCAAGGGGGATACTGTCTCGAGCCTGTATGATGATGCCGGTAAAATCCGACAATATCTGCAATATGCGTATAAGTATGGGAATACCAGATATGTGCTCTTTGGCGGCAATGATACTATAGCCCCTGTCAGATACGGCACGGGGATGAACAATACTTTTGATTATCAAGGAGACGAAGAGGCCTTACATATACCCACAGATTTTTATTATGCTGAGTTGAACTCCAGCTGGAACAAAGATGGAGACAAATTCTACGGAGAGCCTCAAGACTTAGATGATTACATGGCAGAGTTGTCAGTGGGACGCCTACTCGTTACAGGCACGGATGACATTGAGAACTATACAGACAAATTGCTTCGCTATGAACTTAATCCTGGAAATGGCGACTTCTCATACCTTCGTAAGGCAATCTATACACAAGCTGATCAAATGCAAGTGGCAGGACAGGCGAATGCCATCGCTGATGAACTAAAAGATATTTTTCCCGAAAAGACAATAGTCGAGGAATCACCAGGCCCTAACGAGAAGAACACTGTCTATCCTACAGGGAATGACGTGATAAGGGAAATGAGAAAACACTACGGCTTCATGAGTTGCTTCAATCATGGGCATCCGATGGCTATCACAGTAAAGGCAGACGGCCTAAGAAATAATCCTTATGCAGTAACCTCCCTCACAGAAGAGGAGACCCCCTGGGTCGCAAAAGAAGACTGCAATGGGCTCGATAGTTTGGAAAACAAAGATTATCCAATGGTTGCTTACTCTTTTTCGTGCTCAATAACTCCATTTGATGTGTACAAGGATATTTTTAAGAACAAGCCTTGCATAGGCCAGTCGTTTACCTCGGGCAAAGACTATGGGGGAGCCGCTCTTATAGGTAACACGCGGGTCGGTTGGGTTAGCACGTCATTCCGCATGCAAAAGGCGTTTGACCGTTATTTCCCCTATCACTCGATAGGAGATGCGCTTAATTTGGCCAAGTTCTCTAATACGGCAGACCGTCATCACCATGCCCTTGTGGTAAATGTGATAGGCAGCCCAGACATAGACATTTGGACAGGCACTCCTCAAATGTTCCACATCAACACATCCGAAGACTCTTGGCAAGTAACTGACTCGACAGAGGATATCCAAGTATGTAAATATGATTTGGTATCAGAAATAAGCAGCATGGTGAATTACGACATTGTGAGAAGTGACTTTTTACGCGAAAATGTAGCCAACTGCGTTGTTACGCTAAAGAGGCGGAATTGGATTCCCAAGATATTGCCCTTATTCATCAGAAATATATCTCTCAATGGAAGTAAGTGCCTTCTTGTGTCAGATATGAGTGTAGGCTCCGCTTTGCAAGGGAATGAACATGTAGAAATTCCTTCTGGCAGTAACATCTCAATAGAGAAATCGGGTCTCTTAAAATTGTGTGGAAATGTAACTGTGGAAAAGGGCGCCACTTTGGTGGTCAAGCAATCAAAGATCATAAAATAGAAGACGTATGAAAAGAATAGCCATATGTGTCAGCATGGGTATGCTCATGCTCTCATGTTTGTTCAATGTAGTCCAGGCACAAGACTGCTTTCCACAGGGTACGCGATGGATAGAGCTCAGGCTTGATACTACGAAGTACCAGTCCTGGCTTTCTGAAGAGAGAAGTGCAGGTGTCTATATTCCTAATTATGAGAAAGTTGAGTATTATGTGCAAGGAGACAGCGTTGTTGACTTTGGAAACAGCATGCACTTCCAATATGTGTGGAAGCACACAAAAGGATCCGCTGACTCCATCGTGTTTGTCATCGTGGAGCAACCGTCAGGACAGGTGTCTGTGACGAAAACATACGAAGAGGTATGCAATGGCAAACGAGAAATCAGATTTCAATATCCAGCCATGATTTATGACTTTGACTGGCACGAGGGAGAAATGCTTTACTATGAGGATATGGCTGGAGCGGCATGTACCTGCTTTCCCACAAACTCCTATACTTTCGGTGTGGTAGAAAACGTCAGGACAGGAAGTTTTGGCACGCACCATGAACTTGCATATATGGATATTGACACAATTTCCACATATTTTGGTGGGACACTGAAGGGGGAAAAGCATGTGAGTGCAAAGCTGATACAAGGAATAGGTGTAACATGCTGGGATGCAGAATATTGTGTCTTTGGTCCAGCTTATCCAGAAGAAGGATTTCCCGGGGAGAATACACCGTCTCCCAATCATTACCGCTCCCTCCTGGTCCACTTTGAGCGTGGCGGTGAGGTGCTCTATGACCTGTGGCCGAATGAGAAGGGCGAACTGGTGACGCGCATCCCAAGCCCAAGAGAAGCAAGCGGGGACGGCCATACCGCCTATGACCTACAGGGACGCAAGGTGACTAGGAAGCCCTCGCGCGGCCTATATATAATAGGTGGAAAGAAGCGGGTGGTGAAGTGAGGGGCATATCGTGATAGTGCGGAGTGGCGCGCTCGGACGGCCGTAAAAGACTTGCACCGAAAAGTAGGTACTACTTCAGGCGCAAAGCAAGTACTACTTCAAGCACAAAGTAAGTACTACTGCGATGCCAATGCCAGTAGTACTGCTATTCGTCTTTCAGTACTACTGCCTTTTCCTTGTGGTAGGCTTCGGTTGTTCACCGACTGTTTTTTTTGTGAGAAGTGGCATATATTTCCGCGCGGCAGGCAGGCGTCACTCACTTTTTATTCCTACCTTTGCCTTGCGGTTAAGCCTTGGGCACGCTGACAGGTGGAGATGCCTGCGCTCGTGAACAGGATAATCAGGCGATGGCCGCGAACATCTCTCTATATATATGAAGGAAATGACAGAAATGAACATGTACAGCGTGGGGGAACTGACCCAGAAGGTGGCTTCGGCCTTGGACAGCATGCCCTACGACCGCACCCCCCGTGGCTTGTACCAGCCCATCCAGTACGTTCTCTCCCTGGGCGGGAAACGCATACGCCCGGTGCTGATGCTGATGGCCTATAACATGTACAAGGCTGATGTGGAGAGCGTCATGCAGGTGGCACTCGGACTGGAGATGTACCACAATTTCACCCTTCTGCATGACGACCTGATGGACAGGGCGGATGTGCGCAGGGGGAAGCCGTGTGTGCACAAGGTGTGGGATGACAACACGGCCATCCTCAGCGGTGACAACATGCTCGTCATGGCCTACCGCCTTGTGGCCAGTTGCCCTTCGCATGCTCTCCCCGCAGTCTTGTCCACCTTCACCGAGACTGCCCTGCAGATTGACGAGGGACAGCAGTACGACATGGAGTTTGAGAAGCGTATGGATGTCACCGAGGAGGAGTACCTGGAGATGATACGCCTGAAGACCTCCGTGCTGCTGGCCTGCGCCCTGAAGATAGGCGCAATCCTGGGAGGGGCCTCCGAGGAGGATGCCCAGGCCCTGTATGCCTATGGCGAGAAGGTGGGCCTGGCATTCCAGCTCCAGGATGACTATCTGGATGTGTATGGCGACTTCAAGACCTTTGGCAAGGCCATAGGGGGCGACATACTGTGCAACAAGAAAACCTTCATGCTCATCAACGCCCTTGCCTATGCACCGCAGAACTTGAAGGCCGAACTTGATGGGTGGCTGGTGGCACAGTCGTATGAGCCTCAGGAGAAGATAAATGCTGTGAGGGACATCTATACCCAGGTGGGGGTGGACAAGATGGCCGAGGAACGCATCTCCTCATATATAGCACAGGCCGAGGCCATCCTCGATGAGGTGGCCCTGCCCGACGAGCGCAAGGCTGTCCTTCGCCAGTGGACAGAACAACTCCTGGGACGTAAAAAGTAAGAGCCGTGACCGATACGCACAGCCATATCTACGGCGAGGAGTTTGCCGAAGACCGCCAGGAGGTGGTGGCGCGAGCCTTCGGGGCGGGAGTCAGCCATATCCTCCTCCCCAACATCAACAGGGACAGCATTGCCCCCATGCTCTCCCTGTGCCGTCAGTATCCTGGCAGGCTCTATCCCATGATGGGGCTTCATCCGTCCGATGTGGGCGAAGACTACCGCGATGTGCTTGCCTATATGCACAGCCTGCTTGCCAGCCCCGGACATCCCTATGTGGCTATAGGCGAGGTGGGGCTGGACTTCTATTGGGACTCCACCTGTCGCGAGGAGCAGTTGGATGCCTTCCGCACGCAGGTGGAATGGGCAGTCGAGCACAAACTGCCGCTGGTGATACACGCGCGGTCGGCTCACCGCGAGTTGCTCGAGGTGATGCACGACTATGCCTCTTGCGGGCTCCGTGGCATCTTCCATTGCTTTGGGGGCACCATCCAGGAGGCCTGCCAGCTCCTTGCCTTCGAAGGTTTCTGCCTGGGCATCGGTGGCGTGCTCACGTTCAAGAGGAGCACCCTGCCCGATGTCCTTGCGCAGGTTCCCCTCTCCAGGGTGGTCCTTGAGACCGACTCCCCCTATCTGGCTCCGGTACCCTATCGGGGTAAGAGAAACGAGAGTGCCTATGTGGTGGAGGTGCTGCACAAGATGGCATCCATTTACGGCATTCCCGAGGGAGAAGTGGAAAGGCAGACCGATGAGAACGTGAGGCGGATATTTGCTCGCATAAAGTGGCAGTAATGTGACGAAAACAGGAAAAAGGGCACAGCAACGAAAAGTTTTTGGGCAAACAGTGTACTACTCTCGCAAAAAAAAGATATTTTTGTAACCGAAATGCGTCATACGAGGTGCGCAACCAATGTTTTCATGCAGAAAAGGAGAGATGCTCGAGTGGCTGAAGAGGCACGCCTGGAAAGCGTGTATGCGTCAAAAGCGCATCCGGGGTTCGAATCCCCGTCTCTCCGCAAACAGTAAAAGTGGAAAGAAACAAAATAAGATAATTTAATCATCAAAAACTACACACAATGAAAAAGTTATTTGCAATTATTGCAATGGTTGCTGCTTGCTCTTTCGGGGCAACAACATCTGTGATGGCGCAGGAGGATGCTGAGGAGCAGGCTACTGTGGCTGCTGACTCTACCGAGGCTACTGACTCGGCTGCTGTGGACACAGCCGCAGCGGATACCGCTGCCGAGGCCGATGTGGCTGCCGCTCCTGTAGCTGAGGAGGAGAGCGAGGGTATCTTCAAGGTGCTCAAGGTTAAGTTCATCGAGGGTGATGCAGGCTTCATGTCATTGGTTGCCATCGCCCTGGTGCTGGGTCTCGCATTCTGCATCGAGCGTGTCATATACCTGAGCCTGGCTCAGATCAATACCCGCAAGTTTGTGGCCGACCTGGCTGCCCTGGTTGCCGCTGGCAAGATTGGCGAGGCAATCGCTACTTGCAAGAACACCCGTGGCCCCGTGGCACAGCTGGCTCTTACGGCTATGGACTGCCTCAACAGTGACGACCGCAACGACATTGGCACTATCGAGCGCTCTATCAACACCGAGGCCGAGGTTCAGGGCTCTTACCTTGAGGAGAACTGCTCATGGATTACCCTGTTCATCGCCATGGCTCCCTCTCTGGGATTCCTTGGAACGGTGATTGGTATGGTGATGGCCTTCGATGACATCCAGCGTGCTGGTGATATCAGCCCGACCGTTGTGGCTGGTGGTATGAAGGTGGCCTTGATTACCACTATCTTCGGTATCATCGTGGCCCTGATTCTGCAGTTGTTCTATAATTACATCCTTTCTAAGATTGAGTCTCTGACCGTGAATATGGAGGAGTCCTCACAGGAACTGCTCACCATGTGCGTGAAGTCAGACAAGTGCAGGAAGTAATAAGTTCTCTGGTAATCATTAGTTGAAAGGAGATTCTTATATGAAAATAGAGAAAATATCCAAGATGGCTCTGTACATCTGCGTGGGCATCATTGTTGTGTGCTTCGTTGCCTTCTTCGGCATTGGCTACAGCAACCCCGTGGGTGACTACAACGAGCCGAAGTTGCTCGACCTCCTGATGGGGCTCATGTATGTGCTGTTTGTGGTCATGCTGGCTCTCACGGTGTGGAGCATCTTCAAGGGCATGGGCAACAAGGGCGGCAGCTCTTCAGCAGGCTCAGGTGTCCCTGGTGGCAAGATTATGGCAGGCACGATTGTCCTGCTCATCGCCTCACTGGTGGTAGGTGTTCTCTGCGGTCTGGGCGAAGAGGCCTTCACCGCACAGGATGGCACTGTGACATCCGCAGGATGGGTGACTGTGGTTGACATGTTCTGTGTGGCAAGCGGCATCCTGGCTCTCGCAGCAGTAATTGCTGTGGTTGTGAGTATGACCGGTGTGCTGATGGGCGTGGGCAACAAGCAAACAAAGTCTATTAAATAAATCAAATCATGGCAAAGAAGAAGAAGAAAGTTCCTGGGTTGAACTCAAGTTCTACTGCGGACATATCTTTCATCTTGCTCATCTTCTTCTTGATTACGACCTCGATGGACACCGATATGGGCTTGTCACGCCGACTGCCCCGTCCACCAGAAGAGAATCAGGAAGACGCTACGATGGACATCAAGTCCCGCAACATTCTGTATGTGCGTATGAACGCGGCAGGACAGCTGTGGGTGAAGGACGAGATGACAAGTGGTTATGAAGATTTGAAGAATCTGAGGAACAGGGTGAAGGAGTTCGTCAAGAACGAGAAGAACCTGAGCAAATATCCCGAGAAGCATGTGAAGAACATTGACCTTCTGGGTCAGTGCTTTGTCACCGACAAGCATGTGATATCTGTGCAGACTGACCGTGGCACTCCTTATGCCGTGTATTTCGAGGTGCAGAATGAGCTGGTGGCTGCCTACAACGAGTTGCGCAACGAGTTGGCAAAGCAGAAGTTCGGACGCCCCTATGACGCGCTTTCCGATGACGAGAAGGTGGCAGTGCGTGCCTACTATCCCCAGAATATTTCTGAGGCAGAACCCAAAAAGTATGGAGGACAACAGTAATGGCTGGATTTAAGAAGAAAGATCGCGAGATGCCAGAGATGAACACCTCATCTCTGCCCGACCTGATTTTTACCATCTTGTTCTTCTTCATGTGCGTGGTGACCATGCGTGAGGTGACACTTCAGGTGAAGTTCACCACTCCCCAGGGAACCGAGCTCGAGAAGTTGACCAAGAAGTCAGTTGTCTCCTATATCTATGTGGGACCTCCTACCGACCAGTTGCGTCCCAAGATGGGTAGCGGAACACGTATCCAGGTCAATGACCGTATCATTGAGCCGCGTGAGGTGATGGACTTCGTGGCTGCCGAGCGTCAGGGAATGACCAACCAGGCAGAGCAGATTATCTCCATCAAGGCCGACCAGCATACTCAGATGGGTGTCATTACCGACATCAAGGAGGTGCTCAGAAAGTCTTGGGCATTGAGGCTCAACTACTCTGCCACACACAGAAAGTAAGGCAGAGGTGCAAAAACGTAAAAAAGAGGTGGCTTGTTGCTTACAAGTCACCTTTTTTTTATACTTTTGTGTGTCAATCTGCTGCTACCAGGGTGTACTGGCATGGATGTCCAAGTGCGGATGCGGCGGGTGGGCGCAAGGAACAACGTTATTTAGAGTATAAATGTGAGATATGTATAAACTCGATGCACTTGACCGTCAGATATTGTCGATGATAGCCGACAATGCCCGCATACCTTTCCTGGAAGTGGCGCGCGCGTGCCACGTCTCAGGTGCTGCCATACACCAGCGCATTCAGAAACTCATGCAGCAAGGGGTAATCAAAGGTTCGCAGTTTGTCTTCGACCCGGTCTCCCTGGGCTATGACACCTGTGCCTTTGTGGGCCTGTTTCTGAAGGACCCGTCCGATTTCGACCGTGTGGCACTTGCCCTGCGCGATATTCCCGAAGTGGTGGAATGCCATTACACCACAGGCGGATATGATATGTTCATCAAGATATATGCCCGCAACAACCACCACATGCTCAGCATCATACATGACAAGCTGCAGCCACTGGGATTGCAGCGTAGCGAGACCATCATCTCCTTCAACGAGGCTATATGCAGGAAACTGCCTGTTCCTATGGTGAACGAGGCCGAAGAAAGCACGCAGGAATGATTAGTCTGATAGCTGCTGTTGCCGGGAACGGAGCCATAGGCAACCGCAACAAGTTGCTTTATTGGCTTCCCAATGACCTCAAGCGTTTCAAGGCTCTCACCACAGGACACACTATCGTGATGGGACGCAAGACTTTCGAGTCCTTCCCTAAGGGGGCACTTCCCAATCGCAGGAACGTGGTGCTCTCGCGTAGCCAGGTTTCCTATCCTGGTGCCGAGGTGTATTCCTCGTTTGACGAAGCATTGGCCTCGTGTGCTGGGGATGAGGAGGTCTTTGTCATAGGGGGGGAGACCCTCTACCGTCAGTCACTTGACAGAGCCGACAGGATGTACCTGACACTGGTGGATGACGTGCCAGCCGAGGCTGATGCCTTCTTCCCCCAATTCCAGGCCGATGGATGGGAGATTGTGGCCAGTGAGCCACATGCACAGGACGAGCGTCATGCCCACTCCTACTGCTTTGTGGACTATCAGCGCAAGCGCAGTAGAACTGCCTGCGGCCAATAGGGGCGGCATCCCGGCAGTAGGCGATGCTTTCCCAACAAACTGGGGGGGCGCAGGGTTGTTCCCCTGATTCTTTGCTTTGCCTGGTTCTGTGGTTCTGCACCCTGTTGGCCGCATGGCTTGACTGCCTGGTTCTGCGGTTCTGCACCCTGGCCGCAGCCAGTTTGCTTGGGAAGCCCTCGGGGCCTGCTTGAACTGCCATCCGTGCTGTCAGGCATCCGGGTACATGATAGGGTAGTGTTGCTTGTTCCCACTTACAGCTGTGGCTGCACTTGTGGCAAGGGCAAGATAGGGGAACTGGTGTGAACACCTGGGGAGTCGCAGGAAAGGGTGTGGGACAGAGGACGGAAGAGCGGGCGTATGCTTGCGGCACATGCAATTTTGATTGTTGAACGACTATATATATATAATGAGACAATACCTCGACCTGGTGCGTAAGATTCTTGATGAGGGCGCGCGAAAGCACGACCGCACAGGCACAGGCACCATCAGCATATTCGGCCACCAGAGCCGTTACGACCTGGAGCAAGGCTTTCCCCTGCTTACTACCAAGAAGGTGCATCTGAAGTCCATCATCTATGAGTTGCTCTGGTTTCTCCAGGGTGATACGAATGTGCATTACCTGCAGGAGCATGGGGTGCGCATCTGGAATGAGTGGGCCGACCCCGAGACTGGTGACCTGGGGCATATCTATGGCTACCAGTGGCGCTCATGGCCCGATTACAAGGGTGGATATGTCGACCAGATACAGCAGGCTGTGGATATGATTAAGAATGACCCCGACAGCCGCCGTATCATTGTGTCGGCCTGGAATGTGGCCGACCTCGCGCAGATGAGTCTCCCGCCCTGCCATGCGTTCATGCAGTTTTATGTGTCGGGCGGACGGCTCTCGCTGCAGCTTTACCAGCGCTCGGCCGACGTGTTCCTGGGCGTGCCCTTCAACATCGCCTCCTATGCCCTGCTTTGCATGATGATGGCGCAGGTGTGCGGACTCCGCCCTGGTGAGTTTATTCACACCACAGGCGACACCCACATCTATCTCAATCATCTCGAGCAGGTGCGCCTGCAGCTTACGCGCGAGCCTCGTCCGCTCCCCCGCATGGTCATCAATCCCGATGTGAAGGACATCTTCTCCTTCCACTACGAGGACTTCCACCTTGACGGCTACGACCCCTGGCCTGCCATCAAGGGAGCGGTATCGGTATAAGAGCCACAGCCGTTGGTCACTCGCGTGATTACGCAACCGTTTTTTTTACTACAAGTCGCATGATGCAAAGCAGCCAGTCGGGCAAAGCCGGTTCTGCCGTCCTGCCTACGGAGTTTGAGTCCCTGATGCGGGAACATTATGGAGCCGCGGAGGCCGAGAGGCTCTGCTGTGCCTTGAAGTCCACCGACCCCATGGTGTCGGTGCGTATCAACAGGCGCAAGATGCAAGCGTGCATGTCACCCGAGAGGTTGCATGCCGCCTGTTCCTCTCTTGACCGCGCCTATCGTCCCGTCCCCTGGTGTGCGGATGCCTGGTATCTGCCCCAGCGTCCGGCCTTTACCTTTGACCCCCTGCTACATGCGGGAGCTTATTATGTGCAGGAGGCATCCTCCATGTATATCGCCGACTTGCTGCGCCGCCATCTTCCATTTGAGGCAGGGGATGTGCAACCTATATCTGCACTCGACCTGTGTGCGGCTCCAGGTGGCAAGTCCACTTTGCTGGCTGGACTTCTTCCCCACGACTCGTTGCTCGTCAGCAACGAGGTGATGCCTAAGCGTGCGCTGGTTCTGGCCGAGAACATGACCAAGTGGACTGGATGGATGCCGGGTGGCTGTTACCCCGTGCTCTCGATGGTGACGCAGAACCGTACTGCCGACTTTGCAGCCTTTGCTGGCCAGTTTGACCTTCTGCTTACCGATGTGCCCTGTTCGGGCGAGGGCATGTTCCGCAAGGATGAGCAGGCTGTGAGCGACTGGAGTCTCGACAATGTGCAACTTTGCCGCCTGCGCCAGCGTGAGATACTCCAGGATATCCTGCCTGTGCTGCGCCCGGGAGGACTTCTCCTGTACAGCACCTGCACATTCAACCACTACGAGGATGAGGAAAATGCCCGCTATGCTTGCCAGCTGATGGATGGCGAACTGCTGGAGGAACGTCATTTCCTGCCAGGCCGTGACCAGGGAGAGGGCTTTTATGTGGCTGCTATCCGCAAGTCTCCCATGGGTGAGCATACTCCCAGCCCGCGCCTTCAGGAGCGGGTTCGCCGATACCTTCGCGTCCTTTATGATGCGGGCAAAAACATGTGCAATGCTGATGCTTTCCCCTGCGTGGAACTTACCTATGAGCAGGCGTTGCAGTACCTGCGTCGTGAGGCTGTGCGTGTAGAGTCCCCGCGTGGGATGGTCACCCTGTGCTATGAGGGCTTCCCTTTGGGCCAAGGCAAGAGTGTGGGCACGCGCATCAACAACCTTTATCCTTCGGAGTGGCGCATCCGCAGTGGTTACACCACCCCCTTTAGCCTCTTCGATGTGGGGCGGGACTCGTAGATAAGGCGCGGTTAGCGTATTCAAGACGAGCGCACGGCTCGCAATCTCTCTCTCTCTTATAGGTAAGCAACAGTCCTCATTGCCCTAAAGAACATTTTTGGGGGGCATGATTGATGGGGCTTTGTCGTGTGCCTAACTCTCGCCTTATATTGCCTTTGGCCTTAGGGTGGCATGACAGTCTGGGTCCCTGGTGGGGCTGTTCCAAATGCTTTCGCCGAATCTTGCAAAGTGAAGATAACGTTCCTCGTGGTCGTTTTAAGAGGGGTGGCAGATATAAGGTTCTTTCTTCTCAGGCTTCCTAAACTATATGGCTTCATCCTCCTGGCTTATCGGGTGATACCAGCTTTGGTAAGATGACTATGCAATTTTCTGGAGAAGTGTTGCTGCCAAGAAAGGCTGGTTGGGGTGAGTGTGCTCTCCTGTGTCCGGGGGAGAATTTGAGTCTCTTTTGTACCGATTTACTCTTCATGCAAGTCTTCTGATGTCGTCATTCTCTTTGGGCAAGCCACTGGATGTAGTTTCTTTTATGCGTTTCATTCACTAATTGCGCAACTTGGTGCAGTTGTAAAACATTATAGCATTAAATTATTGCGGAATTCACAAAATTCAATTGGTGCTTCCAGTTCCGCTTATTTAACTGTAGCAAATTGTATGCATCCGCTTGCGAAAAGTTAGTGGGTTGCGTGAATACGCTTTCATAATGGCATGATAATTGCTGTTTTCCTGTGTGATATGTAAGTTTTGCGATGGGGGGGGGGTAATTGTGACAATGTTGTAAAACTGTAAATCGCGAATAGCAGAATTAACAATTAAATCGTTAAAAGCGCAATTTTTTAGCCTTTATTAAGGGGTTACTCTTGACAGATATTGTAAAGTGCTATAACTTTGCAGGTGAATCTTGCAGAGGAAATGATGGTCTGGCCATGTTGCCAACGCTTCGGGTGAGTGGATGACACTATAGAGAGGTGCAAGGGCAATAGTTCGAGGGAACAGGTTGGGATTTTTGCATGATAGTGGTTGTGCAACGTTTCTCTTCGCGCAAGGAGGCTAAAATTAACAAAGCAAAAACGATAAAAACGAACAAGGCAAAACCATACAAATGATGAAACCCTATTATATGGAATTAAAGCAAAGGAGAGTCCTGGCTGTCGTTGTGGTGGCAGCCATTGCCGTCCTGCTGTGTGGCGGAAGCCTGCGGGCGCAGGTGGCGGTGAAGACCAATCTCCTGTATGATGCCACCACCACACCCAACCTGGGTGTAGAGGTAGGGGTCGCGCCCAAGGGTACTGTGCAGTTGGTCTATGGCCTCAACCCCTGGAAGTTCTCGTCTGACCGCCACGGTGACAGGCAAGCCAAGCACTGGGTGCTCATGCCTGAGTACAGGTGGTGGATGTGCTCCCGCTTCAATGGGCACTTCGTCGGAGCTCATGCCATGGGCGGGCAGTTCAATGCTGCCAATGTGGACATCCCATTGCCAGGAGCCTTCTTCGGTGGGGACAACATACGCAAGGAGGTGCGAGGCCATAGTTACGAGGGTGGATTCGCTGGTCTGGGTTTCACTTATGGCTACCAGTGGATAGTGTGCCGCCACTTCAATGTGGAGGCAGAGGCTGGCGTGGGCTATAGCCGTGTGTGGTATGACAAGTATGAGTGCGGCGAGTGTGGCCCGCGCATCAAGGATGGGCACACCAACTATGTAGGGCTTACCAAGCTGGGGCTCTCGCTGATATATCTGTTCTGACATTATATATATAGGGAAAGGTCAAAAGATGAAAATGAAATCATATGTCATTGTTATGATACTTGGGCTTGCCTCGGCCGTGGCCAGCGCGCATGAGGAGGCTGTGGCCACACGCAATGTGGCACTCACGGCGGGAGGCGGACAGGTGAGCGTGAGCATGGATTTGGTGCTTGACGCGCTCACGCTGCCTCGCAACAGGCAGGTGTTTGTCACTCCGTACCTTGAGGGAAGTGGCGGGCAGCGTGTGACTCTGCCCACGGTGCTGGTCAACGGACGCAACATGCAGTATGTGTATGAGCGCACGGGACTGCCCCGCAAGTTGCGTGCCGAGTATGCCAACCTTGCTCAGGTGGTGGCGCGCAAGAATGGCACTTCGCAGGCGGTGCCTTATCTGGCCTCCGTCGGTCAGGAGTCCTGGATGCGGCGTGGCAAGGCCAGTCTGCGGCTGAGTGTGGACACCTGTGGCTGTGGCATCGACCTGGGGCAGGGAGAGAGTGAGCCCCTGGCCACGATAGACCTTAACCCCGTGTCGCGCATGTACCTTGCCTTTGTCACCCCGCCTGTGACCGACCTCCCGGTGGTGGCTCATGAGGGCAGGGCCAGGGTGCAGTTTGAGGTGGACAGCGTGACCCTGCATGCCGAGCCATACAGGTGCCGCAATGGCCAGAGGATAGACAACCGCCAGCAGTTGCGGATGATAGATGACAGCGTGCGCTATGCCCTGAGTGATGACAATGTGGAGATTGCAGCCATCAGCGTGTGTGGATATGCCTCGCCCGAGTCGCCCTATATGCACAATGACTATCTGGCCACCAGTCGCTCGAAGTCGCTGGCCAACTACCTCGCACAGCGGTACCAGTTGCCCCAGGAGTGCTGCACATTCAGCGCGGTGCCCGAGAACTGGGAGGAGTTCAGGCAGATGGCGGTGGACAACAAGGACATCACCGAGGAGCAGCGCTCCTGCCTGCTGGCATTGATAGACAAGCCCGCCTATGGGCCTGCCGATTATGATGCCAAGGAGCGGGAACTGAAGGCTTCGCCTGTCCTGGGGCGCCTCTATCGCACGACCATCCTGCCTGTGTGGTTCCCGCAGTTGCGCTGCACCAAGTTTGTCATCAACACCCGCCTGCGTCCCATGGGGGATGAACAGTTGGCCGGGATTATCAAGACGCAGCCCCAGATGCTCAGTCTCAATCAGATGTTCCGTGTGGCACGCCTCTATCCCGAGGGGTCAGAGGAGTTCAATGCCACCATCCAGACGGCTCTGCGCTTCTATGCCAGTGACCCTGTGGCCAATGTCAACGCCGCTGTGGCCGCGCTGAAGGCTGGCCGATATGACGAGGCCGCCACTTTGCTGGAGAAGGCGGGCAATCTGCCCGAGGCTGAGAATGCGCGTGGCGTGCTTGCCACCCACAAGGGAGACTATGAGACTGCAGTCCGTCACTTCGAGAATGCCAAGTCCTTGCCCGAGGCGCAGAAGAACAAGGCTCTCATGGAATAAAACGGGAGGCGGGGCGCAGCGGATGCACATGGCATAAGCGACAGCAGGAAGTGCTGCTTTGACAACCGGAAGCGACAGAACAGAGGCGGGGATTGGCATGATGACTGGAAATATGATGAATGGAGGAATCGTGATATGGTAAAGACAGGAATCAACCTGGCGACAGGAGATGTGGTGATGCTGGCCGAAAGTGGTGCGGCAGGGACAGGAATCGACCTGGCTACAGGGGATGTCGTGATGCTGGCCAAAAGTGGTATGGCGGGGACAAAAATCGACCTGATGACTGGAAACGCAATCATGATGCTCGGGAGCGATAGGACAGAGACAGGAATTGCCCCGGCGACAGGAGATGCCACGATGATACCCGGAAGCGATAAGGCCGACAACATGATATTATAATGTATTATAACGAGAGTAATTATCCCTTTTAACAGCTTATACTTATTTAACAACTTTATTTATGAAAAAGTTCTTTTTCTCAATGATGCTGGCAACGGCCTTTCTGGCAAGTTGCAGCAGCGAGAGTGAATTGAAGCCTGGAGCAGGCGAGGTCGCATCAGGCGAGGCAGGTTATGTGGGTTTCACCATCCAGCTTCCTACCACCAGTGGTACCCGTGCCAATGATGTGTTTGACGACGGTGAGGTTCGTCCCGATGAGTACAAGGTGAACAACGCCACCCTGTTCCTCTTCCAGGGTGCCGATGAGACCAATGCCAGGTTCCTTGCGGCTTATCCCATGAACATCACCAACTTCAAGGCTTATGCTAGTGCCGATGACCAGTGCACCACCGAGGGCATTGTGACTGCCGAGATTATCAAGCCCTCCGATGACAAGCTCTATGCTTATGTGATGCTGAACAGCAACGATATGGTGACTGTCACACAGACAAATGCAGGCACCACACCTGCCTCGACCACCAAGGTGAATGGCACAGATTTGGCAGTGGGCACCTTTTTTGCTGACTTCAGCAAGCTCACCATGGAGAAGCTGGGTACCAACGGCGATCTGGTGATGATCAACACACCTGTAAGCAATAAGCAGGGTGGCACCATAAGCCCCGACGGCGCAACAATCACCACACTGGCTACTTTGGACAAGGATAAGATCTTCGCCACACAGGCCAAGGCTCAGGCTGAGCCCGCAGGCGAAGTGTATGTGGAGCGTGCTGCTGCCAAGATCACGGTAAAGACAACCATGGGCGATGGCGCTGCTATCACAGCTGATGCAAATGTGAAGTATGACAAGGCATCCATCAGATGGGCTGTGAACAACGTGAACAAAGAGTACTACAACGCACGCCAGATGGACGCTACATGGCTTCCCCTGGTTGCTGATGGTACTGAGGGCACCGTGAATAGTAGCATAAAGTATCGTTTTGTGAGCAATGGCGCTATCCATGATGGTGTGTTCCGTACCTATTTTGCCAAGGACATGAACTATGGCAATGGTGATGTCACTGGCTTCAAGGCCAATCCCACCAGGGGGGAAATCACCAACGGGTCAGACAAGAGCGTGTATGTGACAGAGAACACCTTCGATGTGGCCAACCAGAAGGAGAGGAACACCACTGGCCTCTCAGTGAGCGCAACCTTCAATGGTGGCAAGGACTTCTACATCGCCAGCACATATGGCGCCAACAAGATTCTGCAGGTTGTAGGAGCAGGCCAAGGTGGTAAGGAAACTGTGGCTGACTACATCAAGGGTTACCTTATCAACAACAACAGCGAGTTCAAGACATGGGCTGCCACCCATAATGACTTTGGAGTGGCAATGGATAGCACTGCGGGTAATGGCACTGCTAAAGTGGGCTCAGTTTCTGGCACAGACCTGCCTTCTGCAATCAATGCGGATTATATCAACGGTCTCATCAAGTTCAACTACTACCAGGGTGGTGTGGCTTACTACAACGTGCTCATCAAGCACTTCGGTGACGACGAGACTCCCTGGAACCGCGAGAAGCACACTGAGAATACAATCGCAGGTATCTATGGCGATAAGCCAACAGCAACTCGGAACTTCCTGGGCCGCTATGGTATCGTGCGTAACAACTGGTATCAGGTGGAGATCCAGAGCATCAGCCAGATAGGCTCTCCCGTGGTGGTTACTCCTGGTGACACTCCCGACGACAAGGTCAACAACTATCTGAGCGTGAGGATTCATATCCTGCCTTGGGCTGTGCGCAAGCAGACTGTGATACTGTAATGGCCGGGTACCAACTGAATCATTCCGATTTGATTCTCTGAATATGCGGGCTGGCGGCATGGAAAATGCCGTGCCGCCAGCCTTTTTCCCAAAATCGTCCTATCAAACAAGACAAGAAATAATAACAAATAGACGCAAGATGAAACGTTTCTGCCTACTTCCCGCAATGTTGCTGACGGTGTGCATGGCATTCTCGGTGGCCTCCTGTTCCATGATGGAGGAGGATCGCTCTGACTGTCCCACAGGACTGTATGTGCGCTTCGTGTATGACTACAACACACAGCGTGCCGACATGTTCAAGGACCATGTGGGCTGCGTGGTTGTCTATGTCTATGACGAGGCTGGCCACCTGGTGGCCGAGAAGAGCGTGAGCAACACGCAGGCAGCCTCCCCCCTTGCACAGTATGGCTATGCCATGCACTTCACCACGGCAGAACTTCCTGCCGGACACACCTACCAGCTGCAGGCCGTGGCCATGCAGAAGGACTACAGCAAGGCCCTGGACACACCAGGAGCCAAATACCGGCTCTCAGACACCGACACTTATGGCAAGCTCAGGATGACGCTTGACCGCGAGCCTGCGTCTGACCCCACACAGGACGCGCCATGCCTGGTGAGCAATTCAGCCCCGCTGGACACCCTATGGCACTCCATGAAGGTGACTTCGCTTGAGCCGCAGTTTGGGTACCATACACCCGCCATGCAGCCCACAGCACAACCTTACCACACCACTCCCGACCGCCAGGCAGTGACCGTCAGGGAGGGTTATGCCACATACGCCACCCTCTCGATGATGAGGGACACCAAGCACCTCAACATCACCATCCGGCAAATTGAGGAGCCCGACGTGCTCAATGCCGATGACTATGAGGTGTATATCCTGGATGCCAACAATAGCCTGGGCCTTGACCAGACCAGTATGGACAAGGATGGCGCCTTGCACTATACGCCTGCCATCGCGGGCGACTCCGTGCGCTATATCCCCTATGCCCAGTGGACCACCTGCTATGACGGTACGGGCAGCACCGTCGAGGGCGGCACACATCCTGCCACACGCGCAGCACAGGAGGCCGAGCGCACCGCTCACTATAACCTCATGTTCAACCGCCTCAAGTACCCGTCACAGGGTGAGGGGCAGGCCACGCTGGTCATACGCAACCTCACCACGGGCATCACTGTGGCCAGGATAGGACTGGCCAGTTTCCTGGCCGAGTGCCGCATCTCGCCCGAGTGGAACTGGACAGCCCAGGAGTATCTTGACCGCGAGTATGACTATGAGCTCAACTTCTTCCTCAAGGGCGACCGCTGGTCATACTGCAGCATCCGTGTGCATATCCTCAACTGGGCAGTGCGCAAGCAGAACGTGGAATTGTGACCAGGGGCAGAGAAGGCCGCGCTGGTTTGGGATTTTTAACATAAACGAAAACGACAGATAATGGACGTAAGGCTCTGCCATGAGCCTGTCATATATAGATGTGAGAAATCAAGATGGAGAAGGTTTTGTACATACGGTTCCTGGCTGTTGCCGCACTGCTTGCGGCTTGCCTCACTGGCTGTGTCCACGAGGATGCGGACGATGGGAAGGGGAGTGTGGACCCCGCCGACATCGACACTTACATCACCCTCAATGTGGACACACGCGCCACAAGCACGCGTGCGGTGAGTTCCGATGGCCAGGATGGTGACGATTTCATGATAGGTGAAGGTCCAGAGGAAAGCATTGGCGATATCGCCTTTTTCCTGTTCCACATCAACAGTTGGGACGCGGATGGCAGTGCCAGATATGTGTACAGGGGACGGCTGGGCAATGCCGACATGGAGTGGAACCCCATCGAGAATTCCAAAGGGGTGAGCCTGACCATCAAGCTCAAGGGCTATGTGCCCACACCGCAGGACCGCGTGATAGTGGTGGCCAACACAGGCAACAAACTTGACAACGTCGAGACCCTCGGGCAACTGAGGGACTTCGTTGACTTTGAGGCTTGGAGGAAGGGCAGCGACCCCTCTGCTTGTGACCATTTTGTGCTCTCCTCCTCCTACAATGATGCCGACAACGGCAAGGTGGAGTACCAGGGCAAGGCCGGCACAAAGACCGACCCCTACATATCGGGTGTAAAGGTGCAGCGTGTGGCCGCGCGCATCGACTTCCTGTATGCTCCTGGCAATGTCACGGGGCAGGCTCCCTTCAGCAGTTTTGACTACAAGGTCAATGAGAATCCGGGCGATGAGACCTCGGCGCTCCTGGCCAGGTTGCGCATCCTCAGCATCATACCGCTCAATGTGCGGCAGGGCAGTTCGTACCTCATCCGCAGGGTCACGGCCAAGGGGGATGTGTATGGCACGGGAGGGGTCTCTTATGGTGGCAGGGAGTACCGTGACGATGAGGGCATACCCGTCAACACGGTCATTGAGCCCCAGACCCTCATGAAGGGTGTGCCCAGGGATGGGGTCGTCAGTGATGACCTTGATGGGTGGTTTGGGGACACGCGCGCCGACAGGGTCTTTGCCTCACCCGCCAGTTATCTCACGGGCACGGCTGTGAGCGACTACTCGCAGCATGTGCTCGAGCAGGACGGGCAGAAGTTTGTCATCGTGGCCTATGCCAACGAGAACACCCAGCCCATCACCACCTCGGACGGGCGCACTTCCCTATATACCAGCAAGTACATGACGGGCGTGCTCCTGCGTGCGGTCTATGTCCCGGTGAAGGTGTGGGCAGATGCCGCCGCCACTGTGCCATCGGCACAGGACTTCACCAGCGGACACACCTTCTGGCGCTTCGTCCCCTCCACCTCGCGTGGCGAGAGCGACTGCATCTATTTTGACAACGAGGCCGCAGCCAATGCCTATAAGACTGCGCATGCGGGGGAGGTGACCAAGTTCACCGACGGCATTTGCTATTACACCCTGTGGATGCGCCATGCCGCTGTCAGCCAGTCGATGGGCAAGAACTATCCCATGGAGTATGCCATAGTGCGCAACAACGTCTATCGTATCGAGGTGGGCTATGTGACAGGCCCTGGCACTCCCTCGCCCAGCCCCGACGAGCCAGCCAACGCCCTCATGCGCATCTATGTGAGACAATGGAACAAGCGGGTGCAGCCCACAATAAGACTTTAAGAAGGATAGAGCGATGAAGACAATATTCCGCCATATATACATAATAATGATGTGTGGCATGGCTGTGGCGCTGGCCACATCATGCGAGAGCGAGAACCCTGGTGGCGGCAGCCCCCAGGAGGGTACTCCCGTGGAGGTCACCCTGGGTATCCACACACGCGCCAATGCTAAGGGCACTCCCGAGGATGCCGCGTATGACATCGAGAAGATACACTCCTGGTGGGTGGTGTTTGTGAGCCAGGCTGACGGCAAGGTGAAGAAGATTGTGTCCCGCCCGTCGGCTCTGAACACCTATGTGGAGCAGGAAGAGGCGAGGGTAGAGGTGCCCACGGGCAAGTTTGTGGTGTATTCATTCGCCAACATCACTCCACAGGAACTGGCCTCCAAGGCTGGGGTGCGCTTCACCGAGGGCAGCGCGTGCCCCGATGTGGACAATGCCAGGATAGAGATTCTGCAGAACTGGAACGAGAGCGGCAAGACCAACAGCGACCTCCCGATGACAGGCAAGCAGAATGTGGTGGTGAATGGACGTGTGGATGTGTCCATCGAGGTAGTGCGCGCGGTGGCCAAGGTGGAAGTGCAGTTCACCAACGAGTCGGGAAAGCGCGTGCAGGTCAACAGTCTGAAGATGGCACAGACCCAGGACAAGACCGTGCCCCTGCTGCCCAACTACACCTGGCTCGAGAGCGGCTATCCTGCCGGGCAGTATGCGACAAGCCCAGTGCAGGCCGTGGACTATCTGCGCACTTACACAGGCGTCTCCCTTCCTAAGCCTGCGGGCGCAAGCCCGTATGGCTGGAGTGATGTCTTCTATGTGCGGGAGTCCAAGGCTTGCTACAACGTCACCGACCGCTACCTGCTTGCTGTCAATGTCACTCGCGAGGGTTCTGCCCATCCCCAGGATATCCAGTTTGCCCTCACCCGCGACCTGACCAGCATCTATCGCAACGACCATATCATCCTGCCTGTGGTGCTGAGTGACTTCCAGGTGAGCATGTCGGCCAGGTTCTATCCACCCATCGGTGGCTATCCGGCTGTGATTACCCGCGAGAGCGATGAGCAGTTCTATTGCGAGTTCGGCACCGAGGGTGACTTTGAGCTATATGTGGATGTGCAAGATACCTACAACAACTATAGCCTGGTGTATGGCTCAGGCCAGCCTTATTACACCCTTTCCGTCACCGGCATCCATGACCCCGATGGCATCCTGGCCACACAGCCCAAGGACTCTGGCACGGGCGAGATAGTGGGTCGCGTGGGCAATGCCAAGGGCATGGCCTATGTGGATGTGCAGGTGACTGTGCACCGTGACGGCTCTGCCGACCAGATATACGACAGGAGAATACACATAATCAGGCAGTAGAGAGCATGGTGTGGGGGAGGGATGAGGGTTTCCCCCGCCGACAGCCATTCCCCGCCAGTGTGTGGGGGGGAGGATTCCTAAAGACAATAAGCAAAAGACTATATATACACATGAAAGCAAGGATATATGATACTCTTCAAGGTGTGAGGCGGGCAGCGCTCGTGTCACTGTTGCTATTACAGGCCATGGGCTCCTGGGCCTTGACCCAGTGGCATGGGGTGTATCAGATAGGAAGCAAGCAGGACCTCATAGAGTTTGGCAATATCGCCGCCACGAATGTGAGTGCCAAGGGCCGGCTGACGGCAGATATCGACATGTACGGAACCAACTGGGAGCCGATTGGCGGACGTGGAGGCTCGAATCCCTTCCAAGGCTATTTTGACGGTGCGGGGCATCGCATTCGGAATCTGGTTGCCGACAATGCCGTTGATGGCAGGACGTGGAGCAATCAGGGACTGTTTGGCAGGGTAGGCGACGGATGCACCATCGTCAATGTGATTCTGGACAGGACTTGCCACATCTCGGGTGACACCTATGTGGGCGGTATCGTGGGACTCATCACCGGCGATAATGCCCAGGTGCTGATTGCCAACTGTGGCTTCGAGGGCACCGTGCAGGCATGTGCCAATTCGTCTTCGTCGAGCAGCGGACAGAATGCCGGCGGCATTGTGGGCTGCAACCATGAGTCATCGGCCAAGGTGACCATTGCCAATTGCTACAACTCGGGCCAGGTGATTGCAGGCTGGGAGGCCGGAGCCATCTCGGGCTGGATAGGTGGCGGCACGGTGAAGAACTGCTACAATGTGGGCACCGTGGAGGAGACGAAGGACGGCTATACTGGCAACCACCACTTCATACGCAGCGGCAACCTCACCAATTGCTATGACTTGCAGCCGGTCTCCCACTGCACCGACACATACGACGGACTCACCAAGGTGCAGAGCCGTGACGACATCTCGGGCAAGCTGGGAGAGTTCTTCCATGGCCTGGCTATCGCCTTCCCAGAGACCGTAAGCGGGCGCTGGCAGATAAGCAGCGTGGATGACTATCGGTGGTTTGCC
The DNA here is from genome assembly GCA_050873805.1 of Prevotellaceae bacterium. Lineage (GTDB taxonomy): Bacteria > Bacteroidota > Bacteroidia > Bacteroidales > Bacteroidaceae > Physcousia. The sequence goes on along the minus strand of JBNMJN010000003.1, from coordinate 83,284 downwards.
GCCTTCATCAATAACTTCTCCGATGGCACCACTTTCCATGAGGCGTGGCTGGCCGCTCCGCTGGATATGGCCAACGGAACGCTTGCGACCGTCCCCATCGGCACTTACAGCCATCCTTTCTATGGAAGGTTTGACGGGCAGTTCTATCCTGTCACCCGCCTTTCGCATCCCTTCTTCGGGGTCACCAAGAATGTGGAGATTACCAGGGTGACCATCGAGAGTGGCGAGGTGAAGCCCGTCTCCTCATCGGATTACAAGACGTATGTGTCCGATGCTTTCCCTCAGGTGTATTACACGGGGTGCCTGATAGGCTGTTCCCTGGCCGATGATGTGAATAGCACCATGATCACCTACTGCTACAGCCGTGCCGACATCACCGACACCACCAATGGAGCCTGTGACCTGGGTGGCCTGGTGGGCAAGCTGGAGGGCACCATGAAGTACTGTTTCTATGCGGGCAAGGCCACATATCACAATAATAACTCGTGGGCTGCTGGCGGACTGGTGGGCTCATGCAATAATCCTGGAAACCTGACCTATGTGACCCAGTGCTACGTCAATTCCACCTTGGACTTCCAGATTTCAGATGCCAACAAGGACTATCGGGGAAAGTTTGTGGGCAGCAATGCCACGGGTATGGTGGTGGAGTATTGTGTCATCAACCGCGACTGTGGCAACATGGCCAGCCAGGGATGGGTGGGCACTGGGCCAGGGTGCGTGAGCGGCGGTGATGATGTCCGCCATGTGGACAACATCACCGACTGGACTTATGGCAATGCCTGCTGGTGCCTCAACAGAGACTCGGATGTGAACCCCGTGTGGTTCCAGAACAAGCCAGGCGACCCCGTGCCCGTGTGGGACAAGAGCCATGCCATTGTGCATCAGGAGAATGGCGGGTACAGCCGCGCGCCGGTGCGAAATGGCATGCCCTCGCTCAAGGATGGCGACAACAGGGCCTACCTGCGCATCATCCTGCCCGACGGCACCCGCAAGTATGTGGACTCCAGCTTCCGTCCATCCGACAGCCCCAGCCAGCTTATCCTGTCGCTGGAGGGCACCAATGTGTATCTGGCCTCACAGACTTTCGGGGACAGATATACGTCCAAGAATTATATGAGTTATCACCTGGACGGCTGCCTCGTGAGGCGGCAGAATGGGGATAGCTATGCCTACTATTACCGCTCCTCATCCTATGATGGTGCCACTGAATACACCGCTCCCAGGATGCAGTATTACATGGGCAAGGACTGCTCGGCCCTGGCCAGTGTGAATGGTGTGGACATGAGGTCGGACTTCCGTAGTCCCTATCTGTCGGCTGATGCCAGCGAGCAGAATCTCTCCTGGGCCGATGGCAAGACCACCTGGACCGAGGATGCTTCGCGTGGCATCGTAGGCTCGGCTTATCAGACGGCCAGCCGCAGGTGCATCATGGATGTGGACGAGGAAGGCTATCTGGTGTTCATCCTCAGGGACCTCTCCCTGCAGGATGAGTCCCGTCCCATGCGCCTCAACTCCTACCGCGATACCGACGACTCCCCATTTGCAGGCAAGGGCAACAGCTGGAGCACCCGGCTGTATGTGATAGCCGACACCGACAAGAGCGGCCAGCCCTATCTGCGCGTGGCGACATCGGCCGAGAAGGCCCAGGCTGTGAAGGTGGAGGTGATGACCATGACCGACGAGGTAGAGTTTGTCCCCTATGTGGGTGATGTCTATTCGGGCAAGAACACATGGCTGGGAAGCGAGGTTCCCGACAATCTGAAGAACACCGCTCAAGGAATGAGCAACTGGAAGACCAGTGCCGATGACTCCAGGCTGGATGCCTCGGTGCGCATGCAGCGTGCCCACGAGTATGAGCGCGACGTGTGGGTGTTCCCCGGCATTACCAAGGACTTGTATCCCTTCTCGGATTTCCACTCCACGAATGCTTACTATGTGAAGTACCTGCGCTGGTATGACTATCGCACAGGACAGAAGAGCGATGCCGTCTCCTTCCCCGATTACCAGCCCTTGCAGGGCGTCTCTGGCCATTTCGGCGGCGAGTTCCTGACCAATGAGTATTACAATGCCGCGCGCGCAAGAGTGTCCTATGCCAGCAACTCCAGTGCTGCCATACTGGGGGTGGTGGCCATGGACGCGTCATCGAATGTCAGCGACGATATGGCAACGTATGACGAGGCCACATCCAAGTTTGTGGTCCATGAGCCCACACTCACCTTCCGCCACATCTTCAACATCCGCAACGCACGCTTGCGCGCCGACCAGATGACGGCATCCGTCACCGACAACAACAACTATATTGATGCCCACCGCATCAAGATTATCACCCGCAAGGATGTGCCGTTCCAGTACCGACTGGACTGCCCCGAGGATACCCGCTGGGATGATGAGGCCACTCCCACCGACTATTGGTATCAGACGGCCGGTGGAGGCTACAAGCAGGTGTACCACTACATCGTGGAGACCAAGTTCAATGGCACCGTGCAGGGACAGACTGTCAACCTCGAGGGTAGCATAAATGGACTGAAGCCCGGACTGGCCTACACATACAAGAGCGGAAAAAACCAGAATCCCGTAATCTACATGCTGCAGCCCCAGGTGGGCACCTACACCATCACCCTGTATGCGGCCGACAAGTACAAGAACGGTGACGCGGGTGTGCCCATCTGCATCAAGGGCACCAGCACCCCAATCAAGCTGATGGAGTACACCCTGGAGGTGCTCGACACCCACGATGCCAGCATGGTCAACGAGGAGGACTTCTTTGCCGACCAGAACAAGAGCCTGTACCAGCACCAGTGGCCCAGTGAGATGAGAAGGTACTATGGCCTGCCCAAGGTGGAGGTCAACTTTGACGATATCAACGAATCACATTGCGCTGCAGGCGCAGATGGTGGCCTCTTCTACAAGTGGCCTCGCCGCTGGGAGGAGTCGTCATACGGCTTCGGCTACGACAAGCGGTATGACTATAATATGTATGTGGTGGCCAATGATGCCCGTGCCGTCCCCTATCATGAGGGAGTCAACTTGCTGGAGCAGAACTCGTCGTACAAGTATTATAAGTACGCGCGTTATGACCGCCTCTATGCCGACACCCAGGGCGAGCGTAAGGGCTTCTTCTACTACACCAATGCGGCCAGCGACCCCGGGCGCATGACTATCCTGAATGTGGGCACCAACTTCTGCACGGGCACCGAGGTGTTTGTCTCTGCCTGGATCAAGGAGTTCTCCCACACCAACGAGACGGCCAATGTGGTGTTCTCCTTCAAGGGTGTGGCCGAGGATGGCACCGAGACCACGCTCTCCAGTTTCGTCTCGGGCTATGTGCCAGGTGGCTACAACAGCCTGGTGGGCTATCGTGAGGACTACACCGAGACGGCAGCCAACAATCCCGATGACCGTGGCAAGTGGATGCACGTCTATTATTGCTTCAAGCCCGAGGAGACCCAGCTGGGCTTTGACCACTACGTCATATCCGTGGAGAACAACTGCGTGTCATCCGGTGGAGCCGACTATGGTGTGGACGACATTGAGGCTTTCGTGTGTACGCCAGCCGTGCAGGCGCGTCAGCTGAAGCCTGTGTGCAATGGCGACATTGGCACCCCGCTGCTCCTGACTGTGGACTTCGACCGCCTGCTCAAGGGCTTCGCCTTCAGCGAGGCCACCACATCGGCAGCCTCCAAGAAGGAGTCCCTCGCCTATTGCTTCCTCAGAAAGGAGGTCTATAACACCGTGTTTGACCGCGAACTCAAGAAGTTGTCCTATGACAAGGACGACCCCTCGGAAGTGAACAAGGCCAGGGCCAAGGCCGATGCGATAGCCTTCGAGGCTTCCCTGGTGAAGGGAGCCTATGGCACCGACAATACCTCGGATGCACAGTACCGCTATGGCGTGCTTACGCTCAACACTTATTATGACGGCAACCCCAGGTATGTGGACGGCAATACCCGCACCTATGTAGAGCGACAGGCTCTGAGCATGGAGCCGCTCAATGGTGTGCGTACCATCGTGTTCCCCAGCAGCGTGAAGGACACCGACCTGAAGGTGGGGTCGGAGTACCTCGTGTCCATTATCCACACGAGCAAGACCAATCCAGGCGCGGCGGACTTCCGCTTCTATGAAGAGTGCAGCAAGCTGAGCGAGTTCTTGGTGGTCACCTCGGGCGAGGTGAAGGTTGACGGCCAGCTCCAGAGCAAGCTGGACAACATCAGCGTGTGTGCCAATGAGCATCCTGTCGTTACCATTGACCTCAACGGCATCGGCGTGGATGGCGAAGCCCATAAAATACAGAACGCTTACTTTGACTGGTACCAGGGTGCGCTTGATCCAGTGGACGGCGATGACGTGTGCTTCCGCAAGGCCAGTCATGGTGGGGTGCTGCTCAGTGATGCCCTTGCCTATTTCCGCACCTATTACTACACGGCCACCGAGGATGACTTCCGCGACGCGGCCAAGTGCCCATGCACGGGCTCTTATACCCAGAAGCATCGCGACTGCATCCTGCATTACCTGGATGCCGGCAAGATCCAGCTCTACAGGAACTCCTTCACGATGTCCACTACGGAGCAGTACAACAAGGCATTTGACAGTGACACCAAGTTCCGCGTGGTGGCTGTGCCCTTTGACCCAGAGCCCAAGTTGGGCTACACCTACTGCCTGGAGCCCTTCATGGTCACCATGAGTCTGAGCGACCGCAAGCCCGGCATGAAGGATGGTGACGGACAGGAAACCATCAGTTATCCTGCCAGCCTCATCGATGTGCCCCTGCGCATGGGGCTGAGCCAGTTGCGTAAGGCGCGCATGAACGATGCGGGCACTCCAAGCTCTGTGCGCGAGACGACACTTACCCAGTATGTGGCAGTGCCCTTGCGCGACATCTCGCCTGTGACCCCGGGCGTGACCTCATTGCTGGGCAAGGCCGATGACGACTTTGTGTATCTCACAGCGTCTGATGACCCCAACGTGGCCGCTGGCCTCTCGGGCGCGCTGAAGGCTGAGACCGATGCCTCGGAGGGTGATGTGCGCATCGTGGGCCGTGTGGTGGACATCACGGCCGATCGCAGCAACAAGGCTGGCAACAAGTGCCACATCGGTTTCATCAAGGACTTCAAGTTCAGGGAGGGATATTCCTACACCCTCAAGTTCTACTATGTGGAGAATTATGACGGGGTGACAGCCGGGCACCAGGATGTGTGCCCAGGCGATGTGTCGATGACCGTCAAGGTGGTGCCCGAGTACATGAAGTGGACGGGAGCCGTGAACAGTGACTGGAACAATGACGGCAACTGGGCCCGTGTGGCCAAGGCCGACCTGCATGTCGAGGGAGACTCGTGGAAGGACTTCGTCACCGATGGAGGAACCAATGACAGGCTGGAGGGCTTCGTGCCTGCCGACTTCACCAAGGTCATCATTCCCGCCGATGTGGACCACCTGCCCGAGCTCTACGACCTGCACCAGGCTTCCAACCTGGCCTCTGTGACATTCGCAGGCGGAAGCCGTGCCTATGACTTCATCAAGTCGGTGAGCCGACAGGGCTACAGTGCGCCCACAGCCACCAGCGACATCAACTACCACATGACAGGCGAGAACCTGTCCAGCGGCTGCATCGCCTGCCGTCCCTGGTACGACCACACGGCCGAGCAGGTGCATTTCCTGCCCAATGCCGAGATGCTCGCGCAGGAACACCTCACTTACCAGCGAGCCTGGGTGGATGTCGAGTTGGGTAACAGCCGCTGGTACACGCTGTCCTCTCCCCTCACAGGAGTGGTGGCCGGCGATATGTACCTGCCATCGGCCAGTGCGCGCCAGGAGACGCAGCTCTTTGCTCCCATCACCTTCGACGATGCCCTCAACGACCGCTTCAGCCCTGCCGTATATCAGCGCGGCTGGGACAAGGCCAAGGCCACCGTGTATGAGAAGGACAACAGCCAGCGCGAGGTGGTGGTGAAGACTTCCTGGAGCCATGTGTATAATGACGTGTGCGAGAAGTACAATGCCGGCTCGGGCTTCAGCATCAGGGTGAAGGCCAACGTGGACAAGGTGCTCTTCCGCCTGCCCAAGGACGACAAGACATACAACTACTATAGCCAGGGCAAGCAGGACAAGGGCAATGCGACCCAGATAGTGGGTGCCGGCCAGGAGCGTGACTATCACCTCTACAGGCCAGGTGAGACTGTAGAGCCCATACAGACGGGTACTGACGGCAAGTATTTCCTTATCGGAAATCCCTTCATGGCTCACCTCGACATGGCACGCTTCTTCAAGGAGAACCCGCAGTTTGAGCCCAAATACTGGGTGATGACAGCAGGCGGACAGAGTTCGGCCATCATGAATACGCTCACGGGCGGATTCGTGGGCAGTGCCACCGGCACCGTGCCTCCCTTGCAAGGTTTCTTCGTGGAGAAGAAGGAGGCGGCCCGCTCGGTCACCCCAGTCTTTACTGCCGAGATGGAGACCCTGGAGGGCCGCCATACGGCCAGTGACACCACGGGCCTGCTGAACCGCACCTTCTGGGTGGACAGCAAGCAGGCACAGACGCGTGCTGTGGCCGACAATATGCTCACCATCACCGCCTCGGATGCCGATGGGCATCCTGTGGCCCAGGCCATGGTGCAACTCTCGGGCATGGCTCACGAGGGATATGACAGCAGCGAGGACGTGGCACTGCTTCAGGATGATGACCTGTTTGCCACGACCAATGTCTATACCCTGGCTGGCGACACACGTTCCATCATCAACACGCTTCCCGCCATCGGCCGCTTGCCCTTGGGTGTGACAGCTGGCAAGGACGAGTTGACCACACTCACCTTCACGGGATGTGCCGACATGGAGGGCCTGACGCTCCTCAACGAGCTGACGGGCGAGACCGTGCCTGTGCGCGAAGGCACTGCCTATGTGGTGCAGGGCGAGTCGGCAGGCCATCTGTTCCTCGTGGGCGATGAGGCGCAGATGGATGCACGTTCCCAGGGCATCACCGTCATGGTGGCAGGCCACCAGGTGAGTGTCCTCTCGCAGCCCCAGCGCATGCAGGCGACCCTGTATTCGACCGATGGAGTGCTGCTCCAGACGGCCGAGGGTGACAGTGGCACCGTCACGCTGAGTGTGTCAAAGGCTGGTGTGTATATGCTTCATGCCGAGGGCGAGCAGGCATCGGCCAGTCGCAAGGTAGTGGTACGCTGACAGTGGCGCACCACTGCCGTTCCCATTGGCCGTTAGCGGCATTGAGGCGAGACGCATGCAGAGTGCAGAATGTATTTGGAAGAAGAAAGCTTGTTAGGAATATGAGTAGGTATGCAATGCTGCTGACCTCCTGGCTGCTGGCCGTGACTGCCACGGCCACCGACCTGGTCACAAGTTCCAGCCAGTTGGCTGCGAATGGGAGGGGGTAAATCTGGATGCGCTCGTTGACGGTGATGTGACCACATGTGTCACCGGCATGAGTTATGTGCAGGCCGACCTGGATGAGACCTTGCCTGCGGGCACCTTCATACAGGTCAAGCTGGGATTCCGCAGCGATGGCCTCAGCCTGGACTTCCCCACCAGATTCAATGTGCTGGTGAGCGAAGACGGGAGCACCTGGGTCAGTAACTGTGAGTGGAACGTGTGCTACACAGGGCCAGGCACCATTACCGTCACGCCAGCCATGAAGGTCTTTCGCGCGTGCCGTTATATAAGGTTTGTGTGCACGCAGGGATTCCTGGCTTCCAACCTCTTTGCCCTGTCGGAGCTGCAGGTCAGTACAGACTATGCCACCAGCGTCACCGACCCCATTGACCCCACTCAGCCCCAGGCCAATTACAGCCATCACCTTGACGGCTTTTCCTTTGAGCACACACGTTCCGTCCTGGATGCGTGCAACAGGGATGGCTCTTACTGGAACATGTGGCACATGGATGGGTATGATGCCAACGGCAAGTGGACACGTGACCGGGAACTGCTGGAGCAGGCTGGGGTAGAGATGCCCGATTACTCCTATCTCGACCACGCCCAGGATAGCCGTATCGCCAGTGGCGTGCGCCAGGCAGCCCATGTTGTGGAGCATGATGTGTATGTGCTGCCAGGCACGAGAGTCTTGCTGCAGCCCTACACCGATGTGAGCACTTCCACACAGTACGATGACAAGTATATACGCTGGTACAACTATGGCACCGACAGGCGCGAGCCCAACCTCGTGCCATTGGGGCAGGACTGGATGGTGGCCGCCAACGAGCATGGCACCTACAGCGGTGTGCGGGCCACCCTCGACAGCCGTTATGATGTGCTCATCTATAGTTCCTCGGACTACAAGGCATTTGCCACCCGTGTCAACAATGGCGAGACCACGCTGAGTGCCCTGGTCAAGAGCAGTTTCGCCGTGACGGCTGCCGACGCGGTGCCCATAGGCACCAAGGAACATCCTTTCCGTGGCACCTTTTGCGGGTGCGACTGTGACAATTCCCACCGGTTCATACAAAGTCTTACGCTCGACATGCCTGAGGGCGATGCCGTGGGCATGTTTGGCTATGTGGCTGGAGGAGCGGTCATCAAGAATGTGTCGCTCTACTTTCCCTCCTTCAAGGGAAAGTCCAATGTGGCCATGGTGGCCTGTGTGGACGAGAATGCCTCGGCCGACGACAAGGTGCTGATAGAGAATGTCACATGTACCAACAGCGCCATCCAGGCCGATGACTGCGCGGCCGTCATCCTGGGACGGAACTTGGGTCATGCCGCTGTGGAGATAGTGAACTGTGCTGTGTATGGCACGGTGAAAGGCTCGCACGGGGCTGCCGCCATGGCTGCATGGATGGGAGACAACCCGCAAAGCCTCATACAGAGTTCCATGAGCGAGGCCATCATAGCGCAGGGGCAGGAGGGCAACCAGAGTTTCTGCCGTGGGACAGCACGCATCGTGAACTGCTATGACCAGAACGGCCAGCTGGGAGAGGCTGGCACCAGCAAGTTCCCCGCCACGCAGGAGAGGCTCGACAAGAGGTTCTGGACCAATATACCCCTGGTGCCAGGAGCCAGGCTGCTCTCCAGTCACCAGTATGACTCCGAGGGCAGTGACTGGCTGGGCTACTGGGGACGTGGCCCCATGGAGGAGGCCATCTACTACACACCCAAGGACGGGACGGTGCAGGAGGTGACCATTGCTGCCGACCTCAGCCAGACTTACCAAGCCTCGGCCGACCGAAACCTTGACCGCGAGAACCAGGTCATGAGAGAGCCTGCGGTGATGGTGAGGCACTTGTTCAACATCAAGGACGGTGTCAAGCTGGCTCAGGAGATGTCTGGCTCAAAGGAAAGCAATGAGGCGTACATCCGTGACCATCGCCGCGCCGTATCGGCCCGCGCGGGCGCGGACTTCCAGGTGCGCCTGGACATTCCATTGCCTGGCGAGGATACCTTCCAGTCCAACCTCTACTATCAGGACGAGGACGGCAACTGCAAGCCCATCCCCAGTTGGGAGATACGCGTCTATGACCAGGAGGGCACGGAATTGCCCTCGGGTATGTTTGCCAAACTTGAGAAATACCAGGTCAAGGGATTGCGCAAGACGGGCGGACAGGGCGAGCAAGACCATTACTTCGCCTATCATGGCGACGGGAACAATGCCATGGGCACCTTCTACCGCATGGTGGGATGCACCGCCCAGAATGCCAAGGCCGGGACGTATGTGGTCAAGCTCATGGCTACGGACGCGCAGCGCAAGCCCATCTGTATCCGTGGCACGCAGGAGCCGCTTGAGCTGGCCGAGTATGTGGTGACCTTTGAGCCATCCGACCGCGCATCGCTGCTTAGCGAGGAGGCTTTGGCCGAGAAGGGGCATGCGCATCATCGCAAGGAGTATCTCATGGCCAGGTACGGGGCACCAAAGGCCACGGTCAACTATGACGAGTATCGCCTGCTTGAGCAGAACCAGCCAAACTCCAACGATTATATCCTCAATACCGGCCGGTATGGCGCAACCTTCGGTTACGGCCCCAACAGCGAGAATGCCAAGATATTCATGTGGCCGCAGACGTGGGGCTCCAGCAACTATGCGTTTGGCTACAACCAGCGGCACGACTATTCCATGTATGTGGTGACCAACCACGCCTACACGATTCCCTATCAGGGCTATGCCTACACCAATTCCACAATAGACAACTTCGGCAAGGGGCATGGCTTGCATGACCGCCTCTTCTATGACACCAAGGGAGAGCGCATGGGATACTTCTATTGCGTGAACGCTGCATCAGACCCAGGAGTCATGGCCAAGGCCCACATCCAGAATGTGTGTGCGGGCAGCACCATCCATGTGTCGGCCTGGCTGTCGGAGTTCTCGGGAGGCGAGAATGCCAATATCATCATCAACTTCCAGGCAAGGCTCAAGCGCGGAGGCACGGTCACGCTGCACAGCTTCGTCACAGGCTATGTGGACAACAAGGACCTGGGACGCTGGGTGCACGTCTATTACAGTTTCGTGCCGCGCTTCTCGGACTTTGGCATCACATCAGGCGATGTGGCTTCCTATGAGGTGGTGCTTGAGAACAACTGCAAGTCCTCGCAGGGAGCCGACTATGCTATTGACGATATCGAGGTGTTCGTAGCCAAGCCCACGGCTCATGCCAAGCAGATGGAACTGGTGTGCTCTGATGTGATTGCGCCGCAAACCAAGGTGTATGCTCCCTTTGACGAGACACTGGAGTCAAACGGACTGGCCGAGGCTTTCAAGAAGGATGACGGCAGGACGGTGAACCTCTACTATTGCTTTCTGGACAAGAAGAAGTACGATGAGGCCATAGCCTCGGGCAAGGACGGAACCGCAGCCTATGACGAGGCGGTGCTCCAGTACGAGTACATGAAGGGCAATGGAGTGAGCAACTGTGGCGTGCTCTCCTTCTCCACCTTCTATGGGGACAATCCGCAGTATGTGGACGAGCGGGAGACCAGCGCGCAGGCTTATAGCGAGATAATCGATGGTGACCGTTGCCTTTGCTTCAACACCTTCCCCACGGATGATGCCATGACACCAGGCAAGGAGTATTACATCGCGCTCTATACCGAGGAGGGCACGAGGAGGGATGCGGCCACGCGACCGGGCGCTGCGGACTTCGACATTGAGAGCGCGTGCTCCAAGGTGAGCGTGCTCAGGGTACAGGCATCGGATGTCATCAAGGTGAATGGCGTGGTCATCAATGATGCCAATGTGACCGTGTGTGCCAATCAGCAGCCCACGATACAACTGGACCTGTGGGGCATGTCCACCACAGGGCGCAACGGAATGGAGGAGGTGGAGCAGAACGCGTGCTTTGACTGGTATGCAGGGTCGCTCGAACAATTTGAGCGGGAGGCAATGGGACTGACATCGCTCAGGGATATCCTGGCCATCTACCGCAGCACTTACCCCGAGACTGCCTCGCTGGATGTAAAGCCACAGGGCAAGTTGACCCAGGCCATGCTTGACTATCTGAAGGGCATGACAGCCACCACCGACGGGGCTGGCGCCGCTGTGGCGCCTCGACTGTACCTCTACAGGTCGGCTTACACCTTCCCGCCCATTGGTGAGGATGCCCAGTATGTATATGTCGTGGCTGTGCCCATCGACAAGACTTATGAGGATGTGCTCGTGTGCAGCACTCCCTCCGAGATACGCCTGCAGGTGTTCAGGCAGGCTCCTGGCATGACAGACGGCTTCGACGCCAACAGTGGCGTGACCTATCCGTCCACGATGAGTGATGTGCCCTTGCGCGTGGGACTTGCCCAGCTGCAGGCCGTGAGCGCGCCCACTGCCAAGGCGCAGTCGCATGCCCGCCAGCTCATCATACCAGTGAACAGGGTGCTTCCCGTAACAGCGGGCGTGAGCGAGCTCACGACTGCCGCTGATGACAACGTGTATCTGGCCGAGACCAATGACCCGATGTGCAAGGACTTGACACTTGATGATTCTGACCGCGACGACTGGGGGCTGCCGCCGGTGGGAGTGCTGCAGAGCATCACTGCCAGGAAGGACGGGGATGACAATCAGTTTGCCCTGGTGTTCTATAGTGACCAGATAACGTTTCGCGAGGGGTACTTCTATACGCTCAAGTTTGGGTTTGACGAGGCACAGGCTTCGGGCACCGCAAATCCTTGCTCGGGTGAACTGGTGTTCACGCTGAAGGTCGTGCCCAAGTATCAGAGGTGGACAGGTGCGGTAAACTCCAACTGGAACAATGATGACAACTGGGTGCGTGTCTCCTCGGCCGACTTGTGCAGGGATGGAGACGCGAGCCAGGACGAGTGCGTGACCGACGGGTCCAATGCCAACACCGCCTCCTATGTGCCCATGGACTTTACGCGTGCCATCATAGACGAGGGAGTCACGCCCCCGTGCCTTTACGCCATGAGCACAAAGGAGGTGACCCCCTATGCCGGCAATGCCTATCAGTGGCCGTTCTCTCCTGGACAGGAGCAGGCGGGCACGGCAGAACCCGCCCCCACGGCAAACATCCAGTATGACATGCTGGCTGTGGGGGATGGCACCGCTCACATCAAATGCCGGCCATGGTATGCCAACACTTGCCGCGAGATTCACTTCAGGGCGGGCAGTGAGATGCTGGGACAGCAGCATCTGGCCTATGGCAAGGCCTGGGTGGAACTGGCATTGGCCACAGGCCGCTGGTACACACTGGGCAGCCCGCTACAGTCGGTGGTGGCCGGCGACTTCTACTTGCCATCCAAGGGCGCCAGGCAGGAGACCGAACTCTTCCAGCCTATCACCTTCACCACAGGCTATGACCGCTTCAATCCCGCAGTCTATCAGCGGGCATGGAACCAGGCCACGGCCAACCTCTACCGGGCCGATGGAACCCAGGAGAACGCGGCTGTCAGAACCGCCTGGAGCCATGTATATAATGATGTCAATGAGGACTATTCCCATGGTGGGGGATTCTCGGTCAAGGTGGATGCAAGCCGGCAGGAAGGCGAGGTGAGCGAGGCTCTCTTCCGCTTGCCCAAGGATGATGCCTCGTATGGCTACTTCACAGATGGAGCGGCAGCGGGCGCAACGGGCAATGTCACAGTCATCAATCGTGGGGGCACGGCCTACCGGCTGCTTGACGCGAGTGGCACACTGCACGTCAGTTCGGCCGGGGACTCCAAGTATTTCCTGGTGGCCAACCCCTTCATGTCACATCTGGATATGGCCAAATTCCTCACGGCCAACAGTGCTGTGGTGAATCCCAAGTACTGGGTGCTTACCAGCGACACGCAGAATGCGGCCATACTGCTGCCTGAGTCGGGCACGTTTGTGGCCAACACAGCCGATGCGGGCACGCTGCCACCCATGCAGGCATTCTTCGTGGAGGCCAGGGAGTCTGCTCATGCTCTCAGCCTGAGTTATGACGAGAGCATGATGACCGTGGATGGGCATCCTGGCGAGAAGGGCGGACGGCTGCTGTCACCTGCCAGGCACAGGGCAGCCGAGTCATCGGCACCGTATGCCACTGGGGCGGGAGTCCTGCGCATATCAGCCTTGCGTGACGGGAGTGTCCAGTCGCAGGCACTGGTGAGTGTGCGTGCGGGTACCCGCGCGGGGTATGACGAGGCCGAGGATGTCGCGCTCATTGATGATGCCATGCAGCAGGACTTGACGCGCGTCTATACCGTGGCCGATGGCGTGGCTCTTGATGTCAACACGCTGCCATCGGTTGACAGCGTGGAGGTGGGCCTCATGGGACAGGGCCAGGGTGCGGTGACCCTGCGCTTCAATGGCGTGAGCGAGCAGGACGGACTGTGGCTCGTCGACCAGCAGGCAGGCAAGAGCATGCCGCTCACCGAGGGCATGGCCTACACCGTGTATGGCAATACGGCAGGCCGGCTCTACATCAGGCATGCCACCCAGGCGCAGGCACTCCAGGGCATACGGATAAGCACAGAGGGCAAGGTGCTGAGTGTCATTGACCATGCCGGCACGCCCATCAGCGTGGATGTGTATGCCCCCGATGGCGCCCTCGTGGGCTCTTATGCCGGGGAGCACGGTGTGGTGCGTGAGCGGCTTACGCAAGGCGTGTATGTGGTGGAGGCACGGGGAGAGTGGGCCTGTGAGTCACGCAAGGTGGCCATCCCGTGAGCCCACAGGGCTGCAGACGCTCCAGGCAACTGCTATAGATTAAACAAGGACAAGAAAGAAGACGGATGTATGAGAAAGATTCTACTGATGCTCTGCATGGGCATGGCCGCGTTGAGCGCGTGGGCAAGCCCGGTTCGTGGCCAGCAGGATGAGCCGTGTGGCACGCTGGTGTTTGACTCCATCGAGGCCGACATGGGGCTGATAGAAAAGGACTCTGCGGCTGTGGCGGTGTTCCATTTCCGTGTCACGGGCAGTGCGCCTGTCATCATCCAGCGTGCGGCCACGGCCTGCAACTGTACCACGGTGACCTACCCGCGCGTGCCGCTCAAGCCTGGCGACGAGGGGGAGATAAGTGTGCGCTACAACTCGAGGGGGCTGCCGTCGGGCTTCTTCCGCAAGGTGGTGGTGGTGCGCGCCAATGCCACGGCTCCCCTGGTGAGGCTCTCGGTGAGCGGACATGTGAGGAGGGAGAGGTTCATCCATGAGGTACAGGGCATGTGAGCCGGGTGGGGCAGGCACCATGGCAGCGTGAACGGCACTTAGGCGGCAGATAATTTCCGTGTGTGGAGGATAAGGGCTAACTTTGTGATCCCGATGAGGCTGTTTGGCTTCACCGTCATCTTAATCCGAAAATAGCATGTGGCGAACTTTCTTACTGCTGGTGATGATGCCTGTCCTGCTCTCCTCCTGCATCAGGGACGATGAGCCCAAGGGCGTGCAGGAGTATGTGAGGGTGGGGGATTCCCTGCCCCGGTTGTCGTTGACGCTGATGGACGGGACCACGGTCAGCAATGCCACCTGGGAGGGACGCACGCTGGTGCTGGTGCTCTTCAGCATCAAGTGCTCTGACTGCCAGCGCGAACTGCCGCAGGTGGAGCGCTACCACCAGATGGTGAAGGGGCGGGATGACATCTTCACACTGGGCATCAGCCGCGCTGAGGGCTATGAGGCTGTGGCGGCCTATTGGCACAACAATGGCCTCACGTTCCCTTGCTCGCCCCAGGAGGACAGGCGCGTCTATAGCCTGTTTGCCTCTGGCATCGTCCCACGCATCTACATCGTGAGTCCGCAGGGCAGGGTGACGGCCACGTTTGATGACACCAGCATGCCATCGGCCGAGACGCTGCTACAACTGACTGAGAGCCCCCTCCCAGCCTTCCCCAGGGGGGAGGGGAAATAAACGCACCGCGCTGCAACTGCCAACGCAGTGCGCTGCGATCGCCAACGCACTACTAATGCGATCGCCAACGCAGCGCACTGCATTGACGAATGCACCGCGCTGCGTATTCCTGGCCACCGCGCCCCGAGGGGGGTGGCACTGACTCCAGGAGCATCGCACTGGGCATCTGACGCAAACAACAAGGAAATGCCCCGAAAGGACAAAAGCATTGAACTTCTCTGCTCTTGCCTCTTCGGGGCATTCCCCATTTCTGTGGGCCGGGGCCTTGGCCTCGCCTGCCAACTCGGCCCAGGTGCTTCACGCTCGGCTGAGTCCAAGCATGGCCTGGCCTCATCACTCACTTAATCAGCACCTGGGCTGTCGCCGAGATGCTTTTCGCTCGGATGTGGAGGAAAAAGACCTTCGGCCTTCTTCCTCCACATCACTCACTTAATCAGCACCTTGACACCATTGATGATGTAGAGGCCATGAGTGGCCTTGTCCACCCGCTGGCCTGTGAGGGTGTAGATGCCACGCTGACGGGCGGGGACGGAAGAACCGTTGCCGGCAATCTCGTCGATGCTGTCGGGAGTGCCAGACTTGAGTTCCACCGTGCCATGGTTCATGTCGAAGACCACGGTGTAGGTGGCAGTCTCGACATCCTCGGCCATGGGCACAAGCCACTTGCGGTCGGCACCGCGCACGAGGCTGCCGAGTGTGGCGCCCGGCTCAAGCAGGGCCTCATCATCGGCTGAGCCGTAGCGAGCCTCGGTCCAGTTGCTTCGGGTCATCTGCGAGAACTGCAGGTCGGACTCGGTGGAGCGGCAGGCGAAGATGGTGAAGCTGGCATTGCCGTTCCACTTGTCGGCCGTGTGGAAGAAGGTCACGCTGCCCTCATACACACCGTTGCCCTGGTGCTTGAGGGGCACAGCCTCGTCATTCTTCCAGTCATGCTGCTCGCCCTTGCTGTCAAGCACGGTTCCCGACACATAGGCATAGTCGGCCCAGTCGTAGGATACTGCCTCGAAGGTGGCTGTGCCCTGGGCAGGGTCGAGGGTCACGCGGAACTCACCGCCCACGGCCTGGTAGTCCTGCGAGCCTCCCTGCACGAATGGGAAGGTGCCCTGGGCTGGTGTCACGAAGCGGCCTTGCGCATTGGTGGCCCTGAAGGTGGTGCCCATCAGGGTGAAGTAGATGCCTGCGCGAGCCTGCGAGTTGGGACGGTTGGCGCGGTTCTGGGTCTTGAAGGTGCCTGTCCAGGTGCCGTCCTCCTGACGGGTGAGCGGGTAGCAGGTGTTGTGGGTGCTATAGGCCAGCTCGTTGCCCTCGGCATCCACCAGGTCGCCCTGCACATAGAAGCCGCCGCCCAGGTCGGTACGGTAGAGAGTCTTGTTGTAGAGAGCCTCAGCCTCCTCGTCGGTGAGGTCGCCGCTGCTGATGTGCGCGTCAATCTCGATGCCGGCTTCGAAGAAGAGGTCGGCCCTGCTGTCTCCGGCATCGGAGAGCGTGCTTCCCTGTGCGTAGAGGTAGTCCTGCATCGTGATGAGCTTGTCGTAGATGGCCACACTGGCAGGTATGGCCGCTATCTCGGCATTGGCCTGCTTGACCAGTGCCATCTTCTCCGCCAGGTCGGTGCAGCCCTTGGCCTGTGCCAGCAGCTGGGTGACCCTGGTGGTGTGGCTCAGCGAGTAGAAGTATGAGCGCTCCACGCGGATGGTGTCGATGGCCATGCGCTGGGCCTCGAGGTTGGCTATCATGGCATCCAGGGCCTCCTGGCTCTGTCCACGGTAGATGAGCTTGAACTTGCCCCACATGGTCATTCCGCTCTCGTTCCAGGGCTTCTCCAGGTTGCGGATGCCCAGGCGTATCTTGCCGCCCTCCACTATGGCGTAGGCATGATTGACGTAGCGTCCGCCCGCAAAGGCGAAGCTCATGGCCTGGCGCTGCTCGGGCACATAGCCGCTGCCCGTGTCGAAGTCCTGCGAGCTCACATACTCCCCGTTGTGCGGAGCGTTCTCGTCGCCCGAGGCATCGTAGCGGCAGTTCACACCATTGACAGCATCGGCATAGGACACCTGTCCTACATAGATGTTCATCACAGGCGTGTAGAAATTGTTGATATAGAGCGAGGCGGGCACATAGTCCTTGCCCTCGAGGTCGCCCTTGCCGTTGGCGCCCGGGCGGTAGAAGGCAGGAGCCTGCAGCTCATAGATGCCATCGGGCAGGCCGTCCTCCAAGTCCTGCCACAGGTCGAAGGCTGTGTTCCAGGTGCCGGCCACGGGATAGATGTCGGTAAAGCCCGAGTTGCTGGAGAAGTTGCTGCCTGCCTCTCCCCGCTTGGTAATCTCGTAGGTCCAGTCCTTGAAGTTGGCGTCGGCATCAAAGGCGGGGTTCTGGATGAGGTTGGTCAAGTCCGACCCATCGGTGATGCTGGTCTTGATGGCCAGGCTGAGCAGGTTGGCGGCAAAGGCAGCCTCGGCCTGCAGTTGCTCCACGTTCAGTGGACGGTAGTCCAGGATGTGCATGTAGGTGCCGTTGGGCAGTCCCTCCACGCTGGCCTCGTCGCCCTCCAGGTAGAGGTCGAGCAGGTCGGCATAGTCCCCGTTGAGGTCGGTGCGTGCCTGTCGCTCGGCGATGATGGCCTCGATAGCCTTCTGGAAGTTGATATAGGCCAGGTGGCTCAGTCGTATCTGCTGTGGAGTGCGCGACAGGATGTCGGCCGCGCTGAGCACCTCGTCGAGCGTGGTGGCCTCGTTGAGTGCCGTCTTGGCCTCGTTGTAGGCTGTCACCAGGCTGTCCTGTGCCTCCAGTTCGTCCACATCCTGCAGGGCTGCCTCCTGCTGCGAGCGTATCAGGTCGATGCCTTCTGCTGTGTCATCGCCCACGCGCTCCAGTCTCCAGGTATCCCACACGGTCCAGTTGCCATAGAGGTAGATGCGGTTCTCCACGCCCACCTTCACGGTGTCCTGCTCGCTCTCTACGGTAAAGTAGATGGGCGCGTTCCAGTAGGCACCCTTGAGGAACCGCTTGTGTGCGGCTGCCAGGGAGTTGGGCACATAGCAGTTGGTGTTCTCGTTGAAGTTCTCTATCTCGCCGGTGCTCTGCTCGTAGCGTCCCTCGGCGATGTCCATGAAGCGGTTGGCCACGCGACGTCCGCCCACCTCGGCGTAGTACTGGCTGTTGTAGTACAGAGGCTTGAAGTCCTCGGAGAGCGTGCCGCTCTCGTAGGGCTCACCCTCCTGGTTGCGCCATTCCTTTACGCGTGTGAGCCCCTGCACGCGCAGCTTGTAGAGTCCCTTGGGAAGCCCGGTCAGCTGCTGGTAGGTGTCAAACCACTGCTGGTTCCAGTGCTCGGCCACGCTGTTGTTGATGGCCAGGCCCGATCCGTCGTTGGACTGGTGGTTCACATAGCCCGTGGTGATGTCGTGGTCGGCATTGTCAAACACGCGCAGGAAGGGGTAGCTGTCGTCCTCGTGCCCGCACACCTGGCAGAATCCGTCCTGGTACTGGTGGGGCGGGATGACCGCTGTGTTGGTGTTGGAGTAGGTGGCATCCTCGCTGTCGTAGCTGCCGTCGCAGTTCATCTTGGCCAGCACATACACGGTGCCGTGCGAGGGGTCGAAGGTGGGGTAGTCGTCATGGGGCTGTCCGTTGTCCAGGTTCTGGAACCACACGGGAGTCTCCAGCGCGCTGTTCATCATAGAGGCGAGCGCACCGCTCTCCAGCTCTTCCATGCTGAAGCTCTTGCCCTGTGTGCCGTAGATTGAGTAGCAGTTGGTCAGCGACAGGTTGTTGTGGCGGAACAGATATTTGTCCTCGCCGTCGGTGCCTGTGCACTCGCCCGTACCCCAGCAGTTGGCGGCCACGGGGTTGTTGCTTCCCATCCAGCCGCTGATGAGTCCGCTCTCGGTGGCACCAATCACGATGCCCGTCATGAAGCAGTTCTCCATGCGCACGCTGGCCTGGCTTCCTGTGTTGGCGCCCAGGATGCCGCCCGCGTTCTTCACACTGCATGACACGTTGCCGTGCATGCCCAGGTTCCTGAGCAGGACGTTGCCGGTCTGGTTGCAGCCTCCCACCAGTCCCACACCTGTGGCACCGTTGATGAGGCAGGTCTCGTCCAGTGTGAGGTTCTGTATGGTGGCTCCGCCCACGATGAAGTTGAAGAAGCCCGACCAGTCGTGCTCCACTGCGCTCAGGTCAAGGCCCGAAATGGTGTGGTACTGTCCGTCGAATGTGCCCTTGTAGCCCTTGTCCTTGCTGCCGATGCCCTGGAATGTGGAGCCGGCGAGGTTGATGTCGGCCGTCAGTGCGGCGTTCACGCTGGTCTGGCCACCCTGTACCAGTTCGGCCAGCCATTCCAGCGCGCGTGCCGTGCCTATCTGGTAAACCCCATCGATGGCAGGGCAGAAGTCCTCGTTGATGTGTCCGCACACGCTGCAGTGGTAGTCACCATCGGGGTAAGTGTGCGGGGGGATTACGGGCTCGGTCTCGGTGTTGCTGTAAGTGCCGCCCTCGAGAGGGGTGCCGTCACAGCGCAACTGGCCGTTGAGATACACCTGCTGGCTGGTGCTGAAGGGCACTGGATAGGGGTCGCTCTCCAGGGTCTGTCGCCACACGATGGTGGTCTGGTCGCCATTCATCAGGTAGGCGAGCTTGCCGCTGGTCACATCCTCGGGCGTGAGTCCCTCCTGGATGCCCTGTCCCGCGCCCTCGGTGCCGCTCAGGTCATAGATGTTCTTGTAGCTGCCACCGCTCATGCGGGTGATGTTGCTGGTGTCGTCGAAGCCGTCCACCACACCGATGTTGAGGAATCCGTCCACCGTGATGGCACTGTTGCCGCCCATCCATGCACAGAGTGCGCCTGCATAGCCCGAGGCCACGATGTGCCCGGCATTCACGCAGTTCTTGATGTTCCACTTGGGCGTGTTGTTGGTGCTGGAGCCTATGATGCCTCCTGCGTCACCGCCGCTGGCGGCTGTGATGTCGGCCTCGTTCACGCAGTTCTCAATGTAGATGATGGTCTCGGCATTCTGTGCGTTGGCCGTGATGCCGCCCACATAGTTGCGTCCTGTGATGCTGCATGACTTGTCGATGATGAGGTTCTGCACGCGCGTGTCCTGGTTGTTGCCACGCAGGAAACCGAAGAATCCCTGGTTGTCCTCCTCTGGGCGGTTGATGACCATGTTCTTGATGCGGTGCCCCTGCCCGTCAAAGGTGCCGTTGAACTTGCGCCCGGTGTTGGGGCCGATGGGGCTGTGCAGGTTCTCGATGCCCTGGAAGTCGATGTCGCAGTCCAGTTTGGCGTTCAGTGTGAGCTCTCCCGAAGCAATCTGCTTGGAGAACCATTCCACGTTGCCCGCGTTCTTCAGCACGAACCAGCCGTCCTCCTGGACCGGCTGCTCGTAGGGAGCGGTGCATCCCTCATCGGTGCAGATGCCGTTCACATAAGTGTGCTGGGCAAGTGCCGTGAGGCTTCCTGCCATGCCCAAGGCTGTAAGCAGGAGTGAGCGAAAGAGTTTCCTCATTGTGTTGATTATTGTTTGTTGGTTAAAATATTGTCGTAAGGTTGGCATCTCATGTTACAAAAGTATCACTTTATCTGCACTTCTTAACAATATGCGGCGCACTGTTAACATACATTAACCATATTCTGCTGCAAATATAGTACTGATGCCTGTTCGCATGGGCAAATATAGTGTAAGTGGGGCGGTGGGGTGTCGCCAGCCAGCCTGTTTCATGGCATGTGTGTGCCAGGCTGGTGAGGTGTGCAGCCAGCAGGGACTGCCATGGTGGCTTAGGCTATTTGCCCAAGGATCTTGGTTTACTTGGCAAAGTATCTTGGGATGGTTCCCCCAAGTATCTTAGGATAGTTTTTCAGGTCTTCATGCCTGGCCACCACTCACACACGGCCTGGCCACCACTCACACACGGCCTGGCCACCACTCACACACGGCCTGGCCGCCACTCGCGCATGGCCTGGTCATCACTCGCACATAACCCAACCGCTACTCGCACACGGCCTGGCCATCACTCGCACATAACCCAACCGCTACCCACACATGGCGCGGCCACCACTCGCACACGGCGCGGCCACCACTCGCACACGGCCTGGCCACCACTCGCACATGGCCTGGCCACCACTCACACATGGCGCGGCCACCACTCCCGCATAACCTGCCCCGGCCTGTGCACAAGCATGTTCGAAAGAGCCTGGCCGTGCGTGAGTGGCGGCCAGAGTGAAGAAGCGCGGAAACGCAACGCGCCCTCCAGGGAGTGTCCTGGAGGGCGCGTCTATCATGTTATGTAAGGCTTTCTTTTCTCACCTCACTCACTTAACCAGCACCTTGGCTGCCGCCGAGGCGCTTTGCGCTTGGATGAGGAGGAAAGAGACCTTCGGCCTTCTTCCTCCTCATCACTCACTTAACCAGCACCTTGACACCATTGAGGATGTAGATGCCACGACCCAACTTGTTGATGTCGTTGAGCGTTCCGTTGGCGCGTACAAGCTTGCCGTCGGTAGAGTAGATGTCACCACTCTTGCTCACCTTCTCCACTGCAGAGCTGATGCCCTCGGGGGTAGCAGAGCCAAGCTGGATGCTGAGGGTGTGTCCATCGGCCTCTACCTGCGGGCAGGCAGCGAGGTCAAGGTATGCGCTGTTGGCCTCTACGGTGGCGCCAGCCTCACCCTCTACGGTGCTGACGGTGTTGTTGACGAAGGTCATTGCGCCTGCGTCCACATGCTTGGCCACGAGCGTGCCCACCAGGCCGTTCTTGGCTGCGGCCTCGAGGTTGAGGTTGAGCTCGGGGTCGATGGTGTACTGCACGGGAGTAATCTCGGCAGGAGAATCCCCGGTGGCTTCCTTCCAGTCCTTGGGGCTTCCCTGAATGCAGATCACAGGCTGCCCGGCCTCGATGCCCTCGGCCTTGTCAAGCGCGAGCCATGTGTTGCCAGTCTCCTTGTCGGAATAAGTGCCAGCCACGGTGTAGGCAACCACTTCCTCGTCGCTTGAGGTGATGGCCACGGGATAGCACCATGCGTTGATCTTGCCATAGACGATGTCCTTGGTGAAGGTAAGCTCGGGCTTCTCCTCGGCTGCCTCTACCTCCTCCAGCATCAGGCCAGAGTTGGAGCCTGCGGTGCTGTTGTCCCATGTCACAAACTGGTGAGTGTTCCTCTGTATGTGCAGGTATGTGCAGAACAGGCCGTCGATGTTGTCTGCGCGAAGCACGTTCTCGCCAAATCCCACAGCGGTGTGGGTGAAGATGGTGGGTGTGAGGCGCAGCGTCACCTCATGGTCATTGGGTGCCAGGGTGTTCACAAACAGGCCAGTGGCCTTGTTCTGCAGCACATAGGTGGTGAGCTTTGTGGGAGCGGCGGGCACAATCTTGTGCTCACCTGTGTTGAGTTCCTGCTGGAGGGTGTTGTAGGCAGTGGCCAGGGGAGCATAGTCAGCAGCGGTGATGTCCTTGGTCAGCACCTTGTTGGCCTCTACCAGTGCCTTCTCCAGTGCGATGGCATTTGCGGAAGCCTTGGTCACGGTCACAGGACGAACCTGGAACTCTGCGGCATGGAAGTAGGTGTATTCCTCGCCGAATGGGTCAAGTTCCTTCTCAAACTGCGTGTCGGTGGTGAAGCCCCTCCTCTTGGTCATGATGAAGCGCAGGCTGGTATAGGCACCACCCAGGTCAACGGGAGTGGAGAGGATGCGCTCGCCCACTGAGACAAAGGGAAGTTCGATGTAGCCGATGCGGTCCCAGTTCTCGCCATCGTTGCTGGCTGTCACATACATGCGTGTCACGTCACCGTTGCCTGCACCTGCTCGGCGTGTCATATCTACCTCGATGATGCCCGATACGGGATTGTCAAAGGACACCTGCAGGTAATGAGGCTCTGTCACGGCGCCATGCCAGTCGCTGTGCCAGAAGGTGTTGGGGTCACCGTCAATCAAGTCGCTCAGGTTCTTGCCCTCCGTCTCGTCCGAGGCGTTGCTTGAGAGTTGCTTTGCGTTCTTGATCATTGGTTCGCCCAGGGTGGTGGTGGTGGCCAAGTCCAGTGCCTGGCGGCTGGTGGCTATCAGGTCGTTGAACCTGCCCACAGGGGCCACGGGTGACTCCACCTCCACGAAGCGGAAGTATGAGGCATCGGGGTTCTCCTCGGTCAGGTCATTCTCCAGAGCCACCAGGTGGGAGCCCTCGCGTATGCTGTCGGCCTCGGTAGCCCAGTAGTCAAAGTAAGCCTGGCCTGCGGCCTGCTCGTACTCGCCCACGGTCACATAGTTGTCCCAGATGGGAGTCTGCACGTCGGCAGTGCCCTCTCCGATGTTGGCCTTGTCCCAGTGATTGGCATCGTACAATGCCTCAGAGGGGAATTTGATGCGGTACCAGGTGTCGGTCTTGGGCGCGTTGGCGGCTGCCATGAAGTTCTTGGCAGCAAGAGGCAGGGCGTGTGTGTAGTAGTCCAGCTTTGCCTGGGTGTATCTGCCCGTGGCATCGTAGTCCTTCATCTCATTGTAGAGACTTTGGAACGCATCGTATGCCTCGGTGCTCTTCCACTGGCCGGGATTGATGCCCTCCACCATTCCGTTTGTGGCGTTGGCGTATTGGTCCATTACCTTGCGCATCTCTGAGGGGTCGGTCATGCCGCTCTTGAATGCCTCGAAGGCATCCTTCAGGGCATTGTACATGTCGATGGTGATGTTGGCATCCTCGGTGGCCACGTTCTCGTTGTATATCTTCTCCAGGTTCGTGGCCAGTTCGCCCAGAGCCACAAACTGAGAGTTGGGGTTCTCCACAATCTTGTAGATTTGCAGTTCTGCAGCGTGGAAGTAGCCGTCATTCTTGGTCGCGAGCACACGCACATACTTGTAGGGGGTGTCCACCGTGAAGGGGTCGGAGTAGATCTTGGCGGCTGCGGTCATGTCGGGTGTGGGAATCACCTTGATGGTCTCCCACTCGTCACCTGTGATAGCGGTGAGCTGGGCGGCAGCGTTCTCATCGTTGGTGCCCTTCAGCGTGAACTCTGTGGCATGTCCTGCACTGTAGTTGCGGCGCTGGATGAAGAACATGACCTTGCCCACCATGTTCTCCATATCGGAGAGCTGGATGTAGGGGTCGCCCTCGGTCAGTCCGTACAGTTCCTTGTTCTGGTAGATACTGTGCCAGTAAGTGTTTACGTTACCGTCAAGCAGCGGGCCGTCCTCCAGTCTGTTTCCATCGGCTGCATTGTCGCCCTGCATCTGGCTCCAGGGTGAAGACATCTGGCTGACAGATGTGATGAGTGCCTCTTGCTTCTCGTCCTTGGCTGTGGTGATGGCTGCCAGCACCTCGGCGCGCAGGGTGTTGTTCTGCTCCACCAGCTTGTCGTGGTTCTTTATGGGCTCAAAGGCAGTAATCAGTGCCTCGGCCTCCTCTGCATCTACAGGCTCCAGGTACCACTCGCTGGTACCCTTGTCGGTGCTGTAGGTAGCGCCCATGTTGAAGGTGCCTACCCACACGCACAGCGGCTGGTCCTCCACGCGGAGTCCCCTGCTGTGGCCGTTCTGGTGCAGATAGTTGCTTCCGCCGCGTGCGGCTGTGGCCTCGCGGATGTAGATGACGGTCTGGTCGTTCTCGTTGCCTGCGAAGTCAAATATCACCTTCTTGTCGCCGTCCTCGGCCAGTGTGCAGGTGGCTGCAATCTTGTTGAAGCGTGCGCCCATGCCGGCGTTGACCATGTCGATGGTGCCATCCTCGGCCTTGGTGAGCTTCCAGATGTAGTTGGCCATGTCGTTCTTCACGGTGCCCCACATGCCCTTGTAGTCGGTGGAGCAGAACATGGCCTTCTTCATGTAGGTGACCACGGGCTCTGCCTCATCGCCTTCGCCCTGTGTCTCCTGCTTGTAGGCCAGGTTGGAGATGATGCGGTAGTAGCCGTCGGCGGGCAGGCTGTAGAGCACCTCGCTCTTGAAGTACTTCTCAAAGAGCCCGTCCATCTCGTCGCGGAAAGCCTCGGCTGCGGCCAGTGTCGTGGGCAGGGTCTCGGTGTCGCTGCCGTCCAGCCAGCCCAGCAGACGGTTGAGGGCCGTCTTGATCAGCTCGGCCGTCTCGCTGTCGGTGTACTGTCCAAACTCTGTGCCAGTGTTCAGCCCGGCAAAGTCATTGTCGGCATAGGCGCCATACTTGGTGTTGAGCTTGTCCAGCACGTCCATGGCCATGTCGGCCTCGCTCACATGATACAGCTGGAACTCGGCAGCGTGGAAGAAGATGGGGCTGCTGGCGGTGTTCACCAGGCGGAACATTGTGTAGTTCTTGGTGATAGCCACAGGGTCGGTGGCCACTTGGCCGCCATCGGTGGCATTGGCCAGCTTGGGCCAGTTGGCCAGCTCGTCCCACGTCTCGCCATCGCTGCTGCCCATCAGCTTGGCCTGGGTCAGGTGGTTGACGGTCTGCCCCTTGCGGCGGTACATGTACATGACGATGTAGCCGTCATTCACCACCTCGCTGGTGGTCACCTGCAGGTAGTGCGGGTCGGTCACCTTGCCGTGCCAGTCACTGTGCCAGAATGTGTTCTCGTCCTGGTCAATCAGATACTCGATGTGCTGGCCTTCTGATTCGTCAGAGGCATTGCTTGTCAGTTGCGAGACATCCGTGATGAGCGGGTCTCCCGGAACGTACAGGCGGTTGCTCTGAGCATAAGCCCCGATGCTGACAAGCTGCAGAAGCAGTGCCGTCAGCAGGAAGTAAGCCTTTCTCATTACTCTTTGTTTTTACTGTTAATAATACTGTGGTTTGAAAGTTAACTAATCACAAAGTTATTATAAAAATGTTTCTGTAAAAAGAAAATGCGTTTTTTTTTGTCTCCAAAATGCAATTCATCGGCAGGCTCGGACTTTTCCGCTCGCGCGCCGGTCGCCTATATCCCAAGCTCGCACGCTCCTTATATATAATGTGTATGGTGGTGCGTGGTGCCTGGGGCGATGGAGGCCAGGTGCCGCTGCTGCAGCAAAAAGATGCCCAGGGTGACTCCCAAACGGAAAAATAGGTGTACCTTTGCAGTCGCAAAAGGCAGTGGCGAGGGTGCTACTGTGGGGTGCCTGTCCTGTTGGGCAGTGCTGAGATTATACCCGATATCTGATCCAGGTAATGCTGGCGTAGAGACTTATGAACCAATTTATATTTATCCAGATGAAGAGAAAGTACACTTCGGCCGCGCTCCTGTGGAGCCTGGCCGTGGGCGCTATGGCCACGACTGATGGCCAGAAGCCCGACTCGATGAGAGTGGAAGAACTGCACGAGGTGGTGGTGAAGGCCGTGAAGGCTCCCGCCAACGCTCCCTTTGCCGTGGCCAAGATTGGCCGCCAGGAACTGGAGACCTTCAGCCGCACAGGCCAGGAACTCCCCTTCCTGTTTGCACGCACACCAGGCATCATGGCCTGGAGCGAGAATGGCCTGGGCACAGGCACCACCTACATGCGCATACGAGGCGCAGGGGACAGCCGTGTGAATGTGACCCTGGATGGCGTGTCGCTCAACAGCCCCGAGGACCAGTGCGTGTTCTGGGCCAACATGAACAGCTATGCCTCCCTGCTGGGCAACGTGCAGATACAGCGCGGTGTGGGCACCAGCACCAATGGCGATGGCGCATTCGGCGGCACGGTGGCCCTCACCACCAAGGCTCCCTCGCTCACTCCCATGCTTGAGCTCTCGGGCTCCTACGGCTCCTACAATACCTATAATGTGGGCGGCAACTTCAGCACGGGGCTGATGATGAACCACCTTGTGTTCGACGGCGCCTATCACCACACGGGCACCGATGGCTTCATCCACGGCACGGCGGGCAACTCAGGCAGCTACTACGGTGGCCTCACCTGGCTCAATAATGACGGCACCGTGAAGCTGAGCTACAAGAACATAGGCAACTACGAGAAGACAGGACAGGCCTGGAGCGGCGTCACAGCCGGCAATGGCGACTACAGCCTGAACGCCTACGACGGCATCTACACCTACCGCGACATGTACAAGGCCGGCCTGGGCAGGTACAACTCCCTGTACGAGAACTTCACTCCCGACTGGGAGGGAGGCTGGACGGTGGACCGCTACCAGATGGCCGACGGAAGCCTGTGGAAGCGCACCACCGACAACTTCTGGCAGAACCACAACCTGCTGAGCGCCGTCTATAAGCCCTCGGAGCACTGGACCACCACCGCCACCATGCACTACACCCATGGCCACGGTTACTATGACGAGTTCCGCCCACAGAACAAGCTCAAGAAGTTTGGACTCTCGGACTTCTACCATGCCGACGGCACCAAGCTCAAGAAGACCGACTTCGTGCGCCAGAAGGGACTCACCCAGGATGCCTACGGACTCACCTGGAACGCCAACTACAAGGACCAGCACTGGGATGTCATCGGCGGAGCCTCGTTCCAGAACTTCGAGGCATGGCACTACGGATACCTCACCTATGTGGCTGATGCCGAGCTGCGCCAGCAGGTGCTGGCCGATGGCAAGTACAAGTATTACGACTCCAGTGCCGACAAGAGCGACCAGAGCATCTTCCTCAAGGGCACTTACCACATCACCTCCCAGTGGGACGCCTTTGCCGATGTGCAGTACCGCCATGTGTATTTCATCACACAGGGTATCAATGACCGCTTCTATGGCAATGGCGACGGCACCTACAGCAACCAGCGCCTGGACGTGCATCGCAAGTATGACTTCGTGAACCCCAAGGCCGGACTCTCCTGGCACCACAAAGGGCACAATGCCTATGCCTCCTATGCCCTCAGCCACCGCGAGCCCGAGCGCAACAACTTCACCGACAACGGCTCCTATCCCGCACCCAAGGCCGAGAGCGTGCATGATGTGGAGCTGGGCTACAGCTTTGCCAACCAGACATGGCATGCCGGGGTGAACTTCTACGCCATGCTCTACCACAACCAGTTTGTACAGACAGGCCAGGTGAGCGACATCGGTGAGAACCTCACCACCAACGTGAAGAAGAGTTACCGCCTGGGCGCCGAGCTTACCGCTGGCGTGAACGTGACCAAGTGGCTGTCCCTGGAGGCCAATGCGGCACTCAGCCAGAACCGTATCAAGGACTTCGACGAGTACATCGAGACCTACACCGCCGACTGGGTGGACCTGGATCCCACTGTGAAGCATTACGACAACTCTACCCTGGCCTTCAGCCCGGCCGCCATCGTGAATGGCTTTGCGGACTTCCACATAAAGGGTTTCCAGGCCACCTGGCACACGGGTTTCGTGTCCCGCCAATACATGGACAACAGCGAGTGCAAGAGTCGCTCACTGCCCAGGTATAGCCGTACCGACATCCATCTGGGCTACGACCTGCGCTGTGGGCAGAAGGGTCTCAAACATGTGCTCTTTGGCCTCGACTTCGGCAATATCTTCAATCGTCGCTATGCCGCAAGCGGCTGGAGCTACTCGGCCATCGTGGGTCCCGACTATCCCGAGGCCAATCGCTATTACCAGTTGGGCTACATCCCCATGGCTGGCTTTACCGCCACGGGCAGCGTGAAATTCCGCTTCTGATGCAGCTCCTGGCAGAATGGGCAGTCCAGGCATATCGCCTGGCCTGCCTCCACTCCGACCGCATCCTGGAGGCCACCGGCCTGCTCGTGGGCCTGGCTTACCTCTATTGGGAGTTCCGTGCCGACTGGAAGGTGTGGGTGGCAGGAGTCATCATGCCTGCCCTCTCCCTCTTCGTGTATTGGAACGCGGGCCTCTATGCCGACTTCGGCATCGACATCTACTATCTGCTGGCTGCCCTCTACGGTTTCTGGTGCTGGCGCTGGGGGAGTGGGAAGAAGAGCCAGGAGCTGCCCATCACCCACACTCCCCGTCCCATGTGGGCAGGGCTCGTGGTGGCCTTTGCGCTCATCTATGCTGGCATCGTGTATGTGCTTGTGCGCTTCACCGACAGCACCGTACCCTATTGGGACGCGCTCAACACCTCGCTCAGTATCCTGGGCATGTGGATGCTGGCGCGCAAGTGGGTGGAGCAGTGGCTGGTGTGGCTGGTGGTGGATGCCATCAGCACAGGGCTATATATATATAAGGAGATATACTTCTATGCCACTCTGTACCTCATCTACACCGTCATCGCGTGGTTTGGCTACCGCGAGTGGCGGCGCAAGATGTGCAGGTAAAGAGCCCCCACCCCCAGCCAAGAAGCCCCCACTCCCAGCCAAGAAGCCCCCACTCCCAGCCCTCCCCGGGGGGAGGGAGTGTAATCCTTTGACTGCTGGCATAGGCAGGATAAGCCTTTCACCCAGGGCCAATGAAGGAGGGAAGGAGGCGCGAAAGCCCCCACCCCCAGCCCTCCCCGAGTGGAGGGAGTGTAATCCTTTGGCTGGTGGCACAGGTAGGATAAGCCTTTCACCCAGTCTCCCCGTGTGGGAGGCTGGGTGTTTTTGTGTCCATCGCACTGCTCGGGATGACCAGGCTGAAAGTTCTGCTGTCGGAGTCCAAGAGTGATGAGGCATAAAACGCAGTGCGCTGCGTTGGCCGATGCAGCCGCATGCGTTGGTGATTGCAGTGCGCTGCGTTGGCGATTGCAGTGCGCTGCGTTGGCCGATGCAGCCGCATGCGTTGGCCAATGCAGTGCGCTGCATTTACGTCCCCTCCCCCTTGGGGGAGGTTGGGAGGGGGCTCTGGAGCTGTCAGGAAGGTGTCTCGCCCCTGTCGAGTCAAGTAGGCAAGGATTATACTCCTCCCCCTCGGGGGAGGCAGGGGAGGGGGGCTTGGCGGGGAGGAGTGGGGCTTTGGAGGTAGGAGGTGTTCCGTCTCCTCTCTCCCCCTTTTTGTCCTCAGATATGTTTGCCATAAGCCAATGAAAGTGTAAATTTGCATCCGTAAAACGGTGGGGAGGCACTTGTGCTCCCCGGCACAGAGAGAGGCTTATGACTACGATACACATCAAGAATATGGTTTGCCCACGCTGCGTGACTGCCGTGACCAGCGCGCTGCGTGGCTTGGGAATTGCCGTGGACGAGGTGACCCTGGGCAGCGCCACCCTGCAGGCAGAACTGTCGGTCGGGCAGAAGAGGCTGGTGGCCGACAGCCTGAGCGCGCTTGGCTTCGAGCTGCTGGAGGACAGGCAGAGTGTGGAAGTGGACAACCTGTGCAGGCTGGTGCTGGAATGGGTGCGCATCAAGGGCGAGCACCCTCGCCTGTCCGACTATCTGCAGCAAGGCACACACCGCGACTATAGTGCCCTGAGCAAACTCTTCTCCTCGGTCAAGGGCATCACCATCGAGCGCTATTGTGTGGCACAGCGCGTGGAGCGCGCCAAGGAGCTGCTATCCTATGGGCAGCAGAGCGTGAGCGAGATAGCCTGGCAGATGGGCTACAGCAGCCCCGCACACCTGAGCGCACAGTTCAAGCACGAGACGGGCATGTCGCCCTCTGCCTTCCAGAAAGACCACCGCAGCGTGCCGCGCATGCCACTGGACAGCTTGTAAGTCGTATCCATAATTATGCAAGTGCTGCTTCCCGCAATCCCCTTACCTTTGCAGCATGAAAGGAAAGAGAAGTATAAGACTATGCGTTTTGCTCCTTGGCGCAGCCCTGCCTGCCCTGCATACTTGGGCACAGAGCGACACTACGGTGGTGGAGCATGAGATGAAGACGGTGACGGTGAGGCAGAGCGTGAGCACGCACTCGCGTCACCGAACCGACAACACCGAGGTCATCGGGCTGGGACAACTGCGCCGGGCCGCCTGCTGCAACCTGGGCGAGTCGTTTACCACAAACCCCTCGGTAGATGTGAGCTACAGCGACGCTGCCACGGGAGCAAGGCAAATCAAGCTGCTGGGACTGAGCGGCACTTATGTGCAGATGCTCACCGAGAACATCCCCAACCTGCGTGGGGCGAGCATTCCGTACAGCCTGGGCTATGTGCCTGGCCCGTGGATGCAGTCCATCATGGTGAGCAAGGGAGCCGCCAGTGTGAAGAATGGCTACGAGAGCACCACAGGGCAAATCAACGTGGAGTACCTCAAGCCACAGGGTGTGGACGGTGTGCGGGGCAATGCCTACTTCGACTCGCAGACCAAGCTGGAGGCCAATGCCGATGCCAGTGTGCATCTGACCGACCGCCTCTCCACCAGCCTGCTCCTGCACTTTGAGAACAGGCAGCGCGAGCATGACGGCAATGGCGACGGATTCATGGACATGCCACGCCTGCGCCAGTACAATGTGATGCACCGCTGGGCGTATGTCGCGCCCAGGTTTATCTCCCAACTCAGCCTCAGAGCCCTGCGTGACGAGCGCGAGAGTGGGCAGGTTGCACACCACCACCAGGGGGCAGGGGCCATGCCGCGCTATGGAGTGCAGGTGCTCACCGACCGCTACGAGGGGCAGTGGAAGAATGCCTACCTGTTCCAGGACGACCACAACTCCAGTCTGGCCCTGATGCTGCATGGCTCGTGGCACGAGGGCGACTACCAGTTTGGCCACACCCTCTATGACGTGAGGCAGGCCAATGCCTATGCCCAGTTGCTCTATGAGACCGACCTCACCGAGCGCCACAACCTGTCGGTGGGAGCCTCGCTCAACCACGACCGGTATCGCGAGATCCTGGACGACAATCTGCCCGCGCAGGACATCCCGCGCGAGACCACCGGCGGACTCTATGCGCAGTACACCTATAAGCTTGCCGACCGCCTCACCGTGATGCCTGGCCTGCGCTGGGACGCGTCCTCGCTCTATGGCTCCTTTGTCACGCCGCGCCTGCATGTGAAATATACTCCCTGGCAGCCGCTCACGCTGAGGGCCTCGGCAGGCAGGGGCTATCGCACGCCCCATGCGCTGGCCGAGAATGTGCCCATGCTGGCCAGCGGGCGCACGTTCAGCATCGATGGCAGGCTCGCTCAGGAGAAAGCCTGGAACTACGGACTCTCGGCCTCGCTCAATCTCCCCGTGGCGGGCAAGAGCCTGGAGGTGAACGCCGAGTACTACTACACGCACTTCCAGAACCAGATGGTGGCCAATGTGGATGGCGTGCGGGGCGAGCACTCGGTGGTGTTTGAGAACCTGCAGGGGCGCAGCTACAGCCACACAGTGCAGGTGGATGCCACTTACCCCTTCTTTGAGGGCTTCACGGCCACGGCGGCCATGAGGTTCAATGATGTGCGCACGACCTATGACGGCATCCTGCGCAGGCGGCCGCTCACCTCGCGCTACAAGGGACTCCTCACCCTCTCCTACAAGACTCCCATGGAGCTGTGGCAGTTTGACGTGACGGGGCACCTCAATGGCAAGGGCGAGAGATACGACCGCTCGCGCTATCCCACCTACTTCCAGCTGCAGGCCCAGGTGACGCGCGAGTTCCGCCACTTCGCCATCTATGCGGGGGGAGAGAACCTCACCAACTACAAGATGCCCAACCCCGTGACAGGTGCCAGCGACCCCTGGTCATCGGCCTTCGATGCCACACAGGTGTGGGGACCCACCGAGGGAGCCATGGGATATGTGGGCGTGAGGGTCAAGTTTGAGAAATTGTAAGTCCTCCAGGGGCGGATGCCTGGTAAGGCATTATGCCCCCAGGGGACAGAGCAAGTGTGACAATAACAAAAAACAGAAGTGATGAGAAGAGTTTCCTTTTTGGCCATCCTGGCATGCGCACCGCTGATGGCCATCGCACAGAAGAGCGCGCAGAAGGCCGACACGCTGGTCGTGACCACCACGCCACAGATGCATTGTGCCAATTGTGAGAAGAAGATCAAGCAGAACATCCGCTTTGTCAAGGGCACCAGGAAGATACAGACCTCTGTGCCCAGGCAGGAGGTGACCATCGTGTATGACCCTGCCATGGCCACGCTTGCCGACTATGTGAAGGCATTCGGCAAGATTGGGTATGAGATAAAGAGGAAGTGAGGACAGAAAGACACTGCCCCTGGCCATGCCTCGGATGGGGATGGCCGGGGGCTGCAAGGCCAGATGGAGTGAGTCCGTCTGGCCTTTGTCTGTCTGGGTAGGACGCTTCCTGGCTGTCCAGGTGGATGCTTTACGGCTCCAGGTGAGATGTCTTTGCTCGCCCTTCGGGATGCTTTGCCTGTCCCGGGTGAGAGCCTTTACCTGTCCTTGTAGATGCTTATCTCACCGCTCCCGTAGCACACCTTGGCCTCGCTGTCATAGATGCAGCCAAATTGCCCAGGCGCGATGCCCTGGATGGGCTGGTCGCTGTGGATGTGGTAACCTTCCTCGTCGAGCGTGATGGTTCCGGGCATGAAGTGGTCCACATGGCGTATCTTGAACTGGATGGGAAGGCCATCGGGCCGCTCCCAGGGGTTCTTGGTGATGAAGTGCAAGTCGGCCAGGCGGAAGTCGTGGCCATACTGCAACTGCGTGTCCCAGCCGTGAGCCACGAAAATGATGTTCTTCCTCACGTTCTTCTTGACCACAAACCATGGGCCTCCTCCCAGCCCCAGTCCCTTGCGCTGGCCTATCGTGTGAAACCAGAAGCCCTGGTGTTGTCCCACCACCTTGCCCGTCTCGATGTCGATGACCTTGCCCTCGCGCTCCCCCATGAAGCGGCGCAGGAAGTCGTTGTAGTTTATCTTGCCCAGGAAGCAGATGCCCTGGCTGTCCTTGCGGTGTGCGCTGGGCAGCTTCGCATCGATGGCTATCTGCCGCACCTCCTCCTTCATGAGCTGGCCCAGGGGGAAGATGGTGTGGCTCAGTTGGGCATAGGAGAGCTGGGCCAGGAAGTCGGTCTGGTCCTTCACGGGGTCTACGGCGGTGCCCAGCCACATGAGCCCGTCCTGCTCGATGTTGGTGGCATAGTGGCCGGTGGCGATGTGGTCATAGGAGTGGCCAATGCGCTGCTCGAAGGCTCCAAACTTGATGAGGCGGTTGCACATCACGTCGGGGTTGGGCGTCAGGCCCTGCTTCACGCGCTCCACCGCATAGCCCACCACCTGCTCCCAGTACTCCTTCTGCAGGTCGGTCACCTCCAGGCTGAGGCCGTACTTGCGTGCCGTGGCCTGCGAGAGTTCTATATCCTCTTCGGCCGTGCACGACGAGTCCTCGCCCTCCATGCCTATCTTGATGTAGTGCAGGTCGGGCTTGATGCCCGCCTCGCACAGGCGGTGCACTACCACGGCACTGTCCACCCCGCCCGAAATGAGCACGGCCACACTGCCCTTTATCTCTTGAAGTTCCATGTCTTGATGCCTTTGAAGGTGTGTATGGACAGCGAGAGGCTGTCCCCCTCGGCCAGTCCGGCGATGTCGGCCAGGGCGATGCTGGCGTAGGTCTCCTGGGTGTAGGAGAGCGGGTCGCTGCCCTGGCGGTGGTGCAGGCTCAGGTAGCGGTGCCCGCCTGGGCCGATGCTGTCGGTGGCAAAGCCCCATGCATGGGTGCCCCCTTGCGTGAGCGGTGCCAGGTGCAGGTTGATGTAGGAGCCGCTCCTCCACACGGCAATCGTGCTCACCGGGTCGTGCGTGGCGCAGGCCGATGAGTCCCGCAGCGTGTGCACGCCTGCCGTCTGGTAGAGCGTGGCCTGGCCCGACTCGGTGGTGTAGCCGCACATCACACGGTACAGGGTGTCGGGCCTGTAGCCTGTGAGCCTGTTGGTCACCTCGTAGGTGTCGCCCGCGTCGGTCACCAGATGGCTGATGCGGCCCTCGCCATCGGTAGCCAGGCAGGCTATCTCGTTCCACATGCTGGGGAAGGGCGAGCCGCCGTCATCGTCCTGGCAACCCGTGGGAAGCAGGCTGCCAAGGCACAGTGCGCAGATGGTCAGTCCTCTTCGCATCGTGTGGCTTTCTGCTTGTTGAACACAGGATTGGCATACATCGTGAGGATGCGCTCGCGCAGGTAAGGCACGTCCTTGTTCTCCAGGTCTATCATGTCCAGCCTGCTCTTGAGATACTTCTCGAATGCGCGCTTCTGCGAGGGGGTGTAGAAGAGGGCAAACTCTCGTGTGCCCCTGAGCAGGTCGGCCGCCACATAATTGCCGGGATAGAGCATGTAGCGGCGGTGGATCTCGAGGTTGATGCGGTGGGCAATCTCCTTATAGACCTCCGTGCGCGGCAGGTTGGCCACCTCGTCCAGCCACTCGTTGATGCAGGGGGCCGTCTCGTAGTGTATGTGACCCTTCTTGCCGAAGATGCCTATCTTCATGTTCTTCAGGTCATCCTGCTTTGACTTCTTGTAGTCGGGGTTGTCCCTCTTCATCTGGAACTCCTTGGCCTTGAGGTAGTCACACGGGTCGTACTCGTAGCTGATGGTGAGCGGGACCACATGCAGGTCCTTGAGTCGCTGTATGATGGAGCCATCTCCGCCCATGCTCATCATCTTGAGCACCGACTCCTGGGTGCGGTCGTTGGAGTCCTTGGCGCGCCCCTCGCGCTGTGCAATCCATATGTTCTCGTGCTTCACGTTGATGGCATAGTGCATGTAGCGGCTCATCTTCTGGCTGCTTTCCAGCAGGGTGCGCGCGCTCACTCCCCTCTGCACGGTGAATGCCTTGTTTAGCTTCACCAGTTTCCTTATCCACGGATAGATGAGCAGATTGTCGCCAATGGCAATCTCGCACGTTGTGGGAAATCCGTCTTCGTGCAGCAGGTAGGACAGGATGGCGCTGTCGAGCACGATGTCGCGGTGATTGCTCATAAAGGTGAAGCGCTCGGGCCCAGGCTCGATGCCATCATGCCTGAATGTGTAGCCCGTGCTGCACTTCCTGAGTATGCGGCGCACCAGTGGCTTCATGTAGCGCAACTGGAACTGCAGGGTGGTGTTGATGCCGATGAACGCCCAGCGTATGAGCCTGTTTCTCACGCATGCGGGCAGCCACGGAGCCAGTGAGTGCAGGATGTGCGCAAACTGGCGGTCGGCAAGCAAGTCCTTTACGGCCTGCTTCACTTCACCGTCGGCGTATGGCCGTATGTCGTCGAATTCCTCGTTCATGCCTTCTTCTTCAGAATGTCCTCGATGATGTCCGTCATCACGTCCTTGATGTCAAGCCCTGCCGCACGCACCTGCTGGGGGATGAAGCTGGTGGCTGTCATGCCCGGCGTGGTGTTGATCTCCAGCATGTTTATCTTGTCGCCCTGGGTGATGATGTAGTCTATGCGTATGAGGCCACGGCAGTTCAGGATGTCGTAGATGGCCGATGTGAGTTGCTGCACACGCTCGGTCACGCGCTCTGACAGGCGGGCGGGAGTGATTTCCGACACCTCGCCGTTGTACTTCGCGTCGTAGTCGAAGAACTCGCGTGTGGTGACCACCTCGGTGATGGGGAGCACCACCGTGTGCTCGCTGGTCTTGTAGCATCCGCAGGTAATCTCGGTGCCCTTCATAAAGGCTTCCACCATCACGTCCTCTCCCTCGCGCAAGGCCAGGTCGATGGCAGGACGCAACTCGGCCGCCTCCTTGACCTTCGTGGTGCCGAATGACGAGCCTCCGCTGGCGGGCTTCACGAAGCAGGGCAGCCCCACACGCTGGATGATGTCCTCGTCCTTCACCTCCTGGTCACGGCCACGGCGTATGAGCATGCTGTCGGCAACAGCCACGCCCAGCGAGCGCATGTAGTTGTTGAGCACAAACTTGTCGTAGGTCATGGCCTCCACAAGCACGTCCGAGGTGGAGTAGGGCATGCCTATGAGGTCGAGGTAGCCCTGCAGGATGCCGTTCTCGCCCGGCACACCGTGGATGGTGATGTAGCAGAAGTCGGGGCGGATGCGCTCCCCGTGCCCGTTGTCAAAGGTGAAGTCGTTCCTGTCCACGCGGCTGCGTGAGCCGTCGGGCAGGATTGCCTCCCAGTGGCGTGCGTGAATCTCCACCTTATATATAATGTAACGCTGCTTGTCCAGGAATGACTCGATGCCCGCTGCGCTGCGCATGCTGACATCATGCTCGGAGGTGTCCCCTCCGCATACAATGGCTATGGTCTTCATAACAGTTGCTATATTTTCTTTCTCCATTTCTCTATCAGTCTCGTCATGTCCAGGGGGAGTGGCGACGAGAAGTCCATCTCCTCACCCGTGGTGGGGTGCCTGAAGCCCAGGGTGCGCGCGTGCAGTGCCTGCCGGGGGCATATCTCCATGCAGTTGTGGATGAATGCCTTGTACGAGGCGGTCTTCTCCCCCCTCAGTATCTGGTCGCCTCCGTATCGCTCGTCGGCAAAGAGCGGATGTCCCAGGTGCCGCATGTGGGCGCGTATCTGGTGGGTCCTGCCCGTCTCCAGGCGGCACTCCACCAGGGTGGTGGGCCCGAATCGCTCGAGCACCCGGTAGTGTGTGACGGCCGGCTTGCCTATCTCGCTGCCGGGGGGATACACGGCCATCTGCAGCCTGTCCTTGGGATGCCGGCCTATGTTGCCCACTATCGTGCCCTCGTCCTCGGCAAAGGGGCCCCACACCAGGGCATTGTAGAGGCGGCGTGTGGTGTGGTAGAAGAACTGCTTGCAGAGGCTGGTCTTAGCCTCGGGAGTCTTGGCCACGACCAGCAGGCCGCTGGTGTCCTTGTCGATGCGGTGCACCAGCCCCACTGTGGGGTCGTTGGCGTCAAATTGGGGGCAGTCCCTCATGTGCCACGCGATGGCGTTGACCAGCGTGCCGCTGTAGTTGCCGCATCCGGGATGCACCACCATTCCGGCGGGCTTGTTGATGACCATGAGCTCGCTGTCCTCGTAGGTGATGTCCAGCGGGATGTCCTCTGGCACTATCTCCCAGTCCCTCTTCGGGCGGTCGAGCACCAGTGTCACCACGTCCCCCGGCTTGGCCTTGTAGTTGCTCTTGACGGGCTTGCCTCCCACGCGTATGCAGCCAGCCTCGGCGGCCTTCTGTATGCGGTTGCGGCTGGTGTCGCCCATGTGCATCATCAGGAACTTGTCGATTCTCATGATGCTCTGGCCCTTGTCCACCTCTATGCGCCAGTGCTCGTGCTCTCCTGCCTCTGCGTCGGGTGCAGCCTCCAGCAGTTCGTCGTCCTCCAGGATGAGGTCTTCTTCGGCGGGCTCTACCATTCGTCCTCCTCTGTGCCGGTTGTCACTGCCGTCGAGTCGGTGTTTCCCCACTCGTCATATCCATCCTCGTCCAGGTCAGCGTCTATCTCGCTGTTGCCCACCACCAGGGTCACGGGCGCGTCGATGGGCACTCGCTCGCCGGCCGCGATGTTGCGTCCCCGGCACTTCACGCCCATCACCCAGTCCTTGTCTCCCTCCACATACTCGTTGGGGCCCAGCTTGAAGCCCAGTGCCTTCAGCCTGGCCTCGGCCTCGCGCAGCGAGCAGTTGTCGGCTATGTCGGGCATGGCCAGTGTGGGTGTCTGCGAGGAGTTGATGGTGAGGTATATCTCCCGTCCCTCCTTGACGTGGCTTCCGCTGGCCGGTATCTGCTCCAGCACGGTGCCTGGAGGCAGGTTGCGGTTGTATGCCGAGTCGGTCCTGACGGGTGTCAGCTGGGCAAGTCCCAGCTCATACTCGGCATCTGCTACCAGTTTGCCCTTCACATTGGGCACTGTCACCTCTATGCCATGGTGTGTGAACCTGTCCATCCAGAACCACAGCCCCACCATTGCCAGCAGGGCGGCTGCGGCCAGGCCGATGAGGTTCCAGTACACGACGGGGCTCTTGAATTTCCTTAGTATGTCCTTTATGCTCATGTGTCAATGTCTCTTGTGGGCACGTCCAGGTCGGTGTCCTGCTTGCGCCTATAGGGCAAAGGTAGTGAATAAAAACAGAAAAAGAAGTAAAGTTGCCCCTACTTCTTTCTCCGTTTTAATCTTTTTTCAGTTACTTGCCGTGTCTCTCATCGGATACGGTGAGCTTCTTGCGCCCTTTGGCGCGACGTGAGGCCAGTACGCGACGACCGTTTGCTGTGGTCATTCTCTGGCGGAAACCGTGCTTGTTGTTGCGGCGACGGTTGTGGGGCTGAAATGTTCTTTTCATATCTTGCTTTCGTTATTTTGTTGTTACGCACTTTGTTTCGGGGTGCAAAATTACTACTTTTCTTCTTCTTTGCCAAGAGAAGTGCTTGTTTTTTCTACTTTTACTTCGCTCTTCCCCTAATATTTCATACCTTTGCACGTCGAATAAACGTACAACAATTATAATAATACAACTTCATTTCTATGATCAATTCACAGGACATCAAGAAGGGCACCTGCATCCGCATGGATGGCAAGCTCTATTTCTGTATCGATTTCCTGCACCGCAAGCCGGGCAAGGGCAACACAATCATGAACGTGACACTGAAAGATGTGGTCAACGGAGGCGTTCTGGAGCGTCGCTTCAACATCGGCGAGAAGCTTGAGGATGTGCGTGTGGAGCGTCGCCCCTACCAGTACCTCTACAAGGACGGTGAGGACCTGGTGTTCATGAACAACGAGACCTTTGAGCAGATAAACATTGCCCCCGGCCAGGTCAACGGTGTGAACTTCCTGAAGGAGAGCGAGAATGTGGAAGTGGTGGTGGATGCCAGCACCGAGACAGTGCTTTATGCCGACGTTCCCGTGAAGGTGCACCTGCAGGTGACATGGACTGAGCCTGGACTGAAGGGCGACACCGCCACCAACACCCTGAAGCCTGCCCGTGTGGAGACGGGTGCCGAGGTGCGCGTGCCTCTGTTTATCGAGGAGGGCGAGATTATCGAGGTGGACTCTCGCGATGGCTCTTACCTGGGTCGCGTGAAGTAATCCTCTGGTGTAGGGGGGCCGCCGCGTGCTCCCTATACATTATATATAATAGTTGCGGGCTGTGCTCCAGATGGGAGTGCAGCCCGCATTGTGTAGGGTAGTAATGCCAGGTGCGGCCCGGCAGGCAGGGGATTCTCCGGGGATTTGGCAGAAGCCTTCCCGTGCCCCGTCAGTGTCTTGTTCAAATCCAGGCAGAGGGCGCGTAGAGCGGCTTGTTCACCATCCACTCCTGTTCCTGGTATGGCTTCATGGACAGCCGAAGCCCTCGCAGTTCGGGATGCTTGCCGATGAAGGTGCGTAGCGACTTGGAGTGCACGTTCTCCTCGGCCTTCACCTCGATGGGGATGACCTTGTCGTGGCTCTGTGTGATGAAGTCTATCTCGATGGTAGAGTTTTCCGAGGCGTGGTAGTAAAGCGACATGCCCAGGGCCTTCAGCTGCGTGAAGACATATAGTTCGGTAAATTCGCCTTTATATTCAGAGAACACGCCATTGCCCACAAGCATTGATTCGGCCGAGGTGTCAGTCATTGCCCCCATCAGCCCAACATCGAGCATGAACAGCTTGAACGCGCTGTGGTCCTCGTAGAACTTCAGCGGAAGTCTCGGGCTGTTTACTCTCGTGACTTTGTATGCCAGTCCGGCATCAATGAGCCATTGCAGTGCCATCTCAAAATCTGCGGCTCTTGCGCTCTTCCTCACAGCACCGTAGATGAATTTCTTGTTCTCCTTGGCCAGTTGGGCTGGTATGCTGTCCCACACCATATTGATGCGTGGAATTTCCCGTTCAGGCGCATGCTTCGAGAAGTCACGCCTGTAGTCGGTGAGAATTTGCTGCTGTATGCGCCTTACCTCTTGCAGTCCCCCTTGCTCTGTGAATGCCAATACAGCGGCGGGCATTCCGCCCACGTAGTAATATTGCCGGAGCAGACCAGTGAGCTCGGTCTCAAGCAGACTGACGACAGGCCAGTTGGCACTGTCCAGCAACTCGGCAAGCCTCTCCTTTCCCAAGGCATGGAGAAACTCCATGAAAGTCATGGGGTAGAGGCATAGTTCTTCTGTCTTGCCCACTGGATAGGACACACCATTGTGGAGTGAGAGGCCCAGGAGGGAGCCTGCAGCAACGATGTGGATGTCAGGCAAGTCCTCGCAGAAGAATTTCAGGGCTTCCAGAGCTTTCGGACAACTCTGTATCTCGTCGAGCACTACCAGGGTGTCATTGGGGGTTATATCTACTTGGGTGATGGCCGAGAGGGCAAGCATCATGTCGGCCGTAGTACTTCTTTTCTCAAAGACCTCCACTGCCTTTGGGTCGCGGTCGAGGCTGACGTAGGCCACCTTGGCATACTCTCTCCTCCCAAATTCCTTCAGGATGTAGGTCTTGCCCACTTGCCGGGCACCGTTGAGCAGCAAGGGCTTGCGGTTCCTTTTGCCCTTCCAGTCAAGCAGTTGCTGGTATATGCTTCTCTTCATAACACACTTTTTTGGACGAATATTCGCCGTAAAGGTACATTTATTTGGACGAATATTGGCCTGTGTGGCACACTTTTTTGGACGAATATAGGCCGTTTCCCCACACTTTTCCTGACGAGTGCCCCTCTGAGACGGCTTTCAGCGGCCCAGGCAGAGGCGCAGGCCCACGTTGAGGGTGAGGCTGGTGGGCTTGTCCTCGTAGATGGTGGGCACGCTGGAGTTGTCCTTGAAGTAATGGCCAATGCCAGGCTCGGCATACAGGGCCAGGGCTGGTGTCAGGTGGAACTGCGCTCCCAGGGCCGCGCCTGCCGACATCTGCAGCGGGTGTGAGCCGATGCGGCTGGTCTCCTGGTCGCCTGTGCGGCCGTCCAGGGTGTAGCGGGTGGCAAGGTGGCCAGCCACCCGCACCTCGGCCAGCATGCCTGCCTGGGCATACAGGCTCAGGCCCTGGCGCCGCAGGAATGTGTATCGCACGTTCACGGGCAGCCCCACATAGTGCAGGCTCTGCTCGCTCCTCTGGTAGTTGGCCTCTGTGCCCTCGCGCAGGTCAGAGCGCAGGTGGGTGTAGGTGAGCCCGCTGCCCAGGGCCAGATGGCTGGTGAGGTCATAGGAGAGCGATACTCCCACATGCACGGGCACATGGTGACGTACCTTCCGCTCGGTGGCCTTTCCCTGGTTGAAGACGGCCAGGGCCAGCTGGGGACTGTCGTTCCAGGCCGCTGCGTCGGGGCCAAGGGCTGTGAGCGGGGAGCCTCCCGTTCCCCGCGCAAGACTCTCGCTGCTTCCCATTCCCATGGTGTAGGCAGCCAGGGTCAGGCGCGTGTGTGGGGGAGGTGTGTTGCGGAATGAGGGTTGCTGGGGGCTGCGGCTGTCCGCCTGCCGGGTGTCGTGGGAGGTTGATGGCGGGATGCCGTGCCTGGGCAGGCTGGCGACCATGTCGGTGCTGGCAGATGTGGAGCCCTGTGCCAGGGGCCTCTGCCGCGAGTCCTCGCCCACCTGTCCCGCGCGGGAGGAGCGTGTCATGCCGTCCCCAGTGCATTCCACAGCCACGTCCGCGCTGGCCACATGCGCGCTGGCAGCGGGTGATGCCTTTATGGTGGCCTCTGCCAGCACAGGCATCCTGCTGCCCTCGTGCCTCGTGCTTTGGGTGATGGCCGTTGCCTGTGGGCTGGCTTCTGCGCTGTGGGGCTGGGGCAGGCGGGGGGCGCGTGCCCGCATGCCTGCGCTCTCCTGTGCCTCTGGCTGCGGGCTGCTGGCCAGCTGGCCAGGAGCGGTCATGTGCCTGTATCCCACCAGGGCAGCCACAGCGATGCAGGCAGCCACGGCGATGCGTCGCGGCCATATCGTCCAGGCCGGGCTCTTGCCCCGTGCCTTGCCAGGCAGTCCCTCCCGCTCGAGGCGCGCGCGCAGACTGTCCCACAGCCCCCGTGGTGCCTCCTGCTCGTAGTCCCTCAGACGGTCATGTATGTCATTGAGCCATTTGTCCATATCCTATGTGTGATTATCCCTCAGGTATTGCTTGATACTTGCGGCCAGCGCGCGCTTCGCCTTGTGCAGCTGCGAGGCCGAGGTGCCGGTCTTGATGCCCAGCATGTGGGCTATCTCGCGGTGGCTCTTCCCCTCCATTACATACAGGTTGAGCACCACCCTGTAGCCCTCGGGCAGCTCGCGCACCAGGCTCTGCAGCGCCTGGGCGGGCACGCCCTCCACCTCGGGCTCCTCGCAGGGGAGCTGCGTGCAGTCCTCGCCCAGGTCGGTGAAGGTGAGGCGGCTGCTGGCCTTCAGGTGGCTGATGCACTCGTTGCATGCGATTCTGGCAAGCCAGGCGCGCAGCGAGCCCTCGCCCCGTGGCTGGAAACGGCCGATGGAGGAGAATGCCTTGAGGAACACCTCCTGCAGCACGTCCCTCACGTCCTCGTCATTGGCCAGGTAGCGCGAGCACACTGCCGTGAGGTAGCGCGCGTGCTGGCGGTAGAGCTGTTCTGCCGCAGCGGTGTCGCCCTCACGCACCCTGCGTGCCAGCTCCTCGTCCCTGGTGGGGTGGCCGAATATCGTGTTCAGAATCGTCATGCCTGTCAGGGGGCGGATGCCCGTGCCGCTTCCCCATGTGGGCCGGCACGCTTCCTGCTCCCTATATACCTTAATATATATATAACGTGGACAGGCACCTTTTTCGTGCCCGTCCATGTAAGTGTCGTCATTCCACGCGGCTGTTCAGCATAGCCCTGTCAGACGGCTGTGCCGTGGTGGCGGTGTGCAGGTGCAGGTCCATCTCCATCGTCTTGGGCCCGCTGAAGGAGTTCCAGTGCAGCTTCAGCTTCACGTCATCCTTGCCGTTGCGCGGCAGGTGGTTGAGGTTGAAGGCGATGAGCGCGTCGCCCTCCTGCCCTCGTGTGTCGCCCATGGCATTGTGCCGCAGCTCCACCTCGTAGGCATCATTGGCGTTCATGCCCGTGAGCAGGTTCACCTGGTGCTTGATGTTGCGGTTGCCCCACAGCGTGCGTATGCGCAGGGTCAGGTATCCGTCCTCGGCCACGCTCACCCAGTCGCGCACGATGTCGATGGGGTCATTGCCGTAGAGGCGGTCGTTCTGTGCCTCCAGGTATGGCACCGGCAGCTTGGTGCGTATGCTGTCTATCCAGTGTACGTTGACTCTGATGGCGTTGCTGCGCGGGTCCTCCACGGGCGAGTAGTAGGTGAGGGCGCGCACCTCCTTGTCGCCAAAGGGCGACTTCGTCAGGTTGACGGGAGCCAGCACGGTGGCATTGTCCAGTTGCATCGTAAACGCCCCGTCGGCCTGGGGGCGTACTGTCACCACGGCGGTGACAGCGTTGCTGAAGTGGAAGTCCTCGTTGCGGTCGCACGCGGTCATAGCCAGAGCCATGGTTGCAAGCATGAGCAGCCAGTGGCGGGCGGTCATTCTCATTGTCTTCATTCTGTGTCTGTTTTCTTGTTCACTCTGCCCCTTAAACTCCCTCTTCCTGCTTTTCTTGCCTGGCGGGCGCACTTTTTTTTGCCTGCGCCCCCGCGTCCCCTCCCCGTGGAGCCTCTTTGCCCTGTCCTGGGGCATGCTTTTCGCTTGCAG
Source organism: Prevotellaceae bacterium (assembly GCA_050873805.1). Classification (GTDB taxonomy): domain Bacteria; phylum Bacteroidota; class Bacteroidia; order Bacteroidales; family Bacteroidaceae; genus Physcousia. The sequence continues at coordinate 38,847 of JBNMJN010000003.1, read as the reverse complement.
GCGGCATCTTGCTGGCATCCTTGGGCAAGCCTGCTGCCTGTTTGCCGGCAATTGCGTCACTTCTTTGTCTCATGCTTTGGTATAAATATACCAAAGTTTGCAACATTCATTTCAAAGTTTGGTATGAATGTACCAAAGTTTGCAATATTCCTGTCACCGTGCTGTCCGCAACCCGTATTCCCGCTGCGTGCGGCCTGCCCCCTTGGTGTCCGCATCCTGCCTCCCAAGTGCCAGCCTGGGGGAAGGATTCAAAAAAAATATGCCCCGCCCGTGTAATTACCCCCCCCAGGGCTGTTATTTCCCGATAAAGTAGTAAATTTGCGGTATGAGAAGACCATATTGCGTATATCGGGGAGCCAGGCTCCTCCTCGTGGCCCTCCTGCTTGCCTGTGCGGGAGCGGTGCGCCTGCAGGCCCAGACCTGCGAGGGGCGTGTGTGCCTCAAGGGCGGCTCGCGCCTGCTCTACACGGGCGATGACCGCATGGAGGTGCCCAGCAAGAAGCGTGACCTGCAGGTCTATCGCCGCTTCTTCTCCCGCGAGTGCCAGAAGGACAAGGTGCCCATCGGGCGCATCGACTCGGTGGTGGTGTGGAACAGCGCCACGCCCGGGAGCGTGCGCCTGCTGGTTCCCCTGGAGGGTGTGGGCTGGAGCTGGCTCTATGCCGCCTGCTCGCGCATGGAGGTATATGTGTATGCCTCGCAGGGCTATTCGCTCAATGCCCACGGGGGCATCAGGGCATGGCAGGGCAACAGGTTCTCTGCCCTGTTTCTCATCCCTGGCAAGACAGCCTGCGACTTCTACGTCGTGGGGACGGACGGGAAGCCCGTGTGCCTGGGCGATGCCTACAAGAAGTGTGACAAGAGTTTCGTGAGGAAGCTGTGCCAGTGTGCCGGCCTCTCTGCCCAGCAGGAGCAGAGCCTGCTCAAGGAGGGGGAGACCAACCGCAGCGATGTGATTCTGCGCGTGCTGGAGCTCATCGACGGAGACAAACCAAACCATAACGAGAAGCGATACAATGAGAACAATCCGACTCTGGCTGCTGCTCCTGGCAGCCGTGCTCCTTGGCCAGGCGGCCCAGGCGCGCAAGAATGATGACCCCGACATGCGCCATGTGCGCCTCACGCTCAACGACGGCAAGCAGGTGGAGGGCTGGATTCCCAGAAAGTACATGACCTGGACCACCGAGTATGAGGTGGTGCTGGCCGACCAGCCCGATGCCAAGAAGGGCAAGAAGTACAAGGCCGAGAAACTGCAGAAGATAGAGTGGCTCACACCCACCGAGGAGCATCCCGAGGGCGAGGTGTGGGAACGCTGCCAGACGATATACCGCTACCTGTTCAAGCCCATGAAGGAGGAGTGCCTGCTGGAGTTGCTCTATCGCGGGAAGGATGCCTCGGTATATAAGGCACGCATCTACCTCCCCGGCAACGGGGTCAACACCGGCGGCAGCTGGGCCACCTGGTATGCCCTGAAGCCCAACGGGCAGGAGCGGGCCTTCCTGCTCTATAATGCCTCCACCGACATGGTGCCCATCATCAAGCTCTTCACCGAGACACAGTTCAAGGGCAAGGAAGAGTACGACGGGCTGAAGGACTACATCCTGGAGTGGTGGGGCAAGGACAAGTCCCTCGCACGCAAGCAGGTGCACGACAGCCCCGCCATCTTCTCCACCCTCTACGACGAGTGGAAGGCCACGCAGGGCAAGTGACCCGCTCCCCACATCACGCTTGAGCCCCGCAGGCACTTCCCTGCGGGGCTCAAGCGTGTGTTCTGTGGGTGCGTGTGCAGCGGCTTTTCCCCTGGCATGGGTTTCTTCATTCTGTCCCAGTTACAATGGAATGCACATTTAGTAAGTGCCTTTTGCCTGTATCTCAATTATTTTCCGTTACTTTGCACACGCTACATGTTTTATGTTTCATATTTTGTGTAATTGACGGCGTATGCGCAATCCGTTCTTCACATTGGGCTATGGAGGCCCCGATTATTTCTGCGACCGCGAGGAGGAGACAGGCATCCTGGTGTCGGCCCTGACCAATGGGCGCAATGTGGCACTGATAAGTCCAAGGCGCTTGGGCAAGACGGGCCTCATCCAGCATGCCTTTCATAGGCTGATGGCAGGCGACAGCACGCGCAGGTGCTTCTACCTCGATATCTACAACACAGAGTGCCAGGCCGACCTGGTGAGGCAGATGGCCTCAGTCATCCTGGGCAGTATGGACACTTTCGGGGAGAGGCTGATGGCTCAGGTGTCGGCGTTCTTCAAGAGTTGCCGCCCCGTCTTCAGCATGGACCCGCTCAGCGGCGTGCCGTCGGTCTCGCTGGATGTGCAGCCCCAGGCGAGTGCAGCCACGCTCAAGGAGATAGTCTCCTATATGCAGGGGAGCGGGCACGAGTGCTTTGTGGCTATTGATGAGTTCCAGCAGATACTGGAGTACCCCGAGGCGGGCACCGAGGCTCTGTTGCGCTCGGTGGCACAATTTGCCCCCAGCGTGCACTTCGTGTATGCGGGCAGCAAGCAGCATCTCATGGCTGCGATGTTCTCTTCACCCAAGCGCCCCTTCTACCAGAGCACGCAGCGCATGGGGCTCGAGCCTCTCGGCAAGGGGGTGTATGGCGATTTCGCAGAGAGGCTGATGCGCGAGGGAGGCAAGGTCATGACCAGGGAGGTGTTTGATGATGCCTATGACTTTGCGCTTGGCTACACCTATTATATCCAGGATATTCTGAACCGCCTCTATGCTCTGCCGGGCGACAGGGTGGACATGGAGATGCTGCGGGGCATATATGCCGACATCAGAAGTGAGGGGGAGGCCGTCTATAAGGACTATTGCGACCTGATGGCGCGCGGCCAGCTGAGGCTGCTTCGTGCCATAGCACGGGACAATGTGGTCAAGAGGCCATTCGAGCAGAACTTCATCGCGCGCCACCGGCTTTCGGCTGCGAGCAGCGTGAGGCTGGCTCTCAACACGCTGGTGCAAAACGGTGTGGTGGCCAAGTCACCAGGCGGCTACTATATCTACGACCGCTACCTGTCGCTCTGGCTCAGTGCCTGACGGCCTTGCTCCACACACGCTTGAGCCCCGCAGGCACTTCCCTGCGGGGCTCAAGCGTGTGTGCTGTGGGTGCGTGTGCAGCGTAGGCTCAGCGGGTGGCCTGGCACACGCCCCGGAAGAAGCCGATGCTCTCGGCAATGCCCATGAAGGGGTTGTCCATGTCCTTCTCGTGCTCCAGGCTCACCGATCCCGTGTAGTGGTACTTGCGCAGCAGGCGGATGAAGCGGGGGAAGTCGATGATGCCCCTGCCCAGCTCGGCACGCTTGCCGGCCTTGGTGGGAGCCGTCACATCCTTGAGGTGCATGTCATAGACCCGCTTGTGGTACCTGGCATAGTCGGCCAGCGAGTCGGAGTCATAGCGCAGGTTGTGCCCGATGTCCAGGCACATGCCCATGCGCTCGTCGCGGTCCTTCACATGCTCCCAGATGTCGGTGGCATCGGGATAGAGCGGCATGTCGGGGCCATGCAGGTGTATGGCCAGCCGTATGTCGTACTGCTTCACCACCTGCTCGGTGTAGTCCAGGAGGTCATAGTTGGGCACGCCCACCAGCAAGGGCACGCCCACGCGGCGGGCATAGGCAAATGCCCTGTCCACCTCGGCCTTGCTCTTCATGTAGATGGGCCCCACGGCATAGCCCTTCACCCCATAGCCGGCAAGCTTCTGGTGGAAGGCGGCTATCTGCTCCTCGCTGCTGTCCAGGGGAAGGTGGAAGTCCTTGATGCACAGGTAGTGCAGGTCGAGGGTCTGCATCGTCTTGAGGGTGGTGTCCAGGTCAAACTTCACAAAGCTGTAGCCTGCCATGCCCAGGTGGAACTCCTCCTCCACTACGGGCTTCTTGATGGTGCTGTTGCCGGAGCGCTTCTCCCGGGTGCCTGAGGCCAGTGCCTCCATGGGCGACGAGGCCATGGCCAGTGCGGCCATCCCTGCCATGCCCGACTTGATGAAGTTTCTTCTTTCCATGATGAGCTGATTTGGTTATGATGTTCTGTTCTCCAGTATCGGGTGGGGCATAGGCATTGCGGGCAGCGGGCTGCGCTGCCCCCAGTATGCGCCATCGCGCCCTCCCTGCATGCAAAGTTACACTTTTTTTGCAAGGAGAGCGCGATGGCTGCACTTTTTGTTACCCCTCATGCAGGCTGTCCACATACTGTGCCAGCCTCCTGTAGAAGGGGTGCCTGCACAGCGTGTCGCGATGGCCTACCAGGATGAGTTTCATGCGGGCTCGGGTGATGGCCACATTCATGCGGCGCAGGTCGCGCAGGAATCCCACCTGCCCCGTGCTGTTGGAGCGCACCATGCTTATCAGGATGATGTCGCGCTCCTGTCCCTGGAAGCCATCCACCGTGTTGATGCTGATGAGGCGGCGCAGCGGTTTCCACCACGCGTCGCGCCTGATGAGCTGGCGCAGCAGCCTCACCTGCCCCTTGTAGGGGCTTATCAGTCCTATGTCGAGCCGCTCGTCCAGGATTCGGCGGGTGCCTATGCGCTCCAGGTAAGCCTTGAGTGTGGCTATGGTGAGCTGTGCCTCGGCGGGGTTCTGGCGGCTCACGCCATCGCCCGCCTCCTGCTCCTCGTACTCGGGCTCGGCGGGTGTGTCGGTCCAGTCGATGGCTGTGTCCCAGTCCAGGATGCTGCGGTACTTGACCGAGGGGTCGCTCTGCAGGCGGCCGCCATAGAACTCCTGGTTGGGGAACTGCATGATGGCGTCCGTCATCCTGTACTGCACGCCCAGCAGCGACACGGCCTCGGGGTGCGTCTCCACCACCTTCTGCATCAGCGTCCTGTCCAGTCCGCCAGCCAGGGCCTCGGGGCTCTTCACGGTGGGAGGCAGCTGGCAGTGGTCGCCTGCCAGTATCACGCGGTCGGCCCTCTGCATTGCTATCCAGCAGGCGGCCTGCAATGCCTGTGCCGCCTCGTCGATGAAGAGTGACGAGAATCGCCTGCCCAGCAGGATGGGCGACGCGCTGCCAGTGAGCGTGCAGGCTATCACGCGTGCCTCGGAGAGCAGCGAGTCGCGTATCTGGAAGTCCATCTCGGTGGCGCGGTCACGCAGTCGGGCTATCTTCTGGTGGCGGTTCTCGCGGTTGCCCTGCGCGCTGTCATACAGTTGGCGTATGGCTCGCCTGATGGCCCAAAGCTGGCTGTAGAGCGGGTGAGCCTCGTAGCGTCGCTCGTAGGTGTCGGCCAGCATCTGGTCGGTGACGCGCATCGGGTTGCCTATGCGCAGGACGTTCACGCCACGCTCGCTCAGCTTCTGGGCTATCCAATCGACTGCCATGTTGCTCTGGGCGCACACCATCACCTGGGTCTCCCGCCTGAGCGTCTCGTAGATGGCCTCCACCATGGTGGTGGTCTTGCCTGTTCCTGGGGGGCCGTGCAGGATGGCCACGTCCTTGGAGGCCAGCACCTGGTTGACGGCAGCCTGCTGGGTGCTGTTGAGCCAGGGCATCACCACAGGCGCCAGGGTGCGTGTGCGCAGCGGGGCCTGGGCATAGATGATGTCGCGCAACTCGGCCAGGCGGCCGCTCTTGGCACTCGCCACGCGGTCCAGGGCCTCGAACATCAGGCGGTAGGTGTACTCGTCCAGGTACAGCTGCACACCCACCTGCTCGGCATTCACCACCTGGCTCACGGCCCCCGGCGAGGGCATGGCGATGACCATGCGGTCATTCTCCACATAGCTCACCTGCCCCACGAAGTTCATGTAGCGCAGCATCTGCGAGGCATCCTGGGCAAAGAAGCACACCGGCTTGCCAGGCTCAAACTGGTGCTCGGCCTCTTGCCCCTCGGTACGCTCTACCTCGAGCACCAGCGTGTCCTGTGAATTGTAGTAGCTCCTGCCCGTGCGCAGCGGAAACCAGCACAGGCCACGGCGCACCTTGCGTGCCACTCCCATGTTCTCGGTCTGCCGCTGAAACTGCTCCCGCTCGCAGGCATACTCCACCTGCAGGAGCTTTCTCTGTAATGCCAAATCCTGAATCATGGGTGCAAAAGTACTGGTTTTTTCGCTTTGGGCATGCCGATGCTTGGCAGTTTGAATGGGATTTCCTAACTTTGCTCTATATATTATAAGGTATATAGGAGGCACACACATGAACACCAACAAGACATACGTTGCGTTTGACGCGCAGGGCGTGCTCGACCACGAGCACAGCAACCTGCATTACTTCAAGCAGATGCAGGAGTGGCAGAGGCAGTATCCGCAGCGGTATAATTTCCTCAACATGCAGGACATCGACTTCTCGTCCATGCACGACGACCTGGTCGATAGCACATTCAAGGTGCGCTGCCTCAGGCGGATGGAGGAGGCCGACAACCTGCTGGTGCTGGCCAGCGACCTGATGAATGTGGAGAGCGTCACGCTCAACTGGCAGATAAGCCGTGCCGTGAACAGGTTTCACCTGCCGGTGATAGTGGCTTATGTGGGATTTGACCACCTGGTAGATGCCTCCATCAAGGACAACTGGACGCATCTGCCCAACAAGATACGCAAGTACATAGGGCGCGACAGTGCCTACATGGCACACGTCCCCCTCACCAAGGACAAGCTGGAGCGTGCCCTGGGCGCATACTCTGTGAAGAAGGGCATGTACCCATGGAACTCCACCACCATCTTCTGACCCTCAAACGTGCACGGTGACATGAGCAAGAAAGGACTGTATCTCAAGCGCATCCAGATCGACGCGCTGTGGAGTGGAAAGCGGGGCATCGACTGGACGCTGCGCCCCGATGTGAACATCCTGAGCGGTGTGAACGGGGTGGGCAAGAGCACCATACTCAACCGGGTGGTGCGGCAGCTCATAGGCATAGACAGGCTGGAGAAGCAGATGGATGGGGTCACACTCACCTTTGAGCCCGAGGAGGCCGACAGCGTGGAGTTTGATGTCATACGCTCCTTTGACCGCCCGCTCGTGTCCAGCGACCAGCTGGGCAAGGTGGCCGACACGCAGCTGCAGTCCGAACTGGACCTGCAGCTCTACCAGTTGCAGCGCCGTTACCTGGACTATCAGGTGAACATGAGCAACCGCATGCTCGCGCTCTTCACGGGCCAGGTGCCCGACGCACAGCGCAGGGCAGGCGAGATAGCGCAGGAGAAGACGCACTTCATGGACCTCGTGGACAGCCTCTTCAAGGACACGGGCAAGACCATCTGCCGTGAGCGCAATGAGATATTCTTCCTGCAGATGGACGAGGTGATACCCAGCTACAAGCTCTCCAGCGGCGAGAAGCAGATGCTCATCATCCTGCTCACCGTGCTGGTGCAGGCACACAAGCCATGCGTCCTGTTCATGGACGAGCCCGAGGTGAGCCTGCACATCGAGTGGCAACAGAGGCTCGTGGGACTGGTGCGCGACCTGAACCCTCATGCGCAGGTCATCCTCACCACCCACAGTCCGGCGGTCATCATGGACGGCTGGGCCGATTGTGTGACCAATGTGGAGGACATCGTGCTATGAGCCGCACCGATGCCCCTGGCACGCCCGGTGCGGCAAGGGCTTGTGCCGCCATGCAGCCACGCAGGCAGGGCAAGCGGCTGCAGGACGCGCTGAACTCCAGCTATGTGGAGGCTGCCAACCGCTTGCGGCCGCGCTCGGCCAGGCACCGTATAGTGGCCTATGTGGAGAGTTATGATGATGTGTTCTTCTGGAGGTCGGTCCTGCAGGAGTTTGAGGACGAGCATCACTACTTCGAGGTGATGCTTCCCAGCCGCACCTCACTGGGGCGCGGCAAGAAGACTGCCCTGATGAACAGGCTTGGCCCCGCGCTGGGGGAGTTCATGATAGCCTGTGTGGATGCCGACTATGACTGGCTCATGCAGGGATGCACCGAGGTGAGCCGCATGGTGTGTGACAATCCGCATGTGCTGCACACCTACGTCTATGCCATCGAGAACTACCAGTGCTATGCCCCCAACCTGCACACGGCCTGCGTGATGAGCACGCTCAACGACCGTGGCGTGATGGACCTGGAGGCCTTCATGGCCGAGTTCAGCCGCATCGTGTGGCCGCTCTTTGTGTGGAGCGTGTGGGCTTACCGCTATGGCTACTACCGCGAGTTCAGCATGAGCCAGTTTGACGAGGTGGTGTCTTTTCACAGTATCAGTCCTGCCAAGGGCGGGCAGGCTGCCCTCGACATCCTGCGGCACAAGGTCAACAAGTGTGTGGCCATGCTCCAGCGACGCTATCCCCAGGGCCGCAAGACCTATGCTCCCCTGCGCGATGAGTTGCTCTCCATGGGGCTCACGCCCGACACCACTTACCTGTACATCCAGGGGCACACCCTGTTTGATGGAGTCGTGATGCCCCTGCTCACTCCCATCTGCAATATCCTGCGGCGCGAGCGCGAGCGCGAGATAGCGCGCCTGGCCATGCATGAGACCCAGAAGCAGAACGAGTGGAGCAGTTATGAGCACAGCGTCTGCAGCGTGGATGTCATGCTCAAGAAGGGCTCCGGCTTCCGCCAGAGCCCTCCCTATCAGTTGCTCAAGGCCGATATCACCCGACTGATGGCCGAGGTGGGGCGGCAGAAGTAGCGGTCCATCTTCTTTATCAGTCCGCTCAGGCAGAACACCACCACGCGGTCGCCCGCCTGCAGCAAGGTGTTGCCGTGTATGGGGTAGCCCACGCCGTCACGCACCATGCCACCCAGTGTGACTCCCCTCGGGAAGCGCAGGTCACGCACGGGCTTCTCGGTCACTATGCTGCCCTCATTGACCAGGAACTCCGCCACATCGGCATTGGCGATGGTCAGGCACTTCACATTCGCCACATCCGTGTCCAGCATCATCTGGTAGATGTGGCTCGCCGCTATGGTCTTCTTGTTGATGATGGTGCCTATGTCCAGCTTCTCGGCCAGGGACACATAATCCATGTTCTCCACCAGCGCTATCGTCTTGCGCACCCCCATGCGCTTCGCTGCCAGGCAGGCCAGGATATTGGTCTCGGTGTAGGGCGTGAGTGCCGCGAAGGCCTGCATGTCGCGCAGCCCCTCCTCGGCCAGCATGCCCGTGTCGCGGCCGTCACCCTGTATGACGCTCACGTCGGGGTCGTCCAGCATGTCGGCAAACTGGCGGCATCGTTCCTCGTCACGCTCTATCACCTTCACGCTCACCGAGTCGGGCTTGTCCTGGATGACGTGCAGGGCAGTCAGTCCACCGCCCATGACCATCATGTGGCGCACCTCGCCATAGTCCTCCTTGCCCGTTATCTGCAGGATGTGTTGCACATGCTTGCGCTGGGTCATGAAGTAGGCGATGTCGCCCAGGGCCAGACTGTCGTTGCCCCCAGGGATTATCGTGTCCTCGCCCCGCTTGATGGCCACGATGTGGTAGGGCGTGTCGGGGCCACACAGCTCACGCAGCGGCTTGTCCAGCACGCGTGCCGTCTCGCGCAGCTTGATGCCCATCATCACCAGCGCGCCCCCGTGCACCTCCCAGTACTGTCGCACTCCAGGCCGCTTGATGCCGTCCAGTATCTCCCGTGCGGCCAGTGCCTCGGGATAGATGATGCTGTCGATGCCCATCTGCTGGAAGAATTCCTTGTATTCGGGACGCATGTACTCGGCATTGTCCACCCGTGCCACCGTCTTGCGGCAGCCCAGTGCGTGGGCCAGCATGCAGCAGGTGATGTTGCGCGTCTCCTCGGGTGTCACGCCTATGAAGAGGTCGGCATGTGGCACCCCCGCCTCCTTGAGTCCGCTTATGCTTGTGGGTGCCACGTTGAGTGTCATCAGGTCAAAGTCCCCCGACGTGGCCAGTTCGGCCGTGCGCTCGGGGTCTTCGTCGATGAGTATGATGTCCTGGTCTTCGCGCGAGAGCAGTTCGGCCAGGTGGGTTCCCACGGCTCCTGCGCCTACGATAACTATTTTCATGCGAGTGCCTTTATGATTGCTTCTTTGTCAATGCCTGCCAGATGGTGCAGCTGTGTCACGCTGCCATGCTCCACAAAGTGGTCGGGCAGCCCCAGGCACACTACCTTGGGGTGCAGGTCGTGTGCGGCCATGTACTCCAGCACAGCCGAGCCCAGACCGCCCTTCAGCGTGCCGTCCTCGATGGTCACGATGCGCTGGAAGTCCTTTCCTGCGGTGGCAAGTATCTCTTCGTCAATGGGTTTCAGAAAGCGCATGTCGTAGTGCGCGATGCTGCGTCCCTGCTTCTCCAGTTCACTGATGGCGCGCTCCACCTCGTTGCCAATGGGCCCCAGGCTCAGCACCACAGCCTCGGTGCCCCTGTGTATGAGCCTTCCCTTGCCCACGGGTACCTCCTCCAGGGGGCACTTCCAGTCGGCATGCTCGGCACGTCCGCGCGGGTAGCGGATCACGAAGGGGCCCTTGTCGGGCAACTGTGCCGTGTACATCAGCCGCCTCAGTTCCCGCTCGTCCATGGGCGATGACAGGGTGAGATTGGGGATAGGCCGCAGTGCCGCAAGGTCAAAGGCGCCATGGTGCGTGGGGCCATCCTCGCCCACCAGTCCGGCGCGGTCCAGGCAGAGCACCACAGGCAGGCGGCACAGAGCCACGTCGTGTATGATGTTGTCGAAGGCGCGCTGTGAGAAACTGGAGTAGATGTTGCAGAAGGGCAGCAGTCCTGCGCTGGCCATTCCGCCCGAGAAGGTCACCGCGTGCCCCTCGGCGATGCCCACGTCAAAGGTGCGGTCGGGCATCTCCCTCATCATCCGGCTCAGCCCACATCCTGTGGCCATGGCAGGCGTGACAGCCACGATGCGGCTGTTCTGCTGTGCGAGTTCTATCAGGGTGTCGCCAAACACGTCCTGGTACTTGGGGGGCAGTCCGCTGGTGTCGGGGTGCAGGCACTCTCCCGTCTCCGGGTTGTAGCGCCCCGGGGCATGGTAGAGTGTGGGGTTCTGCTCGGCGGGCTCAAACCCCTTTCCCTTCACGGTGTGTATGTGCAGCAGTTTCGGCCCCTTCATGTCCTTGATTTGCGACAGCGTGTTGACCAGTTCTATCACATCGTGGCCATCGCTCGGCCCGAAGTATCGGATGTTCATCCCCTCGAAGATGTTCTGCTGGTCGGTGAGCAGCGACTTGAGCGAGTTGTTGAAGCGTAGCAGCCTCTGCCTTCCCCGCTCGCTCAGGATGCCCCACTTGAGCATCTTCTGCGAGATGCGGAAGCGCAGCCAGTTGTACAGGTGGCTTGTGTGCAGGTGATGCAGGTAGTGCTTCATGCCGCCCACGCTGCTGTCGATGCTCATGTTGTTGTCGTTGAGGACTATCAGCATGTTGTTGGGAGTGTCGCTCACGTTGTTGAGTCCCTCGTAGGCCAGTCCGCCGCTCATGCTTCCGTCGCCTATCACAGCCACCACATGGCGGTTGGCCTGTCCGGTGCGCTGGTCGGCGACGGCCATTCCGAGTGCTGCCGAGATGCTGTTGGAGGCATGTCCGCAGGCGAAGGTGTCATACTCGCTCTCCTCTGGCGAGGGGAATGGGCGCAGTCCGTGCAGCCGGCGGTAGGTGCAGAAGGCATCCATGCGCCCTGTGAGCATCTTGTGCCCGGCGGCCTGGTGTCCCACATCCCACACGATGCGGTCGTAGGGGGTGTCGAACACATAGTGCAGGGCAACGGTCAGCTCCACCACGCCCAGACTGCTGGCGAAGTGCCCGGGGTTGTCGGCCAGCGAGTGTATGATGGCCTGGCGCAGTTCCTTGCACACCTGTGGCAGAGCCTCTCGGGGCAGTTTGCGCAGGTCGGCGGGCAGGTGTATGTCCTTTAATAGTGATATGGATTCTTTGTTCAAGTTCGGTCTTGCTTAGTGTTGTGCTGCAAAGTTAGTCAAAAACATTGAGGGTGCAAAGTGCTTTCCATAAAAAGGAAAGGGGGAGAGGAAAAGGCCGGCAAAGCCCCCCACCCCTGCCGGCAAAGCCCCCCCACCTCTGCTGGCAAAGCCCCCCGCCTCTGTCGGAAAGCCCCCACCCCTGCCTCCCCCGAGGGGGAGGAGTATATACCACATGGGAGTGAAAACGCTTCTGGCAGCAGGAAAGAGGGGATGAAGAAGGCGGCCTGCTCGTTTCTGCATTCATGCCAAAGCGGTGGCACAATAAATGCAGTGCGCTGCGCTGGCGATTGCAGCACGGTGCATTTTGGTCCCCTCCCCCCTTGGGGGAGGCTGGGAGGGGGCTCACCTGTCAGGAGTCACAACGACAAGGTATATACTCCTTCCCCCTCGGGGAAGGCAGGGGAAGGGGGCTTTGTTGGCGATTGCGGCACGGTGCATTTCGCCCCTCCCCCTTGGGGGAGGCTGGGAGGGGGCTCACCTGTCAGGAGCCACAGCGACAAGGTATATACTCCTTCCCCTCGGGGAAGGCGGGGGAAGGGGGCTTTGTTGGCGATTGCAGCACGGTGCATTTTCGCCCCTTCCCCCTTGGGGGAGGCTGGGAGGGGGCTCGCTGACGGTTTTAGGGGGGGCTTCCCCCTCATGATATCTTGCCCCAGTCCTGCCGGTCGGGGAACTCCAGGTCGAGTTCCCTGCGTAGTGCCTGTCCCATGGGAGAGGCCAGCGAGGGGTCGGTGGAGAGCACCTGTGTGGCAGCGTCACGCGCCCACTGCACCAGCATCCCGTCCTTGGCCAGGTTGGCCAGGCGCAGATGCAAGCCGTCACCACTCTGCTGTGTGCCCTCCAGGTCGCCCGGGCCACGCAACTTGAGGTCCTCCTCGGCAATCTGGAAACCATCGGTCGTGTCCGTCATCACCTGCATGCGCCGCCGCACGTCGGCTCCTGCCGTGCTGCCTGTCACCAGTATGCACCACGACTGGTCGCCGCCCCGTCCCACGCGCCCGCGCAACTGGTGCAGTTGCGACAGGCCAAACCGCTCGGCATTGAAGATGACCATCACCGTGGCACGCGGCACATTCACACCCACCTCGATGACCGTTGTCGCCACCAGTATCTGCGTCTCCCCCTGGGTGAAGAGGCGCATCTGCTCCTCCTTCTCGGCAGGCTTCATGCGGCCGTGCACCATGCCCAGGCGGTAGTTGGGGAACACCCGCTGCAGCATCTCGTACTCATTCTCCACATTGCGCAGGGCCACCTTGTCGCTCTCCTTCACCAGCGGGAACACGAAGTAAGCCTGGCTCCCTGCCTCTATCTGGGTGCTCACGGCCTGGTAGAGGCGTCCCAGGTCGGTGTCGGGGATGTGTATCGTGCGTATGGGCTTGCGTCCGGGCGGCAGCTGGTCGATGACCGACACGTCCAGGTCGCCGTAGAGCGTCATGGCCAGCGTGCGGGGGATGGGGGTGGCAGTCATCACCAGGATGTGCGGCGCCACGGCATTCTTGGCCCACAGGCGTGCGCGCTGTGCCACGCCAAAGCGGTGCTGCTCGTCGATGACGGCCAGTCCCAGGCTGTGAAACTGCACGCTGTCCTCGATGATGGCGTGCGTGCCCACCAGCATGTGCACCGTGCCGTCGGCCAGTCCCTGCAGCACCTCCTTGCGCTTCTTGCCCTTGACCGTGCCCGTGAGCAGTTCGACCCTTACGGGCAGGTGCCCCAGCATGGAGCGGAACGACTGCAGGTGCTGCTCGGCCAGAATCTCGGTGGGGGCCATGATGCACGCCTGGTGCCCGTTGTCCACAGCCAGCAGCATCACCATGAGTGCCACCAGGGTCTTGCCGCTCCCCACGTCCCCCTGCAGCAGGCGGTTCATCTGCTGGCCGCGCTTCATGTCGGCGTGTATCTCGCGGATGACGCGCTTCTGTGCATCGGTGAGCGTGAAGGGCAGGCACTGGGAGTAGAACTCATTGAAGAGCGGACCCACGTGCAGGAACTGGTGTCCCGTCCTGGAAGCCTGCCTCTGGCGCGCATATAGCTGTATGCTGAGCTGGATGAAGAACAGTTCGTCAAACTTGAGCCGTGCCATGGCGCGCGCCAGCTGTTCGGCCGTGTGCGGGTAGTGTGCCGTGCGCAGGGCCTCGTCCAGCGGCATCAGCCCCATCTGGCGGCGCATCACCTCGGGCAGAGTCTCGGGCACAGGCTCGTGGAGCAGACTGAGCAGCTTGCTGGTGAACTGCTCCATGCTGCGCGAGGTGAGCCCCGCGCGGCGCATCTTCTCGGTCACCGAGTAGTAGGGCTGCATCCTCATGCGGTTGAGCGAGAGGTCCTCGGCGGGGTCCACATCGGGATGCGCGATGTTGATGCGCCCGTTGAAGGCATTGGGGCGGCCAAACACGATGTAGTCGCGGTCGAGCTTCAGCGTGGAGGTCACATAGCGGATGCCCTGGAACCACACCAGGTCCACGAAGCCCTCGCCGTCGGTGAAGTGCGCCACGAGCCTTGCCTTGCGCCCCTGCCCCGTCTGCTCCATGCTCAGGATGCGCCCCTTGAGTTGCACAAAGGGCATGTCGGCCGTGAGTTCGCTCACGCGGTACAGGCGGCTGCGGTCGATGTGCTTGTAGGGAAAGGTATATAGCAGGTCGTGCCATGTGGCAATGCCCAGCTCGGCCTGGAGCAGGGCTGCCCGGCGCGGGCCTATGCCTGGCAGGTAGGTGATTTCCGTCTTTCTGAGGTCTTGCATGGGCAGTGGTTCAGTGAGCTTCCATGATTCCGCGCGCCAGCAGCAGGTCGGCGGGCGTGGTAAGCTTGATGTTGTCGCGGTTGCCCTCCACCAGCGTGATGTGCTCGCCCATGGCCTCCACCACCGACGCGTCGTCAGTGAACAGTGGTGTGAAGGGCTGTGCATACGCGCGGCGCAGCAGTTCCAGGCGGAACACCTGCGGTGTCTGCACCAGACGGTAGTCGGCGCGGGGCACTGTCACGCTCCCGCCATCGGGCAGCAGGTGGCGCAGCGTCTCCACCACCGGGGTCACGGGCACGGCCGTGCCGCTCCTGGCCGCCTCGCTGTAGCAGGCGAGGAGTGTGCCGTGCGACACGAAGGGGCGCACTCCATCGTGCACGCCCACCAGGCCCTCGCTCACCTCCTGCGGGATGGCGCGCAGCCCGTTCTGCACCGAGTGGAAGCGTGTGTCGCCCCCCTCGGCCGTCAGGCACGCGCCCCCCAGCCCGTGCTTGCGGCACAGTTCGCGCCAGTGCTCATGCTGTCCCCGTGGGAGCACCACGATGATGTGGATGTCGGGAAACACCTCACGGAAGCGGTCGATGGTGCGCATGAGCACCGGCCGCCCTTCCAGGAGCATAAACTGCTTGGGCACGTTGCCCCCCATGCGCAGGCCCTGCCCGCCTGCCACCAGTATGGCAAACCGTTCCATTCAGGGTACCAGTTCAGAGTAAAGCATCCCGTCGCGCAGGGGCATCGAAGCCTCCTGCTCCTTGAGGTACTCCACCAGGGCATATCCAAACTCCAGGGCGGCTGCGGGTCCCTTGCCGGTGATGATGTTGCCATCCACCTCCACCAGCGCGCCTGTGCAGTGTGCCCCTGCCAGCTCGTGCTCCACGCCAGGATAGCAGGTAGCCCTCTTGCCCCTGAGAAGCCCCAGGTGTCCCAGCACCAGCGGCGCGGCGCAGATGGCCGCCACTGCCTTGCCCTCGGCCGCATGGTGGGCGAGAGCCTCGCGCAGCGGTGCACAGGCATCCAGGTTGGTCGCTCCTGGCAGCCCGCCAGGCAGCACCATCATCTCCACCTGCCCGAAGTCCACCTGCCCGAGCAGCAGGTCGGCCTGCACGGGCACACCATGCGCGCCGCTGACCACGGGCGTGTCGTAGATAGAGACTGTGCGCACGTCCAGTCCGGCACGGCGCAGGATGTCAACAGGAGCAATGGCCTCTATCTCCTCGAAGCCAGTTGCCAGAAATACTGTAATCATATACCTTATATATTATAGATGCGTTGCAATAATCAATACTCCCTACCGCAAAGTTAGAAATAAAATGCTAACTTTGCTCCCCCAAGCAAGACATAAATATGGAGAAACCTATCAGGGTGGCCCTCTTTGGCAGCATCTCCGACTCCTTCAGAGCCATCTACGCGCAGAATTTGCTGGACGCGCTGGAGCGCAGGGGTGCGTGCGTGGGCATCGACAGTCCCTTCTATGAGAGTCTGACCAGGACTCTGCAGGTGCGCCTTCCCCGGCACGCCAGCTCACTGGGTCATGACTTCCAGGCCGACCTGGCCGTTAGCATGGGCGGCGATGGCACATTCCTGGCCACCGCCAAGCGCGTGGGAGCCTCGGGTACCCCCATCCTGGGCATCAACACGGGGCGGCTGGGCTTCCTGGCCGACTTCTCGCCCGAGGAGATAGACTCGGCCGTGGACATGGCCATCGGTGGCCAGTTGCGTGCCGAGCCGCGCACCGTGCTCAGCGTGGCGTTCTCGTCGGGGCAGCCGGCCGACTATCCCTTTGCCCTCAACGAGGTGGCTGTGCTCAAGCGCGATGTGGGCAGCATGATCAGCATCAGGGTGGAGATTGACGGCGAGTACCTCACCACCTATCAGGCCGATGGCCTCATCATCAACACCCCCACTGGCAGCACAGGCTATGCGCTCAGCGTAGGAGGCTCTGTGATGTCGCCCCAGAGTGACATCCTGGGGCTTGTGCCTGTGGCCCCGCACAGCCTGAGCGCGCGTCCCCTGACCCTGAGCGGCGAGGCGTGTGTGACCCTGAGCGTGGAGAGCCGCAACCACAACTTCCTGGTGGCAATAGACGGGCGCAGCCAGGCCTGTGCCGAGGATGTGCGCCTGACCGTGCGCAAGGCCGACTACCAGGTGCGGGTGCTCAAGCGTCCCGGTGGCTCGTTCTTCCGCACACTGCGGCAGAAACTCATGTGGGGAAGCGACACCAGGGCACAGGACTGCTGAGCCACGGGCAGCGGTAATGCCCCCTTACAAGACCAATGACATGCGGATGAGAATACCACACACAAGGTTGCTACGCTGGATATGGCGCACCTCCAGGGGATTGCGCAGGCAGGCTGTGCTCAATGCCCTCACGGGCGTGGTGGGCGTGGCACTTGACTTCTCGTTTATCTATGCCTCCAAGTGGGCTATCGACATAGCCACAGGCCGGGCTTCCGCGCCCCTGCTGTGGGCCGCCCTGCTGCTCGTCCTGCTGCTCGTCCTGCAGGTGTCGCTGGGCTACGCACGTCGCTGGATAGCCGCTATCCTGGGCGTGCGGTCGCAGAATATATTGCAGATGAGGCTCTTCCGGCACCTGATGGACAGCCAGTGGATGGGCAGGGACGGCCGCCACAGTGGCGATGTGCTCAACCGCCTGGAGCGTGACGTGTATGATGTGAGCGACACGATTACCGAGACGCTTCCCTCTGCCCTGTGCGTGGTGGTGCGCCTGGTGGGCGCATTCTGCTTCCTGTGTACCATGAACGTCAGGGTGGCGTGCCTGCTGCTGTGCATCGCCCCTCTCTTCATACTGCTCAGCCGCCTGTATGTGAGCCGCATGCGCGCGCTCACAAGGGACATTCGCGATACCGACAGCAAGATACAGAGCATCATACAGGAGAGCATACAGCACAACATGGTGCTGAAGACCCTGGAGCAGTGTGGCACAATGGCCACACGCCTGGGGGAGGCACAGGACAGGCTGAGGGGACAGGTGCGCAGGCGCACGGTGTTCAGCAGCACCTCGTCGGCACTGGTGAGCCTGGGCTTTGGCCTGGGCTATCTGGTGGCTTTCGTGGCCTGTGCCTACCAGTTGCAGGGCGGCCTGGTCACCTATGGCATGATGGCTGCCTTCCTGCAACTGGTGGGGCAGGTGCAGGGCCCCTTTCGCGACGCGCTCAGATATGTGCCTGCCTTTGTGGGCTGTGCCACGGCCAGCGAGAGGCTGATGGAGCTGCAGGAGACTCCCCTGGAGGAGCAGGGACCGCCCGTGCGCATACAGGGGCTGGCTGGCGTGCGGCTGGCTGGGGTGACCTGCGCCTATGCCGATGGGCAGCGTGACATCCTGCGCAATTTTTCCTATGACTTCCCTCCTGGTAGCGTGACGGCTGTACTGGGCGAGACGGGTGCCGGCAAGACCACGCTGGTGCGGCTCGTGCTGGCTCTCATCAGGCCGCGCCAGGGGCGGGTGGAACTGTATGACGACCAGGCGTGTGTGGAGGTCTCCCCGCTCACGCGCAACAATTTGGTGTATGTGCCCCAGGGCAACACGCTGCTGAGCGGAAGCATCAGGTACAACCTGCTGCTGGGCAATCCGCAGGCCACCGAGGCCGACATGCTCAGGGCGTTGCACACCGCTTGTGCCGACTTTGTGGCCGACCTGCCCCAGGGGCTCGACACGCTCTGTGGCGAACTGGGGGCTGGGCTGAGCGAAGGGCAGGCGCAGCGCATTGCCATAGCCAGGGCTCTCCTGCGCCCAGGCAACGTGCTTCTGCTGGACGAGGCAACGAGTGCCCTGGACCAGGACACCGAGCGCCAGCTGCTCACCAACCTGCGCCTGGAACAGGGCGGACGCACGGTCATCTGTGTGACTCACCGCCCGGCCATGGTGGAATACTGCACCCAGGTGCTCAGGCTGGAGCGGAGGAGGAGCCCCCTCCCGTCCTCCCCCAGGGGGGAGGAGACTTCTTGAGTCAAATCTCTGCTGCTCCCTGGCCTAAGCCCCTCCCCGCTGTGGACGTACACGGCACGGGGGTGGCCGGCCTCATGGCTGCTCCCTGGCCTAAGCCCCTCCCCGCTGTGGACATACACGGCACGGGGGTGGCCGGCCTCATGGCTGCTCCCTGGCCTAAGCCCCTCCCCGCTGTGGACGTACACGGCATGGGGGTGGCCGGCCTCATGGCTGCTCCCTTGGCCTAAGCCCCTCCCCGCTGTGGACGTACACGGCACGGGGGTGGCCGGCCTCATGGCTGCTCCCTGGGACTTAACCCCTCCCCCTTGGGGGAGGCTGGGAGGGGGCTTCTAACAGAAATACCAAATGCCTCTCGCCTTAGCTCCTCCCCCTTGGGGGAGGACGGGAGGGGGCTTCTTAAAGGATATGATATGAGACTAAAACTGATGATGGCAGCCACCGCGCTGCTCTGGAATGTGGCCTCGCAGGCCGACACCAGGCTGGTGCGCCTGAGGGTGCAGCATGCTGTGGAGCCGCAGGCTGTGGATGAGAAAGACCCCGTATTCAGTTGGGGCATGGAGTCGGATGTGCCTGGCATGAGCCAGAAAGCCTACCGCATCACCCTGCGGGACACGCAGGGAGGCACGCTGCTGTGGGACAGCGGACGCGTGAAGGAGGGCTCCTCCACAGGGGTCACCTACCAGGGGCAGCCCCTACAGCCGCTCACCTGCTACCAGTGGACCCTGGATGTGTGGGACAGCAAGGGGAAGAGGCACCAGGAGCACTCCACCTTCAGCACCGGACTGATGGACTGCAACCGCCAGGCATGGGCGGGGGCAGAGTGGATAGGCTCCACCGCGCAACGCCTGTCGGCCCCGTCCTGCTACAGTTTCTGCATCAACACCCGCTTCCGCATCGAGCGTGGACACCAGGCTTCGCTGCTCTTGGGAGCCAACGACTTCCGCCTGCGGGATGCCTTCCAGAATATCGACAACATGCAGGGTGTCTGCTATGTGCGCGTGGAACTGGACTTCCCCGAGCGCAAGAGTGGGCGTGTGGCTGCGCTGCGGGTGTACCGCGTGGGCTACACGCCCACCGACCAGGACAGCCTGCCCCTGCTCGAGGTGACAGAGAAAGCGTTCCCCCAGAGCAATATCGGCCGCCTGCTCACCGAGGAGCAGACTCACGCCGGACATGAGGTAAGCGTGTGCGTGGAGACGGGCAACATCTCTCTCACAATCGACGGAGAGGCCCTCACGGTGTGCGGCAATGGTTTTCCTGGGCATCTGCAACCACTCCTCGACCGCCATGGCAATGCCGCCGAGGTGGTCACCATAGGGCAGTGGGGCGGCACGCACGACTATAATTCCTATCCCAACCTGTGCGAGGTGGGCTTTGCCGCGATGCCGCATGCGCGGGTCGTGTATGAGGGCTACAACATCCAGGGCAGGGGCTTCTCGGAGGACCAGGTGGTGTTCTCGCGCGAGCAGTACAGCCGCTTTGCCTCGCTGCCATGCGTGGCCGTGGAGGGTGACCGCATCGTGGTGGACAATCCTGGCGATGCCATCCGCCTGGGGCATGCTGACCCCAGCCATGGCGCGCTCACCATGCTGCGCACCACATTCCACCTGGATGGTGAGGTGCGCGAGGCACGCCTGCTGGCCACAGCCATGGGCGCGTGCGAACTGCACATGAACGGTGACAGGGTGAGTGCCGACCACTTCGTGCCTGGCAGTTCGCAGTACCGCGAGGTGCTGGGCTATGCCTCCTATGATGTGACCTCCATGCTGCACCGTGGCTACAATGCCCTGGGCGCGTTGCTCATGCCAGGCTGGTACACGGGCTACATGTCCTTCACCACACGCAACTACAACTTCTGGGGCGACCACGAGGCACTGATGGCCCTGCTGGTGGTGCGCTACAAGGATGGGCGCGAGGAGACCTTCGTGACCTCGCCCAATACCTGGCATGCCTGCAACGATGGCCCCTGGCGCTATGGCTCATTCTTCAATGGCGAGGTCTATGATGCCCGCCGCGAGGCCGATGTGGAGGGCTGGACAACCTCCTCCTACCGCGAGGACGCGTGCTGGAGGCAGGCCGAGCCCATCGCCATGCGCCCGTGGATGCACCCACGCATCGAGGCACGCTGTGATGCTCCCGTGCGTGTGTGCCAGAGGCTCGGCGCACAGCGGGTGATGCCTGTGCATAGTGCCGATGGCCACACTTACACTTACGACATGGGGGTGAACATGGTGGGGGTGCCCGAGATAACCTTCCCGCAGGGGTATCTGCAGCAGGGCGATACCGTAATCATACGCTATGGCGAGCAGGTGTATCCCGGACTGTACGAGAATGGGGCACGCACCGATGATGAGCGCTGGTATGCCCAGACGTATGGCCCACAGGGAAGCGGCATCGCTGGGCGCATCCTGCAGGCCAACCTGCGCGCGGCTCTGGTGACCGACTTCTATGTGCCCCAGGGCTCGGGGGAAGTCGTCTATTCACCCCGCACCACCTATCGCGGCTACCAGTATGTGCAGATTACGATTCCCTCCCACCAGGGCGCCTTGCCCCGGGAATGCGTGAGCGGGCTCGTGCTGTCGTCGGACACACTGCCCGCCGGCACTTATCATGCCGAGACGTGGGACGGCGCTACAGGCCAGTTGGCCAACCAACTCTTCCGCAACATACAGCGGTCACAGCTGGGCAACTTCTTCGCCCTGCCCACCGACTGCCCCCAGCGTAACGAGCGCATGGGCTGGACCGGGGACGCGCAGGCATATACCCGCACCGCCACATACAACAGCGATGTGTATGGCTTCTTCCGCCAGTGGATGCGCTCCCTGCGTGCCGACCAGACCGAGGAGGGAGGCATAGGCTCCACCATACCCGAGTACAAGCGCGAGCGGCCCACTGGATTCCCCGACGGCACCACCTGGGGGGCGGCTGTGTGCATGGTGCCCTGGCAACTCTATTGCCAGTATGGCGACAAGCAGATAGTGCGTGACAACCTGGATGCCATGGTGCGCTGGCTCGACGGAATGGCCAGGTACCCCATGAGCGAGCGGTTTCCGCACCTGAGCGGGAAGGCCACTGGACTGGCCGACTGGCTTGCCATGGACGCACGCACGCCTGCCGACCTGGTCAACAATGCCATCTACATCTACATGCTGGAGGTGACCGCACAGATGGCCGATGCGGTGGGCCGGCCCGACATCAGCCGCAGGCTCGCCGAGCGGCACCAGCAGGCCAAGCACGAATGGAACTTGTGCTATGTGGATGAAGCCACCGGGCAGACCCGTGCTGCGCAGGACACCCTGGTACACACACAGAGCTCGTATGCCACACCGCTCAACTTCAACTGCTTCTCCGACGAGAACCGCCCACGCGCGCAGCAGTGGCTGGAACTCCTGGCAGAGCGTCCCAGCCAGAGTGGCAAGGGAGGAATGAAGTTTGCCGACCACACCATCACCACGGGCTTCTCGGGCACGCCCAACATCCTGCCCGCGCTGAGCCGTGCCGGACACTGGGACGAGGCATATCGCATGTTCTGCTGCACCGACTTCACCTCCTGGCTCTATCCAGTGGCACATGGGGCCACCTCCATCTGGGAACGCTGGAACGGCTACGAGTGTGCCTTTGGCAAGCACCAGGAGAACACCATGAACTCCTTCAACCATTTTGCCCTCGGAGCTGTGGGGCAGTGGATGTACGAGTACCAGTTGGGCATCACGTCGGGCGATGAGGCCGGCTACAGGCAGTTTGTGCTCCAGCCTGCCAGTGCCCAGCCATACAAGTCCCTGCAGGGCAGTTTCACCTCGGACTATGGAGAGATACGCAGTGAGTGGACTGCTGATGAGCAGGGACGCATGCTCACCTACCGTGCCGTGGTGCCTGCCAACACCACTGCCACCCTGTACCTGCCCATGCAGGCAGGCTACTTCCGCTCATCGCGCGGGGCAAGGTTTGTGGGTGAGTGCGATCACCTGGGTCGCCGGGTAGCGCGGTACGAACTGAGTGCAGGCACTCACTCGTTTGTGCGCCAGGGCGATGAGGTGACGGTGCGCTGACCCACTCATCAACTAAGGCGAGGCCATGCTGCGACACGGAGTCGTGGCATGGCCTCGCTGCTATATATATAATGTGGGTTCACTCCCAGGTACAGGGCAGGGCAGAGAGTTGCGTCAGCAGCGTCTTGGCCAGGCGCTGGTGTCCCTGGGTGTTGGGGTGCAGCTGGTCGGTCTCCTGGTGGCAGAAGTACTGCCTCTGGCAGGGCAGCGTGGGCAGCAGTCCACTCAGCGCAAACACATCGATGACCGGTACGGCCCACACCTGTGCGGTCTCCTGTATGGCCTTCACATAGTCATCTATCCACAGTCCCTGCTCATTGCGGTAGTCCTCGCTGGGCTGGCGGTTCCCGTTGCCAAAGAAGGCATATCCACGGTGCAGGGGAGTGAGCAGGACAATCTGCTTGGTGGGGTAGAGCTCCTTGAGGTGCTGCATGGCCACGTTGATGCGTCCACGCAATGTGCCCTGGTCCGTGCACAGGGTGCGGTGCAGGCGCACGTCCTGGAACTCCTTGCCAGCCTTGCCCCGCTGTACCTGCTGGGGGGTCTCGGTGAACCATTGGCCCAGCGGGAGGTCCTCGTTGTAGTCATTGGTGCCCAGAAACACGATGATGGCATCCACCTCCTGCCCCACCTCCTGGTGCAGTTTGTCGGTGAGTCCGATGGCATGAGTCCAGTCGTATCCGCTCACGGCATACACCAGTGGTGTGCTGTGCAGCCAGTTGGCCAGAAACTGCCAGTAGTGTGTCACCTGTCCGCCTCCCTGGTTGGGGTCGGTCACCGAGTCACCGATGTAGGCGATGCGTTTGCCGTGCCAGGGATGTGTGGCATAGGTGTCGGTTGTCTTCTTCTCGCCTTTAGCGTTCAGCACGGTGCAGCCTGCAGCCATTAGCAGTAGGGTGCACAGGATAAGTCTTCTCATTGTGTCCAGTTTGTTTTGGGGTTCTGTGTTCTTTTCCTTAGTCCTGCAAAGTTATTGCTTTTTCGGCACAATGTCCATGCCCGTGCAGTCTCTATTAGTGCCCGCGCCCATCATGCGGGTTCCTTTTCCTGGCCGCCCTGCCGTGAGCCACCATCCCCCGCCTTCCCCGAGGGGAAGGAGTATGTGCCTCTCCCTCTTGATTCGGTACAGACGAGCCCCCTCCCAACCGTCAGCGAGCCCCCTCCCAACCTCCCCCAAGGGGGGAGGGGACACCAACGCACCGTGCTGCATCCGCCAACGCAGTGCGCTGCATCTGCCAACGCAGTGCGCTGCATCTGTGTGCCTATCGCAGTGGAAGAGAAAGCCTCTTCGTGAGGGATGTAGGGTGTGGAATTCTGAAGTGGGGGTGGGAAATCCAGTGGGAGAGCCAAGCCGGTGCTTGAATGGTGGGCACACGGAGTAATGTAGTGGAAGTGATATGAAGTAAGTGTGTGCCTCTTGTGGTGATATGGTTTTATTTCTATTGGCTTTGCCTGAAGGTTATCACCGGCTTGGTCTCCTCTGGTAGTTATCTGACATCTAATCTTTGTTACCTTGTGTCGTTCTGCCCACGCTCACGCTCAGGCTTTGCTACACTTTATATATGGTAGAAACTATTGTTCTGTGTTTGCGGTTGCAAAGTTATGGCAAGCTTGGGCAAATACCTTGGGGTGGGCTATCATATTACTCTCATATTACTGTCGCAATAGTATTAAATAACTATTAAACAACTATTAAATCTACTGATATATAGCGTGATGCGCATTTTGTAAAACAATGGATGAATCAAAGAAAAAGCCAGGATGTGCTCTGGGAAAGCATGTCCTGGCCTTTCTTTTTTCCCTTGCGAGGGTCGCTGCTGCCTGCTCAAAGGAAGGGGTGGAGGTGTTATGGTGCCCCCGGCAAGTTTACTGTGCCTGTGTTTCGGGCTCGGTCTTCTTGTTGAGGATATAGCCCTGGCGGTTCACGTTGACAATCTCGTAGGGGAAATTGCGCAGTGTGCTTCTGATGGAGGACATCAGCGTGTTGATTTTCGCGTTGGCTGTGTCACAGTCGCTGTTGTAGGATGAGTCGTCGAGCACACCCGCAAAGTCGCTCTTGCTGATGAAGTGGTCGCTCCTGGCTGTCATGTATTGCAGGATGAGCAGAATCTGCTGCCTGCACCGCACCTGCTCCTTGCCATAGACAAGGATGCCGTGCAGGATGTCCACATGCAGTTCCATCTCCTGCCCTGCGTTCCCCTCTGCCTGGGGGGTGGCGGTGTCCTGGGGCTCCGACAGTGTGATGAGTGTGAGGCAGATGCAGCATGGTACCAATATAGAGAATACGGCGGTGAAGATGGCAAAGAGCGTGGACATCTCCAGCACCTCCGACAGCACACCGCTCACATAGAGCAGTGAGATGAGCGCACAGGCGCATATCAGCGTGAGTGTGACGATGCTCAGGAATCGCTTCCAGCGCGCCATGTGTGTCTGTATGTGTGTTTTTGTCGTATGTTCCTTATTCATTTTTAGTTAGTGCCAATCCTCTTGTGGAAAGGCTGTCCAGGGGCTTTTGGCTCATGCTTATCTCAGCCTGTGCAGGAAGATGACGGGATTGTCGGTCTGGTGCAACCCGGCTTGGGTGAACTGGCTGAGGCCATAGGTGTGCTCTATCTGCAGCAGCACATAGGCTGGCATGACGCTTGCCAACTGCCCATCGACCATGCCCAGTGGGGCTGTGAGGTAGGGGAAGTTGGCCTCGGGATTGTTCATTATGGTCATGTTCTGCGTGGTGCCGTTGGCCTTGGTGCGTGTGAGCAGGTACGACAGTCCGCATTTTCCAAACATCTCATATCCAGCGTAGCATGCCTCGCTGGTAGTGCAGCAGAGTGCGATGCCACGCACGACGGGCTTGTGTCGCGTCATCTGTGTGATTTCCTCAAAGGTGTATTCCTCCTGGTTCTTGGGCAATTGCTCCTGGGTATTGAACGTGTAGGCGCGCAGCGGGGTGGCCTTGCCGCCTGCCAGCATCTTCACGTCGGTGTGGAAGGGGGTGGTGACCAGGAGCGTGTCGCCGCTCTTTCCCACAAAGGGGTGATAGGTGTCGGAGATGAATGACTCGGTGCGGTCAAATGGCTCGGCCTCGTGGGTGAACTTCAGCGTGCCCAGTTCCATGGTGATGAAGTTGGCCATGCGCTCGTTGCAGTTGCCCGAGGCAAGCACGACCGTAGAGTCGGCCAGGACGCGGAAGTCCAGATAGTAGTCGTGGATGGGATAGGTGCGCACCAGCTGCCCGCCGAAAGAGTAGTGCATGATGCGCTTCTGTGGGCGGCAGAGCACATAGATGCCTGCGCCTGTCACATCGAAAGCATCGGCTGTGGCATATTGGCCATCCCCCAGCCCCAGGCTGTCCAGGGTGGCCAGGTGATGCCCCTGGGATGAGAAGGTGAATATGCGTCCGGCATCATCGAGGATGAATATCAGGCTGTCCTGGAAACGGATGTCGCGCACCTCGGAGAGCATGGGTGTGGTGACCGAGTCGAGCCGGATGTACTGGTAGCCTGCGATGAAACTGTCGGCAGGGAGATCCTGGGTGACATCCACACGCACGGTGGGCACCCCCTGCTTGCCGGACTGTGTGCATGCGGCAAACAGGGACAGCAGGGTAATCAGGCAGGCCAGTATGAACCTTGTGTAGTGCATGTCTCTCTGTTAATGAAATAGGCGCGTCGTATGATGGGCGCGCCTTGTGTCAGTTTTCTATCGTCTTGTAGAGGTCCTCGCAGGTTACGGGGCGGAATGAGGCATCGCCTCCCTCCTCGTATTCCAGGCGGCCGTCTATGGTGACGAATCCTGCGGCGTCAGCCGTGAGTGTGGTGCCATCGTTGAGGCGCACGCTCTTGCCTGCGCCCACATACACGGTACATCTTGACTCGCGTGCCATCCAAGTGGTGGTGGTCTCGTTGCCAGTCAGAGCCTCCACGTTCTCTGCCAGCAGGGGGTTGGCGGCATTGATGCCCATGTCGTCAAAGGTGCGGTACTCGCCATACGACCACATTCCGCCCACAGCGGCGATGCATGCCAGTGTTGCCCACAGGGTGGCTTCGGTTCTTCTTTTCATCTTACTGTCTTTTTCTGTTCGTCTTCTGTCCTCATTCGCCTTGCCTGCAAGCCGTTGGCGTGTGCTCTTGTGCTGTAAGTCTGGCTCGGATGTGGATGATATACTTTCGGCTTGTAAAATTATGACTTTTGCCTGGGCTGTGCAAGCGAATCGGGCCTTTTCTTTCTCGTTGGCTGTAAAAATGCTTTGCTGAAGCCTGTTTTGGGGTCGGGTGTGCTGCCTTGGGGCGGGAGTGGGGCGGCAGATGGGGGCAAAAGAAAGGCGGGAGGAATAGCCTGGGTGGCTGTCCCTCCCGCCTGGATGGGTGCTGGATGTGGTGCCGTGCGTGGTGGCCTTACAGGTCCCAGCAGGGCTTCTGCCAGTGGATGGGCTCTTCCCTCATGGCACTCTCGCGCGCCATGAGGATGCGCTGGTTGGTGCTTCCGCGGAAGAGGGCTTCCTCGTCGCGCTGGGCTGCGAGGAATGGCCCATCGACCAGTACGTCGATGTTGAGCAGCAGTTGCTTGCTGCTCTCGCTCTTGAGCAACTGCTCAAAGAGGAATCCTGTGTAGCACCAGATGGTCTTGCTGGAGTGCTCCCTGATGAGCCTGGCCAGTTCCGCAAAGGCTGGTGCCTGGTAGAAGGGGTCGCCGCCCGTGAAGGTGACATCGGCAAAGGGGTCGGCCAGAATCTCCTCCAGCAGGTCGCTGGTGCTCCTGTCGGTCCCGCTGCCGAACTCCCACGACTGGGGATTGTGGCACTGGGGGCACTGGTGCAGGCATCCCGCGCAGTAGATGCTGGTGCGGAAGCCTGGGCCATCCACGGTGGTGTCGTGCAGGACTTTCAGTACGTTAATTGTCATGCACCACGCGGTCGTTCAGTTCGGATAGCTTCGCCTTGTTCCACCGGTCGGTGGTGCCCACCAGGTAGCCGGTGATACGCTGCAGGCGGTCGATGTTGGTGCTGCCGCACTTGGGGCACACCTCCAGGTGCTTGTCGGCATTCTCGTAGCCGCAGTCCATGCAGCGGTTGCGTGTGTGGTTGACGCTGCCATAGCCTATGTCGTACTTGTCCATCATGTCCACGATGCGCATCACGGCCTCGGGGTTGTGTGTCGCGTCGCCGTCGATCTCCACATAGAAGATGTGTCCGCCACGGGTGAGGGTGTGGTAGGGAGCCTCCACCTGTGCCTTGTGCAGGGCTGTGCAGTGGTAATAGACGGGGACGTGGTTGCTGTTGGTGTAATACTCGCGGTCGGTGATGCCGGGCAGCGAGCCAAACTGCTTGCGGTCGTTCTTGGTGAAGCGTCCCGAGAGTCCCTCGGCCGGGGTGCCCAGTATGCTGTAGTTGTGCTGGTACTGCTCGCTGAAGTCATTGGCACGGTCACGCATGTAGGTGACAATCTTGATGCCCAGCTGCTGTGCCTTCTCGCTCTCCCCGTGGTGCTTGCCAACGAGTGCCACCAGGCACTCCGCCAGTCCGATGAAGCCGATGCCCAGCGTGCCCTGGTTGATGACGGAGGCGATGGTGTCGTTGGGCTTGAGCTTCTCGCTGCCTATCCAGAGTCCCTTCATGAGCAGGGGAAACTGCTTGGCGAAGGCGGTCTTCTGGAACTCGAAGCGGTCGTGCAGCTGCTGGGCGGTAATCTGGAGCAGGTGGTCCAGCTTGGCAAAGAAGGCGTCGATGCGCTCCTGCTCGTCCTTGATGCCCATGCACTCGATGGCCAGCTTCACGATGTTGATGGTGCTGAAGCTCAGGTTGCCGCGCCCGATGCTCGTCTTGGGCCCAAAGCGGTTCTCAAACACGCGTGTGCGGCATCCCATGGTGGCGCACTCCCACTTGTAGCGCTCGGGGTCGTCGGCCTTCCAGTTCTCGTTCTGGTTGAAGGGCGCGTCCAGGTTGATGAAGTTGGGGAAGAAGCGGCGTGCCGTCACCTTGCAGGCATACTGGTACAGGTCATAGTTCCTGTCGGTGGGCAGGTAGCTCACGCCACGCTTCTTCTTCCATATCTGTATGGGGAAGATGGCCGTCTCGCCGTTGCCCACACCCTCGTAGGTGCTGCGCAGAATCTCCCTGATGACGCAGCGTCCCTCGGCACTGGTGTCGGTGCCATAGTTGATGCTGCTGAACACAACCTGGTTTCCGCCACGGCTGTGTATGGTGTTCATGTTGTGGATGAATGCCTCCATGGCCTGGTGCACGCGTCCCACCGTCTTGTTGATGGCATGCTGCTTGATGCGCTCGCGGCCCTCGAAGCCGGCCAGGGGGATGTTGAGGTAGTCGTCGATGTGGGCATGGTAGAGCTCGCTGTAGTCCTCGGCATTGAGGTCCTCCAGCACCTTCACCTCCTCGATGTAGGAGGAGCGCACGAATGGGGCCAGATAGAAGTCAAAGGCGGGGATGGCCTGGCCTCCGTGCATCTCGTTTTGCACGGTCTCCATGCTGATGCAGCCCAGGATGCTGGCAGTCTCGATGCGCTTGGCCGGGCGGCTCTCGCCGTGTCCGGCCTGGAATCCATACTTGAGGATGCGGTCGAGCGGGTGCTGTATGCAGGTGAGTGACTTGGTGGGGTAGTAGTCCTTGTCGTGGATGTGCAGGTAGTTGTTCTTCACGGCCTCGCGCGCGTCGTCGCTCAGCAGATAGTCATCCACAAAGGGCTTGGTGGTCTCGCTGGCGAACTTCATCATCATTCCCGCTGGCGTGTCGGCGTTCATGTTGGCGTTCTCGCGCGTCACGTCATTGTTCTTGATGTTGATTATCTCCAGGAAGATGTCTGTGGTCTTGGCCTTTCGCGCCACGCTTCGTGCATTGCGGTACTTGATGTAAGCCTTGGCCACATCCTTGCGCGAGCTCTTCATCAGCTCGTTCTCCACCATGTCCTGGATGTCCTCCACGGTCATCTGTGACTTTCCCTTCATGGAGATTCTGTCGGCAATCTGTCCCACCAGAGCCTCGTCCTCGCCCTGCTCGGTGGCATACATTGCCTTGCGTATTGCGGCCGCTATCTTCTGCTCGTTGAATCCCACGATGCGTCCGTCTCTCTTCTTTACGGTCTGTATCATTGCAGTATGTTTGTTGTTCCTGGATATGCCTTGGAGGGTGGTTGGCTGCTGTCTCTTTCGCAATGTGTGGAAAAGAGATTGCGGAGCCATTCCCTCTCTCGAAATGACTCCGCAAAGTTATGTAATCGGTTGCTAATACGCAACGCTTTGCCCAGATAAATCGCCCGTTTTGGAGAATTTATTTTTCCTTCTCGTGCAAATGTTTTCTACTTTGAATCATAATGCGCTGATATTCAACGGTGCTTTAACTCTGCTTAAAGAAAAAGTTTTCCAAAACGTCTCTCTGTGCTTCGAATAGCTGTAATATCAGAAGGTTACTGCCTTGTTATACCTGCTTACGAGCAGGCCATCGCTCACCTGTCCGTTCCACTTCATGCTTCGGCGTGCCTTGAAGGTGATGCGCATGAGTTCGCAATCGCCCTCCAGCAGGTTCTGCATGCCCAGGTTGACAAAGGTGGGGTAGAGTGCCTTCTGCCCGTTGGTGTGCAGGCGGTCATAGGTCATGTTGTACATGTCCTTGACGGCCACGGCCTCCACGCCCTGGTATTCCAGTTCGGTGGCGTCGTAGGGCAGGCACATGCTCAGGGCGTTCACTCCCTGCAGCCCCTTGCCTCTCACGGTCAGGGTCACAGTCTCGCCCTCGGCATACTGCTTGCGGTCGGCCTCCACGCTCACGGTGCCCTTCAGTTCGCCCTTGGGCTCGCCATAGATGCCGCCTTCGAGTTCTGTTGCCACGGCGCTGATGTCAAAGGCATCGATGAGTCCGTTGCCGTTGAGGTCGCCCTTGCTGATGTAGCCGGCGAAGTCACCGTCGCCCTGGCGCAGTCCGGTATAGTTCATGTAGCTGGTGAGGTCATTCTCGTCAATCTTGCCATCCTGGTTGATGTCGCCGGGGATGTACCAGGGTGCGCCTGGCTGTCGGAACACATATATCTGGCTGCCGCTGCCGAAGTTGCCCACAGCCGCAGTCACATGCAGGCGGATGTAGCGCCATGCTCCATCGACATGCGGGAGCAGGTCAAAGTTCTTGGCCTCCCCGTCGCGCTTCCATTGGAATGAGCCGGCCTCGGTCCATTGCTCCCCGTCCGTGCTCAGACTTATGGTGCCCTCCAGCAAGGTTCCGTTGCCCGCATCGGTGCGTGGGATATATCTCAGGCTCTCCAGGTGGCTCACGCTGCGCGTGTCGATAGTGAGGTCAAAGGGCACTGCCTTCTGGCTCCATGCCGTGTGCCACACGCTTCCCTCGTCGAAGTCAAACAGGTGTGCCACCTTCTGGCCAGGCTGGTTGGCACAGGTGGTGGTGCCCCGCATGCCATGGATGGCATACTTGAGGGGGTCCTCGGTGGTGGTGGCATAGATGTCGGTCCAGTCCGATGCCCCCGTTGCATTCACGGCACGCACCTTCAGTTCGTAGTCGCTCTTGGGCTGGAGTCCGTCTATGGTGTAGCGCGTCTGCCTGATGGTGGAGTAGAGCTGTCCGTCAAACAGCAGTTCGTAATAGTCGGCTCCCTGTACGGCATCCCACGAGGGAGTGAGCGTATAGGCCTGCAGGTCCTCGTCGTTGATGCGGCATGCGGGCTTGGCCAGTGCCCCCCGGGTCTGGAGCAGGTGGCTGGTGGTGTCGATGGATGCCTGTGTGGTGAGGGTAATCTCGTTCTGCGTCACATCGGTCTTGCCGATGTTGACCATCAGCGCGGACACCTTGCGGTAAGCGTCATCGCCTGTGCCGTAGTAGTAGGTGTTGGGAGTCTGCTTCCAGGCTGTGTAGTTCTCGGCCCGTGTGAGTGCCTGCTTGCGGCCTCCCACCTTTACCGTCAGTTTGCTGGGCTCCTGCTGGCAGTAGATGCGCACTTGTGTGCTCTTGCCAGCGGTGAATCCCTCGTAGTGGCCCTGGGTCTTCTGTATGCTCACGCAGAGCTGGCCTTTCTGGTTCAGGCTCTGCGACACGGTGGTGTGTGTGGCCTGCCCGTCCAGGTAAGCGTCTGTGCGTCCGTCATCGTCGTATTCGGTGAATGAGTGGCTTCCTGCTGCAGGGTAGATGTCATAACAGCGCAGGGTGGAGTCCATCTCGGCCGGTGTGTTGGTGGGCTTGTGCGTGGGGATGATGGCTCCCAGGCGCACCAGCACGGGCAACTTCCACAGTGGGGCGGGGAAGTCATTGATGATGCGGCCTCCCTGGTACACCTCACCTGTGAAGTAGTCCATCCACTGGCCCTGAGGCAGGTAGATGCCATCGCGCACATCATCACCGTTCTCCTTCGCGCGCGTTTCCTTATATATAGGTGCCACCAGCATGCTGGGGCCGAAGAGGAACTGGTAGTCGGCGCGTGGGCTGAGTGTGTAGCTGTTCTCCTCCTCCAGCATCATGGCGCGCATCATCGGTTTGCCGTCCACGGCCTCGCGGGCTATGCTGTAGGCATAGGGCAGCAGGCGGCTCTTGAGCTTCAGGTAATAGCGGTTGATGCTTGTGGCCGGTTCGCCCAGTGCTTGCGGGTACTTGGGATTGCTGCCCCATCCGTCCATGTTGAGCTGCATGGGCGTGAATGCCTTCCACTGGAAGTCGCGCACGTTCACCGGCACATTCTTGCCTCCGAAGATACCGTCCATGTCGCTGGTGATATTCGGTTGGCCCGAGAGCCCGCTGCCTATGTAGGTGGGGATGTGGAAGCGTATGTACTCCCATTGCCCGCCGGTCTGGTCGCCAGTCCAGATGGTCGCATAGCGCTGGGTGCCAGCCCATCCGTCCAGACTGATGATGAAGGGACGTGCCTGTGCCCCGTAGTAAGGCATCACCTGTGCCACGTCGGCCACACCATTGAGGCCAAAGCTGTAGCCGGCCCCTACCCAAGCCACATCGGTCTTGAGCACCCTCACGCCAGCGTCGCGCACCTCTCCCACGATGTCCCTTTGCAGCAGAGGCTCCACACCCTCCTTGGGATGCAGGTCGCTCTGAGTCCACAGGCCAATCTCCACACCACGCCTGCGGGCATAGTCGCCAAACTCCTTCAGGTTCTGTATGTTGCCCTTGAGTGAGCCCGTCTGGCCGTATCCTGCGCCATAGCCATCATTGGGCAGAAACCATCCCAGGGGGAAATCGTTGTCCAGATAGCGGTCGATGGCCGCGCGTGCGCTGAACTGGTAGTTGTCCTTCTCGCCGTTGAGGCTCTCCTTGATGCCGCCGTTGTCCTTCTGGCTCTCGTTGTACTGCTTGCCGTCCTCGTAGGCCATGAAGCCGTTCTTGCCAGCCTCGGCCTCGGTCCAGTAGTCGCGGTTGTAGGCATTCAGGTGACCCTCGTAGAAACCAAACTTAGGCAGCAGCACGGGGTTGCCTGTGAGCTGGTAGAAGTCATTGAGCAAGGCCACGGCACCGCTGTCCACCATGACAAAGAGGTCAAGGTACTTGGTCTCGTGGCTCAGCCTGGTCTCGCCAGCCTTGGTCTTGCCAAAGTCATAAGTGCCAGGGGCGAATGTGTGCCACATGATGCCATAGCCGCGTGTGCTCCAGTAGAAGGGAGTGGGGCTGGCCACGCCTCCGTCCACCCAGTTGTTGGTGTTGCGGATGTCGATGGACTGGCCTCGGTGGCTGAAGCGGCCGTTCTGCACGCCTCCACCATAGAACCAGTCGGTGGGGCTTTGCTCCAGGGTCAGGCTCACGCTGGAGCGTCCGAAGTCGGTGGCGGCCTTCTGCCTTACCACCTCCTTGCCGTCGCGCCTCACGCATATCTCCCCATCCTTGCCCAGCGACACCTGCAGGTCGCCCACGCTGATGGTGTTGCCCTTGACCTGGAGTCCCTCCACCTTGCGGCGGGGATTGTTGACCAGGATTTGTGCGGGCGGGTTGGCCTCGGGATTGCGGATGATTCCTCCCTGGGGGTCTTGGAACAGACGAAAGATGCGCGGCCCGTAGAAATCCACATAGAGTGTCTGCCCATTGTCGAGCAGAGCCTGCACGGTGGTCGCGTTCATCCGTGTGAGTGTTTGTGCTCCGGCAGTCAGTGCGCCAGCCAGAAGCAGTGCCGAGATGATTGTTCTCTTCATAGTCGGGATGTGTGGGTATGGCAGATGGCGATGCTTGGTTTTCTCTCGCTCGCGCGATACCATATTATTACTTAGGGTTTTTTGCGCTGCAAATATACAACAATTCTTCGGAATTGAGCCATGAGGCCGGCCATATCGGGACGGGAAGGGCGCCTGGGCATTCCTTCTTCCGCTTCAGCCCGTCACCGTGCATGCCAGGCATGCACGTCCACCGGCCTTCATCGCAGCCTTGAGGTCAAGTGCGCCATGCGTGCAATTCTGGCCAGCTTGGGCCACGGGCGGGGGCGGTATCGCAGCCAAGGGCAAATGAGAAAGGATTTCATGGGCGGCAATCCAAACTTTATGCTTAACTTTGCAATCCGATAATGAAGTCAGAACAAAGAAATACAATACACTGAAGGATATGAGCAAGAAACAGACCATAATGCTGTCCGTGGCTGTGGCAGCAGTGCTTGTGGCAGTAATCGGATTCCTCGCATTCCGCATGCACAAGCAGAATGAGAAGAACAAGCAGATGCTGGAGCTGGCCGAGATGGACAAGCGGGAGATGGAGAACGAGTATGAGCAGTTTGCCATGCAGTACAACGAGATGAAGATGAAAATCAACAATGACTCGCTGGTGGCACAGCTGGAGCAGGAGCAGCAGCGCACCGAGGAACTGCTGGAGGAACTGAAGCGGGTGAAGAGCAGCGACGCAGCCGAAATCATGCGACTGAAGAAGGAGCTTGCCACACTGCGCAAGGTGCTGCGCAGCTATGTGCTCCAGATAGACTCGCTCAACCGCATGAACCAGGAACTCACGCAGGAAAACTCCAACCTGAAGACGCAGAACCAGCAGGCACAGCAGCACATCTCCAACCTCAGCAGCCAGAACGAGTCGCTCTCCGAGAAAGTGGAGATTGCCAGCCAGCTCGATGCCACAGGCATACGCATAGAGGCACGCAACAAGAAGGGAAAGCAGGCCAAGAAGGTGAAGGACGTGAAGAAGTTTGCCATCAGTTTCAACATCGCACGCAATGTGACCACCAGCACGGGCTTGCGCAGCATCTACCTGCGCATCTCCACCCCCATGGGCAGCGTGCTCACCAGCGGTGGCACCTTCAAGTACGAGAACCGACAACTGGAATACAGCATACGCAAGGATATTGAATACACGGGCGAGGAGCAGAGCGTGACCGTATATTGGGACGTGAATGAGACACTCAGCGCAGGCACCTATCGTGTGGATATCTTTGCCGACGGGCAGAACATAGGCACCGCCTCCTATACAATCAGCAAGTAGGCATGGGAAAGGGAAAGCTGGCGAAGTTTGCCGATATGGCTGCCAACCCGCTGGTGGTAGAGTGCCCGTTTGCAACCCTGCAGGCCGATGGGTTTGACCTGAAGGGACATTGGAACAGGGATTTCTTCCACAACGACCGTCCTATCGTGCTCGAACTGGGTTGCGGCCGGGGTGAATACACCGTGGGGCTGGGGCGCATGTTCCCTGGCAAGAACTACATTGGTGTGGATATCAAGGGAGCACGCATGTGGACAGGAGCACAGGAGGCACAGCGGGAAGGCATGGACAATGTGGGCTTCCTGCGCACCAATATCGAGTTTATCGACCGTTTCTTCGCTCCAGGCGAAGTGAGCGAGGTGTGGCTCACCTTCTCTGACCCGCAGATGAAGAAGGTCACCAAGCGGCTCACGGGCACAGCCTTCCTGCAGCGGTATCGTGCCTTCATGCAGGAGGGGGGACTGGTGCATCTCAAGACCGACAGCAACTTCCTATATACCTACACACGGGAGATGCTCTCGGCCAATGGCATCAAGCCCCTGGCCGAGACCCGCAACCTCTATGCCGAGCCATCCGAGGGAATGCTCGCCCTGGCACAGGCCATACAGACTTATTACGAGAGCATGTGGCGCGCACGCGGCATAGACATCAAGTACCTGTGCTTCCGCCTGTCTCAGCAGGGGACGCTGGCAGAGCCCGAAGTGGACATCCCGCTGGACGAATACCGCTCCTACAGCCGCCAGAAACGCTCAAGCCTGGAGGTGAGCAGGTGACAGCGCCTGCCGCCGATAACCTGTGGCAGGGAATGGCTTTGCACATCTGCCTGTCACTTATCACTTGTCATTCAAAAGAAACATGGAACTCTATCCAAAACTGATAATGGACGCACTCGCCACCGTGCGTTACCCTGGTACGGGAAAGAATGTGGTGGAGATGAAGATGGTGGAGGACGACCTGCGCATTGCAGGCATGCACGTCAGTTTCTCCCTGATATTCGACAAGCCCACCGACCCCTTTATGAAGAGTATGGTGAAGGCTTGCGAGGCTGCCATACATGCTTATGTGAGCAAGGATGTGGAGGTTGAAATCAAAACAAAGTCCCTGCAGGCTCCACGTCCCGACCTGCCCGACCTGCTTCCTGGAGTGAAGAACATCATTGCCGTGAGCAGCGGCAAGGGTGGCGTGGGCAAGAGTACCGTGGCGGCCAACCTGGCCGTGGCACTGGCTCAGATGGGACTGAGGGTGGGCTTGCTTGACTGCGACATCTTCGGACCGTCCGTGCCCAAGATGTTCCAGATGGAGGATGCACGCCCCTACAGCGAGCACATCAACGGACGCGACCTCATCATGCCCATTGAGAAGTATGGCGTGAAGGTACTTAGCATCGGTTTCTTTGTCAATCCCGACCAGGCTACCCTGTGGCGAGGAGGCATGGCATGCAATGCCCTCAAGCAACTCATTGGCGATGCCAACTGGGGCGACCTTGACTACTTCGTGCTCGACACACCTCCAGGTACATCCGACATCCATCTCACCCTGGTGCAGACTCTTCCCATCACGGGCGCGGTCATTGTGAGCACACCCCAGCAGGTGGCTCTTGCCGATGCGCGCAAGGGCATCAACATGTATCAGAACGACAAGGTCAATGTGCCTATACTGGGACTTGTGGAGAACATGTCGTGGTTTACCCCTGCCCAGCATCCTGACGAGAAGTATTTCCTCTTTGGTCAGGAAGGCGTGAGGCGGCTCTCCGAGGAGATGCAGGTGCCCCTGCTGGGACAGATACCTGTAGTGCAGGATATCTGCCAGAGTGGTGATGACGGCACTCCCGCAGCTCTCGACCCCACAAGTGTCACCGGGCATGCCTTCATGCAACTTGCTGCCCGCGTGGTGACAGAGACCGACCGCCGCAACACGCAGCTTCCTCCCACCACTATAGTAGGGA
The DNA here is from genome assembly GCA_050873805.1 of Prevotellaceae bacterium. Classification (GTDB taxonomy): domain Bacteria; phylum Bacteroidota; class Bacteroidia; order Bacteroidales; family Bacteroidaceae; genus Physcousia. The sequence continues at coordinate 1,887 of JBNMJN010000003.1, read as the reverse complement.
CGCACAAGTAAGGGGGCGGGATGATGTTTGCGTTTGCAATCTCGCCTTTCGCCACTGTAGCAGGGGCGCATAAGTAAAAGAGGCAAGTATGGAGGAAATGCTTGTTTGTCCAGACGCGCTTCTTCAGCAAAGAATGCTGGAGGAGGAGCGCGCCTTCCTGGCCTTCCTGGCAAGCATGCAGCCAGGACTTCAGCATGCACAAATGCTTGCCGTCCGTTCTGCCATGCAGGGCAATGGCCTGGAGTTGCAGCGGATAAGGGAAAGCAGAAACCAGCCACCTGTTTTGCCTGAGGGAGTTGTGACGGCTTGGCCCACTGGTGATATCTGCCTGTTCTCTCCCCAGGAAGGCGCGCGTCACAAGCGTCCTGTCTTGCTTTATCTGCATGGTGGCGGGTGGTGCTTTGGCAGTGTGAACAGTTGCGCGGGGTTCTGCGCAGCCGTTGCCATGGAGGCCGATTGCATCGTGGCGGCACTCAACTACCGTCTGGCACCTGCCCATCCTTTTCCTGCCCCATTGGAGGATTGCCAGAGGGCAGTTCGCTACTTGCAACATCATGCTGAGGAGTGGGGAGGAGACAGCACGCGGATTGCCGTGGCTGGTGACAGTGCTGGTGGCAATCTCGCATTGGCCACTGCCATGTCTGTGCCTGGCATATCCAGGGTGATACCCATATATCCCGTGACCAAACTCTTCACGGAGCGGACTCCCTCGTGGGAGAGGTTTGCCAGTGGCTATGGCAATGACGCAGAACTCCTTGAGGCGTTCAACGAGGCCTATGCCAATGGTGAGGAGCGTAATCCCCTTGCGTCGGTAGCCTTGTGCAGCGGTGAACTCTTGAGTGCGTTGCCTCCAGCCCTGTTTATCTCGGCAGGTCACGACATCCTCTTCGACCAGACGGCAGAGATGGTGCAGCGTTTGCGTGCTGCTAATCTTCCCGTCCTTCATCTGGCATATCCCACAGCCACCCATCTGTTCATAACTGTTCCTGGGCAGCCCACAGCCTTTCATCAGGCGGTAAGGGATGTGGGCGGATTCTTGAATTGGCTGCCGTTACAAACACATAATTGTCAGGCTTGTCTTGAAGCATGCGCCAATGTGGGTGCGACCAGGTGAAGGAGTTCTGTGTGGGTCTTTTGTTAAGTTTCAATCCACGCACCCGTGTAGGGTGCGACAATAGAGCCTTACGAACCAATCGTTTTGACGGAGGTTTCAATCCACGCACCCGTGTAGGGTGCGACGCAACTCACCCTGGCGAGCAAACAACTGAGCCTGGTTTCAATCCACGCACCCGTGTAGGGTGCGACTGGCGCAAATTCAGCAAACGGTACGCCGAGCGTGTTTCAATCCACGCACCCGTGTAGGGTGCGACTTCTGTAAGGTCATCAGCCACAGACTTTTTTATGTTTCAATCCACGCACCCGTGTAGGGTGCGACGTTATTTTCTGGGACTTCAACAAGGCACTCATCGTGTTTCAATCCACGCACCCGTGTAGGGTGCGACGCCAGAAAGCCAGAATGAAAATGCAGAAGAGCCAGTTTCAATCCACGCACCCGTGTAGGGTGCGACTATTATACTGGCGCTACAAGACAAGTTGCGTTTGTTTCAATCCACGCACCCGTGTAGGGTGCGACTGTAAATTGGCTTGTTCTATTTGTGAGCTTATTATGGTTTCAATCCACGCACCCGTGTAGGGTGCGACAGCCAGGACGTGCTCCTCTCAGACAACGACCTTGGTTTCAATCCACGCACCCGTGTAGGGTGCGACTGCTGCCCCCTCTGCCAATGTTGGCCAGGCTGGTGTTTCAATCCACGCACCCGTGTAGGGTGCGACAGGTAACCATCCTTAGCCGTTTTCATGTGGAAAGTGTTTCAATCCACGCACCCG
>JBNMJN010000002.1:0-130668 GCA_050873805.1 Prevotellaceae bacterium | reverse complement strand
GAAGTAGTCGAGGCGGGTGCCCTGGGGCACATAGAGTGTGGTGTTGCTGTAAGTTCCCCTGGGGAATGCGTCGCTGCCTATGGTGGGCGGGGCGGGGGCATAGCAGCGTACAGAGGTGAGCTTGTCGCAGTCGCTGAAAGCATACGCTCCTATGCTTCTCACGCTGGAGGGCAGCGTGAGCGAGGGGAGACTGTAGCATAGCCAGAAGGCTCTACTGCCTATGGAGTCGAGTGTGTTGGGTAGCGAGGCAGAGGTGAGATTACTGCAACCGCTGAACGCTCCGTCGTCTATGCTGGTCAGCCCATAGGGCAGGTTGATGGACTTCAGTGCCTCGCAGGAATTAAAGCAGTATTTGTTTATCGCGGTCTGGTGCTCTGGCAGTGTCACAGACTCCAGGGATATGCATTCGGCGAATGCGTGCTTTCCCATGCGGACATTGCTGGAGAGGAACCTCAGGGACTTGAGTCCACGGCAGTGACGGAAAGCCATCTCGCCTATGCTGTCCAGGCTGGCTGGCAGCGTGAGCGACTCTATGCTGTCGCAACCTAAGAATGCCTCTCCTGCTATCAACCTCAATGTTGAGGGCAGGCTGACCTCTCTTAGGGCCTTGCATTGTGCGAAGGCACCGTAGCCAATGTACTTTGTGCTGCCCTGCGACAGGCGTACCGAGCGCAGGCTGGGGCATTGGTCAAAGGCATAACTGTCTATTGTGTCGGCAGCCATGTAGCCCGACACCCACTCCAGTGCAGTGCAGCCACCGAATGCCTGGCAGCCCACATACTTCAGCCCGGTGGGCAGGCTCACTCCCTGCAGTGCGGTGCAGGACATGAATGCATAGTTCTCGATATGTCTCAGTCCGCTGGACAAGTTCAGGGCTGTGAGTGCGGTGCAGCCCTCAAAGGCAAACTCGTCGATGACCCTTAGCCCCTGCCGCGCGGTCAGCGTCCGCAGGCTGGTGCATTTCGAGAATGCCCTGCTGCCTATAGTCTGCACCTGCGATGGCAGCGACACCTCGGTGAGGGCGGTGCAGCTTTGGAATGCCTCGTCATCTATGCTGGTGAGGGTAGAGGGGAACGTCACCGATGTCAGTGCGGTGCAGCACAGGAATGACATACTTCCAATCTCGGTGATGCCCTCGGGCAAGATGATGGACTGCAGAGATGATAGCGCCCTGAACAGATTTTTGCTGATGCGCTTCCCATTGTCGATGCGGACTTGGGTGTACATGTTCATGTTGAATACCACGTTGAGGTTCACTCGGATCTCGTCCTCCCCCGCCACCAGCGAGGCTGCCGAGAGGTCGAGGTGCTGTAGGTGTCCGCCCGTGGGCTGCCACTTGTCATCCAGACATCCCGCCATCTCACGCAGGAACTGCACGTCGCGGATGTTCATCGCCCCGCTTACGCTGAGGTCTGTAATCAGGAGTTTCTTGTTGCTGCCTATACGGCTGCTGAGTGTGCCGGGCGCGGTCAGATGGATAGGGATGTGCTCGGTAATCAGGTCATCGCTGGCTGCCTGTGCGGTGGTGGCCATGCCGAGCAGTGCCAGCAGGGAGAGCAGAAGTGCCCTCTTGAGGATAGAATTCATCGCGTATGTATGCGTTTGCTGTTATTCAGTCGTTTCAGAGTCGTTTCCCCCTTGGAAACCAAAATGTGCTGCAAAGTTACGACAAAAACCTTGCGGCGCAGGCTCGAGGGCGGTGGTTTTTGCGGTCATGCGAAGCGCGTCCTGCAATTCGCTGCTTTGGCCAGTGCCACTCTCGCATTTTCTCCATACTTTTGTGCCCGTTTTCAGAATAAAGTTAAAGCAACGCGAATTATGTTCCGACAACTTGCCATCATCATCGGTTGCCTGGCCGTGGGTGAATTCATCGTATGGCTTACAGGCGTGTGCGTGCCCTCGAGCATACTGGGCATGCTGCTGCTCACCACCCTACTCAAGGCCGGGGTGGTACGGCTGGAGTGGGTGGAGACTGCCTCCAACTTCCTGGTCAAGAACATGGGCTTCTTCTTTGTGCCGCCTGGGGTGGCCCTCATGCTCTATTTCGACATTATCCGTGCCGAGTTTCTTCCCATCGTGGTGGCCACCGTGCTGAGCACCATGCTCGTGCTCGTGACCACCGGGTGGGTGCATGTGCTGGCACGCAAGGCACTTGCCCGTGCCAAGAGGTTGAGAAAGGACAATGTGGAATCCAGTAAAGAGGAGGAGTGAGAAGCCATGCACACACACGAGTATCTGTCCAACGACTACTTTCTGCTGACACTCACATTCGGTGTCTATTTCCTGGCCAAACTGGTGCGCAAGCTGCTGCGCCTGCCCTTGTTCAATCCCATACTGGTGAGCATCGCCTTCCTTATTATATTCCTGCGTGTGGCGCATGTGGATTATGAGGAGTACCGGGTGAGCGGAGCCAAGATAGACTTCTGGCTCAAGCCCGCCGTGGTGGCGCTGGGCGTGCCCCTGTACAAGCAGCTGGGCAGCATCCGCCGCGAGATTCTGCCCATCCTCTTGTCGCAGTTGGCCGGGTGCGTGGTGGGCATTGTGTCGGTGGTGGCCATAGCCCGCATGATGGGTGCCAGCACCCAGGTGGTGCTCTCGCTGGCCGCCAAGTCGGTCACCACGCCCATTGCCATGGAGGTGACCGAGAGCGTGGGCGGCATCCCCGCCCTCACTGCCACCATCGTGGTGTTTGTGGGCATCTTCGGTGCCATCACGGGATTCCGCATCCTCAGGTATGGCCACATAGGCATGCCATCCTCGCAGGGCATATCCCTGGGCACGGCCTCTCATGCCGTGGGCACCTCTGCGGCCATGGAGCGAAGCATGGAGCATGGCGCCTATGCCTCGCTGGGCCTTACCCTCAACGGCATCTTCACCGCCATCCTGGCACCCTATCTCCTGCATTGGATGGGGATGATGTAGAGGAAGCCCTCTCCTGGCCTCCCCCAGGGGGGAGGAAAAGGACATTGGCGCGAGCGCTTCAACTTAGCACTCGCGCCAATGCCGTATTACACCTGGCAAGTAGAATGAGTCCCCTCCCACTTGGGGGAGGATGGGAGGGAGCCTGCTTGTGTGTTCTTGTGCATTTCTCTGCCTTTATATCAGCAGCGCTTGTCCAGATAGGGCAGATGGTAGGGGCGGCGGTACTCGTAGTAGTACAGGCGGTGTGCGGCAGCCTCCTTGTCACCCTCGAAACTGAGCGTGGCGGGGTTCCAGTGCACGGGACGTCCCAGCTCGCGGGCGATGTTGGTCAGGCAGCACAGCGTGTTGGTGCTGGTGCCGTACTCCACCGGGGCGATGGGATCCACATGGTTGCGGATAGCATCGATGAAGTTCTGCATGTGCGGTGAGCTCACCTCGTACTGTCCCTTGCCTATCTGCTCCTGCTGCTTCTTGAGCAACTTGCTGTCCGAGCACTCTATGTAGCCGCGTGCCACCTTGAGCCAGCCCTTGGTGCCGATGAACTTGATGCCCTTGGCCTCTTTGTCGTCCGTGTAGGGACGCTCCTGCATGATGATGCCGTTGGCATACTTCATGGTGTCCCACTCGGCACCCTTGTAGCCCTTGGGGATGTACTCCACGGGGCCCAGTCCGTCCATGCCCAGGGCAGCCTGCGCGATGTCATACATGTGTGCGCCCCAGTCTGCGGGATAGCCGTTGCCTGTCTCGCTGTACCATCGCCATGCGCCCCACAGCTTCTCGTTCTGGTCGGGGTCAAGCGACACAGGCGGGCACAGGTCGGGATGATAGTGAATCTTGGGGTCGGTGAGAGGTCCCATCCACAGGTTCCAGTTGAGGTTCTCGGGCACGGGCATCTCGGGCAAGTCCAGTGGCTTGGGCGGCTCGCCCACGCGGCAATACACCTCCTTGATGTCACCCAGCCCTCCTGAGCGTACCAGCGCGATGGCCTGCTGGAACTCGGCGCTGCTGCGCTGCTGCGAGCCCATCTGCAGTGTGCGGTGGTTCTGGCGCACAGCGGCCTGCACGGCCAGACCCTCGGTGATGGTGTAGGCTTGCGGCTTCTGCAGGTACACGTCCTTGCCGGCCTGCACCGAGTGGATGGCCACCAGGGCATGCCAGTGGTCGGGCGTGGCTATCTCGATAGCGTCAATGTCCTTGCGCTCGAGCAGCCGCTCGTACTCCTCGTACATGTCGCACCGCTGTGGCATGCCCTTCTCCTTTTGCCAGGCAGTTACATAGCGGCGGAAGCGCTCTCGCTTGATGCTGTCCACGTCACAGCATGCGGCTACCTGCACTCCAGGGCAGCCTGTGAATGAGCGGAAGTCACTGCAGCCTTGCTGGCCCAGTCCCACGAAGCCCATGACCACGCGGTCCGACGGTGCGATGCGCACGCCATCAACGGTGAAGCTGGGCAGGATCATGAATCCTGCGATGCCTGTGGCAGCTGTTGCCAGGAAGTCGCGGCGGTTCATGCCGCCTGTGGACTTCTTCCCTTTCTCCTGTTTCATCTTAGTTCGTTTTATGAGTTAGTTTAGTAGGGGAGTTCCCCCTGTGATTTCAGTGCTTGCGGAAGTACTTCCCGATGACGGGCAGTCCAGCCAGGGGCATGTCGCGCCACACGGTGTAGGCTGCATATACGCCCACCAGTGCTGTGCCGATGGCCAGTCGCGCGCCCACAGGCCATCCCTCAGGGATGTATTCGATCAGCGCGTAGAGTGCGGCGGCGAGCAGCACATAGCATGCCATGCTGCACATGGGATAGGGGATGGGGTTCATCCTCTGCCCCACGAGGTAGCTCAGCACCATGGCTGTGCCGTAGCCCGCAAAGCCGCCCCAGGCACAGGCCATGTAGCTCATGCGGGGGATGCCCCAGAAGTTGACAGCCAGCAGCACCGCGCATCCCACGATGGAGAACACGGCTCCGTAGATGGTCTTGTCGATGAGCTTGTACCAGAACGAGAGGTTGAAGTACACCCCCATCATAATCTCGGCGGCCATCACGATGGGCACCACGCGCAGCCCCTGCCAGTAGTCGGCCCCCACCATGTGGCGCAGGGCGGGCAGCCAGGCCATGACGCACAGGAAGGCCATGAGGGTGAAGATGACGAAGTACTTCATGCCCATGGCATACATGTGAGCCTGTCCCCGCTCACGGCTCTGCGCAAAGACGAATGGCTCATAGGCGTAGCGGAACGCTTGCGTTATCATGGCCATGATCATGGCTATCTTCACGCAAGCCCCGTAGATGGCCAGTTCGCTGATGCCCTGTGCCCTGTCGGGATATACCAGGGGGAATATCATCTTGTCGGCGGCCTGGTTCAGGATGCCTGCGATGCCCAGGATGAGGATGGGCCAGGAGTAGGAGAGCATCCTGCGGAGCAACTTCATGTCGATGCGGAAGCGTATCCTGGTGAGCTCGGGAACGAAGAAGAAGGTGATGATGCCCGTGCACACGAGGTTGAGCAGGAACACGTAATAGACCTCGGTGTGTCCCAGCACCACGAAGTAAAGCAGGTTGAGGCCGATGTTCAGCACGATGAAGAGCAGTTTCAGGCAGGCAAACTTCACAGCCTTCTTCTGGAAGCGCAGCAGGCAGAAGGGGATGGCCTGTATGGCGTCAAGCGTGACCACCGAGGCCATCATCAGGATGTAGTCGGGGTGGTCGGGATAGCCCAGTGCCTGGCTGATGGGGTGGATGAGGGCAAACACGGCAGCCAGGAACACCACCGAGAGCGTGCCCACGATGGCCATTGTGGTGCTGAACACGGTGTGCGGGTCCTCCTCCTCCTTGTTGGCGAAGCGGAAGAAGGTGGTCTCCATGCCGAAGGTGAGGATGACCAGGATGAGTGCCGTGTAGGCATACAGGTTGGTGACGATGCCGTAGCCGCCGCTTGCGGCGGATATGACATGCGTGTAGAGGGGGACGAGCAGATAGTTGAGGAAGCGTCCCACGATGCTTGAGAGTCCGTAGATGGCCGTGTCCTTGGCCAGAGTCTTTATGTTTGCCATTTCTTTGCGGTTTTGCGGTTTTGCGGTTGTACGGTTTTGCGGTTGTATGGTTTGCGTTTTTTGCGGTTGTATGGTTGGGTGGTTGTGTGGTTTGGTTGCCTCCTTGCTTGGTTACTAACCGCATAACCGTAGAACCGCATAACCGTAGAGCCGAGTCTCCTCCTTAGGAGAAGAACAGGTATGCCACCACCAGGGCGGCTATCACGCCACACAGGTCGGTGAGCAGTCCGGCGGCCACGGCGTGGCGGGTCTTGCGCACGCCCACGCTGCCGAAATATACTGCCAGGATGTAGAAGGTGGTGTCCGTGGCTCCCTGGAAGATGCAGGAGAGCCGTCCGATGAAGGAGTCGGCCCCATAGGTCTGCATTGCGTCCACCATCATGCCACGGGCTCCCGAGCCGCTCAGCGGCTTCATGATGGCTGTGGGCAGGGCGGCCACATAGTCGGAGTTGCCCCCGCATGCCTCCACGGCGCGCCCTATGCCCCCGATGATGAAGTCCATGGCTCCGCTCGCGCGGAAGACCCCGATGGCGACCAGTATGGCCACCAGGTAAGGGATGATGCGCACGGCCGTCTCGAAGCCCCCCTTGGCTCCCTCGATGAATGCCTCGTACACATTCACCTTGCGCCTCACCCCCGCGAGGATGAAGGCCATGATGATGCTGAAGAGTATCACGTTGGCCAGGGTAGTGCTCCACAGGTTCATCGTGTCGCGGTCCACCTGTGTGCCCAGCCAGATGACACCTGCCACCAGCAGGCACAGTCCCAGCACCGTGCCCAGGATGACACGGTTGAAGAGGTTGATGCGCTGGTAGAGGCTCGTGATCACCATGCCCGCCAGGGTGGCGATAGTGGTGGCTATGAGTATGGGAATGAACACGTCGGTGGGCTGTGCCGCCCCCATCTGGGCACGATAGACCATCACGCCCACTGGGATGAGGCACAGTCCGCTGGTGTTGAGCACCAGAAACATGATCATGGCGTTGGTGGCCGTGTCCTTCTTTGCGTTGAGCTCCTGGAGCCCCTCCATGGCCTTCAGTCCCAGCGGTGTGGCCGCATTGTCGAGCCCCAGCATGTTGGCGCTGAAGTTCATGAAGATGTGCCCGAATACGGGATGCCCGGCGGGAATCTCGGGGAAGAGGCGCGTCATGAGCGGACTGAGCCAGCGTGCCAGGCAGTCCACGATGCCTCCGCGCTCGCCTATCTTCATGATGCCCATCCACAGGCTGAGCACGCCGGTGAGCCCCAGGGAGATGTCGAAGGCCGTGCGGGCACTCTCAAATGTGCTGTTCATAATGGCCGGGAACACCTCCGTGTTGCCCATGGCCAACTGTACCACCGCTATCAGGAAGGCGGTGGCAAAGAATCCTATCCATATATAATTGAGTACCATGAGGCCGTCAGTTTGCTTGTTCCAGTTCAGAAGAGAGTGCCCTGCGATGCGTTGCCATAGCGGTCGTCCATGGGGCGGCCCAGGTGGCGGTAGGCCAGTTCGGTGACCTCGCGGCCGCGTGGAGTGCGCTTGATGAAGCCCTCCTTGATGAGGAATGGCTCATACACCTCCTCCACCGTGCCGCTGTCCTCGCCTATGGCGGTGGCTATTGTGCCTATGCCCACGGGGCCTCCCCGGAACTTGTCGATGATGGTGAGCAGTATCTTGTTGTCTATCTCATCCAGTCCGTAGCGGTCAATGTTGAGTGCCTCCAGGGCAATCTGCGCTATGTGCAGGTCGATGCGTCCGTTGCCCTTGACCTGCGCGAAGTCCCTCACGCGGCGCAGCAGCGCGTTGGCTATGCGTGGCGTGCCTCGGCTCCGGCTGGCTATCTCGCCTGCCGCCTCGGCATCGATGGGCAGTCCCAGGATGCCCGCGCTGCGCTCGATGATGGTCTGCAGGGTGTCGGCATCATAGTACTCCAGGTGCAGGTTGATGCCGAAGCGGGCGCGCAGGGGTGCTGTGAGCAGGCCGCTGCGCGTGGTGGCTCCCACCAGGGTGAAGGGCGCGAGTTCAATCTGTATGCTGCGGGCACTGGGGCCCTTGTCAATCATGATGTCGATGCGGTAGTCCTCCATGGCACTGTAGAGGTACTCCTCCACCACGGGACTCAGGCGATGGATCTCGTCGATGAAGAGCACATCGTTGGGCTCCAGGCTGGTGAGGATGCCCGCCAGGTCGCCCGGTTTGTCGAGCACAGGGCCGCTGGTGAGCTTGAAGCCCACACCCAGTTCGTTGGCGATGATGTTGCTCAGCGTGGTCTTGCCCAGTCCGGGAGGGCCGTGCAGGAGCGTATGGTCAAGTGGCTCGCCACGGTACTTGGCCGCGTCCACAAAGACGCGCAGGTTATCGACCACCTTCTGCTGTCCGCTGAAGTCGCCGAAGCGGAGCGGGCGCAAGGCGTTCTCAAACTCCTTCTCCTTGGAGCGTCCCTCCTGTCTTATGTCGAAATCTTCCTTCACTTATGCTGTTGTGTTATGTGTTCCTGCCGCCTTGGCCTGGTGCCGGTGGCATGTGGCAGTTCCCTGGCCACCCTGTACCTGGCTTCCCGCTGGCTTGTGCTTGCGTCCCCCCTCAGCCTCAGAGCATGTCCAGTGCGGCATTCTCGGCCGCCTCCATCTGCTGGCGCAGCTGGGGAGTCTTGTCCTCCAGCCCCAGCAGGTGCAGCACGCCGTGGATGATGACCCGGTGCAGCTCGCGCTGGTAGGAGTCCCCCACGAGGGTGGCATTGGAGGCCACCGTCTCGATGCCGATGAAGATGTCGCCCGCTATGTGGTGCCCCGACGAGTAGTCAAATCCGATGTGGTCGGTGTAGTAGTCGTGGTGGATGTACTCGCGGTTGATGCGCAGTATCTCCTCGTCGCTCACGAAGATGAAGGTGATGTCGCCCACCTCCATGCCGTAGCTGCGGGCCACCTCCCCCACCCATGCCGTCACGCGCGGCTGGTCGATGTGGGGCATCTCCACCCCTATGGTGCTGTAGCTGATCATTGCTGCAGGAGTTCCACGGCCTTTCTCACCACCTCGTCGTCCTCGTAGATGATGCAGAAGTACTCGCTCATGTCCCACAGGTCGCGTGCCACCAGAGCCTTCAGTATGCGGCGTATGTTGTCCTCTGTCTTCGCCCGCTCGGCGTCATCCTTGGGCTTTATGTCCTGCCTCTCGCCCCTGGCCATGATGCTGTCCACGAGTGCCTGGGGCACCTGGTACTTGTCCCTGAACTTGCTGAAGGTGGGGTAGGACTTGCGCAGCGACTTGCGGTTGTCGTCGATGTACTTCAGGCTTGCGTTGATGATGAGGCTCTTGGCCGACAGCTCGCGGTAGCAGCGGCTGTACTTGGTGGTGTCGAGCGGCACGAAGTAGTCGGGCATGATGCCGCCGCCGCCATACACCGTGCGCTTCTTGCGCAGGGTCTGGTAGCGCAGCGAGTCGGGGAAGTGGATGCTGTCGGCATTGGTCAGTTCGCCATTGTTGTATCGGTTGATCACATCGCGGGCATAGGCCAGGCGGTCTCCCTTCTCGTAGGGCTTCTGAATGCAGCGTCCGCTGGGTGTGTAGTACTTGGCCACGGTGAGCCTGACCATGCTTCCGTCGGGCAGGTCAATGGGTCGCTGCACCAGCCCCTTGCCGAATGTGCGCCGGCCCACCACGATGCCCCTGTCCTGGTCCTGTATGGCTCCCGACAGGATTTCGGCGGCCGATGCGCTGTACTCATCCACCAGCACGGCCACCTTGCCCTGGGTGAAGAGCCCGCTGCCTGTGCTGCGGAATTCCTGGTTGGGGACGGCGCGTCCGCGTGTATATACGATGAGGTCGTTCTTCTCCAGCAGCTCGCTGGCGATGTCGGCCGCAGCCTGCAGGAAGCCGCCTCCGTTCTGCTGCAGGTCGATGATGAGGTCCTTCATGCCCTGCGCCTGCAGTTTCTTGATGGCCTCCACCACCTCGGTGTGTGTCGTCTGGGCAAAGTTGTTGAAGCGTATGAGGCCGATGGTGGGTGTCACCATGTAGGCCGCATCCACCGAGTTGACGGGAATCTTGTCGCGCACCACATTGAAGTGCAGGGTGTCCTTGATGTCGCGGCGCACGATGCCCAGGTCCACATGGCTTCCCTTGGGTCCCCTCAGGCGGTGCATGATTTCCTCGCGCGCCATCTTCACGCCCGCGATGGCCGTGTCGTTGACCATCACGATGCGGTCGCCTGCCACGATGCCCACCTTCTCGCTTGGGCCCTTGGGCACGGGCTGTATGACCACCAGCGTGTCGTCCAGCATGTTGAACTGCACACCGATGCCCTCAAAGGAGCCTTCGAGCGGCTCGGTGAACTTCTTGGTCTCCTTGGGCGTGGAGTAGGCCGAGTGCGGGTCGAGCTTCTGTATCATGCCGTTGATGGCATCCTCCACCAGCCGCTTGCTGTCCACGCTGTCCACATAGTAGTTGTATATCATGGCTGTGGCCATGATCATCTTCTGCACGTCCCGCTCCAGCTGGCTGGCGGGTTGCCTTTGCTCAGGCGGACGGTTCTGGTAGCGCACCTGCGCCACTGTGCCCATGGCCATGCTGGAGGCCAGTATGATACTGAGTAGTCTCTTCATCTCTTCTTCTCCTTATTATATTATATAATGTAGCCCTGCGGGCAGCAGGGGCTGTATGTCCTTGCCAAAGTGAGCCAGTTCGCGCGCCAGGCTGCTGCTCACATGCGCCAGTTCGGGCTTGGCAGGCAGCAGCAGCGTCTCGATGCCAGCCAGGCGGCGGTTGGTCTCGGCCATCTGAGTCTCGTAGTCGAAGTCGGTCACACCCCTCACGCCCCTCACGATGCAGCAGGCACCAGTCTGCTGCGCGAAGTCCACGGTGAGGCAGGAGAACTTCTCCACCCGCACCCTGGGCTCGTGGGCATACAGTTCCCGCATGGCTCGCAACCGCTCTTCCACGGGTATCCAGCCCGTCTTGTGCTCGTTGTAGCCTATGCCTATCACCAGTTCATCACACAGCGCGAGCGCACGCTGCGCCACGTCGGCATGCCCGATGGTGAACGGGTCAAATGACCCTGCCAGCACAAATCTCTTTGTCATCTCTGCTTCTGCTATCATGTCGTCTTGCCCTTGGGCGAAGGCGTTTCTCGTTGTCCTTGTTCCCGCAGTCCGGCCCGCGCTTGAGGGTGAGCCGCGCCCCGCCTGGAAACGCGGTGCGCTGCGTTGTCGGATGCGGTGCGCTGCGTTGGCCGATGCAGTGCGGTGCGTTGGCCGATGCAGCGCGCTGCATATCTTGACGCAAGGGAATGCCCAGTCTGGTGCAGCCCCAAGTCAAGCCCCGCATGCAGCGTGGCATCAAGTGCCCCTCCCCCATGGGGGAGGCTGGGAGGGGGCTTCCCCGTTCCCTTACTCCTCGTCCTCGTCGGCCCGGTCCTCCTCTATCACCAGGTTCTCGATGATGAAGTTCTGCCGGTCCATGGTGTTCTTGCCCATGTAGTACTCCAGCATCTGTGCCACCTGGTCGCTCTTGTTGAGCGTCACCTGGTCCAGCCGGATGTCGGGCCCGATGAAGTTGATGAACTCCTCGGGGCTTATCTCTCCCAGTCCCTTGAAGCGTGTGATTTCCGGCTCAGGCCCCAGGTCGGCGATGGCCTGCAGGCGTTCCTCCTCGGAGTAGCAGTACTGTATGATATAGTCCTTGGTGACGCTCAGGTTGCGCATGGGCTTCTTCTCCCCGTCCTGGCTCTCTGCGTTGTCCTCCTCCTGGGCTTCCCCGTCCTCGGGTGTGTCGTCGTCGTCGGTGCGCTTGGCCAGCTTGGCATTCTCCTCGGCCTCCTTCTTGCGCGCCTTCACCTCCTCCAGCAGCGCGTCCAGACGCGCCTTCTTGAGCTTGCTCTTCTTGGCTCGCACGCGGAAGAGAGGTGTCTGCAGGATGAACACATGCCCCTTCTTGATGAGCTCGGGGAAGAATTGCAGGAAGAACGTAATCATCAGCAGGCGTATGTGCATGCCATCGACATCGGCGTCGGTGGCCACTATCACCTTGTTGTAGCGCAGGCCATCCAGCCCGTCCTCGATGTTGAGCGCGGCCTGCAGGAGGTTGAACTCCTCGTTCTCGTACACCACCTTCTTGGTCATCCCATAGCAGTTGAGCGGCTTGCCTCGCAGGCTGAACACCGCCTGGGTGTTCACGTCGCGGCTCTTGGTGATGCTCCCGCTGGCCGAGTCACCCTCGGTGATGAAGATGCAGGACTCCTCCTGGCGGTCTCCCCTGGTGTCGTTGAGGTGTATGCGGCAGTCGCGCAGCTTGCGGTTGTGCAGGTTGGCCTTCTTGCTCATCTCCCGCGCCTTCTTGGCCACGCCGGCCATGGCCTTCCGCTCCCGCTCGCTCTCGCTCACCTTCTGCAGGATGACCTCGGCCACATCCGTGTTCTTGTGCAGGAAGTTGTCCACCTGGCTCTTGACGAAGTCGCCCACAAACTTGTCGATGGACACACCCCCGTCGGGCTCGGTGGTGAGCGAGCCCAGCTTGATCTTGGTCTGGCTCTCGAAGAGCGGTTCCTGGATGTTGATGCTGATGGCCGCCACCATGCCGTTGCGTATGTCGCTGTAGTCGTAGTTCTTGCCGCTGTACTCCTTGATGACCTCGGCTATGTATTTCTTGAAGGCGGCCTGGTGTGTGCCGCCCAGTGTGGTGTGCTGCCCGTTGACAAAGGAGTAGTACTCCTCGCCGTTCTGGTTGCAATGGGTGAAGGCTATCTCGATGTCCTCGCCCTTGAGGTGCACGATCTCGTACAGCGCGGAGGCCGTCATGCGGTCGGCCAGCAGGTCGCTCAGTCCGTTGCGCGACAGGATGCGCCGGCCGTTGAACATGATGGTGAGGCCCGTGTTGAGGTAGGTGTAGTTGCGCAGCATCTCCTCCACATACTCCCCCCTGAAGCTGTAGTGCTTGAAGAGCGATGGGTCGGGCTCAAAGTAGATGTATGTGCCTGTCTCGTCGTCGGTGGGCTCGGTGTGGTCGCTCACCAGCTTGCCGCACTCAAAGGTGGTGACCCTCACCTGCCCGTCCCTGTAGGAGCGTGCCTCGAAGTGGCGGCTCAGGGCGTTCACCGCCTTCAGTCCCACACCGTTGAGTCCCACGCTCTTCTTGAATGCCTTGGAGTCATACTTGCCTCCCGTGTTGAGCATCGACACCGCCTCCACCAGCTTGCCCTGGGGGATGCCCCGGCCATAGTCGCGTATGGTGCAGCGCAGGTTGTCCTCCACCGTCACCTCGATACGCTTGCCGGCGTTCATCTTGAACTCGTCGATACTGTTGTCGATGACCTCCTTGAGGAGCACATAGATACCGTCCTCGGCATGCGAGCCGCCGCCCAGGCGGCCTATGTACATGCCGGGGCGGGTGCGCACATGCTCCATGTCGGACAGGTGTATGACGTTGTCCTCGGTGTACTGCACGGTGGGCTGCTGTATCTCGTTGTTCTCTTCCATGTGTTGTGCTTAGAGTTTCTTGCTGAAGGCGCAGCGCTTCTTGTGTATCACGCAGTCCAGGTTCTTCCACTGCGCCTGGCTGGGTATGTTGTCCTCGAGCTGGTGGTGCGTCTCTGCCCACTCATAGCCGTCCTTCATGGCCTCGGGGATGAGGTCGGCAAAGATGAGCGCGTTGGCGCCCTTCTCCTGGTACTCGGGCAGCACGCCCACGAGCAGCATGTCCAGCACCTGGGGGTGTCGGTTGAACCACAGGGCCTTGGCCATGTGATACCATCCGAAGGGCCAGAGCTTGGCCTTGGCCTTCTGTATGGCGCGGCTCAGGCTGGTGATGCAGATGCCCATGCCTATGACCTCGCCCTCGGCGGTCTCCACCACCGACAGGTAACGCTTGTCGAGGTACTGCAGGTACTGGTCGGCATAGGTGTTCATCTGCGCCTCGTCCATCTGGCTGTAGCCATACAGGTCGGCATAGGCGCGGTTCACGACGCCCAGCACCTTGGGGATATATCCGCCGTCGCGTATCTCGCTCTTGCTCTTGAACTTGTGTATGCGGAACCCATAGCGCTTCTTCACCATCTCGGCGATGCGGAAGTACTTGTCCTGGTGAGCCTCGTGTCCGGCCTTCGGCACAAACACCTTGCGCTCCACCCAGCCCACCTCCTTGGCGTAGCCGTGCTTGAGCATGTGCTGCGGATAGTAGGGGAAGTTGTATATGCTGTTCATGGTGCTCAGCTGGTCATAGCCATCGGTGAGCATGCCCTCCAGGTCCATGTCGGTAAAGCCCAGCGGGCCCACTATCTTCTCCATGTCCCGCTCGCGTCCCCAGTCCTCCACGGTCTTGAGCAGCAGGCCCGACACCTCGGGGTCGTCAATGAAGTCTATCCAGCCAAACCGCACATTCTTCTGCCCCCATTGCTCGTTGGCCTTGCGGTTGATGATGGCGCACACGCGCCCCACTATCCTGCCTTCGCGCCGTGCCAGGAACCATTCGGCCTCGCAGAAGCGGAAGGCCGGGTTCTTCTTCTTGTCAAAGGTGTCCAGCGTGTCCTCCAGGAAGTCGGGCACCGCATAGGGATTGTCCTTATAGAGCTGGTAGTTGAAGCGCACGAACTCCCTGAGCTCATGGTGGGTCGTGACGCTGCTGATGATGGTCTTTTCTGTTGGCATGTTACTTCTTGTGCAATTTATATCACACAAAGTTAGCCAAATTTACGCTTCCCGCGTGCTGGCGCGCCCGTTTTGTTACCATTCTTTAACGTATTTGAAAGAAAGTTATAAAAATCTTTGCCAATCGGGAAAAAACGGCTTACTTTTGCGCTTATACTGCCTGTGTGCTTGGCACATGCGGGTGCCGCGCATGGGGGTGGACTACCGAATGGACAACCAAGGAAACGAATAAGACAATATGAAGACATTCACCAAATCCCTTGCCCTTGCCTTCCTGGCACTGGGCATCGCTGCTCCAGCCATGGCGCAGGAGAGCGACTCGAAGTGGGCTGACCGCAGGGTCTTCCCCCGCATGTTTGTAGGCGTGCAGGGTGGAGTGCAGAACACGCTCGACACCGACTTTGACAACAAGAAGACCTTCACCCCCACAGCGGCCCTCTCGCTGGGCAGCTACTTCAGCCCTGTGGTGGGTGCGCGCCTTAACTTCAACGGCGCGTGGAACAAGGGGACAGCCCTCTCCACCTTTGGCACCGACCAGACCGCGCACTACAACTTCAATTACCTGACCACCAGTGCCGACCTGCTGGTGAACCTGTGCACGACCTTTGGCAAGAAGGACTACTATCCGGCCAACCTGTATTTCATCATGGGCGTGGGACTCTACCACTCGTGGAACAACGATGATGCCGCCAGCCTGGCCGCACAGCAGTACCGCCTCACCGATGTCAACGAGTCCAAGCGCAATGCCTTCAACGGCCGCCTGGGCCTGCAGTTTGCCTACGACGTGTGCCGCGACCTGGCTGTGAACGTGGAGGGAAGCTACAACCTGCACGCCGGACAGAGCAACACCTTCGACAAGAGCAACGACCAGTTTGTACTGCTGGCAGGACTGGCCTACAAGTTTGGCGGCAAGAAGGCCGCACCTGCCAGGGAGGAGTACGAGACACGCATCGATACCATCTGGTACAACGAGGCACAGGTGACCCCGCGCATCGAGGATGGCAAGATGTCCTGGAACGTGTTCTACGAGATACGCGAGAGCGACTTCAGCGACGCCGACGCGCAGCTGGCCAAGATAGGAGCCTTCCTCAAGGACTACCGCGACTGCAAGATTACCGTGAAGTCCTATGCCGACGTGGAGACCGGTAACCCCCGCATCAACATGCAATACTCCAAGGCACGCAGCGAGAAGGCCGTGAAGGCACTGGTGGATGCGGGCGTGCAGCCCTCCATCATCGACGCCTCCTACTATGGCGACACCGTGCAGCCCTTTGCCCAGAACGACAAGAACCGTGTGACCATCATCACCGCCACCGGCCTCAAGGATGTCAAGGACACCCACACCGTGAGGAAGTTCCGCACCGAGGAGAAGCAAGTGCGCGTAAAGTGACAAGTACAAACCAATAACCAAAAACGTGTAGATATGTTCAAAAAGATGTTCTTCGCAACCGTTGCCATGGCCACATGCCTGGCAACAACTGCGCTGGCCCAGGACACGGACAATGATGGCCGTGACTACAAGCCCTTCCCCCACATGTTTGTGGGCATACAGGGCGGAGCGCAGACCACGTTCACCAATTACAACAATGCCAAGCTCATCACCCCCAACACAGCCCTGAGCTTCGGCGGATGGTTCACTCCCGTAGTGGGCTCACGCCTGCATGTGAGCGGCATCTGGAACAAGGGAGGCTACGAGGGGAACGGCAACGACTTCAAGTATGACTACAAGAATGTCACCACCGACCTCGACCTCATGCTCAACCTGGTCACCCTCTTTGGCCGCAAGGACTACTATCCCGTCAACCTCTACCTCATCGGCGGTATCGGCCTCAACTATGCCTGGGACAACGGTGACGCGTATGCCCACAAGGCCCAGATGCCCCGTGCCTACAAGGACGACCTCTTCAGCCACAACGCCAGGGTGGGCGCGCAGCTCGACATCAATCTGCACAAGAACGTGAGCCTCAATCTGGAGGTGGATGCCAACAGCCTGGGCGACCGCTACAACAGCAAGGTAAACGCCGGTGATGACTGGCAGCTGACCGCCTCAATGGGTCTTGCCTTCAAGTTTGGCTACAAGAAGGGCAAGAAGGCCGTGGCCGCTCCCGTCGAGGAAGAGTGGGCCACACGCATGGACACCATCTGGTATGACGACGTGGTAGAGAGCGCACGCGTCGAGGATGGCAAGATGACGTGGGATGTCTTCTATCCCATCGACAAGAGTGACTTCCGTGCCGAGGCCCAGCTGAAGGCTATCGGTGAGTTCCTCAAGGAGCACCGTGAGTGCAAGGTAGATATCAAGTCCTATGCCGACAAGGGCACAGGCACTCCCTCCTACAACAAGAAGCTGGCTGCCCAGCGTGCCGAGAAGGCCGTGAAGGCACTGGTGGATGCCGGCGTGCCCAAGTCATCCATCACCTCGAGCAGCTATGGCGACACCGTGCAGCCCTTCTCCGAGAACGACAAGAACCGCGTGAGCATCATCGTGGCCACGGGTCTCAAGGACGTGAAGGACAAGCAGAGCGTGAAGAAGTTCCGCACCAAGGAGGTGCGCTACCGCGTGAAGTAATCCCGCGCAGAGGTCTCCAGCACGGCTTTCCCCCGTGCTGGGGCGCAGAATACATCCAGGGGCTGGCATCCGCAGAACGCGGTGCCAGCCCCTGGTCATTAGGCTGCCTTTCTCCTGAAGCCCCCCTGCAGAACTGGTGTGCATGAGGCGCGAGCACATCCTGACACTGGAGATGGGGCACGGACGTGCGACTCTCCACATTCCTCCGAAATGCCGAAGCCTGCGGGTTGCACTTTTCCCCTGGTGGTGGGATAGAGGCCAGGATGGATGCAGGGCTTACTTCTGCTCCAGCTCCTCCCGCCTTATGGTATCCAGCGTGTACATAAATTTGCGTGCCACCTCGAAGCATGCTGTAAGTGTCGAGTACAGGTAACCGTTTGAGTCCTTCATCTCGGGGACAAGGAAACAGGCCCTCTTCACTGACACCGATAGGGACTGCTGATTCTCGTCAATATTGTAGTACAGCGTGAAGAAGTCGTGCATGTTGACCCTGTTGATGGCCTTGCGGATGCGCGAGATTTCGTCATACTGGTCCAGGGGGACATCGTGAAACTGGGGATAGTACACCTCGAGTATATGGTCATTCCGCGCGACCAGACAGAAAAGGGTCCCCTGGAAGTTCGTCCAGCAAAGCTTCTCGTCGTCTTCGCTGAACTCTACATCACAGTTGTATTTGTGCAAGAACTCCAGGCACATCTCCCAGGCCGTGCGTTCCTTGGCGGTTTCTGTCGGGGGCTCTCCCTTGTTCTCTTTCTCCTGCCTGGCACCCTTTGCTTCCTTGGGCTCCTCCTGTTTGTCAGAAGAGCTGTCCTTTACCGTGTCGGGCGCGGGCGGTGCGGGTGCATCGTTTAGGTTTAGTTTGTGCAATGCATCCTGTCGGTTCTTCCAGAGCAGTTTCTGCCAGAAGTAAGCCACGGCTACCACTATAAGTACTAGGATGGCGATTGATTCAAGGTCTCTCATATTTTCCTCTCTTTAGTGATTGTTGTGCCGCCACATCCGAAGCGTGGTGGCATGAGTCACAAAGTTAGGGAATAAAGTTCACATGGTGCGCTCCGACTTGCGGGTTATTTGAATATGAACCATTATGCACCTTCCTGTCCGCCTCACCTCGTCTTTATCTTCCCCTTCTTGTTCCTGGCTGTGATGGAGATGGTGACGGGCAGCCTTGCAGGCGCGGACGCGGTATGACGTGGCGTTCACCCATGCATGGGTGCTCCAGTCCTGGTATAACTCTGTGGTAGCAGGCACAAGCGGGCAGCTCTATCAGGGAGAACTTTTCTGTGGGTTAGGCATGCGCCAGACATGTGTTGGCGAGATTTTAGGAATGTTTTATCCTTGTATTCTTGAATGTATGTAAGGAATTGATTATCTTTGCGGCATGGAGAAAGTGAGGGAGATATTCTTTTCAAGCGAGTTCGAGGAGTTTTATATGGCTCTGAGCGAGAGTGTTAGGGATAAATTCAATTACGCTCTGAATGTTGTGCGCACCCAGTATGTGGTAAATCAGAAGTTCGTTAAGAAACTGGAGAGTACGGCGTTCTACGAACTTCGTGTCTCCATCAGCAGCAATGAGTACCGCACTGTCATTTTTGCCATAGACCACAGCAGTTTCATGCAGTGCCATAAAGTGCTGCTCTTGAATGCGTTCTTGAAGAAAGGCTCAAAACAATACCGGGCGGAAATAAGTACGGCAGAGAGAATATTGAAGAGATATACGGAGGAATGATTATGGTGAGACTGGATGACAAGAAACTGGCTTCGTTGAGCACTTTTGATGACCAACTCGACGAGCGATATGGGGCAGAGGGTAGTGCAAGGCGCAATGAGTTTGAGGCTCAGGCCAAAGCATGGTATTATGCGGAACTTCTGAAGGAAGAGCGCAAGAGGCGCAGCATTACCCAAAAGACCCTTGCCGAACTGGTGGGCATGAAGCGCGAATACATCTCTGCGTTGGAGAAGGGAAAAGCCGACATGCCGCTCGCCACCTTCCTTCGTATAGCAGAGGCTCTTGGGTTGCACTTTTCCCTGGTGGTGGGATAGGTGACTTCTGAGGGTTCACGCAGTCCCACCAGCCTTATTTTGTCTTAATTATCCCCTTCTTGTTCCTGGCTGTGATGGAGATGGTGACGGGCTTTCTTGTGTTTTTTACGGCACATCCTTCGCATTCGAGCCACAGAACACATTTGAACACGCGGGTTTTTCCACGGATGACGTCAAAGGCTTCATTGGGTATCTCGATAGTGGCCAGGAAACTACCATCGCGGCTGGGGCCTGGAACGAATTCAGCATAGCCGAACAACTCACCGTCATGCGGGTACTGGAAGAATTTACCATACAAGTATCTTGTGTTGGCTTTCGCCCATGTTCCATCCTGGTGGCGAAAGGCTACATAGGCAGTCCATGTTTTGTCCAAAGGCTCTTCCACATGCCCACTCACCATTATTTTTAGTGCCTTCTTGGTCGGTACTATGCCCGGGAAACCCTGCATCTTGGCGGATTTCTCGTTGTGCCAGACCATGACGGACTCTATTCCTCCCACTGCAGGTGCTGCTGCTTGTGCCACCCACACAGGAACAGATTTGTTTCCAGAGCGTATCAGAAAAAAGTCCTTACGCTCATCGTGGCTACTGTTGGGAATGCAGGTCAGTATTAAGGATGAGCCTTTCCTGCTCCAGCGACACCATGAGGGCATCCCCGTTATGCTCCAGTCGCTGCTGTTGGTGTTTATTGTCAAGGTGTCCTTCCCACCTTGGTGAAGGAAGGTGCGTGACACCTCACTCAGCTGGTTGACACGCAAGTAGATTTCTTCTGCCTGTTTCTTCGGTGTCGGGTGGTATGCGTTTTGGGGTGTTCTGTAAGGCTGATGGCTGCTTGTCTTTGGCTTCTTTGTGCGTGCCACCTTCTTTATGGGTGTCCTTGGGACGGATTGGGGTTGTGTGCGAGGTGGGTCTTGCTTCTTCGCAGCTCGCTCCACTTGGTCTTTGGTCACATCTCTCTTGGGCTTCGCTTGTGCGTGAGAAGCCTGGGGGACACACAATGTGAGCAGCAGGAACATCAGTCCTGCCACCCACATTCTTTCTGCTTTAGTTGCCATGCCTTACTTCTTGTGCTTTCACATGTTTGTACCAAGTGCCGCTGTCTGGCCTGTTCTCCTGGAACTTCCCCACGAAATGTTCTTGCTCGGTATCGTAGAACAGGCCCTCAATCCACTTGTTGTCCTCCATCTTGCCATAGTAATAGGAGCCGTCCTTATAGAACAGCATCGCTTGGTCATCCACTCTTGTTCCATTGACGAAGTTGCCGTAGTAGAAGCGTCGTCCGTCCTTGTCGTCCTGGTGATAGATGGCGACACCCACACCGTTGGGCTTCCCGTCCAGGATGGGACCGTAATAGGTGTACTCTCCCATATCCTTCTTTGTCACCTCGCTGGGGAACAGGACACGGTTCCAGATGACCAAGCCAAACACAGCAACCACCATCAGGAGCAGCATCACCCAGGTAGTGTTGCGCTTCTGGCGTTCCAGGGAGGAGACTTTGCCTTGCAGTGCCTTGCATTGAATCTGCAACTCGTCTATCTTCCTTTCCTTTCTCATGATGACACCACGGTAGCTGTTCATCTGCGGAGTGTTGTATCCTCGCTCCTTGCAGATGAATGTGTAGCTGTTGGTATAGGTTGACCTGACCATCTCCTTGCTGTCATCCTCCAGGGAGAAATGCTGCTGTGAGTCCACGCTGGCAGCATAGTTGACGGCAGGCAGGGGGGCTGTCTGGGTGTCCATGCCACCCAGGGTTTGGTTGATCCACCTTGTCACCATGTCAATGTCGTGCTGGTTCATATACAAGCGGTTGACCTTGGAGATTATGTCTCCCCGGTCATCGAAGCAGATGATTGCACCCTCCCTGGCCATATTCTCCACCACATGCTCGCAGGCCGAGAACAGAGCCTTGAGGTCGGTGATGTAGTGGCCGTTGATGACACAGCACATGCCCAGACACTTGCCGCCTTCCAGCATGCGCGTATAGCCGTAGTACATCAGCACGCCATCCCTGTGGATGGTGAGCTGCGTTCCCGCCTTGCTTTCTCCACAGAAGTGCTGGAAGATGCTGCGCGTATAGTCATCGGGATACTGAGTGTAGCCCGAGTCGAGGTTGCCAAAGAGATATACCGTAAGGTTCATTGCTTGAGCGTGAAATTGATGACCTTGTTCTCATTGTCCACCGAGTAGGAGGCGGTGCGGTTGAGCACCTCATTGCCCAGCAGGAGAGGTGCCTGGGTGTTGGCCGACACCGTGGCTGTCACATTGGGGCAGAATATCAGTCCGCCTATCTCCAGTTCCCTGAGGTTGATGACCATATTCTCCACGATGCTCCCGTCGGCTATCTGTGACTGTGTGGTCCCCAGGATGTCATCGGCCGTAAACGCGCCTTTCTCATACAGGTACTTGGCTTCGGCTATAGAGATGAGCGTGCCAGAGCAACCGCTGTCGAGTATCATGTCAACGGAGAATTCACCGTTGATTTTCACCTCCACCAGTTTTACTCCTCCCCTCTCCTTGAATGGAACCGAGATTACATTTTCCTCCTGGTGAGGTTCTGGCTCTGTGTAATAGTCGTAGGAGGTATCCTCCTGCTCGTATGAGGTGCTGTCCTCTGGCATCTCGTCTGTGTCGTAGAACACCAGTGGCTTCTTCTTCTCCCCGCCGCATGCGCAAAGCAGCAGGGTTGTGCATAGGGCGCAAGTGGCTTTCCTGCTTGTTGACATTAGTTCGTTACGGTTATATCTCTATCTGTGACGGTAGTATTTCCTATCTTGTAATACACCTTGAATGTCCCTGCCCGCGATGGCTTAAGTGTGGTGTCATTGACCTGTATGCCATTTCCAGCCTCGAACTGGCCCTGTATCCTGGCTCTTTGAACAATGCTGTCAGGTACTTGCTTCTTCTGCTTGCCCTTTATCTTCAGCGACAGAGTGCCTTTCTCGTTGGTTTTCAAAGTCTTCTTCTGGCCAACGAACTCAGCGACATCAATCGTGAAGGTGTATTGCCCTTTGAGGGCTTCAATCTCCTCTGCGGTGTATGGCGCAGGGGTGTCTTGGACTTTGGGGATGTACGGTTTTTGGAATTTTACTATATCGGTGGACTTGTTTATTATGGCGGGAAGCATGGTCTTCTGCATTTCATTCTGTTGATAGCAATTGTACGAAACCAAGGCGATGGTGATGACATTCAGCAAGAATAGGAATCCAATGATCGATGCAGCCTGTTTGTCGCAGCGGGAAAAGAAGTCTTTCCACCATTTGCGATTTCCAACCTCTGGCTCCTTAGAGCCGTTATCTTGTATTTCGCAAGCTTGTTTGTTGGCGCTCTCAACCTGTTTCTTTAGATTCGTTATTTCATTGTCCTTCTTTTGGATGGCATCATTCTTGGCCATGATGACATTGTCCTTTTGCCCAATCTGTTGCTTGTATTGCTTTTCCTTCTGGTCAAACTTGGCATACTTGGCCTGGATTTCGGCTATCTTCTTGTTGCATTCGGCAAGTATGTTTTGCTCTTTGAGGCCTGCGTTCTGTCTTTCGCTGGTGAGTTTGTCCTGCAGTTCCTTTTTCTCGCTGGCGCATTGCTCCTGCATCTGTTCGATGCTTCTTTTTGCTTGCTCTTGCGTTTCCTTGATTCTCTTCTGCGCTTCAGTTTTGCATCTCTCTATCTTTTGGTTGGCCTGGGTCTGTATCTCGGCCTCTTTGAGGGTAGGAAACAGGTGCGAGACAAGCACCTTGCCACTTCTCTTCAGGGCTGCAAGCACATCGCTCCTCTTGCTCTCGCTGTCGTTGCACTCCAGGCCGGCTTTCCCTGCGGAGCATTGGAAGCCGTTGAGGGGAATGATGTCCTCTTTCTGTGAGAACTGCGTGATGTGGTTGAACACGTTGGCGCGTAGTTTGCCGAGCGCGTCCTCTACGGTGTGGAAATCATCGGTCGTGAACTGTGCGTATGCGCCACATTCCCGGATGCACATTCCCACGCAGGCCTTCTCATAGGCAGTTCTCAGTATGTGGTACATGTCTTGCAGGTCGGTGTGGCAGACGTTCATGCGCAGCGTGATGGCAAAGTAGGAGCCGTCCCGCTTGTCGGCTCCCAATACTTTCTCCCCCCGGATGAAGGTGTAGTAGCAGTAGGTGGTACTGCCAGACTTTTTCACCTCCACCATCATCATCTCTTTCAGAGGCCAGCTGACGCTGTAGAAGCCATTGGCATAGCGGTCATCCGTACCTTCCAGTCCCCATACCATGTGTCCCTTGGACGTACCATGGACAAATAGATTTACTTTCAGTTCCATATCGCATTACCCTTTGACGTACTTTATGATAGCATTCCACAGGTTCTCGGCATACCTCTCGTGCCCTTCAATGTAGGCAAAGTCTCCATCCTCAGTCTCGGCATAGGAACCTGTCATGAAGGGGACAAAGTCGCAGTTGTACTTCTTGAAGATGCGTGTGATGGGGTTCTGGTTCTCGTAGGGCACGAAGATATTGGGGTACATCTGCTGCACATACCGGATGGACTCGCTCACGTTTACGTTGCCCGCACTCCTGACGTAGGGCGTGAGGTCTATCTTGTTGAGCACAAACAGGAACTTGTCCCGTGTGGTGCAGTTGCTCTTCAGGTTGGCCACGCGCGTCACATAGTTGGCTCGCTTCTCCATGTCGTCCCAGTCTGGCTCCACCATCACAGCCCACACTTTGCGGTTGTTGCAGCTGAAGATGCGGTGTACATAGGCAGGGTAGGGCTTGTTGGGGTCTCCGTTGAAGTAGAGCTCACCTGGTGCTTCCAGTATCTGGCACACGGGGCGGCCGTTTCTGTCCAGCACCTTGACCAGCATGAAGCTCATGTATTTGGTGCTCTTGGCTGCCTGGTTGGAGTTGAGCATCTCATCGAAGCCGTTACACATTCTCGTGTAGTTGTCGTCTTTCTTGGGGCGGAATGACCTGTCTGGTTTCACGCGATAGCCTTTGGAGCGCAGATATCTGGCCAGGCGCACCAGGGTCATGGTCTTGCCGCATGATGGAGGGCCGTACAGGACCACGATGGGGGTCTTGGTGTCGGCAATGGTCACCATAATCTTGTTGGGGTCGGTAATCTCCTCACCGGTAAGTCCATGTATGCTCTTGCTGTCGTTTTCCACTTTGGCCTTTTCTTCATCGGTGGCTTGGATGTCCAGCGTGTCACCCTCCTGCTCCTGGGTGTCGGTGTTGTCGGAAGAAACTTCTTCGGGTATGTCTATGATGAGGGTGCTGTTGTCCTTCTCGTCTTCGTTCTTTTTGTTCATTGTGTGTCGTGTTTTGTGGGTTTGTGAATATGTTTAGCTTCTCTTCTTGAATGCGATGTCGAAGAATACGAATGCGGCAATGTCAATCAGTACAGAGATGAATATCCAGAAGGCGAAGTGCAGTCCGCCGTCCCTGCCAGCCAGGAAGTCGGCCCACACATCGTACACGCTCAGCAGGCGCGTCACCTTGGTCTGGGGATTGTTGGCCGTATAGGCCTGCTTGTCTTCGTTGCTCTTGAAGTCAACATACTGGCTGTATGCTCTGATGGTGGCATAACCGTTGTTCAGTTTGTCGCATACCTCTTTGATGTCTTCTGCGTCATTCAGGTCAATGCTTTTGTCCTCTATTGCTTTTTCAATTACTTCCAGGTTCTTAAAGTCACGCTCTGCTGCCTTTTTGTGATTGTTGTTTGGCGGTGTCATCTCGCTGATGATGTTCTTTATCTTCGTGTCGCGTAGCATGTAGATTTTGGTCCTGTAGGCATTGCAGAGTCTTTCTCGATCTTGTGCCGACTTGCCTTTGTTGCTCAAGGGCTCTATTTTGTTGACATCAAGCAGTGTGGCAAACTCGCCCAGTATGGCCTTTGCCTTGGGACCCTGGCCTGGGTTCACCTCGTTCTTTATCTCGGCTTCCAACTCTCCCATCTTCACTTCCACTTTGTTCTTGAACTCGGTGACTCTGGCATTTATCTTGTTCTTTGTCACCTCGCCATCCTTTATCTGTGCCAGGTATTCCTTTGTGGCAGTGATGTCGTTGGTTACCCTTTCCCTCACATGACTGCGGTAGAAGAAGGTGTGCGTGTTGGTGGGCATGCTGCACAGAAGCCAGAACACCAGCACGATGAATATTCCACCCAACAGGTGCATGCCGCGATGCTCCATGTAGATGTCCTGATTGCAGCTGTCGGTAATCATCTTTGAGCCCCACGAGGCGATGAAGAAGAAGCCGATGGTCACAGCCCATGCCGCTGCCAGTGGCCAGTCTGGCAGCAACAAGTGAAGGGACTCCGCTGTGGCCCAGCAACTGATGGCCGCGAAGGCCAGGAATAGCGCAAATGTGAAAACTTTCTTGTAACTGTTCTCGTTCATAACGTTGATCTTTGTCTGGCTGAGAGTTCCCCGGACCCAGCCATGCTGTTTGATGGATTGAGTTATGTACGAGCAAAACAAAAGCGTGGGAACTGCCTGCTGCCTGTCCCACGAGCTGAGGCCTTCGCATTGCCCTACACAGTTGAACAGACAACGCAAGACCCACGCCGATATGACTACACACTGCCAGACAGGGAAACGGCTACACTCCCCATGCGGAAAGTGCAGGGTCTCCCCTGGCTGTGGTATGTTCACACCCGTGCGCCACCGTTGCTTTGTCCATGACTGTGTATTGAAAGTTGCGAAGTTTCAGCTCGTCAAGAACATAGCGTCAAGTAAACGCTTCTATTATGTCGTACCTCCCTCTTCCGCCCTGCCCGCCTGGGATGGCTTGCAGCCCAGGTACATCGGCGTGGAATGGAGGCATTGGCCTCTCACGGTGCATGTCTTCAGCGGGAATAATCTCGATGGGCATTGCGCCTAAAAGGTCGCTGCAAATATACAGCAATATAATGAACAAACAAACGTGAGAGGTTAAAAAATGTAATCTTTGTGCTCAAGACGGGCATGTGAGAGTGGTTCGCGAACATGTGATAGCGGCAAGAAGTGTATGGACAGTTACTTTTCTCACACTTGTGAACTTCTATGAACTGGCAGCGTGGTATGGTGCTGCTTTCCCGTCGGAGCCTGCTTCCTTGCCCCAGTGAGGCTGCTTGCTGTCCCTTGGCAGAATGCTGGGTGGAATGTTGCAAAGTTGGGTATGTTGGTTGCAAGCTTTGAAATGAATATACCAAAGTTTGGTATGATGGTTGCAAAGCGTGAAATGTACAAGTTGGCTGCGTCAAAGTGGAGTGGCAGCCTGCATGCTGGGGAATGTGAGGGTGGACTATGCCGCCCGCAACGTGGGCTGGGGCGTGGGCTGGGCGTGCGCGCCTGTTGCTGAGGGGCAGTTCCGCCGGGCAAGGCGAGCGTGGAAGGGTGAGGGAGAGAGACGGGCAGCGGCGGAAGGCCCGACGGCTTGCCAGGCAGGGCAAGCAGGCAGGAGAGGGACGGGGATGAGGCTGGTGGCTGGTGGCAGGGTGTGCTGAGACGCGGGCGGGGAAGGCAGGCGGGGCATGCGACAGCAGGGCGTGGTGAGGCAGGGGAGGGCAGGCGGCAGGCGGGGGAAAGTTTTTGTGGGCGGATGATACAATAATGCGGGGACGCAAGACGTTATTACAGATAGGATGAGAAGACTGCTGTGGATAGGTATGCTGCTGGTCGGCCTGCAGGCGCGGGCGCAGTTTGACGTGGCGTTCACCAATTCATGGGCGCTCCAGTCCTGGTATAACCCTGCGGCGGCAGGTGTGGGCGGGCAGCTGGACGTGCACGGGGCCTACAGCCAGCAGATGGCAGGCTTTACCGACGCACCCGCCACGATGACCCTCACGGCCGACCTCCCCCTGTGGTTCTTCGGGCCCAGCCACGGAGCCGGACTGGGCTTCATGAACGACAAGGCCGGGCTCTTCACCACCAAGAAGATATACCTGCAGTACGCCTATCACCAGAAGTTGGGCAAGGGCAGGCTCAGTGTGGGCGTGCGCCCGGTGATACTCACCGAGAGCTTCGACGGCTCGAAGGCCGACACCGAGGACAGCAGCGACCCCGCCTTTGCCACCAGCCAGGTCACCGGCACCGCCTTTGACCTGGACGCGGGAGTGCGCTACACCTGTGGGCAGCTGTGGTATGCCGGCGTGAGTGCGGCGCATCTGATGAGCCCCACCATCAGGCTGGGTGACGACAAGACCTACGAGCTGAAGGTCAAACCATCGCTCTATGCCATGGGCGGATACAAGTTCCGCTTCCGCAACCCCCAGTATGCCCTGGCCACCGACGCGCTCCTGAGCACCGACCTGAGGGAATGGCGGGGCGACATCACCGCCAGGCTGATGTACGACGGAGCCAAGCACAAGCTCTACGGCGGCGTGATGTACAGCCCCACCTACAGCGTGGGCGTGCTGCTGGGCATCAACTTCCACGGGGTGAACATCGGCTACAGCTACGAGATGTACACAGGCGGGATAGGCGCGCTCAACGGCACACACGAGGTGATGCTCGGCTACCAGACCGACCTGAACCTGTTCAAGAAAGGCAAGAACCTGCACAAGAGTGTGCGGCTGCTCTGACCAGAGCCCGCACGCATGCGCATATATATAAGGTAACATACAGAGAGAAACAATTAGGATATGAAGACAAAGAGTCTGCTGATAACGCTTTCGCTCGCCCTGGCAAGCCTTGCCCTGGGGAGCTGCATGGGAAGCAGTTCGAATGCCAACGCCACTGGCGGGGAGCTCACGGGCGTGAGAGGGTCGGGCTACAGCGAGCCCACCCCCTACGGCATGGTGGCTGTCCACAAGGGCTCACTGCGTGTGGGCATCGAGGACAACGATTCCCTGTGGGGCACGGAGTTCCCTGTGCGGGACATCAGTGTGGACGGGTTCTGGATGGACGAGCAGGAGGTGAGCAATGCCAAGTACCGACAGTTTGTCAACTGGGTGCGCGACAGCATCATCCGCGAGCGTCTGTCCGACCCCGCCTATGGAGGCGACGAGAGCTACAAGATAGAGGAGGACAAGGAGGGCAACCCCGTCACCCCGCACCTCAACTGGAGCAAGGCCATCCCCTGGAAGAAGGCCAACGAGGACGAGCAGCGCGCCATCGAGAGCGTGTATGTGACCCATCCCATCGACGGCACACGCATGCTCGACGCCAGCCAGATGAACTATCGCTACGAGATATACGACTATGCGGCCGCCGCACAGCGCAAGTACCGCCTCAACCCCGAGGAGCGCGACCTCAACACCGACCATGCCGTGGACATGAGCGAGGTGATGATAAGCAAGGACACGGCCTGGATAGACGATGACGGCAAGATAGTGAGGCAGACCATCACACGCCCCCTCTCGGGCCCGTGGGACTTCCTCAACACCTACATCGTCAACGTCTATCCCGACACCACATGCTGGGTCAATGACTTCCAGAACGCCGACAACGAGCGTTACATGAAGCTCTACTTCAGCAACCCCGCCTATGACGACTATCCCGTGGTGGGCGTCTCGTGGGAGCAGGCCAATGCCTTCTGCGCCTGGCGCACCGACTTCCTCATGAAGGGAATGGGCGGATATGCGCGCCAGATACAGCGCTACCGCCTGCCCACCGAGATAGAGTGGGAGTTTGCCGCGCGCGGCAAGGAGGGCAACCCTTACCCCTGGAAGAGCCTGGAGGTGAAGAGCGAGAGCGGATGCTACTATGCCAACTTCAAGCCCGACCGTGGCAACTACACCCGCGACGGCTCGCTCATCACATCCAAGTGCGGCATCTACAGCCCCAACAGCAACGGCCTCTACGACATGGCCGGCAACGTGGCCGAGTGGACCAGCACCGTATATACCGAGGCCGGGGTGCAGAGCATGAGCGACATGAACCCCGAACTCAGGTACAACGCGGCCAAGGAAGACCCCTACAGGCTCAAGAAGAAGAGCGTGCGCGGAGGCTCGTGGAAGGACCCCGAGAGCATGATACGCTCGGCATGGCGCACCTATGAGTACCAGAACCAGCCACGCTGCTACATCGGGTTCCGGTGCGTGCGCACCATGGTCAATGACCGCAGCGGGAGCCAGAAGACCAAGGGCGGAGGCAAGAAGCCCACGGCGTCGGCCAGGCGCAAGTGAGACGCCCAGGGCCAGAGGCAAGCGCATGAGCAAGCAAAGACAAGGATAGCAAACCAAAGATAAAGCACAAGAAAGAGATGAATATCATAGCCAAAATCCAAAAGTGGATGGACTCCCCGGCGGGTCAAGTGTTCATGAACTACGCATACAGCTGGGGCGCGGCAGTGGTCATACTGGGCACGCTCTTCAAGCTCACCCATCTGCCAGGAGCCAACGCGATGCTCTTCGTGGGCATGGGCACCGAGGTGTTTGTGTTCTTCATATCGGGCTTCGACAAGCCCTATGACAAGGTGCCTGGCGAGGAGCAGCAGTCCCTGGGCCAGGGCGCAGGCACACAGGCCGGCCCATCCATCGTCATCCAGGGCGGAATGCCGCTTGATGGCGTTGACGGACAGGCCCAGCAGGGCACCATCGTCATCGGCACGCCTGCCACGCAGACCGCTGTGAGCCCGCAGCCCGCAGTGGCCATGGGCGCGGGAGCCGCAGCGGTGGCAGGCACGGCACCTGCCGCACAGCCTGGCTCCGAGGCTATCTCCAGCGCGGCCGGACTGAGTGCGGCAGCGGCCAATCTGGCAGCGGCCGGACAGGCGGCGGCCGCTGCCCAGGCTGCCCTCGACCAGCTTCAGAACGCGGGCACACCCACCCTGGATCCCGCCGTGGCCCGCTCTACCGACCCCGCCGAGGTGGAGGAGGCCGTGCAGAACTATGCACAGGAGCTGCGCGAACTCACCGAGGTGCTGGCACGCGTCAAGGACCAGGCCGCGCGCATGAGCACCGACAGCGACGAGATGGAGAACCTCAACCGCACGCTCACGGGCATTGCCACCGTGTACGAACTGCAGTTGCGCAACATCAGCAAGCAGGTGAGCACCATCGAGCAAATTGACGAGCAGACCCGGCGCATGGCACAGCAGATAGAGGAGCTCAACAATGTGTATGCGCGCATGATAAAGGCTCTCACCGTAAACATGTCGCCCATGCAGGGCGCACAGGGCACAGCGGGAGAGGCGTGAGCGCGACACACCATTAACACATAGTACAGACCAACACAAGGCTCAAGGAATATGCCAATCAAGAAGAAAAGGGTGTCACCCCGCCAGAAGATGATCAACCTCATGTACGTGGTGCTCATGGCCATGCTCGCGCTCAACGTGTCGAGCGACGTGCTGAACGGCTTCTCGCTGGTGAGCGACAGCCTGAGCCAATCGACCCAGAGCGCAAGCCAGGTCAACGAGGGCATCTACAAGACCTTCGAGCAGCAGATGAAGGCCAACCCCGAGAAGGTGCGCCTCTGGTACGAGAAGGCCAAGCATGTGCGTGACATGAGCGACTCGCTCTACAACCTGGCCGAGGAACTCAAGCTGGCCATCGTGAGGAAGAGCGACGGCAAGGAGGCCGACGTGAACAACATAAAGAACCGCGAGGACCTGGAGGCCAGCACGCAGGTGATGCTCGCGCCGGGCAAGGGGCGCGGCAAGGAGCTCTACAATGCCATCAACCGCTACCGCGACCAGGTCATCAGGATGGTGACCGACAAGCAGCAGAGGCAGGTCATCAGCGCGAGCCTCTCCACCGAGGTGCCCACGAAGGCCACCACGCTGGGCAAGAACTGGCAGGAGTACATGTTTGAGAACATGCCCACAGCGGCCGCCGTGACGCTCCTCACCAAGTTGCAGAACGATGTGCGCTATGCCGAGGGCGAGGTGCTGCACGACCTGATAAACAATGTGGATGTCAAGGATATCCGCGTGAACCAGCTCAATGCCTACGTCATACCATCGTCCCAGACGGTGGTGCAGGGCGGACGCTTCAGCGCGCAGATTATCATGGCTGCCGTTGACACCACCCGCCGGCCCACTATCTATGTGGGGGGCAGGCGCATCGAGGGCGACCGGGGCGTGTATGAGACCGTGTGCAGCCGCACAGGCGACTTCACTCTCAACGGCTACATCGAGATGCTCAACGGCTCTGGCGAGACCGTGAGGCGCGAGTTCCAGCAGAAGTACACGGTGGTGGCTCCCAGCGCCACTGTGAGTGCCGACATCATGAATGTGCTCTATGCGGGCTACGACAACCCCATGAGCGTGAGTGTGCCGGGCGTGGCCACCAGCAAGCTGCGCGTGAGCATGTCGGGTGGCAACCTCATTCCCAAGGGGGATGGAAAGTACATCGCCAAGCCTACCCAGGTGGGTGGCGAGGCCGTGATAACGGTGGCTGCCGACAATGAGGGACGCGTGCAGGAGATGGGCAAGTTTGCCTTCCGCGTGCGCAAGCTGCCCGACCCCACTGCCTTCATCGCCTTCAAGGATGCCAGCGGAGCCGACAGCCACTTCCGTGGCGGCGCGCTCAGCAAGCAGGCGCTCATGGGCACACCGGGCATAGGGGCGGCCATCGACGACGGACTGCTCAACATAGCCTTCCGCGTGCAGGGCTTCGAGACGGTGTTCTATGACGCTATGGGCAATGCCGTTCCCTACAAGAGCCAGGGCGCGAACTTCACCGACCAGCAGAAGGGACAGATGCGTACCCTCGCCCGCAACAAGCGTTTCTACATCACCAACATCCGTGCCACGGGACCCGATGGCGTGGAGCGCACGCTCAGCGGCGCGATGGAGGTCATTGTCAAGTGATTTTGCCGGGAGGTTGTGAGGCTATTAGGTTTTGAGGTTATTAGGTTTTGAGGTTATTAGGTTTTTAGGTTATTAGGTGGTGAGGTAGTTCGGTTTTGAGGCTATTAGGTGGTGAGACAGTGAGGTGATGAGGTCATGAGGCAATAAGGAACATTGTAAAGTTATTAGGTAATAAGGTTAGATGGAAGGTCACGAGGTGGTGAGGCTATTGGGCAATGAGGTTGGACGTAAGGTTGCAAGGCACAGGACTTGTCCTGGGAGCGCAGCGGCCACACGACCTCAGAACCTGGGAGCGCAGCGACCTCTAATATAAATAATAATGTATAATATGAAGCATATATTCATCCTCTTCTCTGCCATAGCCCTGGCAACGGGCATGGCAAGCGCGCAGCCTGCCAAGAGGCGTGTGGTCACGGCGGCTGGGGCAGGGCAGAAGACTGCGGTGCAGAAGAAGGGCACCGACCGTGCCTCCATGCAGTTTCCCACATCGGCCAGCATGCCCGAGGATGTTGTGTGGAAGCGCGACATATACCGGCAACTTGACCTTACCAAGGACAAGAACGCCCCACTGTACTATCCCGTGGAGCCACAGGGCAAGCAGGTCAACCTCTTCACCTACCTCTTCCGCCTGATACTCACAGGCCGCGTGCCTGCCTACACCTACCAGCTCGACGGCAACGAGTCGTTTGACGAGAAGAACAAGCTGGCTGTCAAGGATATGCTGGAGCGCTACGGCATCTACTACGAGGAGAAGGACGGCAAGATGCAGGTGGCCGACAGCGATGTGCCCAGTGCCGAGGCCACACGCTATTACCTGAAGGAAAGTGTGTATCTGGACCAGCGCACAGGCACCTTCTCCACGCGTGTGACGGCTCTGTGTCCAGTGCTCATGCGCGGGGCCGACGAGTTCAGCACCGAGGCCACCCCTTATCCGCTCTTCTGGGTGCAGTACAGCGATGTGGCTCCCTGGCTGTCCCGGCTGCCGGTGATGGGCAGCAACCTCAATAATGTGACCAATATGACGGCCGATGACTACTTCACCATGAACCGCTACGAGGGCAAGATATACAAGACCAACAACCTGCAGGGACGTGTGCTGGCCAACTATTGCACGACCGACAGCGCCATGACGCGCGAGCAGAAGAAGATAGAGAAGCAGCTCGCCGACTTCGAAGAGGTGGTGTGGGGACACCGCACCGACTCCACCGACAGCGTGCCTGCCGTGGCCGCCAAGCCCGAGAAGGTGAAGCGCGCAAGCGCACGGCGGGAGACTGCCGTGCAGGCTGGCAGCAGCCGCAGGCGTGAGAGCAAGGCCGAGAAGGAGCCCAAGCCCAAGGCCGAGAATGCCACTCCCCGCGTGAGCGCACGTCGCCAGCGCAGATAGTGTGCTTGCGCTCACATCCCCCATGTGCCGTGGCCGGGTGATGGCCTGGCCACGGACTCTTGTCAGACGAATGCCCATGAAACGTGTGCCCCTGTTGCTCCTGTTTGCCCTCTCCCTGGCTCTCCCGGCCCGGGCCAGGCGGGTCATGTGGGGCGTGCAGACGGGCTGGGACGCGCGCAGGCTCACGCTCAACTCTGACCTCTTCAGCGTGGACAACCACTCGGGGTGGTATGTGGGTCCCCAGGCCAGCCTGCAGATGGCCAAGGGACACCTGGCCCTGGATGTCTCGCTGCTGTACAACCAGCGCAACATGGACTTTGAGGAGCGCGACACCCACACGCTCCACGAGAACCACCTCTCCTATCTCCTCCTGCCTGCCCACCTGCGCTACACGTTCCGCGTGGCCAAGCCCCTGGGCATCTTCATCACCACAGGCCCCCAGTGGCGACGCTATATAAGGCGCGGGCAGCATGTGCGCCTGGGGGACGACATGGACTTGA
Organism: Prevotellaceae bacterium; assembly: GCA_050873805.1. GTDB lineage: Bacteria > Bacteroidota > Bacteroidia > Bacteroidales > Bacteroidaceae > Physcousia. The sequence continues at coordinate 96,874 of JBNMJN010000002.1, read as the reverse complement.
GGCTTGACCCCAGCACGCTCAGCTGGAACGTGGGGGCGGGTGTGCAACTCCTGGGCCACCTGCACCTGTCGTTCATCTACAACTTTGGTATTGATGATGAATGCTGGAAGAGCAGCCTGAGCGAGCAGATACGTGACTTTGACATCAAGAAAAACTCCTGCCAGGTGAGCCTCACCTGCCTGTTCTGAATACGCGACCCCCCATGCCCCAGTATGCCGATGTAGTACTTCCCGTTCCCGTAGGTGAGACCTTCACCTATGCCCTCCCCGCAGCCATGCAGGAGCATGTGCAGGTGGGGTGCAGGGTGATAGTGCCCTTTGGCAACCGCAAGATATACAGTGCCATCATCGTGCGCCTGCACGACACCAAGCCCGATTATGCCACCAAGGAGGTGCTGGAACTGGCGGGTGACAGTCCGCTGGTGCTCCCCGCGCAGTTGCGCCTGTGGCGGTGGATAGCCGACTATTACCTGTGCACCCTGGGCGATGTGTATAAGGCCGCGCTGCCTGCCGGGCTCAAGCTCGAGAGCGAGAGCCGTGTCATGTATGCCGACGACTTTACCGACACCGACAGTCTCACACCCTCGGAGAAGCGCGTCTATGACCTCCTGGAGCAGGAGCCTGTGCAGACCCTCGCGGCACTGCAGAAGCAGACGGGGCTGGCCTCTATCCTCTCCCTGGTCAACCGTATGCTGGCCAAGGGTGCGGTGAGGGTCAAGGAGGAGGTGCGCCGCACCTACAAGCCACGCACGCTGCCCTGCGTGCGTCTCACCCAGGAATACTTCGACGAGGCCACTCTGCGCGCCTTCTTCCTCTCCTTGCCCGCCAAGAGCAAGCAGCAGCAGTTGCTCACGCGATACATGCAACTCTCCTCCACCGGCGCGGCCCAGGTGCTGCAGAACTACAGCCTGCTCAAGGATGTGACCCGCGAGGAACTCATGGGGGATGGGACTGCAAGCCCCTCCACGCTCAACACGCTCAGGAAGAAGGGTGTGCTGGAGGTGTGGCAGAAGCCTGTGGGGCGGCTCTCGGAGAGCCATTTGCCCACCGAGCTTGTCATGCACCCCCTGAGCCAGGCGCAGCAGCAGGCCATGGACGGCATCGAGGCTTCCTGGCGGACGCGGGACGTGTGCCTGCTGCATGGAGTGACCAGCAGCGGCAAGACCGAGGTATATATCCACCTCATGCAGAAGGAACTGGAGCGTGGGCGGCAGGTGCTCTTCATGCTCCCCGAGATAGTGCTCACCACCCAGCTGACCGACCGTCTGAGGCGGGTCTTCGGCGACCGCCTGGGTGTGTACCATTCCCGATACCCCGACGCAGAGCGGGTGGAGGTGTATCAGAAGATGCTCTCCAGCCAGCCCTATGACATCATCGTGGGTGTGCGCAGCAGCATCTTCCTCCCCTTCCAGAGGCTTGGCCTGGTGATAGTGGACGAGGAGCACGAGACCAGTTTCAAGCAGCAGGACCCCGCCCCGCGCTACCATGCCCGCAACGCCGCCCTGGTGCTGGCTGCCCAGCAGGGGGCCAAGACCCTGCTGGGCACCGCCACACCCAGTCTGGAGAGCTACCACAACGCCCTGGCAGGAAAGTATGGGCTGGTGAGGCTCACCACACGCTTCCGCGATGTGCAGTTGCCTCACATACAGGTGGTAGATGTGAAGGAGATGCGGCGCAAGCGGCTCATGTCGGGCCCCTTCTCGCCCCAGCTCATCGACCTCATGCGCGAGGCCCTGCAGCACAGGCGGCAGGTGATCCTGTTCCAGAACCGCCGTGGCTACTCGCCTGTGGTGGAGTGCAACGTGTGTGGGTGGACTCCCCGGTGCGAGAAGTGCGACGTGAGCCTCACCTATCACCAGCGTCTCAGGCAACTGGTGTGCCACTACTGCGGCACCCCCTACCCGGTGCCCCTGCAATGTCCTGCCTGTGAGAGCAAGGAGATACGCCATGTGGGCTATGGCACCGAGCGCATCGAGGACCAGTTGACCAAGGCACTGCCCGAGGCACGCATCGCGCGTATGGACCTCGACACCACGCGCAGCCGCATGGCCTACGAGCAGATACTGCAGGACTTCCAGCAGGGCAAGACCGATGTGCTGGTGGGCACCCAGATGGTGACCAAGGGGCTGGACTTCGAGCGTGTGAGCGTGGTGGGCATCCTGGATGCCGATGGGATGCTCAGCCAGCCCGACTTCCGCAGCCACGAGCGTGCCTTCCAGATGATGGAGCAGGTGGCAGGGCGCGCGGGCAGAAAGGGCGGACAGGGGCATGTCATCCTGCAGACGCGTGACGCGCAGTCGCCTGTGGTGCAGCAGGTGGTGGAGCACAATTACCAGGCCATGTACGAGGCGCAGATGCAGGAGCGCGAACTCTTCTGCTACCCGCCCCTGTGCCACCTGGTGAGCGTGTATCTGAAGCACCGCGACGAGCGCGTGCTCGACAGTCTGAGCAGGGACATGGCACATTGGGCCAGGCAGGTCTTCGGCGACCGCGTGCTGGGGCCCGACACGCCTCCCATCTCGCGTGTAAACCTGATGTACATCCGCAAGGTGCTGGTGAAGATAGAACTCACGGCCTCGATGAAGGAGGCCCGCACCCGCCTGCGGCAGATACAGCAGTACCTGCTGGCGCAGCCCCAGTACAAGAGCGCGCAGGTGTATTATGATGTGGACTGACTAAGATTTCCTGGTATTATATAATATTGATAGCGAGTATGACGAATTTCTTGATCTCATGCGGCGTGGCTCTTGCCTATAGCGTCGCCTTTCTGCTGATGTTCAATGCGTATGACAACGCCCTGCGCAGGCAGTCGTGTGTGCCGAGGAAGAGGATTCGCCAGGTGATGACCTTGGGCTTCGTGCATAGCCTCTTGCTCCTGCTCCTGGCGTGCTGGCTTCCCGCATACATGTCCTATATCATCCCGGCCGCGTTTTCCTTGGTGCTGGCAGAGTATAGGATAGCCTGTGCGGACAAGGACACGGACGGCTCTTCGCCAGGCCACAGGAAGTGAGAGCCGCCCGCTTGGCTTAGCCCGGTGGACAAGACAATGGGGCAGGCAGCGGCCTGTGAGTGCAGGCTACAGGCCATACCTTCCTTGTGCGGAATAATCAGCGAGGGGGTTGCATCGCCATGGCGTGCAACCCCCTCGTGTGTGATTTCCCTGTGTTCTCGTGTCTCTTCTTCCTTGTGTGACAACCTCCTCATCCTTGGGTGGCAGCCTTCTCATCCTTGTGTGGCAGCCTCCTCGGGCTTCTTCGCCTCATCGGGGTACTGCACACGGGTGTGGTAGATGGTCTTGAGTTTGGACTTGAACACCTCCTTGGCAATCTCTATCTCGCGGAAGGTGATGGGACACATCTTGAAGTACCCCTCCCTCACTTGCCCGTCGATAATCTTGTCCACCAGCGCGCTCACACTCTCCTCGGTGTATTCCGGCAGGCTGCGTGACGCGGCCTCCACGGCATCGGCCATCATCAGGATGGCCTGCTCCAGCGTGCTGGGGTTGGGGCCTGGATAGGTGAAGAGCCTGGGGTCGGGCTCACGGTCGGGGTACTTGTTCTTATAGGAGATGTAGAAGTACTTGACCATGCTGGTGCCATGATGCGTGGCGATGAAGTCCTTTACAGCCTTGGGCAACTTGTACTTGTCGGCCAGTTTCAGTCCGTCGGCCACATGGCGGATGATAATCTGCGCGCTCTTCTCCAGCGGCAGGCCGTCATGCGGGTTCACGCCCGACTGGTTCTCGGTGAAGAACACCGGGTTCTCCAGTTTGCCTATGTCGTGATACAGGGCTCCTGTACGCACCAGTTGGCTCTTGGCCATCAGGTTGTTGGCCACCTCGGCAGCCAGGTTGGCCACCTGCATGCTGTGCTGGAAGGTGCCAGGCGCCTCCTCCGAGAGCCTGCGCAGGACGGTATTGTTGATGTTGGAGAGCTCGACGAGCGTCACGTTGGACGTGAATCCGAAGATACGCTCGACGGGTATCAGCAGCAGATACGATATCATGGACAGTATGCCCGCAATGGTGAGGTAGATGTAAGTCCACTTGTCCAGTCCGTCGGTGCTTGCCAGATTGCCGTGTATGATATCTATGCACAGGTAGGCGGCCAGCGACACGGCAGTCACCGCGATGGCCGCCCTCAGGAGGTCGGAACGCTGGTTGAGCTGCCTCAGGCTGTAGATGGCCACCAGTCCGGCCAGCGTCTCGGTGACCAGGAATTCGTAGGGATGCTTGAGAGCCACGGCACAGGTGAGCAGCATGATGACGTGCGTGATGAATGCCGTGCGCGAGTCCATGAAGATGCGTATGAAGATGGGCAGTATGCAGTAGGGCACCACATACACGCTCATGAGCGAGTGCTCCATCAGCCCATAGGTGATGAGCGGGAACACCAGGCTGAGCGACATGACCAGGGCCACGGTGCGCGGACTGTCGAGATAGTCGCTGCGGAACTGCTGGAAGTAGCCAAAGAGCATGAGCGCCATCAGTGTCGCATACAGGAACTGCCCGGTGTAGAGGGCATATCGCTCTGCCGTGCTCTTCTCCCTTTCCTTTTGGTATCGCTCGAGCGACTGGAGCACACAGTAAGTGTAGTTGTCCACGATCTGCCCTCTGTCCACAATCTTCTGTCCCACTTGCACCTGCCCCATGTAGGGCACCTGTGTGTTGTCAATCTCCTGGCGTTGCTGCTGCGACTTGGCAGCGTCGTATGACAGGTTGGGGCGCAGGTACCTGGTCAGGTCGCATGCCCCCAGAGCCTTGTGTGTGAAGCGCGTGCTGTCCTCCTCCGCCATCATGTACTCATAGGCGGTCTTCTCTGTGAACACCTGTTTGAACGGCCGCGCGCTTGCCTCATTCTGCCAGTAGAGCCTCACGATGGCCGTCTTCTCCTGCTGCAGCCGGTCATAGTCCTCGCTCTCCATCACCCCCCTCTGGTACACCTCGGCCAGCTTGCGCTGCAGGTGAGCCAGGTAATAGCGGGGCACCACCTTAGGGGGAAGGTTGCCGATGTCCCGCTTGAGCGCCACCGTCATCGAGTCCCTCACGGCGGGGTCCTGCTGGAAGTACGGTTCGTAGAAGCGGTGCAGGCTGTCACGCTCGCGCTGGAGCACCTCGTCGGGCTTGAATACCGGGAAGCTGTCCATGGCAATGAGCGGGCTGTCGTCCCACGGCTCCCCCTTCTTGTAAGTCATCTCGTTGACTGTGTTCTTGGGCATCACGGTGGCCAGGATAACTATTGAGGCCACTATGGTGAGCACCCTCAGGAGTATCTCCCGTGGCGCCAGCTTGCGTCGGTGATTAAATCTGCTCATCTTTTCCGTCAGTTATTGTGGAGGCCCGCAGCCCCCTCCTTGCGTTGTGCAAAAATACAAAAAAACCTCAGCCAATTAGAAAAAAAGCGGTAATTTTGCGCGAAACAAGTATCACGAACTTATGTCTGATAGAAAAGTGAGGGTGCGCTTTGCCCCCAGTCCCACTGGCCCGCTGCATATAGGAGGCGTGCGGACCGCCCTTTACAACTACCTTTTCGCCCGCCAGCATGGCGGTGACCTGATATTCCGTATAGAGGACACCGACTCCACACGCTTTGTGCCTGGAGCCGAGGAGTATATCCAGGAGGCTTTCCGGTGGCTCGGCATCACCTTTGACGAGGGTGTGGGCATCGGTGGCGAGCATGGCCCCTACCGCCAGAGTGAGCGCAGGGACATCTATCGCCAGTATGTGCGCCAGCTGCTGGATGACGGCAAGGCATACATCGCATTTGACACCCCCGGGGAGCTGGACGCCAAGCGTGCCTCGGTGGAGAACTTCCAGTACGATGCCTCCACCCGCATGCAGATGCGCAACTCGCTCTCCCTCCCGGCCGAGGAGACCAAGGCCCTGATGGACGCGGGACACCAGTATGTGGTGCGCTTCCTCATAGAGCCAGGCCGCGACGTGATTGTGCACGACATCATACGCGGTGACGTGCGCATCAACAGCAGCATCCTGGACGACAAGGTGCTCTACAAGAGTGCCGACGACCTGCCCACCTACCACCTGGCCAATATCGTGGACGACCACCTGATGGAGGTCACCCACGTCATCCGGGGCGAGGAGTGGCTGCCCAGCGCACCCCTGCATGTGCTCCTCTACGAGGCTTTCGGCTGGCAGGATACCATGCCGCAGTTTGCCCACTTGCCCCTGCTGCTCAAGCCTGTGGGCAATGGCAAGCTCAGCAAGAGGGACGGCGACAAGCTGGGCTTCCCCGTGTTCCCCCTCGAGTGGCACGACCCCAAGACTGGCGAGGTGAGCAGCGGCTACCGCGAGCAGGGCTATCTGCCCCAGGCCGTGGTCAACTTCCTGGCTCTGCTGGGCTGGAATCCCGGCAACGACCAGGAGCTCATGTCGCTCGACGAGATGGTGCGCCTCTTTGACCTCAGCAAGTGCTCCAAGAACGGAGCCAAGTTTGACTACGTCAAGGCAGCGTGGTTCAACCACCAGTACCTGCTGCGCCAGCCCGACCAGGCATGGGTTCCCTCCTTTGACGCGCTGCTGCGCCAGCAGGGCATCACCGCCACAGCCGCCCAGGAGGAGGCCGTGGTGAGGATGATGAAGCTCAAGGTCATCGAGTACGTTGACAAGCAGGGCAACAAGCACAAGCGCAATGTGAGCTTCGTGAGCGACCTGTGGCCCCTCACCCGCTTCTTCTTCGTGGCCCCCACGGAGTTTGATGCCGAGGACAAGTTCGTACGCAAGAACTGGAAAGAGACCACCGCCCGGGAGATGACCCAGCTGTGCGAGGTGCTCGCCCAGGTGCAGGACTTCACCGTGGATGGCCTCAAGGCCGCCGTTGACCCCTGGGCCGAGAGCACGGGCCTGCGTCCCTGGAACGCCTGGCGCATCTGCCTGGTGGGAGCCGGCCAGGGCCCCGACATGTACGAGCTTGCCGCCTTCCTGGGCCAGGACGAGACGCTGGCACGCATGAGACACGCAATAGACACGCTGGGCTGACATGTATTCACTTGCCATATATCTCTACACGCTGGGCATCATCCTGGTGTCCCCCTTCCACCGCAAGGCGCGTGCGATGATCAAGGGAAGGTTCAAGACCTTCGTCACCTTGCGCAAGAAGGTGGACAAGAACAAGCGTTATGTGTGGTTCCATGCCGCCTCCCTGGGCGAGTTTGAGCAAGGGCGCTCGCTCATGGAACGCTTCCGCAGCCAGCATCCCGAGTACCAGATACTGCTCACCTTCTTCAGTCCCTCGGGCTACGAGGTGCGCAAGAACTACGAGGGCGCCGACATCGTGTGCTACCTGCCCATGGACACGCCAGGCAACGTGGCCAGCTTCCTGCGCCTGGTGAAGCCCGAGATGGCCTTCTTCATCAAGTATGAGTTCTGGTACAATATGATACATGCCTGCCACAAGCATGGCATCCCGGTCTATAGCGTGAGCAGCATCTTCCGCCCCGGCAAGGTATTCTTCCGCTGGTATGGGCGGGGCTACGCGCGCGTCCTCAAGATGATTACCCACTTCTTTGTGCAGGACGAGGAGTCGGCACGGCTGCTTGGCACCCTGGGCATCAAGGACAATGTGACCATCGTGGGCGACACCCGTTTTGACCGCGTGCTGGACATCTGCCGCCGTGCCAAGGAGTTGCCGCTGGTGGAGAAGTTCGTCTCCAACGCCGACAAGGTGCTTGTCGTGGGCAGCAGTTGGCAGCCCGACGAGTCGCTCATCCTGCCTTACTTCAACCAGCATCCCCGCCTGAAGATAATCCTCGCGCCCCACGTCATCAGCGACGAGCGTCTGCGCCAGATTAGGGAGAAGCTCAAGCGGCCATCGGTATGCTACACCGAGGCCCAGCTGGACACGGTGGACCAGGCCGATTGCCTGATAGTCAACTGCTACGGACTGCTGAGCAGCATCTACCGCTATGGCCATGTGGCCTATGTGGGAGGCGGATTCGGTGTGGGCATCCACAATGTGCCCGAGGCTGCCGTGCATGGTGTGCCTGTGCTCATAGGCCCCAACAACAAGGGCTTCCGCGAGGCTCAGGACCTCCTGCGCATGGGTGGCTGCTTCGAGATTACGGGCAGCACGCTCTTCAATGCCGTGATGGACCGCCTCCTGGAGGATGACCAGCTGCGGCAGGCACGCGGTGCCATTGCCCACAAGTATGTGGCTTCCAACGCTGGAGCCACCGACACCATATTCCGCACACTGGGCCTGTGACCCGGCCCTGGCCTGGTGAGCCGTATGAGCCAAGCCCCCTTGTGAACTCCCGCAAGGGCAGTGGGCGGGCATCTCATCGGGGTGGCTGTGCCGGGGCGGCGCACTGCCCCTTTCGTTCAGCCTGGGCTGAACGGTCAACGCAGCGCGCTGCGTTTGCCATCGCATGCCGCTGCGTTTGCCATCGCAGCGCGCTGCGTTTATCATCGCATGCCGCTGCATGTTTCTGGCGGTCGGCATGCCGCTCTTGAAGGAGCACACCAGGAGGGGCTGAGGCACAGGCAACGGCGGCAAACTTGTGCCCTTCCAGGATGTTGCCAGAACTTGAATGACTCCCCGTGGCATTGCCCTGGACTTTGTACATGCGATGGCTTGCAGCCCGTCCCCGGAAGTCATGTGTCTGGCGAGGCAGGCCTTCATCCATGTGTCCGCGCACTCTTTCTTGTGACGATCCTGCCTGCCGCCTTGCCTTCCGCGTGCTTTTTCTTGTGGTGAGATAAGCCATTGTGGAGTCTTGCTCGTACCCCTTTACTTGTCTGTTTGCCAGCCTGTTGGCTTCGTGGCGAGGCGTTTTCCCCCGCAGGGGTAGGGAAAATCCCCCGTGGCTTTAGGGTAAATCAGTTTCCAGGGCATGAGGGATGCCGTACCTTTGCAATGTCAACAAGAGAGACAAGCAGAGTTATTCACCAACAAAAGGAGACAAGAGTTATGAGACGCAACGTATTTATCATGGCAATGTTGATGATGGTTTCATTGGCATGCACAAGTGCAATGGCACAGGGTCGCAGAGGCGGAATGCGTGACGGACGCGATGGTGACAGGCGCGAGGTGGCGTTTCGTGACAGGCACGACAGACCAATGCACATGGGTGGCCCGGGCATGCGTGACGACCGCCGTGGCCCCGAGGGGCATCCTGGGATGAGGCCTCCCCACCGTCCCGAGCCTCCCCGCCACCACATGCCCCATCATGGTGGCCCCCGCCTGGATGCCTGTGGCTATGTGCCCGGCTGGCACGGACGTGTGCGCTATGTGGATGGCCGCTGGGGCTATCTGCGCGGCCGCGACTGGTACTGGTACGATGTGTATTACGAGCCTGGCTACTACTACAGCCATCCCGTGGCACACTTCCATGGCCATCTGAGCCCTGCGGGCAAGGTGGCGGCAGGCGTGGCAGGCGCTGTGGCCGTGGGCGCGTTTGTGAGCGCGCTGTGCCGCTGACGCAGGTGACGGAAGCACAACCTTAACTTTTTCAATTATATGTGATTCGCCCCGGAGGGTGCCAGGCAGCATGACGCAAGGCATTCCCCGGGGCTTTCTGCAGGGGCGGAATTGTCGGAAATGGAGGCAAAAGAGTTCCATAATGCGCATTGCATCAGTCCGCGCAGTTGTTTCCTGCTGGCAGGGTGCCCTTGCTCAGAGTATTTTTGCTAACTTTGCAGCTGCCTACAAGTAGGCGGTGAGCTGGTGTCCGCAGAGCGGATGTCCGCTTGTCCAAATGTGTCATTCAATCAAAGACAGCGATTTATGAACAACAACACACTCCTGATGGTGAAGGCAGTATGTGCCGTCCTGGTGGGCGTGCTCCTGGTGGCCAGTCCAGGGGCATACACCCTGCTCATGGTGCAGATTATAGGCGGCGTGATTCTGGTGGCGGGCCTGGTGCCCGTGGCAGGCTTCTGGTTTCCCTCCCCATCCATGGCGGGCCGTCCGCCGCTGCCCGTGATGGGCGTGGGCACAGTGCTGCTGGGCATCATGCTCATCCTGGTTCCCCAGGTGTTTGTGCGTGCCCTGATGTATGTGCTCTCCCTGCTGTTTCTCATGTGCGGCGTGCGGCAGTTTGTCAGGCAGGTGAGCGCTCGTGGCTCGCGTCCCTTGCGCTGGTGGCCCTTGCTCCTGTCGGTGGCGCTGGTGGCCCTGGGCATCTTTGTCCTGGCCAACCCCATGCAGTCGGCCTCGGTGCCCTTCTTCCTGCTTGGCCTGGGCTGCATCGTCTATGGAGCCAACGAGCTGCTGCGCGTCCTCAGGCGCATCTCCAGCCATCACGGGAGCGGCCAGGAGGGCGAGTATGTCGATTACGAGGAGGTGACCGACGACGACACCATGCGCAGGTAGTCCTCGCCGAAGATGTGCATGCGCCCCTCCTCCCTGAACCCCAGGGACTCGTACAGCCGTCGGGCTCCCGTGTTGCCTGGCGCGCAGGCCAGTATGGCAGGCCGCCCCAGGCGCGTTGCCTCGGCCTGTGCGCTGGCCAGCAGGCGGCGGGCTATGCCCCTTCCCCTCCAGGCAGGAAGCACGGCCAGGCTGTCGAGGTAGTACTCCCCGTCGCGCGTCTCATCGTCCATGCTGTCCACGTCAAACGTGATGAGGCTCTCCAGCAGGGCGAATGTGCGTGCCCTGCATGCCCGGTATCCCTCGCCCGGGTAGGCCACCAGCGCGCCCACAGGCAGGCCCTCGGCATTGACCGCCAGGCGCGTGTGCCGCCAGCTGTACAGCGTGTCATCACGCAGGCACACCGCCTCTATCTGCCTTAGCAACTCCCTGTCCCCGGCTGTCTCCTGCCCCTGGCAGGCACGCTCCATGAGCGTGTTGCCCACGGCCTCGGCCACCACCTGCGCCACGAAGCGCGCATCCTGGGCTGTGGCCATCCTGTATCCTATTGTCTCCATGCTTGTATGACTTTGTTTGCCCAAAGTTACTGCTTTTGTGCCGCAGACTTGCCCTTTGTGTAGGAAAAAGTGCTAACTTTGTCTTGCATACAGATTGTAACATAATTCTTACCCAATTCAAAAGACCTATGAAAATGAAACGACTCATGGCGCAGATGCTGCTTGCGGCACTGTGCGGCTCGGCCGCGATGGCCCAGCGGCTCGACATCACGCTCACCGACAACAGCGTGGTGTCCTACGACGTGTCGCAAATCCAGTACATGGAGGTGATGCCCCAGGGAGAGCCCGGGCAACTGGACGGCTACTGGTACCTGGGCTACCGTGTGATGGGAGGCAGCACCGTGCACTATGACGGCTCGGAGAAACTGACCTTCAGCGGCACCGTGCTCAAGTGGCTGAAGAGCAGCGGCGAGGAGGTCTATGACCTCACCTACAGCGAGGACAAGAAGTCCTTCACCGCCGTGTCGCGCTCCACAGGCGGGAAGGCCACCTACACCATTGCCGCCAATGAGAGTGACCTGATGGTGCTCAAGCTGGGCACCGTGTGGAGATACTTCTATAAGTCGGCCACCGCAGCGCGCGAGGCATCCGAGGTGGAGAGCTTCCCCAACCGTGCCGAGCTGGCTACCGCCGACCAGATCATAGCCCGCTACAAGAGCGGGTCATCCAACTCTACCAAGACACCCATGGGCAAGCACTTCGAGAACTATGCCGCCGCCACCGACGAGGACAAGGCATGGCTCGAGGACGCCAGCAACCAGCCCTCGTTCACGGTGGGCAATTACAACAAGTGGACGGGCAAGACCGTGAAGCTGTATCCCTATACGACTCCCACGCCGGCCGATGTCAACCAGCATGCCATAGGCAACTGCTGCATGTGTGCCGTGCTGGCGTCATTTGCCTACCTGTATCCTGCCTTCATACAGGACATCATCACGCAGGAGGGCAACGAGTACTCTGTGAAGATGTATGACCCGAAGGGCAACCCCGTGACCGTGGTGGTCGACAACAAGTTCCTGTGCGACGGCAACGGCAACCTGGCACAGTGCACGGGCAAGAACAACGCCGTCACCTGGGCCACGGTGCTCGAGAAGGCGCTCATGAAATGGGAGACACGCTTCGGGTGCAACGGCATCGAGGGCATCGGCACCGAGTATGCCGCGCCTCCCTTCACAGGCTGCGGCAACAGTTTCGCCATCAGTCCGGGCACACTCTATCCCGGCGAGATGCAGAAGGTGGTGGACTGGGCCATGCAGAACGGCATGGTGAGCGTGGGAGGCTTCAACAAGGGAGGCCTCGTGTGCGGCACGCTGGAGAGCGTGACCGGCCACGCCTTCACCATCATGTACACCAGCCAGCCCGACCTGTACTTGTGGACGATGCGCAATCCCTGGGGTAATGGCAGCGTGGACGGAAAGCTGGAGATACCCAACAGGCGCGCCATACAGAAGACCATCGACTTCCGCCTGGTCTATCCCGGAGCCGCAGAGCCATTCAAGAAGGAAGGCCTGGGCGGCTACACCGTGCCCAAGTGGACACCCAAGAAGACCGACCTGGGCGTGGACAAGCGGCTCCTTCGCCAGTGCGGCATAGAGCACTACGCGCCCATCGACGAGGTGGACGATGACACCGACGCTGAGGCCGAGGCTGCCCAGGAGGCAGAGTAGGCCCTGCGTGGCAAGCACACAACAGCACCGGCCTGCGGGACTCATGCCCGCAGGCTGGCGCACACATATAAAAAAGGACAACCAATGACGATGATCAAGGATTACCACAAGACGGCCATCATTGCAGGCGAGCGACGGGTGAGCTATACCGAGTTGCTCAGGCGTGTCACGCTATTTGCAAGGCAAATGCCCCAGGAAGTGGGAGCCAGGACAGTAATATTCAGCAAGAACCGCGAGGGCTGGGTGTATGCCTTCTTCTCGGTGTGGCTGAACAGGGGCATCGCTGTCCCCATGGATGCCTCGTCCACTGTGGATGAGCTTGCCTATATGCTGCACGACTGCCGGCCTGCCTGTGTGTGGACCACACGCAAGCGTCTGGACACCCTGCGCCCCGCGCTCGAGAAGGCTGGCGTGAGCCCCAGGATTCTGCTCATCGAGGACTTCGAGCATGCCGATGACACCGGCATGGAGCCGGCCGACATACGCTACAGCGATGCCGACACCGCGCTCATCATCTACACCTCGGGCACCACAGGGTCGCCCAAGGGCGTGATGCTCTCCTTTGCCAACCTCTTTGCCAACATTCGCGGAGTGTCGGACGAGGTGCCCATCTTCAATGAGCATCGCCGCACCATGATACTCCTGCCGCTCCATCATGTGCTCCCCCTGCAGGGAAGCATGATTGCACCCATCGTGCGCGGGGGCGGTGTGGCCATCTGTCCCAGCCTGTCGGGCAAGGATGTCATGGACACCCTGTGCCGCGGGCAGGTGGGTATCGTGATAGGCGTGCCACGCCTGTGGATATCCATCTATGGCGGCATCAAGAAGAAGCTGGACGCGCACTTGCTCACCCGCATGCTCTATGGCCTGTGCGAGAAGGCAGGCAGCCGCACGCTCTCGCGCCTGGTCTTCGGCAGCATCAGGAAGAAGATGGGAGGACACATCGACTATCTGGTGAGCGGAGGAGCCGCCCTCGACGTGGAGGTGGGACGCGGGCTGCGCACCCTGGGGCTGGATGTGCTCGAGGGATATGGCATGACCGAGACGGCTCCCATCATCGCCTTCACCCGCCCCGGCGACATCCTGCCCGGCTGTGTGGGGCTCCCCCTGCCGTCGGTTGACTGCAAGATAGTGGACGGCGAGCTGTGTGCCAAGGGCCCCAATGTGATGCAGGGCTACTGGGAGAAGCCCGAGGAGACGGCCAAGGTGATTGATGCCGACGGCTACATACACACAGGCGACCTGGCCCGCATGGACGAGCGGGGGCGCATCTACATCACCGGGCGCAAGAAGGAAATCATTGTCCTGAGCAATGGCAAGAACGTGCAGCCCGACGAGATTGAGTTCAAACTGGAGAAGTGTGCCGACCTGGTGCGCGAGGCCGCTGTGGTGCAGGACGGCGACATGCTGCGGGCCATCATCGTGCCACAGGAGAAGTGGGCATTCGGCAAGAGTGAGCAGGAGCAGGAGCAGCTGCTCAAGAAACTGGTGCTGGAGCCCTACAACGCCACCGCCACCAACTACAAGAAGGTGCTGGGACTCTTTGTCTATCACGGCGACCTGCCCCGCACCAGGATGGAGAAGCTGCAACGCTTCAGGCTGAAGGCCATCCTGCAGGCCGGGAAGCACGACCGCGATGCCTCGGACAGCCAGGTGGTGGAGCCCACCTATCCCGAATACCAGATTCTGAAGGAGTACATACAGGGCGAGAAGCATGTGCCGGTGCATCCCACCGACCACCTGGAGACCGACCTCGCGTTTGACTCCCTGGACAAGGTGGGGCTGCAGGACTTCATCGAGCACACCTTCGGGATGAAGATAAACGCCGATGAGATGGGCGGCATAGCCAACGTCACGGCACTGGCCGAACTGATAGTCGATGGCAAGACACGCATGGAGGTGGAGCAGATAGACTGGCACACGCTGCTGGCCCAGTCGGCAGAGCACCTCGCGCTGCCCACTGCCTCGGCACGCTACCCGTTCCACATAGGCCTGGCCAGGCTCTTCTTCAAGGCTTACAACCGCCTTGCCATCACCGGCACAGAGAACATCCCTGCCCATGGCCCCTTTATCCTCGCTGCCAACCACCAGAGTTACCTCGACGGGCTCCTGGTGCTCACTGGCCTGTCGCGGAGCACCGTGAGCCAGTGCTATTTCTATGCCAAGGAGGACCACTTCCGCTCTGCCATGCGCCAGAGAATAGCACGGCACCACAATATAATACTGATGGAGCGGGCCAACCTCAAGGACTCTATCCTCAAGATGGCCGAGGTGCTCAGGCAAGGCAAGAACGTGGTCATCTTCCCCGAGGGCTCCCGCACGCACGACGGAAAGGTGGGGGCCTTCAAGAAGACCTTTGCCATCCTGAGCCAGGAACTGGGCGTGCCTGTCGTGCCGGTGCGCATCAGCGGCGCGTATGATGCCATGCCCCGTGGCCAGGCGCTCATCAGCCCCAGTCACATCAGCGTGCACTATCTGCCTGCCGTGCAGCCGTCGCCCGACAAGGACTATGGCGTGCAGGCCGAGGAGATACGCTCAATGATAGCCCATGGCTGAGAAGGGCAACACCTGGACACACCTGCTTGGGGTGGTGTTCGCGCTCTCCAGCATCTGGATGGCGTGGCCAGCCGTGCGCCTCGGCTGGCAGATGGCACTGGGAGTCATCCTTTTCGTCGTGGGCATGTTCCTCATGTTCCTCTCCAGCACCGTGTATCACTGGCTGCCGCAAGGCAAGGCCAAGGACGTGCTGCGCCGCTGCGACCACATCAGCATCTACCTGATGATAGCCTGCAGCTACTCCCCCCTGCTCATTGGGGTGGTGGGCGGATGGGCCGGCTGGTCGCTCTTTGCCCTGCAGTGGGTGCTTGTGGTGGCTGGCGCGGTGTATAAGATAAAGGCCCTGGGCCGCTATCCTCGCCTCTCGCTTGCCGTCTATCTGGTGATGGGGTGGAGTGTGCTGCTCGTGGCTCCGCAGGTGGTGAGCCGCATCAGCGTGCTTGTTGAGGTCTTGCTGCTGGCCGAGGGACTCTTCTACACCTCGGGCACCTGGTTCTTTGCCCACGATGCGCATCCCCGCTATCATGCCATCTGGCATGTGTTTGTGCTCCTGGGGGCTATGGCCCACACCGCTGCGGTGCTGTGCCTGCTGTTTCCCATGGGGGCGCCTGCCCTGCCGTACTAACTGCTGAACTGCTTTTTACAGAACAAGATATGAGGAAAAGATGTCGTGTGGCAGCCGCCGTGCTGCTGTGTGTGGCCCTCCTGGCCTGTGCGGGGGTGTGGCTTGCCAGCCGCTACATGCTCTCCTACTCGCTCTGCCCCGAGCGGGATGCGTATGACGTGGAGCGCATGATGGACAGGAAGGCCAGGGAGTATCCCTGGCAGAAGGACTGGCTCGACAGCCTGCGCGACCATGACGGGCTGCACGACCTGAGCATGCGCAGCCCGGTGACCGACTCGCTGCTGCATGCCGTGTACCTGCCTGCCCTCTCTCCCACCAGGCGCACCGCCCTGCTGGTGCATGGCTATGGCTGCTACAGCCTGGACATGCTGCACATCGCCTACATCTATCACCACCTGCTGGGCATGAACGTCCTGATGCCCGACCTGTACGCACACGGGCAGAGTCACGGTGACCACATCAACATGGGATGGCTTGACAGGCTGGATGTCCTGCGCTGGTCGGCAGTGGCCGACAGCCTCTTCGGGGGCGGCACGCACATGGTGCTGCACGGCATCTCGATGGGTGGAGCCACGGTGATGATGCTCTCGGGCGAGCCGGCTCCTCCTTATATATATGCCTATGTGGACGACTGTGGCTACACCAGCGTGTGGGACGAGTTTGCGGGCGAACTGCATGCTCGCTTCCATCTGCCTGCCTTCCCGCTCATGTACACCACATCGCGCCTCTGCCAGCAACGTTATGGCTGGAACTTCCGCCAGGCCAGCAGCATCGGCCAGGTGGCGCGGTGCCGCCTGCCCATGCTCTTCATCCACGGCAGCGAGGACACCTTCGTGCCCACCGCTATGGTCTATCGCCTGTTTGCCGCCAAGCCGCAGCCCAAGAGGGTGTGGGTGAGCAATGGCAGCAGGCACGCCCGCTCCTATGCCGACAACCCCGATGAGTACACCCGCAGGGTCGCCTCCTTTGTCAACGAGTACCTCCCGCTGACCTCCCCTGCCGATACCCTTGGCCATGAACAGTGACATCCTGACCCCCTTGTGCCAGGCCATACAGGAGCGCATGCTCAGCCGTGGCCTCACGCTCAGCACAGCCGAGAGCTGTACGGGAGGTGGCTTGGCCGCTGCCCTGACCTCGGTGAGCGGGTCGTCGGGCTACTTCCAGGGTGGGCTGGTGGCCTATCAGAACCGCCTCAAGGAGCAGTTCCTGGGTGTGAGCGAGGCCGACATCCTGCGCTATGACGTGGTAAGCCAGCCCGTGGTGGAGCAGATGGTGAGGGGTGCCTGTGCCCTGTTTCACACCCATTGTGCCCTTGCCTCCACTGGTTATACGGGCGGGGGGAATGGCGCCATCCCGCAGGGGACGGTGTGGATAGCCTGGGGCACAGCCACCGAGGTACACTCCCTGTGCCTGCGGGGTGATGCGGGGCGCGAGGCCAACACCGCCCGCGCTGTAACCGAAGCCTTGCGTCATTTTCTGCTCTGGCTGGAGGAGAAAGATGGCCAATGTGACCCGGAATGAAGAAAAAGTGCGCAGAAAGTTTTGTACATAAGTGAAAATGCCTTACCTTTGCACCGCAAATGACGGATGGCGGGATAGCTCAGCTGGTTAGAGCGTCGGATTCATAATCCGAAGGTCAAGGGTTCAAGTCCCTTTCCCGCTACTTGAAAGATGCAAGTCAGATTGTTCCCCGAGGTATCGTATGCCGTCGGGGATTGTTTTTTTTAGGCCATGCCACAGGCAGGAGGCCCTGCAGGCAGCAGCATGTGCGGCTGTCGGTGAGGGGCGGCGGCCTTGTGGCAGGCGGAAAGGAGCTGGAATGATTACATTGCGCGAACTATACCGGATAGGGCACGGCCCCAGCAGCAGCCACACCATGGGCCCTCGCCATGCGGCGGAAATCTATCTGCAGCGGCATCCCGAGGCCACTGCCTTCCATGTCACACTCTACGGCAGCCTGGCTGCCACAGGGCGCGGGCACCGTACCGACTGGGCCATCTATACCGTGCTGGGCGAGGAGCGCACCACCTTCGTCTGGAAGTCGCATGTGTTCCTGCCCTTTCATCCCAATGGCATGACCTTCTGTGCCGTGGATGCCGATGGCCAGGAGTATGATTCCTGGACGGTGTTCAGCATCGGTGGCGGCGCGCTGGCCGAGGAGGGGCAGCAGACCATGCGTCACCCCGAGATATACCAGATGAACCATGCCACCGATATCCTGCGCTGGACACAGGCCACCGGCAAGTCCTTCTGGGAGTACGTCAACGACTGCGAGGGGCCCGATATATGGGACTACCTGTCCCGCGTGTGGCAGGTGATGAAGGAGGCCGTGGAGCGCGGCCTTGAGCACGAGGAGGCCCTGCCAGGCGGACTCAACCTGCGCCGCAAGGCATCCAGCTACTACACCAAGGCCGAGGGCTACCAGCCCAGCATGCGCAGCCGCGGACTCATCTTTGCCTACGCGCTGGCCGTCATAGAGGAGAATGCCAGCAGCGGACTCATCGTCACGGCTCCCACCTGTGGCAGTTGCGGTGTGCTGCCCGGCGTGCTCTACCACATCTGGAAGAGCCGCCAGGTGCCCGAGGTGCGCATCCTGCGTGCCCTGGCCACGGCGGGTCTCTTTGGCAATATAGTGAAGACGAATGCCAGCATCAGCGGGGCAGAGGTGGGCTGCCAGGGCGAAGTGGGCGTGGCGTGTGCCATGGCGGCGGCTGCCGCGAGCCAGCTGTTCGGCGGTTCGCCTGCGCAGATAGAGTATGCGGCCGAGATGGGCCTGGAGCACCACCTGGGGCTCACCTGTGACCCTGTGGGCGGACTGGTGCAGATACCCTGCATCGAGCGGAATGCTTACGCGGCTGCCCGCGCCATGGATGCCAACTCCTTTGCCATGTTCTCCGACGGCACCCACCGTGTGAGTTTCGACCGCGTGGTGGAGGTGATGAAGACCACCGGCCACGACCTCCCCAGCCTGTACAAGGAGACCAGCGAGGGCGGCCTGGCACGCGACTATCACCAGATGTAGGCGGCTGCCCCTGCATGCTGTGGGCGGCAGGGCGAGGATTCCAGGGCGGCAGGGCGCGGAACAAGGGATGGCGAGGCGCAAGTCGCGTGGCATCAGGACACAGAGGGGAATAAAGAGAAATCAGGAGACAAGCGGCCATGTGGGGCACTTGTCTCCTGATTCGTATTCGTTGCTTCCTGTTTCCCTGGTTGCTTCTTGTGTCGAAACGGGCACTCGCTCCCGCCTCCGTGTTCGCCTGCTACGCTCTTGCCCGCCTCCTTGGTGAGCACTTGTTCCCTGTCCCCGCTCAGAAGTCGGGGTCCAGGATGGAGCGTGTGGGTCGCATGGGCAGTGGCCGTCCGGAGGGGTCGGCAGGGTAGGGGAATGAGCCGTTCTCGCGCGTGAAGCTCAGTCCTATCTCCACCCGCAGCTTCTCGCTCGCGTTGATGCCCAGCTGTGCGCCCACGGTGGTGCGCGGCTGGTCGAGGAAGGGCATCAGCGGCGCGCCCGCCTGGTGTCCGCCTATCGCGCCAAAGTCATGCATGACAAAGCCGCTCAGGTTCACGCGGTCATTGAACCGGTAATCCACCAGTCCGCACACGCCCACGCTGTTCACCTGCCTGCCCCACAGGCGGTAGTTGGAGAAGTAGCCGCCCACCGCCGCGCTCCACTTGCCGTCCTGGCTCAGCGGCAGGCAGTACATGGCCGCGATGTCGGTGAAGAAGGATGCTCCCCTCCAGGGGTTGTTGCGCCCCCATCCCACGCGCACGCCAGCCCCTATCTGTGCGTTGAGCCCCTGGTGCAGGTCCCATCCGCCCATGCCGTAGCCCATCCAGGGCATGCTGGTCACGGTGGAGTCCCCGCAGCAAGGGGCAGGCTCGGGGCTCATGCCAGGCTGTGCCCAGGTACTGCGTATGCGTGGCGTGCGCATGCTCTCGTTGGCTATGTCGGTATATGAGGCAGAGTCCGCCACCTCCTGCGCGTGGGCAGCCAGGGGGTGGAGAGCCAGTGCCAGCAGGCTGGCCATTATGATGCTTTTCTTTCTCATACCTGGCAAATATACGCATAAATCCTTGTTCCTCATGCGGTGGAAAGCGTTTAGAAACATTTTTTTAACTTTTTTAAGTGAGCGTTTCGCATTTCTCGGTTCGCTCGGGTGTGCAGGTGCTTCGCGCCAGGCTTGCTTTCCTGTGGGTGTGCCCATGAGAGCCTGTGATGGTGCAGGGCACCCTCTTGGTGCAAGGGTGTCCTGCTTGCCATGGGTGGCTTGTCGCATCAAGGGGCTGTGTGTCAGCGTGCTGCCGGTGGTGTCTGGTGCGTGATTCCTGCCATTGGGCAGTGGGTTGCCGGCAGGGAGGTGCTCGTGCTGCCTGTGTGAGGGGTGCGCTTGCCTGTGCCTGCCGCACCCTATTCGGCAGGAAAAACAAGCTATATGACGGCAAAAATTGATTTATATCAAGAAAATGACAAATATCACTCATTTTTATTGCAGAGAGTGTTGTATGGATGAAAATATCGTTGTACCTTTGCAGTGCAAAAGGAAAAGAAAAGATCGGTTTGACAGATAACGGAGATTGTTAGTTTTAGTTAGTTTTTAGGTTAATAAAGATTGTTAGTTAGAAGAAGCTGCCCGTGAGAGTCGCTTCTTTTTTGTTTTTTATTCCTAAGACGAGAGATATATGGCAGGAAAGGCGCGCTGTTCGGTATCGGGCGGCGCGCCGCCTTTTGTTGGCCCAGTTTCCCTTTCCGCTTCGGCCAAGCCTCCTTCTCGTTTTGGTCAAGCCTCCTTCTCGTTTTGGTCAAGCCTCCTTCTCGTTTTGGTCAAGCCTCCTTCTCGTTTCGTCCGAGCCTCCTCCCTGCTTCTGCTGAGCTGCCTTCCAGCCCGGGCAGAGTTCTCCCTGTTGTCTTGCAGATGCCATCTCCTTGTCTCCTGTGAGTCCCCCTTCCGCCCGCTTGGTGGGGTCTGTGTCCTGTGGTGGAGCCGCGGCCGGCAGGCATGGCGGGCGTGCTCCCTGCTGCTGTGTGGGTCGTCCTGCCGCTTCCATCGGGCTGCTTTCCGCCCTGCATGCGTGTGGGGCAAATGGCGCACCGTAGTGCCCTATTCGTTCAGCCTGGGCTGGACGGTCAACGCAGCCGCATGCGTTGGCAATCGCAGCGGCATGCGTTGGCGATCGCAGCGGCATGCGTTGGCAAGTGTGGCGGCATGCGTTGGCGAGGGCTGTGGCGCATGCGGGCACGGGCATGGGCGGGAGAGGCTCCTTTGTCGTGCCCGGGCAGGCGGTGCCTCTTTATTGCGGGGCTGTTATGTGGCGGAAAAGCGGAAATTGTTATACCTTTGCATGCAAATGCGCACATGCATGCGCGCACGCACCTATTTGGGATGAGAATATTCAAGAAGCTCGACATATTCATTCTGAAGGACTATCTGCTGCTCTTTGCAGGTACGTTCTTCATCTGCCTTTTCATCTTTATGATGCAGTTCATGTGGCGATATGTGGAGGAGCTGGTAGGCAAGGGCCTCTCGCTGGAAGTGCTTGCCAAGTTCTTTTATTACAGCGGCCTCACCCTGGTGCCCATGTCCCTGCCCATGGCGGTACTGCTTGCGAGCCTTATCTCATTCGGCAATATGGGCGAGCGCCTGGAGCTTCTGGCCATGAAGGCAAGCGGCATTCCCCTGGTGCGCATCCTGCAACCAGTGTTCATCTTTGCGCTCTGCGTGTGCCTGGGCAGCTTCTACTTCCAGAACAAGGTAGGCCCTGAGGCCACCAAGCAACTGGCTACCCTGGTGTGGAGCATGAAGCAGAAGTCGCCCGAGCTGGAGATTCCCGAGGGCGTGTTCTATAGCGAGATACCTGGCTACAACCTGTATGTCCACCACAAGGACACGCGCACAGGCATGCTCTACGGCGTGATGATATACAGCAACACCGACGGCTACGAGGACGCGCAGATCGTGCTGGCCGACAGCGCGCGCCTGCAAAGCACAGCCGACAAGCACTACCTGAAGCTCACGCTGCTGCACGGCGAGCGGTTCCGCAATATGGACTCGCAGAGCGGGGGCAACATGCTCAGGGCCAGCGTGCCATACATGCGTGAGTCCTTTGTGAGCGAGGTGGACCTGATACCCTTTGACGCCAACTTCAACCTCATGGATGCCAACCTGTTCTCGGGAAATGCGCAGACCAAGGGGCTGAGCGAGATCAGGCGCGGCATCGACTCCCTGCAGATGGCCGTGGACAGCGCGGGGCATGCCATCGCGGCCAGCACCATGAGCACCTTCCTGTGCAAGGACCTGCCCGCCGGCATGCGCGACTCGGCCCGCATCGCGAGGGAGGCAGCCCAGGCGCAGCCGCTCGACACCCTGTATGCAGGCCTCACCAGCGAGCAGCGTGCCGTGGCATGGCGCTCGGCACAGTCGCATGCCGAGAGCCTGCGTGCCGAGTATGACTTCCGCTCCATCATCACCGACGACACCAACTCCATGCTGCGCCGCCACCGCATGGAGGAGCAGAAGAAGTTCACACTGAGCCTCGCGTGCCTGCTCTTCTTCTTCATCGGCGCACCCCTGGGGGCCATCATACGCAAGGGCGGACTGGGCTTGCCCGTGGTGGTGAGCGTGCTCATATTCATCTTCTACTACATCGTCAACGTGGCCGGAGAGAAGATGGCCAAGACGGGCGAGTGGAATGTGCTGTCGGGCATCTGGCTCAGCAGCGCGGTGCTGCTGCCCGTGGGCATGTTCCTCACCACCCGTGCCAACAAGGACAGCGCGGTGTTCAGCATCGAGGGCTACCGCAATTTCGTGCGCCGCCTCTTTGGCCTGCGCTCCTCGCGCGCCATCAACCGCAAGGAGGTGGTCATACACGACCCCCAGTACCGCCGCGTGGCCACCGACCTGGAGGCCCTCTCGCGCGACTGCCAGGCATACAACCGCGAGGCACGGCTCACCAGCGCGCCCTCCTACCAGCGCATCTTCTTCCACTACAGGGACGACCACGAGGTGGAGCGGCTCAGCGACCGCCTGGAGGCACTCATCGACGAGCTGCACAACAGCCACGACAGCGTCATCCTGCTGCGCCTCAACCAGTATCCCATACTGGAGACCAGCGCCCACACCAGGCCCTTCCGCTCCCCCAGGCTCAACGTTGCCACAGGACTCTTCCTGCCCCTGGGCCTCTTCTTCTGGCTGCGCATCTGGCGTTACCGCCTGCGCCTGTGGAACGACATGAACACCATTGGCAAGATAAACACACTCATTATAGAACGCATAAACAAGCAACAATATGAATGACAAAGTGACACTGAGCACCATCGATGAGGCTCTTGAGGACTTCAAGCAAGGCAAGTTTGTCATTGTGGTAGATGACGAGGACCGCGAGAACGAGGGCGACTTCATCACGCCCGCCGAGATGATTACTCCCGAGAAGGTGAACTTCATGCTGCGCTACGGACGCGGCGTGCTGTGCGCCCCCATCACCATCAGCCGTGCCAGGGAACTGGAACTGCCGCACCAGGTGCAGGAGAACACCAGCATGCTGGGCACGCCCTTCACCGTCACCGTGGACCTGCTGGAGGGATGCACCACCGGCGTGAGCACGCACGACCGCGCTGCCACCATACGCGCGCTGGCCGACCCCTCGCGCCGCCCCACCGACTTCGGCCGTCCGGGGCACATCAATCCCCTGTATGCACAGGACAAGGGAGTGCTCAAGCGCGCTGGCCACACCGAGGCCGCCATCGACCTGGCGCGCCTGGCAGGACTGCAGCCCGCCGCCGCGCTCATCGAGATACTCAACGAGGATGGCACCATGGCGCGCATGCCACAGCTGCGCCAGGTGGCACAGGAGCATGGGCTCAAGATTATCTGCATACGCGACCTCATCGCCTACCGGCTCAGGCAGGAGTCGCTGGTGGAGCGCGGTGTGGAGGCCGCACTGCCCACCGAGTACGGCAACTTCCGCATCATCCCCTTCCGCCAGAAGAGCAACGGGCTGGAGCACGTGGCACTCATCAAGGGCGAGTGGAAGGCCGATGAGCCTGTGCTCGTGCGCATGCACAGCAGCTGTGTCACAGGAGACATCTTCGGCAGCAAGCGATGCGACTGCGGCGAGCAGCTGCACCGCGCCATGCAGATGATTGACCAGGAGGGCAAGGGAGTAGTGGTCTATCTCAACCAGGAAGGGCGCGGCATTGGGCTGATGAACAAGATAGCGGCCTACAAGCTGCAGGAAGAGGGCGACGACACGGTGGATGCCAACATCCACCTGGGCTTCCAGCCCGACGAGCGCGAGTACGGCGTGGGGGCGCAGATACTGAGGGAACTGGGCGTGGGCAAGATAAGGCTCATCACCAACAACCCCGTCAAGCGCGTGGGACTGGAGAGCTACGGACTCCAGATCGTGGAGAACGTGCCCATCGTGGTGGAGCCCAACCCCTACAACAAACGCTACCTCGAGACCAAGCGCATACGCATGGGGCACAAGCTGTAGGCTGATGCGCCTGCCCCGCAGCACAATTCACACACACACAAGGAAGCAACTCAGAAACCATAAACATACAAGAGATGGAGAATATTCTGTCAGACAGACTCAACCGTCTGTCGCCCAGCGCGACACTGGCCATGAGCCAGCGCAGCAGCGAGCTCAAGGCTCAGGGAGTGGACATAATCAACATGAGCGTGGGAGAGCCCGACTTCAACACGCCCGACCATATCAAGGAGGCGGCCATCAAGGCGGTGCAGGACAACTGGACACGCTACTCTCCCGTGCCTGGCTACCCCGAACTGAGGAAGGCCATAGTGGCCAAGCTCAAGCACGAGAACGGGCTGGACTACCTGCCCAGCCAGATTCTGTGCAGCAACGGCGCCAAGCAGAGTGTGTGCAATGCCATCATGGCCCTGGTCAACCAGGGCGACGAGGTCATCATCCCCGCACCCTACTGGGTGAGCTACCCGCAGATGGTGCTCCTGGCCGAGGGCACTCCCGTGGCCATCCCCACCACCATCGAGCGGGACTTCAAGGTGACTCCCGAACAGCTGGAGCAGGCCATCACACCGCGCACGCGTGCCATCATCCTGTGCTCGCCCAGCAACCCCACAGGCTCGGTCTATAGCGCGGCCGAGCTGGAGGCACTCAAGGATGTGCTGCTCCGCCACGAGCGCGTGATGGTGATTGCCGATGAGATATACGAGCATATCAACTATGTGGGGGCGCACGCCAGCATGGCACAGTTCCCCGACATCAAAGACCGCGTGGTGATAGTCAATGGCGTGAGCAAGGCTTATGCCATGACGGGATGGCGCATAGGCTTCATCGCGGCTCCCGAATGGGTGGTGAAGGGCTGCAACAAACTGCAGGGACAGTACACGAGCGGCCCTTGCTCGGTGTCGCAGAAGGCTGCCGAGGCTGCCTACACGGGTTCGCAGGAGTGTGTGGAGGTGATGCGCCAGGCCTTTGAGCGCAGGCGCGACCTCATCGTGCGCCTGGCCCGCGAGATACCGGGGCTGGAGGTCAACAATCCTCAGGGGGCCTTCTACCTGTTCCCCAAGTGCAGCAGTTTCTTCGGCAAGCGTGATGGTGACCGTGTGATAAGCAACAGCACCGACCTGGCCATGTATCTCCTGGAGGTGGGCCATGTGGCCACCGTGGGCGGTGATGCATTCGGTTCGCCCGAGTGCTTCCGCATGAGCTATGCCACCAGCGAGGCCAACATCATCGAGGCCATGCGCCGCATCGCCGGCACGCTGGCGCGCCTCAAGTAGCAGGGATGCCCCTGCCCGGTTTGCCCCAGGGAGGAGAATCCGCACCTCCCCAGGGCTTGCCGGGGGTGGGGGAGTGCGATGCAGTAATGCCCGCAACGTGTGGATTTCCCAGGCAGAGCAGCCTGTGGGGGAATCCGCATGTTGCGGGCATTGCATGTGTGGTGGCCACGGCGCTGGCGCGCCGGGCTTCCCTGCCGCGGCTCGCGGCCTACTCGAAGTAGAGCGTGAGCACAATCATCTTGGACGAGGCACCGTCCAGACTGTTGGTGTATTTGAGGAGCGTGTTGTCGATCAAGTCCTTGCGGTTCTTCTTCAGAATGTCTGCCAGGCCGAAGCAGAACTTGAGCTCGGGGTTGAGCTTGAAGAATGGCAAGTAGATGTCACAGCCCATGCCCACCTCCAGGTAGCAGTCAAAGGGCTTGAGCATCAGCGCCGCGTGCTTCTTGGTGGTGAGGTCCACCATGGGGTTCACGCCCGCTATCAGGTAAGGGCGGAAGTTGTTGTAGCGCGGGGCGGCGAACTTCAGGTCCAGGGGCAGCGATATGTAGGTGCTCTTGATGTTCTGTGTGGTGTCCCTGCCGCTCGTCTGCTCATGGAAGAGGATGTGCTTCTGCCCGAAGTGCATGGTGGGCGCGAGGCGCAGCGCGAGATACCTGTTGAGGCGCAGCTCGCCCATTACCCCCACGCTGAAGCCTGGGTTGTAGTTGTCCACATCGGCATACCACTGCTGTCCTGTGGCAGGGTCGATGTACCCGTTGTTCTGCATCTCCAAGTCCTGGATGTGCAGTCCGATGAGGAAGCCATAGTGCAGCTTCCGCATGTCCAGGTAGGGGCGGTTCATCACCTTGCGCTTCTGCGCTCCCGCGCCAAGGGCGCAGAGCAGGCCGAGCATCAGGCACAGGACTTTGGAGGATAGGGATTTCATCATTAAGAATAACGCGTGCGAGGGCCGCTTTATTGCTCTAATCATTGTTTTTGATGAGTGCAAGGGAAAAAATAGAGGGGCAAAGGTGGCTCGTATCACTAAAATCAATTATCTTTGCAGGCATAATACGAACAGATATTCAAATAACAAATAAAACTTTAAGATTATGGCATACGTAATTGGTGACGACTGTGTTGCTTGCGGCACATGTATCGACGAGTGTCCCGTAGGAGCAATCTCTGAGGGCGAGAAGTACTCTATCAACCCCGAGATGTGCACAGAGTGTGGCACTTGTGCCGACGCTTGCCCCAGCGGCGCAATCTCTCTGAACTAAGCGAGTGGCGTAAGGGGGAGTCCTCTCCCAGCCTCTCTCCCGGGCGAGGGAGTATGCCTGGTGTGGCATGCCTGGACGTTTGCCTGGCAGGGGGATTCACCCTGCGGTGGCTTCCGCGTGAGGGGTGCTGTCGCGATGAGGCATAGCGGGTCGAGGACTTCGCTGAGAAGCAAAATGAATATCGGGCGTGTGTGCAGCCACTTGAGAGGTTGCGCACACGCCCGACTTCTGTATCTGTCCCTGTGTGCCTGCAGGCTTTCCGGGCTGCAGGCACGCTCCTGTCTGGCTTATGGCTCCAGCGTGATGTCCATGGAGCCGATGAAGCGCGCGTTCTTGCCCATGTGGTCAATCAGCACCTCGTGCCCGGCCTTGTCAATGGCATGGGCGGGGTGGGACAGGTAAGTGTGCGTGTGTCCGCCCAGCAGGAGGTCTATTCCTGTGGTGCGCGCGATGAAGTCCTCGTCGTATCCTTGCCCCTTGGCCAGTCCCAGGTGGCTCAGGCAGATGACCAGGTCACAGTGCTCCTGCTGCCTGAGCAGGTCGATGACAGGCTGTGCCGCCACGGCCGGGTCGGTGTACTTCATGGGCTCATAGTTGGCCTTCGTCACCAGCCCGTCGGGCTGGGGGCACACTCCCAGGATGCCCACGCGCGCTCCCGCGCGTTCTATTATTATATAGGGCTTCACCAGTCCCTCGCATGGGGTGCCCGTGAAATCATAGTTGCAGCACACAAAGGGGAAGTTGGCCATGCGGATGAGGCGTGCCAGATTGCCCAGGCCAAAGTCAAACTCATGGTTGCCTATGGTGCATGCGTCATACTTCATGGCATTCATCAGTTTCACCTCCACCTCGCCGTGGTACAGGTTGTAGTAGGCCGAGCCCTGGCTGAAGTCGCCACAGTCCAGCAGCAGGAGCTCGGAGCGTTCCTTGCGCAGTTGCTTGATGAGAGCCGCGCGGCGCATGTAGCCGCCCTTGTTGGCCTGTGCCGTGTCGCTGAAGTTCTTGGATATAGGCTCCACGCATGAGTGCGTGTCGCTCGTGTGCAGCACCAGCAGGTGTCGTTCCTGCGCGCTGGCAGCCAGGCAGAATGTGGCAGCCAGGCTTATGATGGATATTATCTTCTTCATTCCTTAGTTCCTCGGTTGGATTCCTTAGTTCCTCTGTTGCTTTTCGGCAGGCTTGCGCGGGACTCCGTGTGCGGGCCTGCTGGGTGGTGGCCAGGTGCGTGTCAGGGCTTCTGTAGCACTATGCGCCCCTCTATCTTGCTGTCTATTATGCGGTTCTTGATGATGCTCTCGGCCATGAGGTCACGTGTCAGGATGCCCAGGTCGTGCCTTTTCGTGGCCTTCTTGAGTGCCGTCATGTGGTCGTTTCCCTCGGCCAGGTAGTCCAGTGTGGCTATGCGGTAAGTGTGTCCGTCCTCGATAGCCTTGCCCCCGATGGTGGCCGAAGCCACCTTCCTGTCGGGCGAGATGACCAGCCTCACGCTGCTGCTCACACCCTCGCCGCCCACTGCGGCGATGTTCTCCATCAGCTCCTTGAGGTCCTTTCCCTTCATCTCCAGCACCACCAGGCGGTTCTCGAAGGGCGCGATGAGCATCACGTCCCCCTTGCGCACGATGCCCTCGGGCATGTTGTTGCGCAGTCCGCCCACGTTTATCAGTCCCATGTCGGCGCGCTCCATGCCCGTCGCGGTGCTTCCCTCGACCAGCACGTCAGCCGCCCAGTTGCCCAGGAGGCTCTCGGGCCTGCCCGCCGACATCGCCACGCGGCTCAGCCCCAGCGTGGGCATCATCACGCTGTCAACCCCCGCCTTGTAGGGTCGCACGATGTCCATGGCCTCCTGGTCGGGGGTGGAGTCGAGTGCAGAGGTTACCTCCAGCCGCTCCCATGCGATGCTGCGCACCTTGTATCGCTGTGCCGCCAGCGAGCCGGGCACGAGTGCCCAAGCCATCAGCACAGCCAGTTTCTGTAAGTTGTTCATCCTTGTTGATGTATTGTTTCGGAGTGCAAAGTTACGCAATTCGCCACAAAATGCACTCTGGATGAGCAACTTTTCCCCTCTGCGCTTTTGTGTTAGGCGAAAAAGGGCTACCTTTGCACCCGCTTTCCCATGGGTCGCTGGCAGGGAAGAAGAGTGTGACCTGCTATGCCCATGTGCGATCGACACACAATTTTTTAATATTCAAACCAAGATGGCTGATTTAATTAAAATTGCTGAAGAAGCATTTGCTACGGGCAAGACCGCCCCTGAGTTCAAGGCAGGCGACACCGTGACCGTGGCTTACCGTATTGTCGAGGGCAACAAGGAGCGCGTGCAGCTCTACCGTGGCGTGGTGATCAAGATTGCTGGCCATGGCATCAAGCGCCGCTTCACTGTCCGCAAGATGTCGGGAACAGTGGGTGTGGAGCGTATCTTCCCCATCGAGTCACCCAACATCGACAGCATCACAGTGAACAAGGTAGGTAAGGTGCGTCGCGCCAAGCTGTACTACCTGCGCAACCTCACCGGCAAGAAGGCCCGCATCGCCGAGAAGCGTGTGGCTGCTGCCAAGGAGGCATAAGTTCGCTGTACAAGGCAAGCAAAGGACAAGGGGCGTGGTACCGGAGACGGTGTCGCGCCCCTTTCTTGTTCCCTGTCCTTGCTGCTGCTGCACGCCCCGTCGGGTGCCTGGGGACGCTCCTTGTGAGCATGCGCACGGCCTGTGAGGCGTGGCGAGAGTGAAAAAATGCACTTTGCACACAATTTTTTGGTGACATGGTTAGGCTTGTATGTTGAAAAAGAGTAACTTTGTAAGTGTCGCACATGCTTTTGCGGCTTGTGTGGCATGCTATTCCTAAAGATAATGAACCTAACATATATGTCAGACAGATGAAGAAGCTATTCTTTTCCGTCCTCGCTGTGGCTTCCATGACAATGGCGGCCCAGGAGTTGAAGTTCCGTGAGGCGAAGTTCAAGATGGGCGATGACCCGTCGTTCAGTTCAGTCACCCTTGATGACAGCAAGTGGGAGACCCTGAGCGTGTGCAAGACCTGGGACGCCCAGGGAAAGCGCGCCGATGCCGCCACCGCCTGGTATCGCTTCCATGTGCGGCTCACCAAGTCGATGCTTGAGGACTCTGACATGAAGGAAGTGGTGCAGTTTGCCCTGGGCGCGGTGGACGATGCCGACGAGACCTATCTCAATGGCAAGCTCATAGGCAAGACGGGGCAGTTCCCCCAGGACAAGGGTGGCTACCGCAGCCAATGGAGCAAGCCGCGCCTGTACAATGTGAAGGTTGACAGCAAGGATATCCGTTGGGAGCAGGACAATGTGCTTGCCGTGCGCTGCTACAGCGGGGGCAATCCGGGCGGCATGTTCCAAGGGCCAGTCGTGGTGAAGGTTCCCTCCCGCGTGGATGGCCTGTCGCTCAGTTCCACCCAGCCCGATGCCGGCACCATACAGGTGCAGGTGAACAGCCGCTACCAGAGTGCCCTCTCGGGCACGCTCACCCTCAAGGCGGTGGATACCGACGATGATGAGGTGCTCTCCACGGTGAGCAAGAAGTTCACGGTGAGCGAGAAGAAGCCCGCCCGCTATGCGATCAAGGTAGATAAGAGCAAGCGCGTGAAGGTGGTGGCCACCTTCACCGAGAAGAAGAGCGGACGCAGCATCAGCAGCGAGAGTGTCAACAAGTACATCCTCACGCCTGCCGCTCCCCTCACCCCACGATTCAACACCACCGGCCTCTTCGGCGTGCGTCCCGGCTCGCCGGTCATCTTCCGCTTTGGCGTGAGTGGCGAGAAGCCCATGAAGTTCACAGCCGACGGTCTGCCCGCAGGGCTCGCTCTGAACCCCGACAATGGCGCGTTGAGCGGCAAGATCGACAAGGCAGGCAGCTACACCTTCACCGTCAAGGCCAGCAACGCAAAAGGCCAGGCCGAGCAGAAGTTCACCATCCGTGTGGGCAGCAAGATAGCCCTCACGCCTCCCATGGGATGGAACAGCTGGAACTGCTGGGGGCTGAGCGTTACCCAGGACAAGGTGGTGAGCAGCGCAAAGGCCTTGATAGAGAAGGGACTCGCCGACTATGGCTATGCCTACATCAACATCGATGACGCATGGGAGTCAGCCCAGCGCAATGCCGACGGCACGATAGCCACCAACGAGAAGTTCCCCGACATGAAGGGCCTGGGCAACTGGCTGCATGGCGAGGGCCTCAAGTTTGGCATCTACTCATCGCCTGGCGACCGCACCTGTGGCGGCTACCTGGGCAGCATCGACCATGAGATGCAGGATGCCCAGACCTACAACAGCTGGGGCATAGACTACCTGAAGTACGACTGGTGCGGCTACAGCCGCAAGCACCACACCGAGAAGGACAACCAGACGGTGGCAAGCTACGTGCGCCCCTACCTGCACATGGAGGGCTGCCTGCGCGCCCAGCCCCGTGACATCTTCTACAGCCTGTGCCAGTACGGAATGGCCGACGTGTGGAAGTGGGGCGAGGCCGTGGATGCCAACTCCTGGCGCACGACGGGCGACATAACCGACACCTGGGAGAGCATGTACGACATCGGCTTCCGCCGCAATGCCCCTCTGCATCCCTACGCACAGCCTGGACACTGGAATGACCCCGACATGCTCATCGTGGGCAAGGTGGGCTGGAGCGCCAACCTGCGCGACAGCCGCCTCACACCCGACGAGCAGTACACCCACATCTCGCTGTGGACCCTCATGGCCAGCAACATGCTCATCGGTTGCGACATCGCGCAGATGGACGACTTCACAGTGGGCCTCCTGTGCAACAACGAGGTGAATGCCGTCAACCAGGACATCCTGGGCAAGCAGGCCGTGCGCGTGGTCGAGGACGGTGACATACAGATATTCGTGCGTCCCCTGGCCGATGGCAGCCATGCCCTGGGTATCTTCAACGTGGGCAGCGAGGATGCGCATGTGGACCTCAGCCGCTATTTCCAGCAGATAGGAGCGCAGAAGCTTACCGCCGTGCGTGACCTGTGGAGGCAGAAGGACCTCAGCACCACAGCCCTCCGATACTTCGTCCCCAGCCATGGTGTCAAGTATCTGAAGGTGCGCTACTGAGTTCGCCCCCGGCAGGCTCTCGCCCCCCCCCCGGCTCCTCACCCGCCTGGCTCCTGTGGCCAGGCGGGCGGGACACCGGGGGCAGGGCAGGCGGGCGCGGAAGCGCCAGTGGGCGAGTGGGCATGACGCGCAGGCGCGCCACATGGCACTCATCATCCAATTCCAGACAATACTTTACCCTATTAACATTATTAACTCAAACAAAAACCACTATGAAACGATGCTACTTTCTTGCGGCCATGATGATGGTCACAATGGGCTTGCAGGCCCAGAGGGAGAAGCCAGTCCCCGTGGGAACCACCGAGTTGCAGGCCAGTCAGAACACCGACGGGCAGCAGTACTACCTGTACAGCAAGGCTGGTGACTTCTTCTACACGTCGGGCAACAACTGGGGCACCCAGGCCACCCAGGGAGCCACTGGACACCAGGTCTATTTCCGCCCATTCCTGGACGATGGTGAGACGGAGTGGGACGGCAAGCGCTATGTCATACGCAACTGGGCCAATGACACCAAGGGCTGGGACGATGTGTTCATCACCGGCACTTACCTGGTAAACGACTGCTCCAACCGTGGCAACAACGTGTGGTCGGCCGAGTGGAAGGGTGACGAGGTACGCTTCTATGCGGCAAAGTTCAGCAAGAGCGCCTTTGATGAGACCACCTATGGCCAGCGCGTGTATATAGGCTATGTGCCTGGCGACGGCACCACATGGCTCCAGCCCACGGGCATCGTGGCATCGGCCGAGCCCATCAACTGGACTCTGGTCAAGGCCTCCGACTATGACAAGTGGCTGGCCGATGCCGAACTCTACCAGTTGGCAGAGGACCTCTACGCCAACATCGAGGAGGTCAAGGGAGTCTATCCCGACATTGACCTGTCGCAGGTGGAGGCCATCTACAACGATGCCAACAGCACCAAGGAGGCCCTGACCGGTGCCAAGGACGAGATCAAGGTGGCCATCAAGGCATACCTTGCCGCACACACGGACACCAACGACCTCATTGATGCCACCATGCTGCTGGTCAACCCCGACTATGGCAAGACCAACAACGGCACGGGCTGGAGCGGCACGAAGATGACCGTGAGCGACGGCTGCGCCGAGCTGTTCGGCTTGAAGGAGTTTGACACCTACCAGGACATCACCGGCCTGCCCAATGGCATCTACAAGCTGAACCTCCATGGCCTCTTCCGCGTGGCCAATGGCGAGAACCATGACTACTACACCACCGACGGACGTAACCTGCAGCCCGAGGAGCGCAGGGCATACCTGTATGGCAAGAGTGCCGACGTGACCTCGGATGTGCGCATGATGGACATCCTCGACGGCCTGTCTCCCACCAAGAAGCACGACCTCGATGTGCAGTTCGCTCCCGGCCAGTGGGGCCCCAACAGGCGCGCCGCCTTCACGCTCTACAACGCAGAGGACCTCTACTCGGGCAATACCGTCTATGTGCCCGTCACCGACGGCACGCTGCGTGTGGGGCTTATGGCCAAGGGCATAACCGCAGTGGCCTCGTGGTGCGTGTTTGACGACTGGAGCCTGGCCTACTGCGGCAACACCTTTGCGGCCTACGACACCTGGCGCAGCAGTTTCCTGGGCAACATGGAGATTGAGGACGGCACCCTGGCGCAAGCCTCCCTGATGGATGCCTTCCGCAAGGCAGAGGAGGCCGTGGGCAGTGCCGCCACTGCCGAGGAAGTCACCTCGCTGTACCAGCAGATGTATGCCCTGTATCCCCAGGTGCACCAGAGCGCGGTGGCCTATGAGGCATATGTGAAGGCCATGACCACGCTCAAGGAGACGCTGGCCGCCAGTTCCATGAGCCCCTGCGAGCCATTGACCCTGCTCGAGGACTACCTCAACGAGAACCTGGCTCCCGATGACAAGTATATCCACGGTACCTATGAGTACATCACCGAGAACTGCCTGCTCACCGTGGCAGAGCTCCAGGCCGAGCAAGCCTATGCGGACAGCCTTTACACCCGCGCCCGCAAACTGGACGTGAAGGAGGGCACCGACATTACCGAGCTGCTGCAGAATGCCGACATGAAGGAGAAGGAGTTCCTGGGCTGGAACCCCACGGCTGCCATCACAGGCAACTTCAACTCAGGCATGGGCCAGGCAGAGTTCCCCGTGGCACAGTCCTTCAACACCAAGTTTGAGCTCAGCCAGGAGGTGACCGACATACCCGACGGCCTCTACCGGCTCGACCTGAACGGCCTCTATCGCTCAGAGAACACCGAGAGCAAGGACGAGGCACCCGTGGTGCTCTACATCAACGACTTCGAGTCACCTGTCAAGAACATCAATGCCGACGCTCTGTCAATGGAGCTGGCCGAGGACAGCGTGAACTGCTTTATCACCGACGCAGGCACATGGCCCTATGACAACCTCACGAATGACGGCTATGTGCCCAACAGCGTGTATGGCTGCTCGTTTGCCTTCATGGGCGGACGCTACAAGCAGACCGTATATGGACTGGTCACCGGAGGCAAGATGACCGTGGGACTGAGAGACCCCCGCGAGGCAGCCAAGGCACGCGGCTGGACGGTGTTTACCAACTTCCGCCTGACCTACATGGCCAAGAACATGGAGGCGATGGACGAAGTGCTGCAGAGCCTGCAGAAGCGCGTGGACGACATGGACGCCAACGGGCAGTACTGCAATGCCGAGGCGCGCGCCAATGCACAGGACATCATCACCAAGGGACTGAAGGCAACGGATGCCGATGAAAAGTATGCCATCCTGAGCCAGGCCAACGACTACATGAAGGTGCTGAGCACCAGCGTGGCTGTGTACAGCGACCTGGCCACCGTGCTCGACATGGTGAACGATGCCTACTGGGATGCCGCACAGAAGGCAGGAATGCTCCTGCCGGGCACCACTGACGACAAGGATCCCAACAACTGGACTCCCGAGTACAAGGCGGCAGACGAATTCAGCAACAACACCTACATCGTGGTGTCCGAGAATATCCAGGAAGGCAAGTACACCAATGAGGAGGCCGAGGCCCTGGCCAAGCAGCTGCGCCTGACCCCCATCGTGGATGTCATCTATGTGGTGGGCGACCTCAAGGACGCCACACTCTGGAATCAGAACAGCGGCCTGTATCCCCTCACACGCCAGCCCGATGGCTCTTACCAGGGCACGTTCACTGGCCTTGACCGTCATGTGGATGCTGGCTACGGCAACCGCGACATGGTGTTCTTCACCTATCAGGGCCTTGCGCTCGACTGTGCCAACGAGCACCCGCGCTGGGTATCCACCGGGCGCAACGTGATTGACTTGCGCACCGTGGCAGCGGCAAGCCAGTACATGGCCGTGTATGGCGGCACCTGGAAGGTGACCATCAATGCCGAGCGCACCCAGGCAACCTTCGAGCCCGAGGGCGATGTGCTCCTGCCCGACTACTGCTATCTGGTGGGCGCGCTCAAGGGAGACAACTGGAAGACCGGCAAGAACCACCCGCTCGTGCACATGGGAGGCGGACACTACTACGGCGAGTTTGAGATAGAGGCAGGCGGTGATGACGGTGTCACCCTGTTTGCAGGCGGATGGTCGATGAACGGCGGCAACCTGACCGAGGCCCGCATAGGCACGTCAGCCACACCCGATACCATCCAGGCCGACACCTACGGACAGCCCATCGAGGGCTGCGACCGCTTCTACGGCGAGCCCCGCTGGGTACTGGAGCCAGGCCGCTTCGGCATCCTCTACGACGCTACGGCCATGACCGTCACCTTCACCAAGCTGGAGGGCGAGCCCGACGAGGACGGCACCATCGAGAAGCCATTCCGCGTGCATGACCTCTACGACCTGGTGGCACTGCGCCAGCACCTGCAGCCCGGCCGCATGAATCATGTGACCCTGGAGCAGGACATCGACATGAGCACCATCTCCACCTGGGCTCCCCTCAACCAGGGAGTGGACAAGCAGGGCGACCTGGCCTTCATGAACTGGATTGACTTCGACGGACAGAACCATCTGATCTATGGCTTCACCAGCACCGAGGGCAGCTACAGCAGCTTCTTCGGCGTGCTCTGCGGAGCTGTGCGCAATGTGGGCTTCCCCGCTGCCAATGTCACCTGCACAGCCACCGGAAGCGGCGTGCTGGGCGGATACGTGGGCCACGGCAACTACAAGGTTGACGGCGTGCTGCAGTCCACAGAGGTCGAGAACGTGTGGGTCGAGGGCAAGCTGCATGTGGCCTCGGGCTACTGCGGTGGCCTCTTTGGCAATGTGGGTGGCCCCACCACCATCAGGAACTGCTACGGCCGCCTCGATATCACCGTTGACAAGGAGACAACCACCACTGGCGGCATCGTGGGTCGCGTGAGCGCCGACCTCAACATGGAGAACGTCTATGCCGCAGGCTCCATCACAGGCACCGCAGTCACCGCAGGCGTGATGGGCGATGTGAACGCCAAGTACGAGGGCACATCCACCTACAAGAACGTGTGCGTGTGGAACAACAGTGAGCAGATGTTCGGCACGGTCAAGGACACCGACGTGCTGGAGGGTATCCTGTACTACGATGGCGATAACTTCTCTGACCTGCAGCAGGCCGTGGTGGCATGGAACCCCTATGTGTGGTCATGCACCATGGAGGAGGGAGCCTATCCCGTGCTCAAGGAAGTCATTGGCACAGGCATTGGCGCTGTGACTCCTGGCACAGGCACGCTCCGCACCGACGGCACTATCTACAACCTCAGCGGCCAGCGTGTGGAGAAGATGCAGAAGGGCATCTATATCCAGAACGGAAAGAAAGTGCTGGTTAAGTGAGAGCAGAGACCAAGCCCCCAGGCTTGGGCTATGCCGAGCGTGAGGCACTTGGGCGGAGCCCCGCCTCCGCCAGAGTGCTGGTTAAGTGAGAGCAGAGTCCAAGCCCCCAGGCTTGGGCTATGCCGAGCGTGAGGCACTTGGGCGGAGCCCCGCCTCCGCCAGAGTGCTGGTTAAGTGAGAGCAGAGACCAAGCCCCCAGGCTTGGGCTGTGCCGAGCGTGAGGCACTTGGGCGGAGCCCCGCCTCCGCCAGAGTGCTGGTTAAGTGAGAGCAGAGTAGGGGGGCCGCCGCCAGGCGGTAACCCCCACGACACAAGCGAGAGGCGCATACTCCTGAGTAGGGAGCATGCGCCTCTCTTTTTCTTGTCCCCTTCGGCCTCGTGCGGCATGTGGGCATGGGGCAAAGGGGCATGGGCCAGATGGCGCACATGGCTGGGCCACGCACTCCATGCCGATGAGGCCAGCCAGGCACAGCGAAGCCTCCAAGGACGCAGCCGCATGCGTTGACCATCGCGGCGCGCTGCATCGGCTATCGCAGCCGCATGCGTTGACCATTGCGGCGCGCTGCGTTGGCTATCGCAGCCGCATGCCTTTTTCGTCCAGCCTGGGCTGAACGCAAGATGCAGCGGCATGCGTTGTCCATCGCGGCCGCATGCGTTGACCGTTCAGCCCAGGCTGGACGAAAGGGACGGCGTGGCGCATGCGTAGGGGCAGCGCGCCAGAGTGCCCACTCCATGGCCATGCTGAGGCCGTGCCAGAGGCTTCTGCGGTGCGGTGGAGAGAGCCGTTTTGCGAACTGCACTTGACAAAATGACAAAAAAGAGTTAAATTCGTGCGGTATCTTGCCGTTTTCCTTGCCACAATGAAAGGAAATGCTAACTTTGCACGTACTAAACAACATTACCACAAGACTAACATACAACACTATGAAGACTGAACTGATTTTACAGCAACTTGAGGCCAAGCACCCCGGCGAGGCCGAGTACCTGCAGGCCGTGAGGGAAGTGCTGCTCTCCATCGAGCACGTTTACAACCAGCATCCAGAGTTTGAGCGGGTGCGGCTGATAGAGCGGCTGGTGGAGCCCGACCGCATCATCTCCTTCCGCGTGCCCTGGGTGGACGACCATGGCGAGGTGCATGTCAACCTGGGCTACCGCGTGCAGTTCTGCAACGCCATTGGCCCCTACAAGGGTGGCATACGCTTCCATCCCTCGGTCAACCTGAGCATACTGAAGTTCCTGGGCTTTGAGCAAACCTTCAAGAACGCGCTCACCACGCTGCCCATGGGCGGCGGCAAGGGCGGCTCTGACTTTGGGCCGCGCGGGCGCAGCGAGGCCGAGATCATGCGCTTCTGCCAGGCCTTCATGCTGGAGCTGTGGCGCAACCTGGGCCCCGACCAGGACGTGCCTGCCGGCGACATCGGTGTGGGCGGCCGCGAGGTGGGCTACATGTTTGGCATGTACAAGAAGCTCTCGCGCGAGCACACCGGCACCTTCACCGGCAAGGGGCTGGAGTTTGGCGGCTCGCTGCTGCGTCCCGAGGCCACAGGCTATGGCGCGCTCTACTTCGTGAGGCAGATGCTCAGCGACCTGGGGCAGGACATCCAGGGCCGCACGGTGGCCATATCCGGCTTTGGCAATGTGGCATGGGGCGCCGCGAAGAAGGCCACCGAGATGGGCGCCAAGGTGGTGACCCTGAGCGGCCCCGACGGTTATGTGTATGACCCGAAGGGTGTGAGCGGCGACAAGATAGACTACATGCTCGACCTGCGCCTCAGTGGCGAGGACATCGTGGCTCCCTATGCCGAGCGTTACCCCGAGGCCACCTTCTTCCCGGGGCGCAAGCCGTGGGAGCAGCCTGTGGATATCGCCCTGCCCTGCGCCACGCAGAACGAGCTCACGCTGGCCGATGCCGAGGCTCTGCATGCGGGCGGCGTGAGCCTGGTGGCCGAGGTGAGCAACATGGGCTGCACGGCCCAGGCGGTGGACTACCTGGTGGAGCACCGCGTCCCCTTTGCCCCCGGCAAGGCCGTCAACTCGGGCGGCGTGGCCACCAGCGGACTGGAGATGACGCAGAACGCGATGCACATCTCCTGGTCGGCCGCCGAGGTGGACAGTCGCCTGCAGCAGATTATGCACGCCGTGCATGACCAGTGCCTGCGCTACGGCCGCGAGGACGGGTACACCAACTATGTGCGTGGAGCCAACGTGGCGGGCTTCATGAAGGTGGCCCGTGCCATGATGGCACAGGGCATCGTGTGAGGACGGAACAACCATGGCGCGCATCCCGGGGAGGCCAGTTGGGCTGCACCAGGGATGCGCGCCGCCGTAATCTGCTCCACCCCACAAGCGGGCTGGAGGCACAGGCCCGCGCGCTGTAGGTGGCCAGGGCACGGCAGCGTGTGTGCGGCCGCGATGCCATCCTGTGATTTCCGGGGGTGTGGCAGTTGGCATGGAGGCAGGGCCAGGACGCCTGTGGCTTCCGTCCCCGTACCTGAGCGCGAAGTCCCGGCTCCATATGCCGCATCGGCATGGGTGTGTGGGACTATTACAGATGTATTGAGGGCTAACCCTTTTCCGACAGAAGTTAAATGAAAGTGATGAGGATGACTTTGTGTGGCAGCATGCTGGCCATGGCGTTGCTCAACAGCCTGGGCGTCCATACCCTGGGGCATGCCCTGTGCGCGGCCGCATGTGGTGCTGGCCCAGCGCGCTGCTCATCGTGTGCTGGAGCGTGCTCTGTGTGGCTCTTGCGCTCCTGCCTTGGTACAATGCCGCCTGCTGCCTGTGGGCAGGACGGCCCTTCGGTATCTACAGCCTCTGAGGCCGTGAGCGCCGCACAATGCCGCCTGCCCAGGAGTCACAGGCGGGCAAATGAAACCGTATCTCCCAAATAACGAGCGCCGATGCGCCAGCCCTTGGAGAATTTGTCGTACCTTTGCACGCAAGTTTTAATGGAGATAATATATGCAGAATATCAGAAACATTGCCATCATCGCACACGTTGACCATGGCAAGACCACTCTGGTGGACAAGATGCTGCTTGCGGGCAACCTGTTCCGCGAGAACCAGCAGACAGACGATTTGATGTTGGACAACAACGAGCTGGAGCGGGAGCGCGGCATCACTATCCTGAGCAAGAATGTCTCCATCAACTACAAGGGCACCAAGATAAACATCATCGACACACCGGGTCACAGCGACTTCGGAGGCGAGGTGGAGCGCGTGCTCAATATGGCAGACGGCTGCATCCTGCTGGTTGACGCCTTTGAGGGACCCATGCCCCAGACACGCTTCGTGCTGCAGAAGGCTCTGCAGATTGGGCTCAAGCCCATCGTGGTGGTCAACAAGGTGGACAAGCCCAACTGCCGCCCCGAGGAGGTGTACGAGATGGTGTTTGACCTCATGTGCGACCTCAACGCCACCGAGGAGCAGCTGGACTTCCCCGTGGTGTATGGCTCGGCCAAGAACGGATGGATGAGCGAGGACTGGCAGAAGCCCACCGACAACATCTGCTACCTGCTGGACAGCATCGTGGCCAACATACCTGCGCCTGAGCAGCTCGAGGGCACACCGCAGATGCTGATAACCAGCCTGGACTACTCCAACTATACAGGGCGCATCGCCGTGGGGCGTGTGCACCGGGGCACGCTGCGCGAGGGCATGAGCATCACCGTGGCTCACCGCGACGGCAGCATGGAGAAGACACGCATCAAGGAGCTCCACACCTTCACCGGAATGGGCAGGCAGCGCACCCCCGAGGTGTCCTCGGGCGACATCTGTGCCATCGTGGGACTGGAGCACTTCGAGATAGGCGACACCATCTGCGACGCCGACAATCCCGAGCCACTGCCCACCATCAATATCGACGAGCCCACGATGAGCATGCTCTTCACCATCAATGACAGCCCCTTCTTTGGCAAGGAGGGCAAGTTCTGCACCAGCCGCCACATAGGCGACCGCCTGGAGAAGGAGCTGGAGAAGAACCTCGCGCTGCGTGTCAGGCTGGTGGACGGCTACACCGACCGCTGGATAGTGAGCGGACGAGGCGTGCTTCACCTGTCGGTGCTCATCGAGACCATGCGCCGCGAGGGCTATGAGTTGCAGGTGGGACAGCCACAGGTGATATACAAGGAGATAAACGGACAGAAGTGCGAGCCCATCGAGGAGCTCACCATCAACGTCCCCGAGGAGTTCTCGAGCCGCATGATAGACATGGTCACGCGCCGCAAGGGCGAGCTCGTGAGCATGGAGTCGCAGGGCGACAGGGTGAACATCGAGTTTATGATTCCCAGCCGTGGCATCATAGGACTGCGCACCAACGTGCTCACGGCCAGCCAGGGCGAGGCCATCATGGCTCACCGCTTCCAGGAGTACCAGCCCTACAAGGGCGAGATCACCCGCCGCACCAACGGCTCAATGATAGCCCTGGAGACGGGCAATGCCTATGCCTACGCCATCGACCACCTGCAGGACCGCGGACGCTTCTTCATCGAGCCGCAGGAGCAGGTGTATGCCGGACAGGTGGTGGGCGAGCATGTGCACGAGAACGACCTGGTCATCAACGTGTGCAAGGCCAAGCAGCTCACCAACGTGCGCGCCAGCGGCACCGACGAGAAGGCACGCATCATCCCCGCCACCATCTTCTCCCTGGAGGAGGCGCTGGAGTACATCAAGGGTGACGAGTATGTGGAGGTGACTCCCAAGAGCATGCGCATGCGCAAGATCATACTTGACCACCTGGAGCGCAAGCGCGCCGGCAAGGACTGAGCGTGACGTGTGCTCCACCCGCTGGGACACACTTGATGACATACAGCCAGGCAGGTGTCTGCCACCGTGGATGCCACAGGCCACGGGGCGGGCACCTGCCTGCTTTTCCACACACAAGCATTCACACCACTTTTAACCTAAGACTTCATCGCATGAAACGACTCGGATGTATGTTGCTGGCAGGGCTGGTGGCCCTGGCAGGCAAGGCACAGTCAACCGCCACCTGGGTGGCTGCCGACGCGCTGGGGCGCACGATGCCCTCGGCACAGGAGGCCCCGCTCAAGCGCGACGGAAAGCCACGCACCGTGGGCATCTTCTACATCACATGGCACACACAGGGGCTTCACAACGGGGCCGATTACAAGTGCGACGTGACCCGGGTGCTCAACGAGGACCCCAACGCCCGCAACGAGTGGGACAACAAGGCCTGGACGGGGCCTTCCTATCACTGGGGAGAGCCCGAGTACGGCTACTTCCTGAGCCAGGACAAGTACGTCATCAGGCACGACCTGTCCATGCTGGCCGACGCGGGCGTGGACGTGCTCATCATGGACGTGACCAATGCGGTGTGCTACTGGGACGAGTGGGAGGTGCTCTTCACCACGATGCAGGAGATGAGGCGCGAGGGCAACCGCGTGCCCAAGTTCTGCTTCTGGGCCTTCAACGGCAACGTCATCACCGTGGTGCAGAGCCTCTACGAGCGCTACTACAAGCAGCCGCGCTACCAGGACTGCTGGTTCTACTGGGACGGCAAGCCGCTCCTGCTCTACAACGCCACACCGTCGGTGGACGCCAATCCCAACGGCGGGGAGAAGAACCTGGCCGACTACAGCGACGAGGTGAAGCAGTTCTTCACCCTGCGCAACATGTGGTGGGGCTATTATGAGTGGGCTGGCCGCAGGTATGTGGGACAGGAGGACTGCTGGAGCTTCGGCTATGACCTGCACGAGAAGCGTGTGAAGGGGCTCACGCCCGAGCAGCTGTGCTCCACACACCAGGGCCGCAGGGAGGAGATGGCGGTGACCCCCGCGCAGCATCCCATCAGCATCGTGGGCAAGAGCTGGCGGCGCGAGACAGGGGAGCCTGGCCTGGACGACCACGACATGCCCACCGCCACCTACTGCCCTGCGCTGGACAGCGTGGTGCAGAATCCCACGCAGTGTGGCATCTACTTCCAGGACAGGTGGGACGAGGCACTGGAGGCCGATCCTGAGTTTGTCTATCTCAACGACTGGAACGAGTGGACTGCCGGGCGATACCGCAGCGGCAAGGACCCCTCGGGACAGGCTGCCGGGCCCACCACATTCCTGGGCAGGGAGAACCCCTTCTACTTCGTTGACCAGTACAACGCGGAGTTCAACCGCACCATCGCGCCCATGAAGGGTGGCTGGACGGACAACTACTATATGCAGATGGCAGAGAACATACGCCGCTACAAGGGCGTGGACTCTATCCCCGTGTTCCGTGGCCTGCACCGCGTGACGGTGGACGGCAGCCTGCAGGACTGGCCGCTGCTCACCGAGGACTTTGCCGACACGCGCGGCGATGTGGCACACCGCGACCATGACGGCTATGGCAACCTGCACTATACCGACAGCACCGGGCGCAACGACATCGTGCGCTCGCATGTGGCTGTGGACAAGAAGTACATCTACTTCGCGGTGGAGACCGACCAGCCCCTCACGCCCTACACCGACCCCTCCTGGATGCTCCTCTTCCTCAACACCGACCAGCGGCAGGACACGGGCTGGCAGGGTTATGACTTCGTGGTGAACCGCATGGTGTGGGATGCCGGCGCCACCTCGCTCATGCGCTATGACGCTGCCACGGGCGAGTGGGTGCAGGTGTGTGACCTTGCCTATGCCGTGCAGGGCAATGTGATGGAGCTTGCCGTGCCACGCAAGGTGCTTGGCCTGGGTGGCAACAGCCTGTCATTCGACTTCAAGTGGGCCGACAATCCCACTGACCCCACCGACATCATCTCGCTGTGCACCTCGGGCGACACAGCCCCCAACCGCCGATTTGCTTACCGATATATATGGAAGAAATGAGAGAGAGACTATTTGTGACCCTTATGGCACTGGGCTGCACGGCCATGGCCCAGCACTTCCGCTTTGCGCAGCTTACTGACATCCATCTCAATACCAAGATGCCGGAGCGCAAGGAGCAGCTGCAAGAGAGCATCCAGCGTATCAACTCCCAGGACAGCATCGACTTCGTGCTCATCACGGGCGACATCAGCGACGATGGCGACCACACGGCCATGACGGAGGCCAAGGGGCTGTTTGACCAGTTGCGCGCACCTTATTATATAGTAATGGGCAACCACGAGACCAAGTGGAGCGAGTCGGGCTGCATGGACTGGAAGAGCATCTTCGGGTACGAGCGGTTTGAGTTTGAGCACCAGGGGGTACACTTCCTGGGCTTCAACACGGGCCCGCTGATGCGCATGGCCTACGGGCATGTGGTGGCACAGGACCTCACATGGCTCAGGCAGAGGCTCGACTCTTACCCCAAGGACGAGCCAGTCATCATCGTCACTCACTACCCGCTGCTCAAGGGCGATGTGGACAACTGGTATGAGGTGACCGACCTCCTGCGGCACTACAACGTGAGGCTGTGCATAGGGGGGCACTATCATGCCTTGTGCAACCAGACGTATGACGGCATCCCGGGCATCCTGCTCCGCTCCAACATACGCGAGCAGGACACGGGCACGGGATATGGCCTGTATGAGGTGACGCGCGACAGCATACGCCTCACCGTGATGAACTCCCTCACGGGCCCCATGCCTTATGTGGCCTACTCCATGCGAGGCCCCATACGTGACCGCGACGGCAAGGTGCTCGACCCCGATGCGGGTGCTAGGGAGTACCCAGACAGCAGCGACAATGTGACCTACAGCCAGGTGGAGCGCGTGTGGCTGCACCAGTCGGGCGTGAGTGTGTATTCATCGCCCGCCGTCGAGGGCAAGCGCGTGTTTGTGGGAGATGACGCGGGCATGGTGACGGCCTATCGGCTGGGGGATGGCAAGCGGCTGTGGACCTTTGCCACAGGTGCCCGTATCATTGGCACACCGGCTGCGTGGAAGGGCGTCTTGGTGGTGCCCAGTGCCGACGGGTGCATCTACGGACTGAAGTCAAGCAACGGCAAGCAGCTGTGGAAGGTGAAGGCCGGGGCTCCGGTGCTGGGCGCGGTGGCCATCCGTGACGGCATCGCCTATGTGGGTGGCAGCGACCATTGCATGCGTGCCCTGGATGTGCGGTCGGGCCAGGCGCGCTGGACCTTCTCGGGCGTGGCGGGCTACATCGAGACGAAGCCGCTCGTCACCGGCCAGCATGTGGTGTTTGGCGCATGGGACA
Organism: Prevotellaceae bacterium; assembly: GCA_050873805.1. Taxonomy (GTDB): domain Bacteria; phylum Bacteroidota; class Bacteroidia; order Bacteroidales; family Bacteroidaceae; genus Physcousia. Next base: position 52,129 of record JBNMJN010000002.1, on the reverse strand, counting down.
TGTATCTCTACTGCCTGGACATCCGCGATGGCGGGCTCCTGTGGAAGTGGCGCGGGGTGGCCAGGGACGACATGCACTACAGTCCGGCTGCCGTGTGGCCGGTGGAGACGGGCGGACGCATCTTCATCGCCGACCCCGAGCGGGCACTCACCTGCATCGACGCCACTACGGGCAAGACGGTGTGGCGCACCTACCAGTCGATGGTGCGCGAGACGGTGGGGCTGAGCGCCGACCGTGAGCGGGTCTATAGCAAGACCATGCGCGACAGCCTGGTGTGCTACAGCACCCGGGGTGATGAGCCGCGCGAGCTCTATGCCACCAACGTGGGCTTCGGCTACGAGATAGCCCCCAACATGCCCCAGGAACTTGATGGGGTGGTGTACTGCAGCACCAAGGAGGGGATGATATTCGCGACAGAAGCCCACACGGGACGCTTGTTGTGGCGTCACCATGTGGGCTCCTCGCTGGTCAACACGGTGGTTCCGTTGCCTGGCCGCAGGGTGCTATTCAGCACCAGCGGAGGCCACGTCGGGCTGCTCCTTTGGAAGGGTAGCATTTAGCATCAGGCTACCCACCACTGCCGAGGCCACCGTGCCCATCAGGATGCCCAGCTTGGCATCATTGAGCAGCGCGGCGTGCTGGGCAGGGTAACTCAGGCCGGCCATGAACATGCTCACGGTGAAACCAATGCCGCATATCATGCACACGCTTGCGAAGGATGCCCAGGTGGCTCCCTCGGGCTTCTGGATGACGCGGAGCTTGATGAAGAGCCACGTTGCGCTGAACACTCCAGTGAACTTGCCGATGAGCAGACCCAGGAACACAGCCAGGCCCACACCGCTGAACAGGCTCGCGAGGCTCATCCCGTCAAAGTTGACACCTGCGTTGGCAAAGGCGAACAGGGGGATGACAAAGAAGTTGATGGGGGTCTTGAGCGTGTCCTCCAAGTCCTGCAGGGGGCTTATCAAGTGGTCACTGGCACTCTCCACACTCTTGAGCATGTGTATCTCGTCATCGCTGAGCACGACGGGCTTGTTGCGGTCGGCGAGGGTCGTCTCGGTCTGCGGGAACTGTGCCAGGTTCTTGCGTATGCGGTTGATATAGTACTTGGTGCCGTTGGGCAGGTTGGCGGGGATGCAGAAGGCGAGCACCACACCGGCTATCGTGGCATGGATGCCGCTGTTGAGCATGCAGTACCACAGGGCCAGTCCTGCCGTTATGTAGGGTGCCTTGCTGCGCACCTGGCGCCAGTTGCACAGGGCCAGGAAGGCCACACACAGTGCCGCGCCCTCCAGGAACTGCCAGTTGAGGTTGTCGGTGTAGCGTATGGCGATGACGATGATGCCGCCCAGGTCATCGGCCACTGCCAGGGCGGCCAGGAATATCTTGAGGCTTGTGGGGCACCGCTTGCTGAAGATGCTCAGCACGCCCAGCGAGAATGCGATGTCGGTGGCCATGGGTATCGCCATGCCGCGCTCCATGATGGGGTCCTTGGGACACACCAGATAGAACACAATCACGGGCACCAGCATGCCTCCGCACGCGCCGATGATGGGAGCCAGGGCCTTCTTTACTGATGACAGCTCACCGCACAGCACCTCGCGCTTGATCTCCAATCCCACGCTCAGGAAGAATATTGCCATGAGGAAGTCACTGATGAAGTCGCCCAGCGTCATCGCGTGCCCGCCGTGGCTGAAGAGGTTGAACCCGCCCACGCTCAGGCTTACGGGCATCTCCCAGATGTGGCGGTAGTCATCTCCCAGAGGGCTGTTGGCCACGATAAGAGCCGCCACGGTAGCTATTACCAGCAGCATGCTGCTGCTCACGTATTTCTTCAACATACTAATAAATGCGTAATTCTTACTTTTGTTCAGTTCCATACTTTTCTCTTATTGCTATTCTCTACATCTGTTGTCGTGCTTCTGCTTGTGTGCGCCTGCTCACATGTGTCGTGGCTTGTGCCCGCATGTGGCGGTGGCGCATGACGTCTCCAGTCGGCAAAGAGTCCAGTATCTACCCATCGCGGGCTGGCATGCGTCTGTCATGCCATGGGCATAAAAAGACCATGCAAAGGTACACCATTTGTTGGTATGGCATTCCCTTGCATGGTAGATAAAGTTGTTCTGATTAGGAATTATTAACCCTTCTCAGGCCCGCTTTTGCTTCTTCTTGAGCATGCTCTTGCCTCTTCTTGAGCTCTCTTTCGCCCCTGCTCAGGCATGCTCTTCCCCTTTTGGGGGCTCACTCTCGCCTGTTCTCAGGCATGCTCCTGCCTTCTTTTGGGCGCGTTCTCGCTCCTTCTCAGGCTCGTTCTTGCCTTTTTCCGGGGGTGCTCTTGCTTATTCCCTTATGGGCGAGGCGGGGTGCGTGCTCTTACTTGCTTGTCTGTTCCTGGATGAACTGGCGCATGTCGCCGTAGTGGCTCTCCACACTGAGGAAGAGGTGAAGCTGGTTGTTGGCCCGGTCGAAGTTATGGTCGGGGTACTTGCACTTCCAATACTTGTCGCCGCTGATGTAGTCCCACAGGAAGCGCACGCACTGCATGAAGGGGAAGAGGGCGGCTGCGTAGGGCAGGTTCTCGATCTCCACAGGCAGGAGGAAGCTGCCGGCTCCCTTGAGGTAGCCCTCTGTGAAGGCTCGGAAGATGTCCATGTTGAAGCCCACCTTCTGCATGTCGGGGCAGTCCTCTGCCACAAAGTTGGCGCCCGTGCGCAGGAAGTCGCCGTAGTCCGAGAAGATGAAGTTGGGCATGACCGTGTCCAGGTCGATGACGCAAAGCACATTGTCGTGGTCGTCAAACATCATGTTGTTGACCTTGGTGTCGCAATGGCACACCCTCTTGGGCAGGATGCCCTCGCGTCCCATGCGCTCGGCCTTGCACATCTCCTGTGCCCGGTCGTTGATGATGGCCAGCATCTCCTGCACGCGCGGTTCCTTGGCCCGGCCGCAGGGGTCGGCTGCGAGCACCTCGCGAAGCTGCTTGAGGCGGAACTCCATGTTGTGGAAGTCCTTGATGGTCTCGCCCAGCTGTACGGGCAGGTCGGCCAGCATCGACTGGAACTGCCCGAAGGCCAGTCCGGCGGCGCGGCTACTGTCGGCATTGACGGCCTGCTTGGTGATGGCGTTGGGGATGAAGACCATGAGCCGCCAGTACTTCCCGTCCACCACGGTGTAGAGCTTGTCGCTGCCCTTGGCAGTGATGAATCGCAGCACGCGGCGGTTGATGTCGGGTGTGCCCTGTGCCTCCAGTTTCTGCCGGATGTGGGTGGTGACGGCCTTGATGTTGCGCATGACCATGTCCACATCGGGGAACACATTGTCGTTGACGCGCTGCAGCACATAGTCGGGCTGCTCTGCCTCGGTGGTCTTTACCAGGTAAGTGTCGTTGATGAGTCCCTCGCCCAGTGGCCTTATCTCGCCCACGGTGCCTTCGGTGTCAAAGAGCGCGAGGATGTCTTTCAGTTCGTCTTGTTCCATGAGATATAGTGTTGTAGGTTTTATTTCCTGTCTTCGGGCATCTCCAGTCCGCTCTGCAGCGTGCCGTCGGTGGCCATTCCCTCGGCGCTGATGCCCATGCGGGTAGGCCTCCCGTTGTTGTAGAAGTTGATGGTTGCCGTTCCGCTCTCGTCCAGCAGCACGTCGGGGTTCCAGTAGAGAGTGCGGCGGTAGTCCTTGTGCTCGGGCAGGGACTTGCCCGCATAGGACGGCTGGTAGAACTCGAAGGGCATGGTGAAGCCCGGCAGGCGGAAGTATCTGTCGCGGTAGGTGGTGCGCACCATCTCGTCGGGCAGTTTCCTCAGGTCCACGATGACCAGCGGCTGGTTGCTTGCCTCATACTTCTTGCTGCCCTCCTGCCTGGGGCAGTAGTCGGTGTATATGTACACCTTGTCGAGGTTGGTGAGATGGTTGTACTTCTCCCGCTCGCCGTTGGCCATGTGGTAGGATGCGGTGTGTGAGTCCATTCTAATCTCCAGCTCATAGTTTCGCTCCTGGTTCATGTCGCCTATGTAGTAGCGTGCCACGTTGTAGGCGAAGTCCTGTGCGCCCTTGAAGTAGCCGTTGCACAGTCCGGCATCGGTCACCGCGTTGTAAGCCTCGTAGGCATCCACCACATAGGCAGGCTTCTTTGCGTCGAAGCGCGTGTAGGAGTTCTTCCTGGCCGTCACCGTCACCGCCTGCAGCATGCGTGCGTCATCGTAGAGCCAGTCCTCGTTGAGCGCGGAGCCCTTGGGCGCTGCTGCCAGGTGTGTCTGGTACCAAGTGTAGGGCTTCACGAAGCGCGGGTTGTACTGGTCAAGCTTGACGTAGAAGTCGGGGTAGTTCACCTCGCCGTTCTTGTCTTCGCCGCTGCTCACCCACATGTGCCGGTCAAACTTCTCCTGGCTCCACCTTGTGGTGTCGGCCGCACACAGGAAGAAGTTGCATCCCTCGAAGAAGCGCGGGCTCTGGATGCTGAATCGTGAGTTCCGGGTGAGCATGTCCCCCGTCACCCCCGACTCGGCGCCTATCTTGGTGAACTCGGCATGCACCAGCACCGGATGCCTGGGCCCCCGTGCGGTGCTCCAGTAGCGTCCGTGTATGCTCTGTGCCGATGGGGCGTCGTTGTGCCTCTGCAGGTTGTCGCTCTCCTTGCCAAACTCGTCCATCTGCTTCCTCACGTCCGTTATCTTGTCGCCGTTGACATTCTCTGCCACGCTGTTGCGGTACGACTTGTCGGCCTTCTGCGCCTCCTTCTCGTTCTCGGTCTGCATGGCAGTCTGCACGTTCTTGTTCATCGTCTTCTCGTTCTCGTTGAGCACGGCCGAAGCCTCGTAGCGGTTCACCGAGCCCGTCATGAGCGGTGTGCGCTCGGGCTGGTGTGTGATCTCAAACTCGCCCGGGGTGGCCATGGAGCGCCAGTCGTAGCGTCGCCATCCCTGCACCATGAGCAGGAGGTCGAGGGCGCGCTGGTGCTCGCTGTCGTCCTTCTCGAAGAAGTAAGTGGGGTTCTCCACAAATCCCTTCACCTGGCTGCAGAGCAGCATCTCGGTCATGATGTTGTTGTCATCATACAGATACTCCGTGTGTGCCGCATCGCGCACGGCCACGCTCACGCTGCTGCCAGGCACGCCGCCCTTGATGCTTACCTCCACGGGCGCGTAGGGAGCGGTCTCCTGCTTGTCCAGCCCGCTGAACGATAGCGTGTTGCCCATCGGGCTCTCGCCGTCCTTGACGAAGAAGAGGCGGTCGGCCCATATCCTCCCCTTCGCGTCGAACACCGTCACCTGGTTTACTCCTGTGCGCAGCGAGCTGGCATTCAGCTCCACGCTCTGCTCCTTGCCGGGCTCCAGGGTGCGGCACTCCTGCTGCACGCCCTGGCACATCACGGTGATGCCCAGAGGCTCCTGTGCCGCCATTCCCGCGCATGCCAGGTGTATGCTCACCTTGCCGCCGGCCTGCTCCACCTGCATGGCACAGCCGTCGGGCTGCGCCTGTGGCAGTTTGGCAGTGGCCGTCTGCTCCCCGGCGGCAAACTGTGCCGTGTAGGTCATCCCCTCCTGTGGGGTGAAGGTGAAGGTTCCCCGTCCCCGGCTCTCCGTCTTCGAGGTGGCCACCTGCTTTCCGTTCTTGTCGGTGAGCACCAGTGTGCCCTCCTTGTGAAGCCCCTCGTCGGTGCCTCCCTCCCATGCCACGCGGCAGGGCAGGCCCGCCACCAGGTTGCCCCCCTCGGGATACACGCCCAGTTCCAGGTCGGGGTCTTTCCCGTTGGACTTCAGTCTCTTCCTGAGCGGGCGCAGGGTCATGTTGTGCTCATACACGCCGGCCTCCCTGGGCTTGTCATATACGGGGAACGTGCGGCTGTAGAGTTTGTCGTAGTCGATGTAGTAGTCGCGGGCATAGCTGCGTGTGGCAAACCACTGCTCGGCCAGCCTGGTGTGCTGGTGCTCCGTCATGCCCCAGTTGGGCATCCAGCGTGTGTAGGCCCTCAGTTCGTAGAAGCCGCTGTAGAGTGTGTCGGGCAGGACAAACGAGCCATTGCACTGCCCGTTCCTCATCTCCACCTGCTGCCTCTCCACCAGGTAGCCATCCTGGTTGTAGAGGTCGGCATAGAGCACGCTGCTCACGCCGCTGGGCTTCCTGGTGTCGGAGCGTTGCGTATATACCTTATAATATATGGTGTCGCCCAGGAAGTAGCAGTTGTTGTCCATGTGGACGAATATCTGTTCCTGCGGAATGGCCTTTCCAAAGCGTGCCGCCCTGTCGGCCCATCCCTCGATGGTGGTAGGCTGCTTGGTGGCGGCCTGCTGTGCGGCGGCGGTCAGGCTGCCGCATAGCAGCATGGCCAGCATGTGTGTGACTCTTCTTTTCATCTTTCGGCTGGGGTTTCTTGGCTTCGTGCTGTGGTCGGTAAGGGGTCTTGTGGCTTGTAGGTTAGGGGAAAGGGGCTTGCGGGCTTGCCGTCTGTGAGCCGTGCCGTGTGGGCCGGGGCATGGCGCCGTGTGGCTTGTGGCGTTTCTGCCGGGGGCTGTGCTGGGGGGGGAGTGAGTGTTGCCGCCACGCAGTGAGTGTTGCCTCCCTGCGTGGCGGCTGTGTGTGGTGTGGTGCGCGAGGCCGGCGCGCGGGTCGCGTCAGCGTCCTGCGTACATGCTCTCGTAGTACTTCTCGTATTCCCCCGATGTGATGTTGTCCAGCCATGCCTGGTGGTCCAGGTACCAGCGCACCGTCTTCTCGATGCCCTCCTCAAACTGCAGGCTGGGCTCCCAACCCAGCTCCTGCTGCAGCTTGGTGCTGTCGATGGCATAGCGTGCGTCGTGTCCCAGGCGGTCGGTCACATGGGTGATGAGGTTGAGGTCCTCGCCCTCCTTGCGTCCCAGCAGGCGGTCCACGGTGTTGATGAGCACCTTGATGATGTCAATGTTCTTCCATTCGTTGAAGCCGCCGATGTTGTAGGTCTCGGCCACGCGGCCCTGGTGGAAGATGAGGTCGATGGCGCGCGCGTGGTCCTCCACATAGAGCCAGTCGCGTATGTTCTCGCCCTTGCCATACACGGGAAGCGGCTTGCGGTGGCGTATGTTGTTGATGAACAGTGGTATCAGCTTCTCGGGGAACTGGTAGGGGCCGTAGTTGTTGGAGCAGTTGGTCACGATGGTGGGCATCCCGTAGGTGTCATGGAAGGCGCGCACGAAGTGGTCGGAGCTGGCCTTTGATGCCGAGTAGGGGCTGTGTGGGCGGTATGGAGTGTCCTCGTGGAAGAACTGGTCGCCGTAGGCCAGGTGGTGCTGTGTGCTGCTGGCCGCTGTGGTGTAGGGCGGCTTGATGCCCTCGGGGCGGTTCATCTCCAGTGTGCCATACACCTCGTCGGTGCTTATGTGGTAGAATCGCTTGCCCTCATACTTCTCGGGCAGCGTGTCCCAGTACTCCTTGGCAGCCTGCAGCAGGGTGAGTGTGCCCATGACGTTGGTGCGCGCAAAGGTGAAGGGGTCCTTGATACTGCGGTCCACATGGCTCTCGGCGGCCAGGTGTATGATGCCGTCCACATGCGCCTCGCGCATGAGCTGGCTCACTCCCTCGTAGTCGCAGATGTCCATCTTCACGAAGCGGTAGTTGCTGCGCATCTCCACATCGGCCAGGTTGGCCAGGTTGCCCGCATAGGTGAGCTTGTCCAGGCAGATGATTTCGTAGTCGGGGTATTTGTTCACGAAGAGGCGTACCACATGGCTTCCGATGAAGCCTGCGCCGCCTGTGATGATAATGGTTCTCTTCATTGGTGTTTGCTTGGAATTGTGTTGAATGTGCTTGTTGGTGGTGCTGCGGTCGTGGTGTGGCGGCCTGTGCGGCCTTGGCTCACATGCTGGCCATCAGGTTGCTCACGCACTTCTGCAGCGACTCGCACCAGTAGGGGATGCTCAGGTGGAAGGTCTGCTTGAACTTGGTCTTGTCCAGCACCGAGTAGGCAGGGCGCTTCACGGGCGATGGGTACTCGCTGCTGTGGCATGGCACGATGCTGCACGACTCGTGCCCGGCCATCTTGCGCACGGTCATGGCAAAGTCGTACCAGCTGCACACGCCCTCGTTGCTGTAGTGGTAGGTGCCTGTGTTGCCCCTCCATGCCTCCCTCTCCAGGATGGTGGTGATGGCCTGTGCCAGGTCCAGGGCATAGGTGGGTGTGCCAGTCTGGTCAAACACCACGCTTATCTGGGGCTTCTCGGCTGTGAGCCGCATCATGGTGCGGCAGAAGTTCTTGCCGTACTCGCTGTAGAGCCATGCGGTGCGCAGGATGATGTGCTCCACGCCCGAGTTGCGTATGGCCAGTTCCCCGCGCAGCTTGGAGTGCCCATACACCCCCGTGGGTGTGCCCTTCTGGTCCTCCTTGCAGGGTGTGTTGTAAGGTTCTGTGCCGAAGACGTAGTCCGTGCTGATGTGTACCAGCAGGCCGCCCACTTCGCGCATGGCCTGTGCCAGGATGGCTGGCGCCAGGGCGTTGACGCGCTCTGCCACGGCGGCCAGGGCCGAGTCGGTCTCGCACGCGTCCACGTTGGTCCATGCCGCGCAGTTGACCACCGCGCCTATCTGGTGCTCCCTCACCATGTCCTCCACCGCCTTGCGGTCGGTGATGTCCAGCAGTGTGGTCTCCAGTCCCTCGGCGGGTTTCGCGTCGGTGAATAAGTAATGGTGGCGGCTGTTGAGCGCCGTCAGTCTCATCTCCCTTCCCAGTTGTCCATTGGCTCCGGTTACCAGTATGTTCATGTCCTTGTGCTTTATAGAGTGTTGTGTGTCAGTTTTGTGTGCTTCTGCCATAGCGTTTCACCTCGTCGATGACCTGCAGCAGGTACTGGCCGTACTGGTTCTTGAGCATGGGCTGGGCCAGCCGTCTCATCTGCTCCTCGTCGATCCACCCGCTGCGGTAGGCTATTCCCTCCAGGCATCCTATCTTGAGTCCCTGCCTCTTCTCCAGCACCTCGATGTAGGTGCTGGCCTCGGAGAGCGAGTCGTGCGTGCCTGTGTCGAGCCATGCGAAGCCGCGCCCCAGGGTCTGCACCTTCAGCTCGCCGTCCTCCAGGAAGCGCTGGTTCACGCTCGTTATCTCGTACTCCCCGCGTGCGCTCGGCTTGATGTCCCGTGCCACGGATACCACCTTGTTGGGGTAGAAATACAGCCCCACCACCGCATAGTTGCTGCGTGGGTGCTCGGGTTTCTCCTCGATGGAGACGCAGTTGTTGTCGCTGTCAAACTCGGCCACACCGTACCGCTCGGGGTCCTTCACCCAGTAGCCAAACACGGTGGCCTTGCTCTCCACCTCGGCGGTGTGCACGGCCTCGCGCAGCATGGCGCTGAATCCGTTGCCCTGGAAGATGTTGTCGCCCAGCACCAGGCACACGCTGTCGTTGCCTATGAAGTCGGCCCCTATGGTAAACGCCTGTGCCAGTCCGTCGGGGCTGGGCTGCTCGGCGTAGGTGAAGCGCACGCCTATGTCGCTGCCGTCGCCCAGCAGCCGCTTGAAGCCCGGCAGGTCAAAGGGGGTGCTGATGATGAGTATGTCCCTGATGCCCGCCAGCATGAGCACGCTCACGGGGTAGTATATCATGGGCTTGTCATAGATGGGCATGAGCTGCTTGCTTATGCCCTTGGTGATGGGGTAGAGTCTCGTTCCGGAGCCTCCGGCCAGTACTATGCCTTTCATTTCCTGTGTTCTTAGTTTGTGGATGTATTGTGCAAAAATAAGTAAATTTCACCTACAGGCCAAACTTTTCCCTCATATTTATATAAAAGGGTGTGCCTTGCCGTCCTCCCTGCCCCTCTTTTCGCCTCGCCGCACCAGATGGCGGCATCCTGTGCAGCCTTGTGCGATGCCCGATGCAGCCTTGTGCGATGCCCGATGCGGTGGCGCGTGCGGTACGGTGCAGCCGCGTGCCTTTTTCGTCCAGCCTGGGCTGAACGGTCAACGCATGCCGCTGCGATGCCCAACGCATGCCGCTGCATCAACCGTTCAGCCCAGGCTGGACGAAAAGCGCGGCGGCTTGCCCTGGCCGATGTGGCGGCTTGCCCTGGCCGATGTGGTGGTCTGCCCTGGCCGATGCGGCGGCTTGCCCTGGCGGAACAGGTGCCTTTTCCTGGCGGAATCTGCGCCCTGCCCCTTGTCCTGCGCCCGTGCGCTCGCCTGCGTGCGGCGGTGTCCGCGCATGGGCAAATCCTCCTTCCTGGGTCCTCCAGGGCGGTGCCCGGCCTCCCCAGTCGCGTTCCGGGAACACGAAAAGTGTGCCTTGTGGTGCCGCGCATGGGAGAAAATTAGTAAATTTGCCATGTGCAATGGGCTGTGGAGGCGTGTCTTGTGTGCCTGCGTGCCCTGTTTTGTCAGAATAAGCCAAGGGCTTCAAGCCATTTTAAGAGAACGATGAACTTACTACGCAAATCCTGCCTTCTCCTGGCCGCCGTGCTTCTGGGAGGCTCACACAGAGTGGTGGCACAGGCCACGGAGTCCCTGCTGCGGGGAACGGTAATCAGCAGGGAGGGAAGTGCCAGTGCGGCACGCGCCTTCGATGGCGACGCATCCACCTACTACGAGGCAGGCAGCCCCGACTTCCGCTGGGTGGGGCTCGACCTGGGCAAGCCCCACGTCATCACACGCATATCCTACACCCCGCGCCAGTACGGCAGCACGGGAGCCGACCGCATGCTGCTCTCCCTGTTTGAGGGGGCCAACCGCCCCGGCTTCATGGATGCCGTCCCCCTCTACCTCATAAGCGAGACCCCTGCCCTGGGCACCGCCACCAGTGTGGACATCAGCGTCAGCAGGGGCTTCCGCTATGTGCGCTATGTGGGGTCGGCCGGCTCCTACTGCAATGTGGCCGAACTGGCCTTCTATGGCCACGAGGGCGCGGGCAGCGACACCCGCTTCTACCAGGTGACCGCCCTGCCCACCGTGAGCATCCATGTGGCCGACGAGGCTGTGCCCGAGCAGAAGGGCGAGGACTTCGACTCGCGCATCACCATCACCTACGAGGGCGGGACGCTCATACAGGAGTATCCCGTGCTCACGCGTGTGCGCGGCAACTACTCTGCCACGCACGAGAACAAGCCCTACCGCATCAAGTTTGACGACGGCAAGAGCCACCACATGCTGCACGGCTCGGCCCGCGACGAGTCGCCGGCCAAGGCCAAGAAGTGGACCCTCATCAACAACTATGGCGACAAGACCCTCATGCGCAACCCCGTGGCCTACGAGGTGAGCCGCCGCGCGGGCATGCCCTTCACACCCTGGTGCCGCTGTGTGGACGTGATACTCAACGGCGACTACCGGGGATGCTACCAGCTCACCGACTATATCGGGATAGACAAGAACCGCGTGAACATCACCGAGATGGACGGCACATGCACCGACTCGGTGAGCATCACGGGCGGCTACTTGATAGAGATGAATGGATACGCAGGGCAAGACCCCGTCAACTTCACCTCGCGCCATGGCAACCCCATCTCGGTCAATGACCCCGACGAGAAGGACATCCAGCCCGTGCAGCTGGCCTACATACGCGACTACTTCAATGCCATGGAGGACAGCGTGTATGCCCCCTCCTATGCCTCGCCCGGCAGCGGCTACCGACGCATGCTCGACCTGGACACCTTCCTGCGCTATTTCCTGGCCTGCGAGTTCAATGGCAACACCGACATGCTGTGGCAGGTGTTCATGTACAAGCAGCGTGCCGACAGCCTCATATACACTGGCCCCGTGTGGGACAACGACCTGGCCCTGGACAATGACTACAATGTGTATCCCGGCAACCAGCGCCAGGAGTGGACCTACAAGGTGCGCACGGCGGGCAGCTGGAGCACTCTGGTGAGCCGCGTGCTCGCCGACCCCGCTGCCCTGGCGCGGCTCCAGGGCATCTGGGCACAGCTCAGGCGCGACTCCCTCATCACGGCGCAGGCCATGGGTCAGTATGTGGACTCGCTGCGCGCGCTGGTGAGCGGCAGCCAGCGGCTCAACTTCCTGCGCTGGCCCTACCTCACCCAGCAGCTCCACTGCAACCCCCGCGTGTGGGGCACATGGGACGCCGAGGTGGATGTGGTGCGCGACTATGTGCAGGGACGGGTGGCCTGGATGGACCGCAAGCTCAACTATGGTTCGCTGCAGCAGCGCGATGGGCTGTACCAGATAGCCTCGCCACTGGACCTGTGCACCTTCGGCCAGATGGTGGCGCAGGGGCAGGCCAGCGCCGGCGCGGAGCTGCTCTGCGACATCGACATGACCGACTTCTCCACGCTCTTTGCCCCCATCGGCAGCGAGCAGGCTCCCTACACGGGCACCTTCAGCGGTGGCGGCCACACCATCAGCGGCCTCGCCATCCAGGGCGGGGAGGCTCCCACCGCGCTCTTTGCACATGTGGCAGGCCCGTGCCGCATCACCGACCTCTTCCTGGGGGCGCGCTCCAGGGTGAGCGGCACTCACTATGTGGGCGCGCTGGTGGGCATCGTGCACCAGGGCACGCTCACCCTGGCCCGCTGTGGCAGCCAGGCAGAGGTGGAGGCCAGCGGGCACCATGCGGCCGCGCTGGTGGCGCGTGTGTGCCAGGGGGCCACGGCCAGCGTGACCGACTGCTACAATGTGGGCAGCGTGAGGGCCGGCAGCCTGGCCAGCGCCATGGTGGCGTGGTCGGAGGGCAACCTGCTCATGAGCCGCTGCTACAATGCCGGCACGCTGCGGGGCGAGGCTCCCGTGTGCGAGTTTGCCGTGGCCGAGGGACAGTTCCAGGTGAGCGACTGCTACGACACATTCGCCTACCAGGTGAAGCACGTGCGCAAGGCCGATGTGCAGAGCGGTGCCCTGTGCCACCTGCTGGCTGCCTGTGGCAACGACTCTCCCTGGAGGCAGAATATCAATAATGTGCGTGCGCGCGACGCCTATCCCGTGCCCGTCCCCTCGCACGGGTGGGTGTATCAGGATGGTGGCTCCTATACCAACATCAGCCCCAATGCGCCCCGCTACCGCTATTATAAATATGAGGTGACCGCCGTGCAGGGAGGCAACCTGGTGCAGTTCTCGGAGTTTGACCTCCTCGACAGCAATCTCCACGAGCTCCCGTCGCTCAGCATCTATGCGGGCACCGGGAGCACCATTAATGGCGAGGACTGGCCCAACCTCGCCGACGGCAGCATGGCCACCAAGTACTGCTCGGCCTTCTCGGGCAAGGCAACCTTCTTCTTCGACGCGGGCCAGGAGGTGGAGCCCTACGGCTACCGCATAGGCACGGCCAATGACACCCAGAAGAACCCTGGGCGCAACCCGCTCTGCTGGACGCTGAGCGGCAGCAACACGCGCACCTCGCAGGCCGATGATGACTCGTGGACCCTGATTGACGAGCAGGCGGGGGACTCCCCGCTGCCAGCCGCCAACCAGACGGCCTGCGACTACACCCTGCTGCGTGCCGTCACCGCACTGGCCGTGACCACCCCACGGGTGAGCCTGTCGCCGGGCGGCAGCGTGCAGCTGGCCGTGCAGGTCACTCCCCGCAGCATGAGCGGGATACCCCTCGGCTGGAGCAGCAGCGACCCCGGGGTGGCCACGGTGGATGCCGCAGGGCGCGTCACGGCACATGCCCTGGGCCAGTGTGTGGTGACCGTGTCGGCCCCCGACTACACCAGCCACACAGCCCAGTGCGCAATCACGGTGGAGCGCGAGCCCGAGGGCTACCGCTACTTCCTGCTTGCCATGGATGGCGTGAGGGAGGGCAGCGCGGTGCAGATGGCCGAGGTGGACCTGCTGGATGCGGCTGGCTCGGAGCACACACCCCTCACCCTGTATGCCAGCGAGGCCGAGCATTACAGCGATGAGGTGCCTGGCAATGTGACAGATGACAACCTGGCCACCAAGTGGTGCGGCCCTCTGAAGCACACCGCTTACCTCTACCTGGACGCGGGCACGCCGCTGCGCCCCTCGGCCTACCGCTTCTACACAGCCCGGGATGCCGACCTATATCCCCGCCGCAATCCCTCCTCGTGGCGGCTCTATGGCAGCCGCACGCAGCTCACCTCGCCCGATGGCGAGGGCTGGGTGCTGCTTGACCAGCGCGTGGGCGACAACTCCATGGGGGCTGTGAGCCTGGCTCCCTTCGACTTCACCATTGACTACAGCCAGGTGCCCGACGGCATCGGTGACATCGCCGGTGAGGCCGCGCATGAGGGCGGAAAGTCATCCCAGGGCGTGTACGACTTGTGGGGAAGACGCTGGAGCACGCTCTCCGAGGCTCAAAAGGCGGCAAGAATAGTAGTGACCGATGGGATAAAACGGGCAAAATAGCCCGTTTTCATCCTTTTGAGGTTAAAATGTGTTAAAAACGCATAAAAGTGTGTATCGCGCGCAAGGGGTTAGAATTGTAATTGCTAACTTTGTGTGTGGGCAGGTGCATCTCGCAGGCGAGCCACTTGTCCCACGCAATATATGTCAATGTCAGAATAACGAGTCCAGCCAGAGTTGGCATTTCCTCGCAGAGAACAATCCGCCGTGACGGGCAGGTACAGCGTGCCAGGAAGGGTTGCTTTTCCCGAAGCCAGCAAGTGGGCGTGGCATTTTTTCCCCAGGTTTGGAAGGTCGTGGGGGATGGTGCTGAAGGGCGAAACAGACAACATAACATATTATTAACTCAAATCCAAAACCAAGATGAAGAGAACGTTTACTCTTTCACGCTTCTTCTCGGCTGTGGCAGTCGCTGTAGTGATGCTGCTTGCCGGGGTGAGTGCGCGTGCGGCTGTGACCATCACAGCCCTGAGCGGCACTGGTGGCACTGGCGGCGAGGGCTATGCCAAGCTCGTTGACGGCAGTTCGCTCACCAAGTGGGGACACCGCTGCTTCAATGATGACTACGCCTATGCGTACATCATCCTGAAGACCAGCGAGCCCATCGTGCCCACCAACTATTTCCTTGTCATCGGCAACGACACCGAGCAGAACCCCACCCGCAACTGGGAGGACTGGACCATCAGCGCGGCCAACTTCGACTCTGATGACCAGGCCGTGGAGAATGCCGCCTGGACAGTGGTGGACGACCGCAAGGGCGAGTTGCTTCCCACAAAGAACAAGGTGGGTGTGGACTTGGAGTTCAACAAGAGCGACAAGACCACTGCCTACCAGTACTTCATGATAAAGATTACGCGCGCGGTCAACGGTTCGCAGAACGAGTTCCTGCAGATGTCGGAGTTTGGCTTCGGCACCAGCGAGATGTTCTTCAACTCTGCACCTGTCACCTACAGCGTGATTGATGGCACCCGCAACACGGGCGAGAGCGAGGCTCTGAACAAGCTCTTTGACGGACGCACAGGCTCCAAGTGGGGATGCGGTGGCGGCGAGGGCGTTGACTGGCAGGGCGAGAACACGGGCGCATACGCCATCTTCAAGGCCACACGCCCCATGGCTCCCACCTACTACAAGCTTGTGACGGGCAACGACACAGGCTCCAATCCCGGCCGTAACTGGAAGGCCTACAAGATTTACGGCATGAATGCCTCCAGCGACAGCGAGGCCAAGCGTGACGCAGAGGGCTGGGTGCTGCTTGACGACAAGCATGTGACCGAGAAGGAACTGCCCGCCAAGAACCTCTTCACCGTATATATGACTCTCTCGGAGCCCAACACCACCAAGTACCAGTACTTCATGCTGCAGATTGACTCCATCCAGGGCGACAAGTTCATGCAGATGGACGAGTTCGCGTTTGGCGATGAGGCACAGTTCCAGAACGACCGCGAGGCCGCCTACCAGGAGGCTCTCTCGGCTGTGAACCTCAGCAAGGTGTTCCAGCAGACCCTGAAGGATGCCTACAAGGCTGGCCTTTCCTCACTCAACACCGCCCCCGACATCTTCGCCGTACAGGAGCGCAAGGCCACCCTCGACGGCATACTGGAGGGCATCAACAGCAGCATCGCGGCCTATGAGTCACTTGACGCGGCCGTGGCTTCCATGAGAGTGCACTATACCGACCACACCTGCATGAGCGAGGCAGGCAAGAAGGTGGTGGGCGCATACCTCAATGAGACCATCGCCCCCAACGCTACCTATCCCAACGGTTCGTACCCCTACATCATCGCCAACGCCCTGCTCGACGCAGACGGCGTGAAGCAGGAGGTGAGCAATGTGGGTGCCATGCTCGAGCTGTATGCCTCCGACATGACCACCGGCGCGCTGGACGTTACCTACCAGGCCATCAACGGCAATGAGGACCGCACTACCGAGGGCTTCTCGGCCATGTTTGACGGACTGTCGGACACCAAGTGGTGCACCGGCACACCCGCGTGGGTGGTGTTCTCCACCAGCGAGCCCATCGCTCCCACCTATTACAGGCTGACCACCGGAAACGACACCGACAGGAATCCCGGCCGCAACTGGAAGAACTGGAAGATATATGCAGGCAACTTCGAGTCGGACGACGCTGCCACCAGGGATGCCCAGGGATGGGTGCTCATCGATGAGAAGAGCAACATCGGAAGCGACCGCCTGCCTGCTGCCAAGGAACTGAATGGCTACTTCGGCCTGTCCAAGCCCTCGGCCACAGCCTACAAGTACTTCAAGATTGAGGTGGAGTCACTGGTAAGCGGCACCACTCAGCAGATGTCGGAGTTTGCATTCGGCAACGATGCCAACCGCATCCTCACCCGCAACGAGACGTATGCCGAGATGGCCACATTTGACCTCACCATAGAGGCCGAGAAGGCTCTCCGTGACCAGTTCCAGGAGACTCTGGACAAACTGAAGTCATGCAGTGACGTCAACGAGATGGGAACATACATCAATGAGCTGAATGACCTGCAGAGCAAAATCAACTCCAGCGCCGACCTCTATGCGGCTTATGAGCTCGCCTATTCCGACCTCGAGAGCAACGCAGCCAACTTCTCCGACTTCGAGCATGCTGGCGCATGGGCCGAGGGATACATCAACGAGAACGAGGCTCCCGGCGTGAAGTATGCCAACGGAACGCATGCCTACATCCAGGAGAACTGCAACCTGGACGAGAAGGCCATCAAGTGGGAGACCGCTTACCTCAACAGCATGATCGCCGCAGCCACCGACCTGGAGACCACACGCTTCATCGTGCTGGACGGCAACGGCCAGTGGAACGACAACGAGAGCTGGAGCAAGCTCGTGGACAACGACTATGGCACCAAGTGGGGATGCACCATCGACAAGAACAATCCTCCCTACATCATCTTCCGCTCGCTGGAGCCCGTCAACCCTTACTTCTACACATTGAACACCGGAGGCGACACCGAGAGCTACACCGGCCGCAACTGGGGCACCTGGCGCATCTATGGCGGTAACTTCGAGGGCGACATCCAGGCCAGCAAGAGTGCCGACGGATGGGTGCTGGTGGACGAGAAGGTCAAGGTGGGACAGAACCGCCTGAAGCCTACCAACAACACGGCTTCGTACTTCGGCTTCAGCACCGAGACCACCGTGCCCTACACCTATTACAAGCTCGAACTGGAGAGTGCCTACAGTGGAGACGGCCAGCAGATGCAGGAGCTGCACTTCGGCACCGAGGCAGAGTTCGATATCATCAAGGAGGATTACCAGACCGAGGCCAACGCCTTCAGCACAGATGTGGTGTGCGAGCAGCGTCTGCTTGACGTGTATGGCGAGCAGGTGGAGGCTATCGACGAGCTCAAGAACATGGAGGCACTCTTCCGTGCCTACGACCACATCCTGAACCTTCAGGACAGCATCAAGGCCTCGGCTGCCGCTTATCAGAGCTACAGCGATGCAGTGGAGAGCCTGAGAACCTATGTGGAGCAGCATCCCGAGGTGAAGGGTGCCACCCGCGAGGTCATCGAGAAATATGTGTCTGATGACGTGGTGGAGCCTTCCGAGGACCTCTATCCCAACGGCTCTTACGCCTACATCATGGATGAGCGCCAGCTGGGCGACTCTGCACTGGTGGCCGAGGTGGCTTTCCTCGACTCCCTGAAGCGTGCCCTGGTGAGCGAGGGCTACATCGCAGGCACCGAGATCACTCCCATGGTGTATGACCCCAGCCTGGCCAAGGGCGGTGAGGGCTGGAACATGACCAGCTACACCCACGGCACCTTCAACGGCCATTCAGCCGGTGAGTTCTGCAACGGCAAGCGCATCTTCGACATCAACCAGACACTCTCTGGCCTCAAGGACGGCTACTACGAGGTGCGCATCAACGCTGCCTTCCGTCCCTCGGGCGACACCACCAGCACCAACTACCGTGCCATCGCCTATGCCAACGAGGCTCAGATCTATGTGCCCACAGTGTATGAGGAGCGTATGCCCGTAGCCGATGCCCAGGACGGTGTGAACTGCCACCTGAGCGGCAGCATCCCCGACAAGGCCATCACCGATGAGGTCTCTGGCGACACCCTGGCCTATGTGCCCTGGGGTGTGAACGGCAGCTGTGTGGCCTTCGGCGCAGGTCGTTATGAGAACGTGCTCGTGGTGAAGGTGACCGACGGCCAGCTGACATTCGGCGTGAAGAACGATGGAACTCCCGACAACTCCAATGGCTACGGCGACTGGAGCGCGGTGGGCAACGTGCGCATCTTCTATCTGGGTGCCCAGGAGAGCGATGACGTGGCTGCCGCATACGACCGCGCCCTGGCTTGCCAGGCAAAGCGTGCTGCTGTGCTCGACGCTTATGTGGCCGATGACCTTGACCAGTTCAAGCATCTGCCCAACTTCAGCCAGGCCGAGCGCGAGGCTGCCACCACTGCCGCTGCTGCCATAGAGACTGCCACCACCGTGGCTGCCAAGGCAGAGCTGCAGGCTACCTTCACTGCCCTGTGCGAGCAGATCAACACCACCAAGGACGTTTACATCGTGGCCAAGGATGGCGTGCAGAATGTGTATGAGAAGTGGATGAACAACACCGTCCTGACCGACATCGACCAGCTTAGCAAAGACATCAACGAAGTGCAGGACAACCTGATTGCCGGTGTCTATTCTGCCCAGGAGGCTCTTGCCGCCAAGGCCGACCTCTATGCCAAGTGGCCCGACTACCTCAATGTGACCAACGCACAGGATATGGGCTATATCGAGGACGAGCCGTTCTCCTACATCATCACCGCCACCAGCAGCCGTCCCTATGTGCTTGCCAATGGCGCATACGAGAAGCTTGACTCTACCAAGACGGTCCTCAAGTTTGAGTACAAGTCGGAGTCTGCTCTGACGGGCAGCCGCTTCTACTTCGGCACTCCCACTCCCGTGCCCACTCAGACACTTGACGCTGAAGGTTTCGGCGCACAGGACGACTGGAAGGCCGTGTACTTCTACATCGCTCCTGCCCTGACGCAGTGGAGCTTCGGTGACCTGGAGGACGTGCTGCGCTTCGACCTGGGCGCCAATGTGACCGAGGGCGCCGTGATCAACCTGCGCCACTTGCAGTACATCACCGAGAAGCAGGCCGAGGCCGAGGGCGCCACATTCACCTATCCCACAGCCATCGGCGCCGTGGAGGAGAAGGCCGCTCCTGCCGTGCAGGGCATCTACAACCTCTCGGGCCAGCGTGTGAACCGTGCCCTGAAGGGTATCTACATCATCAACGGCCGCAAGGTGCTGGTGAAGTAATCCCATTCCATAATAATCCATTCTACCGGCCGACCCTGCGGGGAAGGCCGGTAGAATGCTTTCTCCTAATGAAGCAACAATAACCCAAACAACTGTTATCCATGAGAAAGATTCTCTTCTCATTCATATCTGTGCTCATGGTGCTCACCTCATGCACCGAGCAGATAGACACATCGGCCCGGTATGTCTTCAAGCATCACACCATGGCCAGTTATCTGGAGGCACACGAGGACTATTCCGAGTATGTGGCCTTGACAAAGAAAGTCACCATGAGCGACGTCTCGGCCACCACCGTATATCAGATACTCACCGCCAGGGGGAACTATACCTGCTTCGCCCCAACCAACCAGGCCATACACACCTACCTGGACAGCCTGGTGAGCCAGGGCCTTATCACAGCTCCCACATGGGACTCCTTTACCGACAGCACCAAGCTCGACTCCATACGCAAGGTGATTGTCAAGAACAGCATCATCGATGGCGGCGACCTGGAGACGCAGCGCTACACGCTTGCGCAGTTCCCCACCGAGAACAATTCCGAGTTTCCCCTGCCCAACCTCAACGATAAGAGACTCACCTATTACTCCCCCCAGGGCAAGCCCGACAGCATCTACATCAACCGCGACTGCCCCATCGACGAGAACAACCGCGACATACAGGTGCTCAACGGTGTCATCTTCCAGATGCACAAGGTCATCGCACCCACCGATGTGTCCTGCGCCGCCTACTTCCGCGACATCATCGACAAGGGCACCGAGGGCTACCTCACCTTTGCCAAGTGCCTGCTGGCATGCGGACTGATGGACACCCTGTCGGCCATCAGGGACGAGACCTACGAGCGTCTCTACCAGACAAATGCCATCCCCGACCTGGAAAAGTACATGAGCAAGGGCTTCAGCGACAAGTCGGGCAACAGCAACTCCGATGCCCTGGCGCCCGAACACCGCAAGTTCGGATTCACCCTCTTTGCCGAGACTGATGCCTTCTGGCGCGAGCAGGGCATCGACCCCACGGCCAGCGATGTGCCCCAGCAGGTGATGCAGTGGGTGCTCGACCAGCACCAGTACTCCGATGAGGATGCCTTCACCACCGGCCAGGACTATGCCTCGGAGAGCAATCTGCTCTACCAGTGGATCACTTACCACATACTCCCCATGCGCCTGCAGGCCAACAAGCTGGTGTACCACTGCAACGAGTTGGGCTACACCATCAGCAACCCCTACCGCTACTCGATACCCGTGGTGGAGTGGTATCCCACCATGGGCAAGCCGCGCCTGCTCAAGCTCATCGAGACCAAGGCCAGCAATGGAGTCTATATCAACCGCTTCCCCAACCTCGACAATGGCATCTCGGGCACGGGCTACGAGATCAGCTGTGACGCTGACAAGGTGGGCTCCTATGTGGACCGCTCGGCCGACCTCACCATTGTCAACGACATCGAGAACGCCTGCGTCTATCCCATCGACCAGCCCATCAGCTACAACGATGACGTGCGCGACAACCTCCACCGCGAGCGCATCCGCTTCGACGGCATGGCCCTCTTCCCCGAGGCGGCCACCAACGGCATACGCCGCGCCGAGTCCACCGAGGACCGCTACCAGCATGTCTATATCCCGGCCGACAAGTACTACCGCTACTTCAGCAACATGCGCATCATGAGCGATGACACCAACTTCATCTACTTCAACGGCTACAAGGTCAACTGGGCCAACTATACCCAGGACGAGATGAAGGCCATCGGGCACTACGACATCATGTTCAAGCTCCCCCCCGTGCCGCGCCGCGGCACCTATGAGCTGCGCTACAAGACCCTGGCCACCGGGGCGCGAGGCATCGTGCAGATATACTTCGGCAGCGACCCCGACAACCTTCCTGTGGCCGGCATTCCTATCGACATGACCAAGGGACTGGTGGATGCCTACGGCGAGAGCGCCGACTGGAGTGAGCTCACCGATGACGGGCGCGACGAGGAGGAGATACGCGAGATAGACCACAACCTGCGCAACCATGGCCTGATGAAGAGCGCGCGCCATGAGGTGAACGAGGGTAACGCGTCGCTCACAGCGCGTGACGACTCGCGCTGCTGCCGCCACATCATCGTGCGACAGACCCTTGACCCCAACCAGACATACTATGTGCGCTTCAAGAGCGTGCTCGACTCTGACAAGAAGGAGCTCTATATGGACTACATGGAGTGGTGCCCCAAGGAGGTGTATGACAACCCTGGCTCACCCGAGGACGTGTGGTAACCCGCCCTGTCAGCAGCCCTTTCACAATGGCCGGACTCCCCTCCTGGGAGCCCGGCCATTTCGTTCCCGTCCCCCGCATGGCAGGCTTGCGCGGGCAAGTCCTGCGGGCGGGTGGGCAAGCGCACTACGCTGCATGTGCCAACGCACTACGCTGCATGTGCCAACGCAGCCGCATGCGTTGGCGATCGCATGCGGCTGCGTTGACCGTCCAGCCCAGGCTGAACGAAAGGGGCAGCCTCATGCTTCCTGCTCCCCATGGGTGCGCGCAGCCCACAGCAGGCCTCTGCCCAGTCCTGGCCATGCCCTCCAAAATGGTGCGGCAAGGCATTTTTCCCCCATGAGGACTTGCCAGAAGGGGAAAAACAATGTATTTTTGTGGCCATTGAGTCACCGCCTGCAGGTGCGAGCCGGGCATGCGTGGGCATGCTCCATGCGCAGCAGGCTATCTGCAAGAACCAACACCTACCGTATGAAGAACCTTGAGAGGCATGCCGCAAAAGTCCTTGTGCGCCTGGTGGCAGCGATGTTGTCGCTGCTCCTGCTCTATGTGCTGTGGCTCCTGGCTCGCGTGTTCCTGTTCGATGTCTTCGTCATCCCCACCAACTCCATGCTGCCCACCCTGCAGCCAGGCGACCGCATACTGGTGAGCAAGTCCCTGCTGGGGCCTCGCCTCTACAGCCACCTGTACATGCGCGCGGTGCCGTGCGAGCTGCACAGCCACAGGCTGAGGGGCCTGAGGCAAGTGCGCCGTGGCGATGTGGTGGTGTTCAATGCCCCCCTGTACGGTGGGGGAGCGAGATTCCTCATCAACTATGTCTATGCCAAGCGTTGCCTGGCCTTGCCCGGCGACAGCCTCACGGTGGTGGACGGCTACTACACCAACAGCCGCCAGCCAGGCCCCCTGGCACTGCCCGAGGAGCAGCACCGCCTGCAGGCCGCGCCCGACAGCGTCTTCAGCCATGAGGTATATTATGTGTATCCCTTTGATGCCCATGTGCCCTGGACGGTGAAGCGCTGGGGGCCTGTGTATGTGCCCCGCCGTGGCGACCTGGTGCCTCTCACCCCGCTCACGGCCACCTGCCTGCGCCATCCCATCGAGTGGGAGCGTGGTGGCCCGCTGCGCATCGACTGGGACAAGGGCGAGGTGCGCGACTCCTGCGGGCGGCTCCTGCGCATGCACGAGTTCCTGCACAACTACTATTTCATGGCGGGCGACAATGTGTGCGACTCCAATGACTCGCGCTACTGGGGGCTGGTGCCCGAGGAATACATCATAGGTGTGGCCACGCATGTCCTCTATGGGCGCGACCCGCGTACAGGCCGCTACCGCCGTCACCGCTTTATGAGGAGGTTGAGATGAGCAAGCGCATGACCCGGGCAACCCGTTGGGCGCGCGCATTGCGCCTGTCCCTCCTGCTTCCCCTGGCTGGGGTGCTGGCCGTGGTGGGGCTGATGCTCGCCCCTGTTCACCTGGGGTATGGCGCGGCCGATGCCCTCCTGCCTGTGGTGGCTGGGGTGCTGGCCGTGGTGGGCCTGCTGCTTGCCGTGGCGCGGCTGGGCCGCCTGCGCCTCACTGCCATCGACCTCCTGCTGTGTGCCTGGCTGCTCTATGTGCTGCTGCGTGCCTGGTGTGCCCCCGGTGCGCCCTGCTTGCCGGCCGTGCTCAGGGCTGTGTCGCTGGCCTCCCTGTATGCAGGGCTGCGCCTGACCTTCGCGTATGCCGCCCCCAGCATGCTTGTCGTCGAGGGCGCACTGGCGGGCTTCGCACTCCTGCAGTGTCTCCTGTGCCTGCTCCAGATAGCCACGGGCAGCAGCCGCCATGCCCTGTTCGCGTTCACGGGCACGTTCCTCAATCCAGGCCCCTGCTCGGCTGTTCTCCTCATGGGAGCGTGCCTGGGACTGTACCGCTACTTTCACCCCATTTCATCGCGGCATGCGTGCCTCTCCCGCGCATATTCAGTCCTTATGATAGCCACCCTGGCGCTCTGCTCCCTCCTGCTCCCCCTGGGCTGGAGCCGTGCCGCCCTGCTGGGTGGCGCGGTCTGCCTGCTGGTGGTCGCCTGGCCTCGCCTCACCTCCCGCCTGCGCCTCTCGGTGCTGGCAGCGATGCTGCTGGCGGGATTGCTGCTGTATGTCCTCAAGCGTGGATCGGCCGATGGACGAGCACTTTTTTATGCCGTTTCATCGCATTCCGTGCTCTCCCATCCCCTGTGGGGGACAGGGCCGGGCACCTTCTTCCATGCCTATGCCCAGGCCACGGCCTCGCTCTACGGTCACCTGCCCACGGCACTTGCGCGGCACGCGGGCACACTCGACTATGCCCTGTGCGATGGCATGCGCGTGGCGGTGGAGCAGGGACTGGTGGGACTCCTGCTTGCGCTCTTGTGGGTTGCTGCCGTGCTCAGGCAACTGCGTCGCCGCAGTGCCGCCCTGGCCCTGGTACTCCTGGGGCTGCTGGTGTTCTCGCTCTTCTCCTATCCCTTCCAGTTGCTGCCCTTCCAGTTGCTGCTGGCCCTGCTCTCGGCCTGTGCCGCTGGTGGCGCGGGCGCGGGCGGGACGTGTGACACATGCCGCCGCCGTACATCGGGTGTCTGGGTGTCTCTCGCAACGGGAGTTTTCACGGTGATATCGGCCATTCTGGTGTTTCCGCCCATCAGGGGCAGGGTGCGTGCCACCGAGCAGAGCCGCCTGATAGTGGGGCGCGACAACCCCCGCATGCTGCCCCAGTATGAGCGTCTGCTGCCCCTCATGCGGCACGATGCCCAGTTCCTGTTCCGCTATGGCCAGGTGCTGGCCTCCTGTGGCAGGTACAACGACAGCAACTGGGTGCTTGCCCAGGGCGCGCTGGTGAGCAATGATGCCATGCTGCATGTGCTGCGCGGTCACAACTACCGCCATCTGCATGCCTGCACGCAGGCCGCGCGAGCCTACCGGCAGGCCCATGCCCAGTGCCCCTCGCGCCAGTATCCGCTGCTCTGCCTCATGCGCCTCTACCGACATGCGGGGCAGCAGGCGCGTGCCCGGCAGGTAGCCCACCTGCTCCTGGCCCAGCCTGTGGAGGCACGCTCGCCGCTCTCCAGGGAGATTAGGGACGAGGCAAAGAATTGCATGATGGGACAATAAAGAAAGGGGAATGAGTGTTATAAGAATAGGTATGAAGAGGATTATCCGTGGACTGCTCCTCGCCCTGCTGCCGCTCGCGATGGCATGCTGCGGCAGGGATGGTGATGACCACAGGCTGGAGGAGGCTCTCCAGTTTGCGGGCGACAACCGTGCGCAGCTCGAGCAGGTGCTCGCCCATTACGCGGGCGACTCGCTCAAGCTCGCGGCCGCGCGCTATCTGATAGAGAACATGCCTGGGCACTACTCCTATGCCGACACCGACTCGGTGCTGTCCTACTCGCGCCAGGTGGCCGAGATGTGCATCCGCATGCGGGGCGACAATTACGAGCGGATACGCGACTCCATCAACGCCTGTGCCGCGCGGTGCGGCATCCAGCGGGTGGGCAAGGTGTTTGACAGCAGGGTAGTGACGGCCGACTTCCTGATACATGACATCGACGCTGCCTTCCGCTCCTGGCAGCAGGGCAACTGGGCGAGGCATCTCAACTTTGAGGAGTTCTGCGAGTACCTGCTGCCCTACAAGACCACGGAGCTGCAGTTGCTCGACGACTGGCGCACGCGCATGCGGGGCTTCCAGTGCCAGGGGCTGGAGCGGCTGGCCTGGTGCGACCAGTATGCCCACTCGGCCTTGAGGGCTGCCAAGGTGGTCAATGCCAACCTGCACGACTACATGTGCCCCGACCACGCGGCCAACATCGAGTACCAGAACAT
This sequence comes from Prevotellaceae bacterium, assembly GCA_050873805.1. Lineage (GTDB taxonomy): Bacteria > Bacteroidota > Bacteroidia > Bacteroidales > Bacteroidaceae > Physcousia. The sequence goes on along the minus strand of JBNMJN010000002.1, from coordinate 26,497 downwards.
CCGTGTGGAGGATGCCGTGCGCCTGCCCATGGGCACCTGCGACTTCTATGTGCTCCTGGCCACCACGCTGCTGCGCAGCCAGGGCATCCCCGTGGCGGTGGACTTCACACCCCACTGGGCCTACCGCGACATAGGCCACTCCTGGAACGTGGTGCTCACCAACGAGGGGCGCGAGGTGCCCTTCACCGGCATCTGCACCCAGCCGGGCAAGGAGCACAAGCCCGACGAGAAGATGCCCAAGGCATACCGCAGCACCTATGCCCAGAACCTTGAGCTCAAGCGGCTGAACAGCCGCGAGAAATACGTGCCCCTGTTCTTCCGCAACGTGTTCATGCGCGATGTGACCAGCCATTACGGCAAGTGCTACGATGTGACCCTGCCCATCAATGCCCGTCACGGCAGCTATGCCTACCTGGCGGTGTTTGACGCCAGGGGGTGGGCACCTGTGGCCTGTGCCGAGGTGAAGCAGGGCAAGGCCACCTTCAGGGACATGGGGCGCGATGTGCTCTACATCCCCCTGCGCTATCATTCCGATGGAAGCGAGGAAATCCTGGGTCTGCCCTTTGTGCTCGAATACGATGGGAGCTTGCGGCAGGTGGGCCAGCGCGCCCGGGGACGCGGGCATGTGACGGCCTACAGGCGCTATCCCACGCTCGATTATGTGTATGAGGTCATGTGCAGGATCGAGGGCGGCGAGCTGCAGGCATCCAACAGCACCGACTCGGCCAGTTACCACACCGTGGCCACCATCACCGATGGACACGCCTATGGGCGCGAGTTCCTGGTGCCCGACACGGTGCCCGCCTACCGCTACTGGCGCTACAAGCAGGACCGCCCGCTCACGCATTGCAACATGGCCGAGATGCAGTTCTTTGAGCGGGGGAGCGGCAAGCGGCTCACTGGCAGCGTCATCGGCACCGAAGGGTCCTTCATGGGCAGGGGCGGCAAGCGCGAGACGGTGTTTGACGGGGACGCGCTCACCTTTTTCGACGCGCCCTTCCATCAGTTTGGCTGGGTGGGCATGGACTTCGGGAAGCCCGTGAGAGTGGGGCGCATCTACTATGTGTTCAGGGGCGACGGCAACACCATAGAGCCAGGCGATGTGTACCAGCTGTATGGCTGGAAGGACAAGGACTGGGTGCTGCTGGACACCCGCCAGGCAAAGCATCCCTGGATCAGGTATAGCCACATCTCGTCCCGCGGACTTTATCTGCTGCGCGACAAGACGCGCGGCAGCGACCTGCGCCCCTTCACCTGTGAGGACGGGCAGCAGGTGTGGTGGTGAGCGCGGGGCATGCCAATGCCCGCCGCAGCGCGTGGCACATGGCCATGGGTGGCTGCGGGGCTGGAAGACCAATAACCAAAAGAGATACGTGAGAACGATGGGAAGAAGATTCTGGGTGCTGCTCCTGCTCCTTGCATGGTGCGGGGCAGCCAGTGCCGGCCGTGTGAAGACCGACTCGGTGCAGAGCAAGGTGCTCGGCACATGGGTCAGGTATAACGTGTATTTGCCCGATGGATTCGGCCAGGAAGAGCGCGTGTACCCCGTGGTGTACCTGCTGCATGGCCTGAGCGATGACTACACCGCCTGGCTGGACAAGGGGGGCATGAACCTGGTGGCCGATGAGCTGATAGCCTCGGGCGAGGCCGACAAGATGGTGATAGTGATGCCCAACGCGGGTGGCCCCGACGTGCGGCACACGCAGTGTGGCTATTTCAATATGCCCGGGTGGAACTACGAGGACTTCTTCTTCCAGGAACTCATGCCGCAGGTGGAGGGGAAGTACCATGCCGTGGCCGACAAGGGGCACCGTGCCGTGATGGGACTCTCCATGGGCGGCGGGGGCAGCACCTCCTATTGCCAGCGTCACCCGGATAGTTTCTGCGCCTGCTTCGCCATGAGCGCCTGGCTTGCGTGCGATGATTTCAAGGAGGAGCCGCAGGACCGCCAGGACTGCCTCTATCGCACCCGCGAGGCCGTCAACCGCCTCTCCACCATACGCTTTATGCGCGAGGCCGACGAGGCCACACTGGAGAAGCTGCGCAGCGTAAGGTGGTTCTTTGACTGTGGTGACGATGACTTCCTGTTTGATGTCAACGCCACCATGCACCAGTTGATGCGTGACAAGGGCGTGCGCCATGAGTTCCGCGTGCGCAACGGGGTGCACAACTGGGAGTACTGGCACTACTCCCTGCGCCTGGCCCTGCCCTTCGTGTCCCGCTGCTTCGCGCCACTGCCTCCTGTGAGGTAGAGCCGGTGGCGAGTGCCTGCGGGAGGGCTTCATGTGTGTGCCAAGCCACACAACCGCCGCACTATACGGCAATAGCCAAGCCGCACAAGCCGCACAACCGCAGCACTATACGGCAATAGCCAAGCCGCATAACCGTACAACCGTACAACCGCACAACCGTAGAAAATCGTTAGTCTCCTCGCTTGCGCAGTTGCCAGAAGGCCACGGCCGAGGCTGCGGCCACATTGAGCGAGTCCACCCCATGCTGCATGGGGATGCGCGCCACATAGTCGGCCCCCTCGATGGCCTGCGCCGGCAGTCCGTCCCCCTCGGTGCCCATCACGATAGCCAGCCGCTCCTGGGCGGTGAGGCAGGGGTCGTCGAGGGAGATGCTGCGGTGGGTGAGTGCCATGGCCACCGTCTTGAACCCCATTTGGCGCAGGCTGTCGTAAGGCTGGTCGGCCCAGGTCCAGGGCACCAGAAACACGCTGCCCATCGACACGCGCACCGCACGGCGGTTCAGCGGGTCGCAGGAGTCGCGCGTGAGCAGCACACCATCAATGCCCAGGGCTGCCGCCGAGCGGAAGATGGCGCCGATGTTGGTGGAGTCCACCACCCCGTGGATGAGCACGATGCGGCTTGCCCCCTGGCACACCTCCTGCACGCTGCGCTCCGCAGGCCGGCGCATGGCACACAGCACACCACGCGTGAGCGTGTAGCCCGTGAGCTGGCTCAGCACCTCGCGGCTGCCCGTATAGACGGGGCACTCGCCCATCTGCTCCACGATGTCGGCCGCGTCGCCTGTGATGTGCTTGCGCTCGCACAGCAGCGACACAGGCTGGTAGCCCGCCTGCAGGGCCACCCTGATGACCTTGGGGCTCTCGGCTATGAAGATGCCCTTCTGGGGCTCCAGGCGGTTGCGCAGTTGCGCCTCGGTGAGCGTGCTGTAGGCCGCCAGGCGGGGGTCGGCGGCATTGCTGGTCTCTATAATCTGCATTTCCCTGTTATTTTTGTCCAACTTCTTTTCGCACGCCTGGGCGTGCCTTTGTGCTGCAAAGGTACATCTATAATCCCTCTTCCACGGCCTTTTTGCGCTTCTTTCGCCCTTTCCGTCCCATAATTGCGGTATGTGGCCACGTTGTAGCCGAAATGTGGCGCGGGTTACATTAAAAAAGGTTATCTTTGCTAAAGGAATGTGACGAAAGTATGAGTTTTCTGGATTTATGCAAGCAGCGGTTCTCGGTACGCAGTTACAGTACAGAGCCGGTGAGTGAGAGTCAACTGGAGTATATCCTGGAGTGTGTCCGCCTGGCCCCCTCGGCCGTCAACCTGCAGCCGTGGCGCTTCGTAGTGGTGCAGGGCGATGAGGCCAGGGCACAGGTGCAGTCGTGCTACAAGCGCGAGTGGATAGCCCAGGCCCCCCTATATATAGTATGTGTGCTTCGCCACGATGAGGAGTGGGTGCGCCGCGATGGCAAGCGTCATGGCGACATCGATGTGGCCATTGCCGCCGAGCACATCTGCCTGGCTGCCGCCGAGCAGGGGCTTGGCTCATGCTGGGTGTGCAACTTCGATGCCGCGCGCCTGCATGACCTGCTTGGGCTGCAGGACAGCGAGGAGGCTACCGTGATAGTGCCCATCGGCCATCCTGCCCAGGGACTGGACGTGCCCGAGAAGAAGCGCAAGGAGCGCGAGGATATAGTGAGCCGCCTCTGAGGCATCCCCGTCAATGGGTGCCGCAGGCGGCATTTCTGATGCTGCGGGGCGGCAAGGAGACAACAAGCCGGCACGCGGGACAAGGGCAAGTAGCCTGTCCCGCATGCCCCAAATATTCATTCAACCAATTTACTCATCCCAAAACTCAAGCGAAATGAGAAAACTGTTTCTCTGCGCCCTGGCGCAAGTGATGGCTATCGCAGCCTTTTCACAGGTGAATGTCCAACTGCACTATGACTTGGGCAAACCCATCAACCCCGACAGCGAGGATGGCCGCCAGCCCATCACCACCACCGTAGAGTTCTTCAAGGCAGACAAGCTCGGAAGCACCTTCTTCTTCATCGATATGGACTATCGGAGCAAGAAGAGCAACAGCACAACGCACGGTGTGGTGGGCGCCTACTGGGAGGTGAGCCGCGACTTCACCTTTGTCAAGCTCAACGACAACTTCAGCCTCACAGCCCATGGCGAGTACGATGGCGGCCTCAACCAGGCCGGCCCCTTCCAGCAGGCCATCCTGGTGGGTCCCGCGCTGCAGTGGCACAATGCCGACTTCCGCAAGACCTTCAGTTTCCAGGCCATGTACAAGCACATGCTCAAGGGCAACAGCGGCCTCAAGGCGCATGCGAGTTTCCAGACCACCGCAGTGTGGGGCCTGACCTTTGCCAATGACCTGTGCACCTTCAGCGGATTTGCCGACCTGTGGTATGCACAGACTCCCAAGAATGTGTATCGTGGCAAGGCAGGCAAGGACCAGCGCGGCCTGGTGTTCCTCACCGAGCCCCAGTTCTGGTTCAATATCGTGAACCGCCACAAGGCCGACAACAAGCTCTCCATCGGCACGGAGTGGGAGATGAGCAACAACTTCATCTGGTACAACTATCCCGCCGAGAAGAAGCGTTCCTTCTACTGGAACCCCACCATCGCGCTCAAGTGGAGCATCTGACCAACCATAACGTACAAGAGCCAAGACAATGTTAGAGAAGATATTCGGATTCGTTCCATCGTCGATGACGGTGAAGCGTGAGGTGCTGGCAGGCATTACCACCTTCCTCACCATGGCCTATATACTGGCCGTCAATCCCAGCATCCTGGGCGATGCCGGCATGGACAAGGGGGCGGTGTTCACTGCCACGGTGCTGTCCTCGATAGTGGCCACGGTGGTGATGGCCGTGTATGCCAAACTCCCCTTTGCCCTTGCCCCTGGCATGGGACTCAACGCCTTCTTTGCCTACACCGTGGTGCTCGCCATGGGCTACACCTGGCAGTTTGCCCTCACGGCCGTGTTTATCGAGGGTATCATCTTCATCCTGCTTACCCTCACGGGACTCAGGCAGAAGATTGTGGATGCGATGCCGCTGGTGCTCAGGCGTGCCATATCGCCCGGCATAGGCTTTTTCATCGCTTTCATCGGTCTCAAGAACGCAGGCATCGTGTCGTCCAACCCATCCACTTTCGTCACCATGGGCAACCTGCACGACCCTGCTGTGCTGCTGGCCTGTGTGGGCATCCTGCTCAGTGCCGTGCTGCTCATCAAGAAGGTGACGGGTGCCCTGCTCATAGGCATACTGGTGACCACGGTGATAGGCATCCCATTGGGCGTGACCCACTTTGACAGTGTGCTGGACGTGCCGCCCAGCATCGCGCCCATAGTCATGAAGTTTGAGTGGGGACATCTGCTCAGTTTTGATATGGCGATATGCGTGCTCACGTTCCTCTTCATCGACATGTTTGACACCATAGGGACGCTTCTGGGTGTGAGCCATCGTGCGGGCATGGTGGACGAGAAGGGCAATATCCCGCGTCTCAACCAGGCTTTCATGGCCGATGCCGTGGGCACCGCTGTGGGCGCCCTGCTGGGTACCAGCACGGTGACCACTTATGTGGAGAGCGCGGCAGGCGTGAATGTGGGTGGCCGCAGTGGTCTCACCTCCTTCACCACGGCCGTGTGCTTCGCGCTGGCACTGTTCCTCGCGCCCCTGTTCCTGGCCATTCCCGCCCAGGCCACAGCCCCCGCGCTGGTGCTGGTGGGCGTGATGATGATGTCTGACATGTCCAGGCTGAATCTGGGAGACTTCGCCGACGCGGTGCCTGCGTTTGTGTGCATCGCCCTGATGCCCCTCACCTACAGCATCTCCGATGGCATCATGATGAGCCTGATTACCTATGTGCTTCTGCGCGCCTTCACGGGTCGCTGGCATGAGCTCAAGGTCAGCATGGTCATCCTGGCCATTCTCTTTGTGCTGAAGTACGCCTTCCTGTGAGGGCTTGCGGGCTGCCGCCTCTGACCCTTTGCCTGGCTCGGCAGCGAGGAGGGTGAAGGAGTGACGGCACGCCTGGTGATAAAGCAATCGCGCACTTGCGGCTCTGCTCTTGGGCAGGCGCAAGTGCGCGATTGCATTTTCGGGGCATCCCGTGAGTGTGGTGGCTGCTAATCCTTGAGCTCACCGATGTGGCTGGCCACCTCGCACAGCGTGCTGTACCACTCCTGGCCAAAGCGGCGCGTGAGTGGCCCCTCCAGAAACCTGTACAGGGGCAGCCCCAGTTCCCTGCCCTTGCGCACCGCATCGCGGCACACGTCCCAGCGGTGGTAGTTGAGTGCCACGGTGCCATTGGCAAACCGCTTCTCGCGGATGGGGTAGAGCGCGCAGGAGATGGGCTTGACAAAGCCAGACTTTCCCGCGCGGTAGGCGCGCTCCAGGGCACACAGGCAGCAGTCGCCCTCGTAGCAGGTGAACACGCAGTCCTTGCCGCCCACGATGCTCGTCACCAGTTCGCCGTCGCAGTCGGTGTAGGCCACTCCCTGCTTGTCCACCATGGCTTGCGCCTGGGCTGTCATGTCGCTCCACACGGTGTCGAGCGTGTCCTCGATGCCTGCTATCTCCTCCAGGGTCACGGGTGCGCCCGCGTCCCCTTCCACGCAGCAGATGCCCTTGCATGCGCTCAGGTCGCAGCAGAACTGCTCTGTGATGACGTCCGAGGAGACGAGCACCCCGTCGATGTCCAGTATCATATCTCTCTTGTGTATCTTGTCATGTAGGTTCCCCGGGAGGCCTGTGGAGCCTCCCGGGATATGTGGTATCCTGCGGGAGCGTGCCTGGTGTGCTCCCAGGATGTGCGTGTAGCGCTATTTCAGAGAATACTCGATGGTGTTGACCACGCGGATTTTCTTGATATAGGGCGTGTTCTCATCGCGGTTCTCGATGCTGAACTGCCCCTGCTGCGCGCTGCGGATGCCATTCAGGGAGCAGTCCGAGTCATCAGCGAATTTCTGTGCCGTGGCCCTTGCGTTCTTGGTGGCTTCCTCCACCATTGCCGGCTTGATCTCGTTGAGTCCAGTGAAGTCATACTTGATCTGGTCGGTGCCATACTCCTCGCTCACCAGTGCGATGCCCTGCCGCATGAGTTCGGCCTGCTTGGTGATGAGGCCGCGCACCAGGTCCACGTTGCTGCTGGTGACGGTGATGACGCTCTTGGCCACATAGCGGTACGTCATCACCTCGTTGTTGTAGGCATTTGCCTGACGGTCCGAGATGGTGGGTGAGTTCACGCTTATCTCATTGTCCTTGATGCCTCCGGCCTTCAGGAAGGCCACCACTTGCTTGTTCTTGCGCTCTATCACGCTGTACATCTCGGCGGGGTCATTGCCTATTTCCTTGAACGTGAGAGGCCATGATACCTTGTTGGCCTTTACTTCACGCTCGGCCAGCCCCTTTACGACCACGCAGCGGTCGCGGTCCTTGAAGGTCACGATGCCGTTGCGGATTGCCACTCCAGTGGCAGTCATGCCCATCGCTACGATGATGGCAGAGAGGATAAGCCCTTTTGTGTTCATAACAGTTGTTGCTTGTAAGTTAGACTTCGGTTCTTTTCTCGCACTAAAGGTAGAGAGAAAGTGGGGAAGCGCAAGCCTCTTTTACTTATATTAACATGCGTTGCTCTGCTTTTTTAACCTTCGTTCATTATTATATATTGTGTCTTTGGCATCGCGTCACGTCCTGGCTGCGCGGTATCCGCGAGCGCATTCCCGCCATGATGCGTTCTCATGGCCTCATGCGCCTGGGGGGAGCGCGTGAGGTGGCATGGCCACGCGCATGCTGGATGCCAGGGTGGCACGCGTGCTCATCTGATGCTCACCGTGTGGCCTGGCTTCACCGTGACCTTGCGCACGAGTTTGCCCCCGCGGCTCACCTTGACCTGTAGCTTGTTGGCTGACAGACGGCTCACCTCGATGTCCATGGGCTGGCTGGTGCATGCATGGATGTTGCTGAAGGAGTAGCGGTTCCACGTCTTGGGCATCTGTGGAGTGAGGTTGAAGGAGCGGAAGCCCGTGGCGCGGAATCCCAGCAGCCCCTCCGTGAAGATGCGGCAATACAGGGCATTCTCGGTGCTCAGGTGCCTCTGTCCGCCCTCGGGCCACGCCTCCACCATGTAGGGGACGTGGTCGTCCAGCAGGCGTTTTGCGCTGAACCGCTGCAGAAACTCCAGTCCCAGGTCGGGGTAGCCCGCAGCCAACGTGCCGCGCAGGCCGTAGAGTGTGGTGCGGTCCCAGAATATCTTGTCGCCGCTGACGCTCAGCATGCCGTTCTCTGTCCATAGTTGCGGGCTGAACATCGCCTTCACCGTACCCTCGGCGCGGTCGTAGATACCCATGGTGAGCGGAATGCTTATCCAGGAGCGCAGTTTGTCGTTGCCTTCATAATAGCGGTAGGTGTCGTAGCCTTCCACCTCGTGATGGAAGAAGCGGTCGATGTCCCGCCTCAGTTGTGCCGCCTGCCTGCGGTAGGTGCTTGCCACTGTGGAGGGCTTGCCCAGAGCCTCGGCCAGGAAGGCCGCGCTCTCCAGTGCGTCGTAGTAGAGGCTGCTGGTGCACAGGTTGGCCTTGCCTGCGGGCAGGCGATACTCCAGTTCGTCGGCATCGCTTGCCACCACGCCGTGCTCGTTGAGCTTCCTGTGGCAGTACTCCAGGCACCATTCGATGAGCGGCCATATCTCCTGGGCCACCTGGCGATCGCCCCTCTCCAGGCAGTAGCGGCTTGCCCCGTAGGCCAGCATGGCCTGGTCGCCCCGGTCAAAGGGGCCGTAGGTGTCGCTGCCATTGCAGATGATGCTCCAGGGCATGAACTTATAGTCGGGGTTGGTGAGTCCCTTGTAGCACCTCCAGGTGGTCATCGCGCTCTCGTTGCCAAGCGCGTAGCCCAGGAAGGGGAAGAAGGGATTGATGTACTCGGCCTGGTCATTGCACCACATCGCACCGTAGAATGACTCGCCTCCCGGGCACTGCATCGGTCCTGCGGGTGTGTCTGTGATACTCTCGCCACCCCTTATCTTGGCCATGGCAAAGAGGGTGTTCAGCGTGTCGTTGGGGCAGGAGAAGTCCAGGTTGGTGGTCAGCGTCTGTACCAGCAGTGTCCTGTCGGCCTCCTCCTGGTCGAAGTCCAGGGCCAGCTCTTGCTCCTTCCCCTTCTTGTATGCCTCGATGGAAGCGTGGAAAATGAGGCTCTCGCCAGGCCGCAGTGTAGCATCCAGTTCCTCCTGCAGGCTGGTCTTTGCCACCAGGCAGTAGGGGCCGTCCAGGTAGTTCCTGCCGTTGGTCACGCGCTCGTGCCGTACCGCAGGCACCCTCACATTCTTCTCCTTGTCGCCCGTGTTCTGTATCACATACCGCTCGCACACTGCCTGCTGGGTGGGGCTGGGCCACAGGGTGCGTGTTACCTTGAACGTGCATCCGTCGGCCTGTGCTGCCGAGGTTACGGTCAGATGGCCGTCCAGGCACACCCGCTCCACCTTGCCCTTGTCCAGAGACCGCCCGTTGACGGTGATTCCATCGAGGAAATCTACATCCGTGTGTGGCATCCAACTGGCATGGGTGTTGTCTGGCAGCGTGCGCAGGAGCGGAAACACCAGGTGACGGTCGAGGCTGAACTGCCCGTCCTTGTCCACATTCCAAAAGTAAACCACTGCAGCCCGTCGGCCGCTCATCTCCACATGGTCACCATGGGGCAGGCCGCCTCGCTGTCCGTCCCATTGTACCGCATGGTGTCCTGCGATGGTCCACCGGGGAGTGGCCATTGCCCATAATGACAGGCAGGTGAGTGCTGCCATCAGTAAGAGTCTCTTCATTCGTGTTCTTTGTTGTGAGGTTGATAATTGTTGTCCGGCGTGCCGTGCCAGTGGCCGTGCCTCAGTATTCCACCTCGGCCATGAGCGGACAATGGTCGGTGGCATTGTTGCCTACCACGATGCGCAGGCTGGTGGCCTGGGGCTGGCCAGTGCCCTGGCGGGTGACAATATAGTCGATGACCTCGCGTGGCTGGTCGTAAGGGTAGGTGGGGGTGACCTTGCTTGTGAGCACTTGGAAGTGCTTGCCCAACTGATGCATGAAGGCTGACGAGGGTGTGTCGTTGAAGTCCCCCATGATGAACACCGGCTTGCGGCGGTATCTGCGCAGAGCCTTGCGAATCAGGGAAATTGATTGCCGACGGTCGGCCTCGGTGAGCGAGAGGTGTGTGCAGCACACCACATAGCGGCCAAAGTCGGCTATCAGCAGCACACGCTTCTCCTCGCTCCCGGGCAGGGGAAGCCGTGTGACGGCCTTGGGAGCCAGCTTGCTCAGCAGTGCCACACCATACTTGCCGTCCTGCAGGGGAATCGCGCCGGCAAAGGTGGCGTGCATGCCTGTGCCCTGGGCGATGTCGCCTGCCACATAGTGACCGTTCACGCGACGGCTGGCACTGTCCACCTCCTGCAGTGCCACCACATCGGGGGACTCCTGCAGGATGACTTGTGCGATGCGCTCGGGCGCGTACTTTCCATCCATCCCCTCGGCATGGTGTATGTTGTAGGTCATCAGGCGAATCCTCCTGGCTTGCAGGGGAGGCACGCACATCAGCGTGAGAGAGGCGGTGAAAAGCCAACAGAGCAGTCTCATTTAGTCTCAAAATTAGGGAAAGAAGCGGTGACTTCGGTCAAAAGATGCCGTTTCACCGCTCAATGCGGCGCAGCCATTCGGCCAGTTCGAGCTTCCACAGGTCCTTCCATGTGAATGATTCCTGGTAGCACCAGCCGTGTCCGCCGTCGGGATAAATGTGCATCACCACCGACACGCCGTGGTCATTCAGAGCCTGTGCATACTGGAGCGTGTTGCGCAGGGGCACCACGTCGTCATTCGAACTGTGCATGATGAAGGCAGGCGGAGTCTGCTTGGTCACCTGCTTCTCATTACTATATGAGTCCACAAGCTCCTGCGAGGGGTTCTTGCCAAGCAGATTGTCGCGGCTTCCCTGGTGCGTAAACGACGCATCCATCGTGATTACGGGATAGAAGAGAATCTGAAAGTCGGGACGGTTCTCGGCATTGGTGAAGTGTGTGGCAGCCGTTGATGCCAGGTGCCCGCCCGCGCTGCATCCCTGGATGCCCAGTTTGCTGAAGCCCCACTGCTGCGCATGCTCACGCATCAGATGCATGGCCTGGTGCACATCCTCCAGCGGAACCTGGTGATGCCCATTGGGCAGACGGTACTTCAGGACGGCATAAGTGATGCCCTGGTTGAGATACCACTGGGCCATCCATCGCCCTTCGGGCTGGTACCACACGTCATAGTATCCTCCGCCCGGGCAGGCGAGGATGGCCAGGCCGCAGGGCTTTTGGGGCACATAGACCGTGAGCGTGGGCACTGTGACCTTGTTGCTGTGCTGGCCGTCATCGAATTCTGGCTCGGTGATGCCGCTTGCGGTGGGTGGCTGAGTGCCTTCCCATATCTTCGTTTCCCAGGTGGGTTTCTGTGCCTGTGCCGCTACAAAGGCCAGTACGGCCAGGAGCGTGAGCGTAATCTTTCTCATAACGGAATTGGTTTAGGTAAGTTTCTACAAAGTTAACAATATTATCTGTTATCCCGCATGTGCTGGTTCAAGAAACATTGCCGTGAGACGCTTTTTTGCTTGTGCCGCGGTGGATTTTGTGGGATGAAGTGGGATGAGCTGGCAGAATACGCCTGTGCTGTAAGGCAAGGATGCGACAGGTGAGCGCGACATGGACAGGTGCTCAGGTTGCAAGACAATGAAAAAGCAGTGTCCCTGTGATGCCACATAAGGCAACACTGGGACACTGCTGGATTCGCAGGGCAGCTTAGTCGTCCACCAGGCACTCGTCCAGGATGGTCGTGATGGCCTCCTTGTCCAGGTGCTGGCCTATGAACACCAGTTTCTGCATGCGGTCTCCGTAGCGCTCGTCCCAGTCGCGGCGCAGTCCCTCGTCCTTGGCGAGCATTGCCTCGAGCTCGGCCTTGGGCATGGTGGCATACCATTGTCCCGCGTTTTGCAGTCCCACCTGCTTGCCTGCCTGCTCAAACACATAGCAGATGTCTTCCTCGCTCTTGAAGTAGCAGATGCCCTTGGCACGGATGATGTTCTTAGGCCACAGGCGTGCCACGAAGTGGTCGAAGCGTCCCAGGTCAAACGGCTTGCGGCGGTAATACACAAAGGTGCCTATGCCATACTCCTCTGCCTCGCCCTCATCGTCATGGTGATGATGGTGGTGGTGATGGTGGTGCGCGTGTTCCTCCTCGTCATGGTCATCGTCATCCTCGTCCCCGTCCTCGTGGTGATGATGGTGGTGCTCATGCTCCTCCTCTTCGTCGTCCTCGTGGTGATGATGGTGGTCGTGGCTGTCATCGCTGTCCTCTTCCTCCTCGTCGCCATGGTGGTTCTCAATCTCGTCAATCCATGCGGCCGAGGTTGCCACGCGGTTGAAGTCAAACATGCCAGTGTTGAGGATGCGGTCGAAGTCCACGTTGCCGTAGTCACACTCGATGATCTCCGCCTTGGGCTGCAGGGCTCTGATGATGTGCTTGATGCGCTCCAGTTCGTGCGGTTCCACCTCGCTTGCCTTGTTGAGCAGGATGATGTTGCAGAACTCGATTTGCTGTATCACCAGATTCTCGATGTCCTCCTCGCCTATGTTCTTCTTCATCAGCCCGTCACCGCTCTGGAACTCGTCCTTCATGCGGAGCGCATCCACTACCGTCACGATGCAGTCCAGCTGGGGCACGCCGTAGCGTGTGACAGGCTCTGCCATGGAGGGGATGGAGCATATCGTCTGTGCGATGGGCGCGGGCTCACAGATTCCGCTGGCCTCGATGACCAGGTAGTCAAACCGCTGCATCTTCACGATGTCGCATATCTGCTGCACCAGGTCCATCTTCAGTGTGCAGCAGATGCACCCGTTCTGGAGTGCCACCAGGCTGTCGTCCTGCTTGTCCACGATGCCCCCCTTCTGTATCAGGTTGGCGTCGATGTTCACCTCGCCGATGTCGTTGACGATGACCGCGAAGCGGATGCCCCGCCTGTTGGAAAGGATTCTGTTGAGCAACGTGGTCTTGCCGCTGCCCAGGTAGCCGGTGAGCAACAGCACCGGCACATTCATTTTTGCCATTTCCTTAATGTCTTTATGTTCTTCGTGCCGCAAAGGTACACCATTTCCGTGCAGAGAAGTCGCGGCTGGGAATAAAATATGAACGCGAACTATAATTTAAAGGAAAACTCTCTGTGGACGCACGAAAAAAGCGGTATATTTGCACGAAATAATATTCTGGCTGAAACTGAAAGTAATGAAGAGAAGTGGGAAGTGGCAGAGGATGCTCTGCATGGTGGTGATGGCCTGTGTGGGCATGTCGCTGCTCGCTGCTGGCGAGGGCAAACTTACGGGCGTGCCCATGGGGTCGCCCAATGTGGACTACAGCACGGGCACGTCCTCTACGACGGTCAACACCGTGGCATGCGCCTTCGATGGCGATCCCAACACCTACTATGCCTCGCTTGCCAGATCGAACACCTGGGTGGGACTTGACCTGGGCACACCCCATGTAATCACGCGTGTGGGATGGATGCCACGCGTGGGGCAGTCGGGGCGCGTGCAGCTGGGCCTCTTCGAGGGAGCCAACAAGTCGGACTTCAGCGATGCCGTGCCCCTGTACCTGATACCTGGTGCGGGCGCCAACTACAAGTGCTCCTATGCCGCTGTCCAGGTGTCGCGCGGCTTCCGCTATGTGCGCTATGTGGGTCCCAATGACGCGCGCTGCAATGTGGCCGAGGTAGAGTTCTACGGCGTCGAGGGCGCAGGCGATGACAGCCAGTTCTACCAGATTGCCGACATCCCCACGCTGAGCATACACACCGAGGCGGGCACCGACCCCGTGGACAAGGTGAACGAGATGCCCTCCCACATGGTTCTCACCTATGACGGGGGCACACGCATACAGGAATATCCCATGCTCATCCGTGGCCGTGGAAATGCCTCCTGGGGATTCCCCAAGAAGCCCTACCGCATCAAGTTCAACGATGGCAAGAGCCACCACATGCTCAAGGACTCGCCCCTGGAGTCCCCCGCCAAGGCCAAGAAATGGACACTCATCAACAACTATGGCGACAAGACCCTCATGCGCAACTGTGTTGCCTTTGAGCTGAGTCGCCGCCTGGGGATGCCCTACACCCCCTACTGCCAGCCTGTGGATGTGATACTCAACGGTGAGTACAAGGGCTGTTACCAGTTGTGCGACCAGATAACGGTGGACCCGAACCGTGTGGCCATCACCGAGATGGAGCCAGAGGACAACACGGGCGACGTGCTCACAGGCGGCTATCTGGTGGAAGTGGATGCCTATGCGAGCCAGGAGACCTCCTGGTTCAGCAGTTCGCACGGCATACCGGTGACCATCAAGTCGCCCTCGGATGACGACATCACTGCCCAGCAGAAGGCATACGTCAAGCGTGCCTTCAACCTCCTTGAGAGCGCGCTATGGTCATCCTCCTTCCAGAACGACTCTACAGGCTACCGCTCCAAGCTGGATGTGGAGACCTTCCTGCGCCACTTCCTTGTGGGAGAGTTGGCGGGCAATACCGACACCTACTGGAGCACCTACATGTACAAAGACCGCAACCAGACCCCCTTCTATGTGGGGCCCGTGTGGGACTTTGACCTTGCCATGGACAATGACAACCGCATCTACCCTGTGAACAACCGTGTCAACTGGGTCTATCGCACGGGTGGAAGTGCCGCCAATGGCATGACATCGTTTGTCAACAGAGTGCTGCAGGATTCCTATGCCGACCGCAGGCTCAAGGAGATATGGGCAAGCATGCGCCGCAGCGGCCAGTTCAGCGGGGAGTCGCTGGTGGGCTATATCGACAGCCTGGCCCAGGTGCTCGACGCCTCGCAGCGGCTCAACTTCGTGCGCTGGCCTATCCTGAACAGCAAGGTGCACCAGAATCCCAAGACGTATGGCTCGTATGAGGGCGAGGTGAATGTGCTGCGCGAGTACTTCCCTGCGCGTGTCAAGTGGATTGACGACTTCCTGGGCTACGGCAAGGAGAAGGTCTATGTGGATTCCGTCTTCTATGTGAAGTCGCCCGACGACCTGGTAGAGTTTGCCACGGCGGTCAACTCCGGGGCCAACCGCTCCGAGGCTTACCTGACCTGTGACATCGACATGGCGGGCCACAATGACCAGTTCAAGCCCATCGGCAGTGGCAGGTTCCCCTTCATGGGAGTCTTTGACGGGCGCGGGCACAGCATAAGCAACCTGCACATCAGTGCCCAGGACAGCTGTGGCCTGTTTGGCGTGGTGTCGGGAGGAGTGCAGATACATGACTTTGTGCTGGGCTCGTCATGCTCCATCAGCGGAGGCTCGTATGTGGGCCTGGTGGGCATGTCGCTCGATGGCGGCAGCGTCACCATCGAGAGGGTGGGCAATGAGGCCACCATCACAGGCACAGGCCGCAATGTGGCCGGTATCATCGGATGCAACATGCACAATGCCTGCCAGTATATCATCAGGGACTGCTACAATGCCGGCACCGTTGCGGGCTCGCTTGAGAGCGCGGCCATCTCGGGCTGGCTGGGCGTGGGCGCCCAGGTGAGTGGCTGCTGGAACATAGGCACCGTGACGGGCTTCGACCCCTCGCGCGACATGGCACGCTACAGCGGCTCCACCACTTTCTCCAACTGCTATAGCACCCAGGGCAGCCAGTTTGCAGAGGTAAGCACGGCGGCGGTAGCCAGCGGCGAACTCTGCTACAGGCTCAATGAGCCCAAGGGAAGCAATATCCTGTGGTATCAGAATCTGGGCGAGGACGCCCACCCCGTGTTCAGCGCAGAGCGGGGCAGGGTGGTGAGGAACCCCGATGGCACCTATTCCAACGAGCGGGTCCTGCTGGGCGATGTGCAGCAGGATGACTCGCTCACGCTCACCGATGCCGACTGGGAGGCCGAGCATATCGTGTGGCGCACCCCCTACGGCTTCTATCTGCCCAATGCCGATGCCAACGGCGATGGCCTGGTGGACGTGCTCGACGTGGTGGACATCGTGGCCGGAACCAAGGACAAGAGCATCCAGTATGAGACTCAGACCCAGTCAAACGTGCGCATGTACTCCAGCAACGCCTCGGTAAAGAGCGCGGGTACCCGCAAGGTCAACGTGTGGCTGGCCTCGTCGCAGAGCGTCACCGCATGCCAGACCGATGTCATCCTGTCGGGTGGCCTGTCGGTTGACACGACAAACATAAGCGTGGGCAACATGAACAGTGACACACATGTGCTCAAGCGTGGAGCGCAAGGCGACACCGTGCGCGTCGTGGCCTATTCCACGGCCAATGCTCCCCTGCGCACGCTCAACGGCACGCTCCTCAGCTTCATCCTGCAGGGCGGCGAGGAGTTTGAGGGAGGCGCCTTCGTCCTGGCCAACCAGGTGCTGACCACGGCCGACGGCAAGGTGTACCGCCCGGCAGATGCCCGCTACACCGTGAGCCTGGCCAAGACCTATGTGACGGAGATAGTCCTGTCCGAGACCGAGGTGGGCATGCTCGTAGGCGACATGTATCGCCTGGGTGTCACCGTGCTCCCTGTCACAGCCACCAATCCCGGGCTGACCTGGAAGTCCTCCAGCGAAGCCGTGGCCACGGTGGATGCCTATGGCACCGTCACCGCCCACTCCCCAGGCACCGCCACCATCACGGCACAGGCCACCGATGGCTCTGGAGCAAAGGCCACGGTGCGGGTAGAGGTGGTGGACGGCACTGGCGTGCTGGCCTTGGACGGCATCCCTGCCACTGCCGAGATATACACGCTCACTGGCATGCGGGTGGCCAAGCCTTCGCGCGGAGGCATCTATGTCATCGGCGGCTCCAAGGTGCTCGTCAGGTGACGGGGCTGCCAGCAGCAAAAGAGAATACAGTAAATATCATAAAACGAAACAAGATGACACTCATCAAATCTATTTCCGGAATCCGAGGCACTATAGGTGGCAGGGCTGGCGATACGCTCAACCCGCTCGACATAGTGAAGTTCACATCGGCCTATGCCACACTCATCCGCCGTACCACCAAGGTCACGAGCAACAAGATAGTGGTGGGGCGCGATGCCCGCATCAGCGGCCCGATGGTCAAGAATGTGGTGTGCGGCACCCTGATGGGCATGGGCTTCGATGTGGTGAATATCGGTCTGGCCACCACTCCCACCACCGAGATAGCCGTGACCATGGAGGGCGCGTGTGGCGGTATCATCATCACCGCCAGCCACAACCCCCGCATGTGGAATGCCCTGAAGCTGCTCAACGAGAAGGGCGAGTTCCTCAACAAGGAGGAGGGCAACGAGGTGCTGCGCATCGCCGAGGCCGAGGACTTTGAGTATGCGGATGTGGACCACCTGGGTTCCTACCGCGAGGACGACACCTATGACCAGAAGCATATCGACCTTGTGCTCGGCCTGCCGCTGGTGGACACCGAGGCTATCCGCAAGGCCAACTTCCATGTGGCCTTTGACTCGGTCAACAGCGTGGGCGGCATCATCCTGCCCAAGCTCTTCGCCCAACTGGGCGTGAAGCATGTCACAGGCCTCTACACAGAGCCCACAGGTGACTTCCAGCACAACCCCGAACCGCTGGAGAAGAACCTGGGCGACATCAAGGCCCTCATGCAGAAGGGCGGTCAGGACATCGGCTTTGTGGTGGACCCCGACGTGGACAGGCTGGCCCTCTTCTGCGAGGACGGCACCATGTATGGCGAGGAATACACGCTGGTCACCGTGGCCGACTACATCCTGCAGCACACTCCAGGCAACACCGTGAGCAACCTCAGCAGCACACGCGCCCTGCGTGACGTGACCCGCAAGTATGGGCAGGAGTATAATGCGGCTGCCGTGGGCGAGGTCAATGTGGTGACGAAGATGAAGGAGACACATGCTGTGATAGGCGGCGAGGGCAACGGCGGAGTCATCTATCCCGCCGCCCACTACGGCCGCGACGCGCTGGTGGGCATCGCTCTCATCCTCACCTATCTGGCCCAGAAGGGCTGCACCGCCAGCCAGCTGCGTGCCACCTATCCCCCTACTTCATAGCCAAGAACCGCATCGACCTCACTCCCGAGACTGATGTGGATGCCATCCTGGCGCGGGTGAAGGAGATGTACAAGGACGAGGAGGTGAACGACATCGACGGTGTGAAGATTGACTTCCCCGACAAGTGGGTACACCTGCGCAAGTCCAACACCGAGCCCATAATACGCGTCTATAGCGAGGCTGCCACGATGGAGGCTGCCGAGGAGATAGGGCACCGCATCATGGATGTGGTGTACGGCATGGTGTGAGCCCCACTCATTCAGTAACAGAAAAACTATAAAGATATGTTGACACAGATTATCAATGGCCGAATCCTCACCCCGCAAGGGTGGCTCAAGGATGGTAGCGTCATCATCCGGGACGGCAAGATTCTGGAGGTCACCAATTGTGACCTGGCTATCATAGGCGCAGACATCATTGACGCAAAGGGCATGTATGTGGTGCCAGGCTTCGTGGACATGCATGTGCATGGCGGTGGCGGACGCGACTTCCAGGAGGGCACGCCCGAGGCTTTCAAGGTGGCTGTGGAGGCGCACCTCAAATATGGAACCACCAGTATATTCCCCACGCTGAGCAGCAGCACGGTGCCCATGATAGAAAAGGCCGTGCAGACCTGCGACGAGCTGATGAAGGACCCCGAGACCCCCATACAGGGACTGCACCTGGAGGGGCATTACCTCAATCCCCAGAAGGCTGGCGCGCAGCGTCCCGAATGGATTAAGAACCCCGACCCCAACGAATACATCCCCATCGTGGAGAACTCCCCCTGCCTGGCCCGCTGGGATGCAGCCCCCGAGCTGCCTGGCGCCCTGCAGTTCGGTAAGTTCTGCGCCGAGAAGGGCATCCTGCCCAGCATCGCCCACACTGCTGCCAGCTACAGCGACGTGAAGGCGGCCTTCGAGGCAGGCTTCACCCACGTCACGCATTTCTACAACGCCATGCCCGGCTTCCACAACAAGCGCGAGTACAAGTACGAGGGCACGGTGGAGAGCGTGTATCTGATTGACGACATGACGGTGGAGTGTGTGGCCGACGGCATCCATGTGCCTCCCACCATCCTGCGCATGGTGTATAAGATCAAGGGAGTGGAGCGCATGGCCCTCATCACCGATGCCCTGGCCGTGTCGGCTGCCGGTGACATGGACGTGAAGGCGTTTGACCCCCGTGTGGTCATCGAGGACGGCGTGTGCAAGTTGAGCGACCGCTCGGCTCTGGCCGGCTCCATTGCCACCACCGACCGCCTGGTTCGCACGATGGTCAATCAGGCCGAGGTGCCCCTGGAGGATGCCATCCGCATGGCCAGTGAGACCCCTGCCCACATCATGGGCGTGCACGACCGCAAGGGCGCGCTCACTCGTGGCAAGGATGCTGATATCCTCATCCTGGACGACAAGCTCGCTGTGCGCTGCGTGTGGCAGATGGGCAAGATCAGGGAGAACACCCTGTTCTGACCCCGGGCGCGTGACAATGCCGCAGCCGTGCCTTGCCCCTGTGCGGGGTGTGTTGCCTGCGACGTATAATATATAATGTGCGCGTACCTATATATAGTGCGCGCGCAACCGGTGAGGCGAGGGATGCCCCTGGACAGTGTCTGGGGCATCCCTCGCTGTGTATGCCGGCAGGGATGCGCCCTTCCCCATAACGTATAATTTCGGACACTGGCCAGCTCGTGCAAAGCCCTGCATACGGGTGCGCGATTGCCCCTGGCATCCCTGTGAGGTACCGCAGCAGGGGCACTGTGATGCCTCCTGCGTGGCAAAATCTGCCTGTCGAGCCAGTGAAGGAGTGCCAAAGCCTGCTTTTTTCTGTCATGCTGCAATACTAATAGAGCGAAATTGCCTATTTTTGTCAGCGGAAGAAAGGATATACTTTAATATTGTCATTATGAAAACAGGAAAGATTTTACTTTGTGGACTTGCAGCCTCGCTGCTCCTAGGCTTGTCGTCATGCTCGGAGGACAACGGTAAGGAGAAGGACAAGGCCACGATGACCCTGCCAAGCCAGGAGTTTGGCAAGAGCGTGAGTGAGATGCAGGAAAGCGAGACCTCGCGCGGGTTTGCCGTGAGCGAGACCGACAGCTGCCACCTCAGGGTGGTCAAGACCGAGAATGCCACAGAGCTCTCGTACACCTACAACTTCGACCCCATCACCAAGGAGTACCGCTATGCCAAGGGCTCCTATGCCGATGATGCCCAGTATGCCCTGCTCGTGAAGCAGATTGCCAAGGACGGCTACACCGCCCAGGCGAGTGCCCACGGCGTGGCTTCCTATGTCAATGGGGAGCAGAACAGCATCGTCATCAACACCACCCGCAAGGAGTTCTTCGCCATCCCCGCTTCCGACAAGGCGCTGGCCTGGGGACGCTTCGGCTATCTGACAGAGTCGAACAAGGCCGGTCTCATCGTCCCCTACCTGGGCAAGTATGCCACGGTGGAACTGATGAAACTTGCCGAGCAGTACAATGGCAACACGCTCAACGAGTCAAGCACCAAGGCCGACAAGGGCGTGTATGTGTATGACGTGGCCGACAACAGCCGTGGCTACACACAGGTGAAGTACTGGTTTGACGTGGACACCAAGGCCAAGCTGGAGGAGGCTGCCATCTATTTCGAGGCAGACATGCGTCCCTCGACTGCGGCTGTGGAGAAGTACATGAGCTACCTGGGCCTGGAGTACACCTCGATGACCGACCCCTCCGACGGCTCCTCCATCTACTTCAGCTATGAGGATAAGTATGTGGCCTATGTGCTCATGAACAAGCCCGAGGACGAGAGCCAGGCCTTCACACCCAACATCCACTTCACCTTCAGCGACATCAGCAGCCAGGTTCCACCCAAGACCGTTGACGTGCCAGAGCCCATCGTGGACTTCGGCGCCATGACACTCGATGAGGCTCTGGAGCAATACAGGCAGAAGCCATACTACACCGGCACCGAGGATGACGGCTGGGGCGGCTTGCTGGGTGTGTATGTGACCACCTCGTCGCCCGACTTCCAGAAGATTCTCCTCATGGAGGACGGTGGCAAGTATATCGCTGCTGTGCTGTGCCCCGACGATTCCAGGGCCCTGCGCTCGCCTGCGCTCAAGACCTGGCTCACCGGCAAGGGCTACTCTTACAACGAGAGCATCAGCATCCTGCCCACCTATGTGAGGTCTGACGGCAAGGTGATGGCCCAGTTTGACCTTGAGGGCTCACTCGCTGGAATGCCCTGCCTGGCCTTCCAGCCCATGGAGTGAGTGATACAGCAGTAGCAAGAAGACTGAGGGGGAGAGTCGCTGATGCGGCTCTCCCCCTCAGTGTGTCATGGCTCAGTCCTAAGTCTGTGGCCTGTCCCAGGCTTCCTCCTTGCGGCTGTCTCATACTGCTCGATGCTCTGCTGTGGGCAGCTGGTGGGGGCAGGGCCACAGCAGAGCGCGGCTTCATGCGGCATGCTTCCTACTGGATGGTGAACTCCAGGTAGCAGGGGTCATAGCAGGTGACAGGATACTTGCTGCCATTCTTGTATGCAGTGTGTATGTCCTCGTCTATCTTGATCTTGTTGTAACCATATCGCGCGTCATAGTACTTTGATGCCCATCTGGCCTTGTAGGCTCCCGTGTTGATGTTGCGATACACCGTGATGGTTGTGCTGTGCTTGGTGGCAGGCGTTGTCTTGCCGGTGGTGGGGCAGTAGTAGTAGGGGGCATAGCCGCTGGCCGACATCTGTGTCCAGTCGGCTCCCAGCGAACCGCCTTCTCCGCCGCCGCCCGATCCTCCCCCGGTGCCATTGGGGCCAGTCTGGTTTACGGTGTAGTTCTGTGTGTAAGTCTTCCCGTCGGGCGCGTCAACCGACAGCGTGATGGTGGCCGTGCGGTTATATCCCGTGTTCTGCGTGTTGGCCCACAGGATGCTGGCTCCCGTCTCGTCATATTGCTTGCCGTTGCTCTTCAGGTCTCCACGGCGATAGGTGATGCTTGTGCGCGCGATGGTGAGCCAGGGGTCCGAGGTGGTGATGCGGCAGTTGGCAAATGAGAAGTTCTCGTCATACACATCAAAGTATATGGCTCCCGTGTGGATGACTCCCACGGCAGGCACATAACTTGATGCCGCGCTGTTGATGTTGAAGGTGAATGGCTCCTTGAACATTACCTTTGACAGGCTTGGCTCTCCGTCCTTGACCATCCATATCTGGTAGTCGTCGGTTCTCGACGAGCCCGCCACAGTGTACGACGAGCCTTCAGGGAAGTAATAGACCCCGTCCTTGTCATAGACGAAGTTCCTGCTGGTGTCCCATTCCATGAATGTGTTGTGCCAGAAGTCCGCTCCTGCCACAAACATGCCCTTGCCATTGTCCCACACCTCCATGTGTCCAGCCTCGTCCTGGTCGTTGGCGAAGGTGAGCTTGTGATACCAGCAGGTGACTTTTGTGAAGCCGTGGCCTGCGGGGTCGTCGAGCACCTCCTGCGGGATGGGGTCGTCATCCTTCAGCACAGGCATGGGCTTGTTGCCATACACATAGTAGGTGGCTTGCCCATAGTAATATACCCGCAGGAGCGCCGAGCAAGTGAGCATCCACTCATGCCCGTTGATGGTTCTCGTGCCGGTCGTGCGGTAACTCCCGACTCCCACGAGTTTTTCCTCGCCATCGATGATGAGCAAGTCCTTCTCGCTGTTGTAGTGGCAGTTGTCCAGTTGCGTGGCCACATCGTCATTCAGTTTCCACACCGAGTCGGTGTGCAGGAAACCGTATTTCTCTGGGTCTTTGCGCAGAGTCTCGCTCACCGTGTATCCTGCGGCCCATACTTGGTCGCTGATTTCCGTTCCTGGCTCCTCGGGAGTGTTGCCTGGTGTGATCTCTGGCTCGCTGTCACCGCAGCTGGCCATTGCCAGTGCGATGGTGCAGAGCACCAGCATGTGTCTGTGTTTTCTCATGTCCTTTATGTTTTTTATGTTAAAATGATTGCTGGTATGGCAGCGCACCACCCGTGTGGGTGCGCTGCCATGTGTGTCTCTCTGTGGTTTGTAGCCGTGTGCGGTTCAGGTGTGCCTGGTGTGCAGCCCCTTCCCCCTTGGGTGAGGCAGGGAGGGAGCCCTCCCCTACCAGCGGTCGGTGCGGAAGGGTGCGACGTGCAGGCCGCTGGCAGTGCGCAGCGTGCAGGTGGGGTTGTCGGCCCATCCGTAGCGCACGGCTATGGGGAAGTCCACCCCCTCGCAGCTCACCAGCACCTCGTTGCCAGAGAGCACCTTGGCCCTGGCCACATGCCACTGGCGGTCGGCGCCGGCCAGTATGAATCCCGGCAGATTGTCCTCCACCACCAGCGGCTCGCTGCCCTGTGGGGTGGCAAAGTGTATGTGTATGCCGTCCTGCTCCACCGTGTGGCATTCGTAGACGGGCGCTGTGAAGGCCACCTTGCGCTTGCCGTAGGTCTCGTGGAGCGCGATGGCAGCCATGCGGCGGCCCACCTCGCGCTTTGTCTTGGGATGGATGTCCTGGGCATCACCCAGGTCAATGTTGGTCACCATGCCCGTGTGCGGCAGGCACAGCGCGTCGGCCTGTGACTCGCGCAGGAGTGCCCACTGCGAGTCGGGCTGCACATCCTTGGGCTGCAGGTAATTGGCCAGTTGCACAAAGTAGAAGGGCATCGAGGGGTTCTGCCAGCACTTGCGCCAGTCGGTGATGAGCGTCTGGAACAGGGCCTGGTGCTGTGCCGCGCGCCCCACATTGTTGCAGCCCTGGTACCAGATGACGCCGCGTATGGGGAACTCGATGAGCGGGTGTATCATCGCATTGTAGAGCACCGTGGCATGATTGGTGTGGTGGAAGTCCTGTATGTAGGGCTTCCGCTCCTGCGGCAGGCTCTCGTAGTAGGCCTTCACCTGGGCCTCGTCGTAGTTGGCGCGCAGAATCTCCCGTGCCTGCTCCTCGAATCCCGTCACATGCTGCAGGGCCTCGGCGCGTGTCCATGCCTCGGCGGGTGTGCCTCCCCAGTCGTCGTCGATGATGCCCACGGGCACCTTCAGCTCCTCCCACAGCCTGAGGGCATAGAAGTAGCAGAGCGCGCTGAAGTTCTCCACATACTGGGGGCTGCACTCCTGCCATCCGCCCATGTTGACCTCCACCTGCTCCAGCGGGCGCAGGCTGGTGCGCTTCTTGACCTGCAGGAGGCGTATCTGGGGATATTGCGCATGGGCAATCTCCTCCTCATAGTTGAGCACCTTGCCCCATCCCTTGAGGGGCATCTCCATGTTGCTCTGGCCGCTGCCCAGCCACACCTCGCCCACCAGCACGTTGTCCAGGGTGGTCTCCTCGCCGTCGGAGAAGGTCATGCGGTAGGGCTTCAGGCTGCCCTTGGGCGTGGTGATGGTGAGGGTGAACTTGCCGTCGGTGGCCGAAGCCTGGGCTGTCAGCCCCTTCTTGCTCCATCCCGTCACCAGGGTCACCTGGCTGCCTGGCGTGGCCGTGCCGTGGATGGTGAGTGTGCTCTGCTGCTGCAGCACCATGTTGCTGGTGAAGTGGGTGGGCAGCGTCACCCGGCTCCAGGCGGTCTGCCCGGCGAGCAGCAGCCCGGCGAGCAGCGTGAGGGAAAGTCTTCTCATTCTGTTGTCGATTTAGTTCGTTTTCCTGCAAATTTACGCTTTTTATCCCTTTATGCCCCATTTCGTTGGACAGAAAGATATGCTTCTCGTCCAAATTTCCCTAACTTTGTGTGGCGGATGAGGCTTGCGGGACAGGTTCCGCGCCCTTTTCCATGCCAACTGACATCTTAATCAAACACAAACTGAAATGAGAAGGACTCTTACTCTCCTTGCGGCAGCCATGCTGGGCATGGCGGCCTTTGCACAGCCCAAGATTGTGGCTCACCGTGGTTACTGGCGCACCGAAGGCAGCGCGCAGAACTCCATCACATCGCTCAAGAAGGCGGCCGAGATAGGCTGCTACGGCTCGGAGTTTGACGTGTGGATAACGGCCGATGGCGTGCCTGTGGTGTTCCATGACGCTACGGTCAACGGCATCCGCATCGAGGACACCACCTATGCCACGCTGATGAACATACGCCTGGCCAACGGGGAGTTCATACCCACCCTGCAGCAGTACCTCACCGAGGGAGCCAAGCTGAAGGGCTGCCAGCTCATCCTGGAGATCAAGACCCACCGCAACGACGAGCGCAACAAGCGTGCCGCCGACATGTCGGTGGAGCTCGTCAAGATGCTGGGCCTGGAGCAGCAGACCGAGTACATTGCCTTCAGCAAGGTGGTGTGCCAGCGGCTGCACGAGATTACCCCTGCCAGCAAGATTGCCTACCTCAACGGCGAGCTCTCGCCCGCGCAGGTCAAGGAGATGGGCATCTCGGGCATCGACTATAACGAGAAGGTGTTTGCCAAGCACCCCGAGTGGCTGCAGGAGGCCAAGCAGCTGGGCATCGAGGTCAACGTGTGGACGGTGGATGGTGAGGAGAACCTGCGCCACCATGCCACGCTGGACGGCATCGACCTCATCACCACCAATGACCCCGAGGTGCTCAAGGGCATCCTGGCCGAGCAGCAGGCAGCCAAGCAGCCCGCTGCCAAGAAGTCGAAGAAGCGCAAGTGACAAGCCGTGGCGCGTGCTGTGACCCGCAGCGCGCACCGCTCCACCTCCCCTGGTGGGAGACGGAATGCCGAATGGCGGCAACAGTATGCGCGGGACACGCGGCTGGCCTTCCCTGGCGGGGGAGGCTGCCTGCGTGTCCCGCGCTTTTGCCTGTGTGCAGCTCTGGCTGGCCTGCCCTGGCGGGGGAGGTGCCCTGCGTGTCCTGGCAAGGCTCTCCTTCCCCGCCTTCCCCGAGGGGGGGGAGGAGTATGACCCTTGCCCTCTTGAGCCAGCATAGGCGCGCCCCCTCCCAACATCCCCCCTTAGGGGAGAGGACGTGGACGTGTCATACTGCACCTGCCAACGCATGCGGCTGCATCTGCCAACGCAGCGCGCTGCAAGTGCCATCGCAGCGCGCTGCATGTGCCAATGCAGTGCGCTGCGTTGACCGTCCAGCCTAGGCTGAACGAAAGGGGCACCGGCATGCGTGCCTCACGGCATGCCGATGGGGTGGCACAGGCAAGCCTATGCCTGCGCTTGTGTGGAAGCAAGAGCGGGGCCGCCCCAGCCTCTCCCTCCCGCGCGGCAGGCGGGGTGGGGAGAGGGGTGGGG
>JBNMJN010000001.1:0-150803 GCA_050873805.1 Prevotellaceae bacterium | reverse complement strand
CCCATCAGACTGCCATCGAGGCTCTGAGGGGAGTCCTTGGGGGAGCAGAGGACGCTCGCCACAAGCCGCCCATCGGACTACCATCGCGGCTCTGGGGGGGAGTCCTTGGGAGCAGAGGACGCTCGCCTAAAGCCACCCATCGGACAGCCAGCGCGGCTCCGAGGGGAGTCCTGGGGAGCTGAGTACGCTTGCCACAAGCCGCCCATCAGACTGCCATCGAGGCTCTGAGGGGAGTCCTTGGGGGAGCAGAGGACGCTCGCCACAAGCCGCCCATCGGACAGCCAGCGAGGCTCTGAGGGGAGAGAGCAGGAGCGGAGAGGGCTTGCGGTATGCCACTTGCATTGCTGTCGGAGGGCTTTCTGAGGACAGGAGAGGACTTCGGGGATGGATGGCCTTTGCTTTCCAATTCTTTCCAATGTTTGCAGGATTGGAAAGAATTGGATAACTTTATCGCAGTCTTTTGTTGAGTGACACGCCCCCTTTGGTCAAATGAAGAGCGATGAAAGCCCACTTACCTGAGTATCCTGGGGCGGGCAAAGAGCCATGAGAGGCGCGTCCTGTCCATCACCCAGGCAATGAGAAGACTGCCCAGGGTGCCCGTGAGGAGGATGAAGAGGGTGTGCAGCAGGCCGCTGGGGTCAAAGGCAAAGGCAGGCAGGAGGAATTTGCCGGCCATGGTGAAGATGGGATGGAAGAGATAGACCGGCAGGGTGTTTCGGCCCACATAGCCCGCCCAGCCATACAGGCGCGAGGGCAACACACCCGCCACGGCACCCATGCCACACAGGAAACAGGCCGAGTAGGCCAGCGTGGCAATGTCGCCCCAACGGCTGTGGTCGGCCCAGAGGGCAAGCATGAAAAACGGCACCCACGCCCATGCCGAGGGGCGGAAGAGGCGAAGCAGGTCGCCGTGAAACAGGCGGATGGCCACTCCCAATATATAATAGAAGGCATTGCTGGCAGGCAGCAGGGGCGTGAAGAGGCTCACTGCAGTGGCCAGGCTGACCAGCAGGAAGAAGGAGGCGAGCGTGCCAGCACGCTCCTCCAGGCGGAATGCAAGCCAGTAGAGCAGGGCGCACACCATCATGCGGTGCAGGAACCAGTAGGGGCCTATGCTCGTCACGCAGAGCGTGTGCAGCAGGGTGGCCGGGGTGAGTTCGGTGAGTCCGTCGCGCACGGGCATCACGGTGGACAGGCAGGCAAAGCCCGTGACCAGGATGCAGTAGGGCAACAGGATGCGCAGCTCGTAGAGGGCAAACTGCCGGGCGGACTTGCGCACGCTGGTGAGGTAACCCGTGAGCAGCAGGAAGGTGGGCATGAAGAACACAAAGATGACCTCCCTCACGCGGGGGTACAGTGTGCCGAAGTGCACGATGTGCACCAGGATGACCATGAGGATGAGCGCGGCCCTGAGCAGGTCGATGCGGTTGTATGCCTTCCTTTCCATTACTTCTGTTTGGTGCGTTGACGAGACCTGGAGCAGCAGTCATGCCCCGGGGGACAGCCCTGGCAGCCGTGGCATGAGCCACAGCAGCCCCCCTCCTTGCGCTTGCGCAGGTGCAGCCTGAGCACCCACACGGCCAGTGCCAGCACGGCGGCCAGCAGTATGATGCTCTGGATGTTCATAGGATGAGCGAGAAGAGGAGAGCCACCAGCCAGGCCACCACACACTGGAAGCCCATCACCAGGAGCATCCAGCGCGTGCCCAGTTCGCGCCTTATCGTGGACATCGCAGCCATGCAAGGCGTGTAGAGCAGGCAGAAGACCAGCAGCGCATAGGCCGTGGCGGGCGTGAGCAGAGTGGTGAGCGCGGTGCCCGCAAGCAAGCCCTCGAGGCTCACCACCACCACCTCCTTGGCCAGCAGTCCGCTCACCAGCGCGCTCACCACGCGCCAGTCACCGAAGCCCAGGGGCGAGAAGATGGGCGCCACCAGGCTGGACACACGGGCCAGGATGCTGGCCTCCTGGGTGTCGGGAGTGACCATGTTGAGGTGGAAGTCAAAGGTGCGCAGGAACCATATCACCAGTGCCGCCAGGAAGATGACGGTGAAGGCACGCTCGAGGAAGTCCTTGGCCTTCTCCCAGAGCAGTTGCCACACATTGCGTGCAATGGGCAGGCGGTAGTTGGGCAGCTCCATGACAAAGGGCACGGCCTCGCCCCTGAATAGCACCCGGCGGAACAGGAATGCCGACAGGATGCCCATGACCACGCCCAGCAGGTACAGGCTGGCCGTCACCGCACCCATGTGCCGGGGGAAGAAGGCCAGGGCAAAGAAGCCGTAGATGGGTATCTTGGCCGTGCAGGACATGAAGGGCGTGAGCAGGATGGTGAGCCTGCGGTCGCGCTCGCTGGGCAGTGTGCGGCTGCTCATCACGCTGGGCACCGAGCACCCGAAGCCTATGAGCAAGGGCACGATGCTGCGCCCCGAGAGCCCCAGGCGGCGCATGGGCCTGTCCATCACGAAGGCTATGCGCGCCATGTAGCCAGTGTCCTCGAGCATGCTCAGGAAGAAGAAGAGCACGATGATGAGCGGCAGGAACGACAGCACGGTGCCCACTCCGCTATACACGCCATCGATGATGAGGCTGTGTACCACAGGCGCAATGTCCCAGGCGGTGAGAGCCTCATCGGTGAGCGCGGTAAACCAGTCAATCGCGCTCTCGAACACCCCCTGCAGCCAAGCGCCCAGGGAGAAGAAGGTGAGCCAGAACACCAGCCCCATGATAAGGGCAAAGGCCGGCAGGGCTGTCCAGCGTCCGGTGAGCAACCTGTCGAGCCTCACGCTGCGCAGGTGCTCCTTGCTCTCGGTGGGATATACCACCGTGCGGCTGCACAGGCGCTGGATGTAGGTGTAGCGCATGTCGGCTATGGCTGCACAGCGGTCCAGCCCCCGCTCCTCCTCCATCTGGCACAGGATGTGCTCCACAGTCTGCTGCTCATTGCTGGTGAGTGCCAATGCCCGGGTCACGCGGGGGTCACCCTCCATCAGTTTGCCAGCCGCGAATCGCAGGGGAATGCCAGCCCTCTGGGCATGGTCCTCGGTCAGGTGCATGATGGCATGCAGGCAGCGGTGCACGGCCCCCCCGTGTGCGCTGGGGCTGCAGAAGTCCTTGCGCAGGGGACGCTCGCGGTATTTGGCCACATGGATGGCATGGCGCACCAGTTCGTCCACCCCCTCGTTCTTCATCGCGCTTATGGGGATGACGGGGATGCCCAGCATCTGCTCCATCTCATTGATGCGGAAGGAGCCTCCGTTGCCCTCCACCTCGTCCATCATATTGAGCGCGAGCACCATGGGGATATCCAGTTCCATGAGTTGCATGGTGAGGTACAGGCTGCGCTCGATGCAGGAGCCATCCACGATGTTGATGATGCCATCGGGGTGATTGTGCAGTATGAACTCACGGCTCACAATCTCCTCGCTGGTGTAGGGGCTCAGGCTGTAGATGCCAGGGAGGTCGGTCACGGTGGCATTGGGATGCCCCTTGATGACGCCCTCCTTGCGGTCGATGGTCACGCCGGGGAAGTTACCCACATGCTGGTTGGCCCCGGTGAGCTGGTTGAAGAGTGTGGTCTTGCCGCAGTTCTGGTTGCCGGCCAGGGCAAAGGAGAGCGGCCTCTCCTGCTCGGACTGGCTTGCTGTGGCCGGGTGCCCGGTGTCCTGCTCGTGGTAGCGTCCCTCCTCGCCCAGTCCGGGATGCTCGGTCTGGTGGCATACGCTGCAAGTGTCCTGGTGCAGGGTATGCTGGTCGGCCTCATGCTCCAGGGCAGCCTCTACCCCATCAAGTGTGACGCCTATCTGTGCCGCATCGGCCAGCGTGAGCACCAGCTCATAATTGTGTATGCGTACCTCCATGGGGTCGCCCATGGGAGCAAACTTCTGTATGCGCAGGGCTGCTCCAGGTATCATGCCCATGTCCAGGAAGTGCTGGCGGGTGCCCCCCTGCCCTCCCACGGTGGTGATGACCGCCTGCTGCCCAATGCCCAGTTCGTTTAGTGTCATGCTCTTGTGCTTTTTTACTCTGTTGCAAAGTTACGAATTACCTGGCAGTTGCCGCCTGGCCGAAGCCTCCCGTGCTTGCCAAAATACCCAAAAGTGATTAGTGGCTACTCGTAGATGAGCGTCTGCAGCCGCTCGGGGGCGAAGGTCTCCTGTGCCGTGAGCAGGAGCTCGGTGGGTGTGACAGCGTCCAGCAGGTCGAATATCTGCTGCGTGGTGCGCGTGTTGCCATAGTGCAGGTAACGCTTGGCCATGCCTATGGCACGGCTCTCGAAATTGTCCCCCGCCACGGCTATCTGCCCCTTCAGCTGCCTGCGCAGCGCGTCGAGCGCGCGCTGTGAGAGAGGCGCGTCGGTGAGCCTGCGCAGTTCCTGCCCCACCAGGCGCAGGCAGCGGTTCACATCGTGCGGGTCACAGCCGAAGTAGATGCACCACAGTCCCGCGTCGGTGTGGCAGGCCGCATTGCTCTCCACGGTATATACCAGTCCGTGCCGCTCGCGCAAGGCGATGTTGAGGCGGCTGCTCATGCAGGGGCCTCCCAGCAGGTTGCTCAGCATGAACATGCGCGTGTGCCTGGGGTCGGTGGCCGCATACGAGGGTGCTCCCACCAGCACATGAGCCTGGTGAGTGTCCTTGTGCCGGCGCAGCAGGGGCTCGCTGGGCAAAGCCGAGCAGTCGGGTGCCAGGCGTGGGGCTGGCAAGGTGGCCTGCGGGGCGATGCCATACCGGGCCACCTCCCGCTGGGCCAGTCGCACCACCTCGTGCGGGTCCACCTGTCCCAGCACAAAGAGCACCATGCGCCGGGGCTGGTACATGCGGCTGTGGTAAGCCTGCATGTGGGCCGTGGTGAACTGCCTGAGCCGCTCCGTGCTGCCCAGTATCGTGCGCCCCAGGGGATGCTGGCCGAAGATGAGCGACTCGAACTCGTCGAAGATGAGCTCCGATGGCTGGTCGTTGTAGCTCTCGATCTCCTCGGCCACCACCTCGGCCTCCTTGGCCATCTCCTCCTGCGGAAAGGTGCTGTGCAGCACCATGTCGGTGAGCAGGCTTACCGCCCTGCCCAGGTGCTGGCGCAGGAAAGTGGCATAATACACCGTCTCCTCCTTGCCCGTGTAAGCGTTGAGGTCACCCCCCACCGACTCCATGCGGGCCGACACCTGGCGGGATGACAGGCGTGGCGTGCCCTTGAAACTCATGTGCTCGGTGAAGTGCGCCATGCCGCTCTCGCTGTCCAGCTCGTCCCTGGTGCCCGCATCCACCGCGATGCCTGCATACACCACCTCGGTGGGGCTTTGCGCACAGATGACACGCAGCCCGCACTCCAGCGTGTGGGTGAAGAAGGTCTGCTGCTCTGTGTCTCGCTCTCTTTGTCTCATTCCACAATATATTTTGTGCAAAACTATTGCCTTTCGGCCATTTGTGCAAGGAATCTCAGAAACTTTGCCTACATTTGCCACCAGATAATCAGATACGCTGTGAAAAGAAACATCCTTACCTCCCTCATGGCCTGGAGCCTGCCCCTCGCGCTCCTGGCCCAGCTGCCCCTGGTGGACGAGCGCGTGCCCAACCGCCAGAATGAGCCGCAGCCCGTGCACCCCGTGCCCACCGAGGCCCAGCTGGCATGGAACCAGACCGAGTTCTATGCCTTCTTCCACTACGGCATGAACACCTACACCGGCCGCGAGTGGGGCTTGGGCAACGAGGACGAGAGCCTCTTTGCCCCCACCGCCGTGCCCAACCCCGAGCAATGGCTCAGCGTGGCCCGCGAGGCGGGCATGCAGGGTGGCATAGCCGTGGTGAAGCACCACGACGGATTCTGCCTGTGGCCCACGCAGACCACCACACACAATGTGACGGCCAGCAGCAACCCCAACGCGCAGGCCACCAATATTCCCCGCGACTTCGCCCGCGCCGCGCAGAAACTGCACATGAAGTATGGCTTCTACATCAGTCCATGGGACAGGAACAGCGCCCTCTACGGCACTCCACAGTATGTGACCGACGTGTTCCTGCGCCAGTGCCTGGAGTGTGCCTCGTATGGGAGGGAGCAGTTTGAGATGTGGTTTGACGGGGCCAATGGGGGCGATGGCTACTATGGCGGGCGCCAGGGAACGGTGACCGTGGACCGGGCCACCTACTACGACCTGCCCAACCTGCGCGATACCGTGCATGCCCTGCTCCCCCACTGTGTCATGTGGGGCGTGGGCGGCGAGGCTCGCTGGATAGGCAACGAGAGCGGATATGCGGGCATCACCAACTGGGCCACCGACAACCGGCGCGACGGGCAAGACCAGCCTCATGCCGAGCAGGGCAGCGAGGAGGGATGGATGTGGCTGCCAGGCGAGAGCGACGCGAAGGCCACCGACCGTGGATGGTTCTACCACGACGGGGAGCAGGCGCTCAGCCCCGAGAGGCTCTTCAGGATGTACCTGGAGACGGTGGGACGCAATGCCACCCTCATCCTGAATGTCCCTCCCGGGCGGGACGGCCTCATCCCCGAGCATAGTGCCTCGGCCTTGCGCCAGCTGGGCAAACTGCTGCGTGAGCGGCTGGGCAACGATGCCGACCTGGCCCGCCAGGGATGCCGCATAGAGGCCAGCCAGGTGCGCAGGCCGGGCAAGGGACGCAACTTCAAGCCCACGCGCGTGCTGGACGGCCGGGCCGACACCTACTGGGCCACGGATGATGACGTGCGCGAGGCCACACTCACCCTGTCGTGGAAGCAGCCCCACACCGTGCATGCCGTACTGCTGCAGGAGCACATAGCCCTGGGACAGCGCATCAGGCGGTTCGGGATAGAGACCTCCACAGACGGGGTCCACTGGGACACGCATGCCCAGGACCTCTGCACCACGGTGGGCTACAAGCGCATCATCCCCCTGAGCGGGAGCACCGGGGGATGGCAGGGAGTGGAGAATGTGCGCTTCCTGCGCGTGAAGATACTGGACAGCAGGAGTTGCCCTACCCTGCAGAGAATAGGCATTTTCTAAAGACACACAATGATGACACACTACAAGACATATGCCCTGCTGCTGGCCATGGCCGGCTGCCTGAGCGCAGAAGCCCAGGTAATCACCTTCGAGGAAACGCCAGCCCCGCAGGTGGGGGTGTGGGACGCGTGGGCAGAGTCGCCCTTCCGTACAGGCCGCCTGGCGGGCAACTGCCAGGTGGTGGCCAACCCCTACCCCGATGCCAGCAACCCGTCGGCCCAGGTGCTGGGCTGCCAGCGCTCGCTCTATGGCAGCAACCTGTACGGGGCCAGAGTGGCGCTCCCGCCCGAGATGCAGTTTGAGCTCACCCCCAAGGAACAGTACCTGCATGTGCACATCCACAAGCCTGTGGCAGGCCGATGCCTGCTCATGGTGCTGGGGAAGCACACTGGCAAGGCGTGGTCACACCAGAGCCAGGAGGTGATACAATCGACCCGCCTGGCCATGAACGAGGCTGTGCCAGGGGAGTGGACTGATGTGGTGTTCCCCATAAAGGGTGCCGGAGGCATACGCGCACACTCGCTGGTCATCGCCTTCGACTGCGAGTCGCCCCACCGCATGGCCGAGCCTTTCGTGGCCTACATGGACAATATACGCCTGGGCGAGGCTGCCCCGCAGGAGTCACCTGCCGCCCAGGCAGGCGAGGGACAGGCCGATGGCATGGTGCTGGTGACCAACTCCCGGCGCAATGGCGAGGTGCTGCTGGCCGATGGCAAGCCCTTCAATGCCGGCTACCGTCATCCCCAGGGCAAGCCGCTCAGGGTGAAGGGCGTGGGCGAGCAGGGCTTCACATGCACAGCCATCATCGTGCACCACGGCCCCGGCCGCACGCTGTCCACCACCTTTGGGCAGGACGCGTTCCAGCCCGATGGCACACTCGTCATCCCGGGTGACCTGCTCACAGGTGATGTGCTCATCGAAGGGGTGATGAGCGAGAGGAAGTGAACAGATAAAAACGCAGTGCGCTGCATTAGCCAACGCAGCGCACTGCATCTGCCAACGCATGCGGCTGCATCAGCCAACGCAGCGCACTGCCCCAAAAGCCGCATGCGCCTCCCCCCCTGCAGGCCATCGGGCAGGCCAAGGCATCCGCAGGGGTAAACATACAGCAATGCGCCACGATGCGATCGACAACCGCATCGTGGCGCATTGCTTATTGCCCTATGCCCAAGTAGCCCAGGAACCGCTCCGTGTCGTAGTTCATGATGAGCTCGTCGGGGAAGCGGGTCTCCTGGAGCAGGGGATAGAGGTAGCCATAGTCGGCGATGGAGAAGGAGATGTGCGCGTCACTTCCCAGGATGACAGGCACGCCCTGCTCGCGACAGAGGCGCAGGATCTCCAGGTTGTTGCCACGGGCCTTCACCAGTCCGCGTGCCGGACGGAAGCTTGTGTTGTTGATCTCAAGCAGCGTGTGCGTCTCGGCCGCCGCCTGCACGATGGGACGATAGTCCAGTTCGGCCGCCCCGTCGCCAGGGTGGCTGATGATGTGCGTCCAGGGATTGCGTATGGCCGCTATCATCCCCTGCGTGTTCTCCTCGCGGCTGCCCCCATGCCAGCACACGCTGTGTATGCCTGCGATGCGCAAGTCCATCATGCGGTAGTAGTGCTCGTCGAGGTCCAGCGTGCCCTGTGTGTCCAGGATGTTGAGCTCAGCACCCAGCAGCAGGCGCACGCCATACATCTGCCGGGGAACCACATGCAGGTTGCGGAAGTATATGGGGTCGCAGGTGCCGGGGATGTTTGGCCCATGCTCTGTGATGCCCAGTATCTGCAGCCCCTGTGCGGCTGCCTCATGCACCATCTCCTGTACTGTGCTGAAGGCATGCCCACTCATCACCGTGTGGGTGTGCACGTCCAGCTTGATCTTGCTTTTCTCCTCTTGGATATCCATAATCTTGTCTCCTATTGTTACATCTGACTCTTGTATCTTCGTCGCGCCCCTGGCTGCTGTCCAGCAGGAGCCAGGGGCCGCAAGGCTGTGCCCCGTCTGTCTTATATATACAGCCACTGGAATGCCATACGCTCGCCACTGGTGGGGTGGGTGAAGCAGAGGCTCTGCGCATGCAGCATCAGCCGGCCGGCCGGCTGCCCATACAGCCTGTCGCCCACGATGGGGCTGTCCAGCCCCTGGGGATGCGCGCAGTGGACGCGCAGCTGGTGAGTCCGGCCCGTGAGAGGATGCAGGAGCACCCGCGCGTGACCACCCTCCTGCCCCACCACCTGGTAGCGTGTGACAGCCGCCCGGCCATGGACAGGGTCCACAAGCTGGCGGGGACGGTCGGCCAGGTCGGGCCGCAGGGGCAGGCTTATCTCGCCTGTGCTGCCCACAGGCAGGGGATGCGCGAGCAGAGCCACATACGCCTTGTCCACCTGCCGCATGAGAAACTGCCGCTGCAGGCACTGGAAAGCCTGGGGCGTGCGGGCTGCCAACAGCAGCCCGCTGGTGTCCATGTCCAGGCGATGCACCAGCATGGGGGACGTGCCCTGGGGGAACTCCTCGCGCAGGATGTCCTGCACGCTGGGCAGCCCGTCCTTGCCTGGCACCGAGAGCATGCCCTCGGGCTTGCGCACGATGACCACGCTCTCGTCGGCATACTGGATGCTGAACCTCTCCAGTGTGGCCTGGTACTGGGCCAGCAGGGGATTGGGCTCCACCGCCAGCCCCTGCATCATGTGGCTCAGCACAGGCTGGCAGCGGCTGTGGCAGGCTGGATAGAAGTGGCCGTCGCGGCGAACCTCGTCGGCCGGCGACTGCCCCACCCAGAACTCGCCCATGCAGAGGGGCTGCGCCCCCATCAGGTATGCCGCCTGCAACAGTTTGGGCGCGCAGCAGTCGCCTGTGCCCGAAGGCGGGATGTCCTGCCCGAATATCTGGCTCACGCTACGCCGCTCCCCCCTTGCATTGAGCAGGCTGTACTGGCCAAAGAGCCATGCCTGCAGGGTCTCGCTGCGCTGCTTGCGCTCGGCAGCAAGTGCCTGCTCCTGGGCCAGGAGAGCCCGCAGGGGAGCCCCGGCCTCGCGTATGCGCTGCTCCCATTGCCTGGCGGCACGGCGCAGGGAAGCCTTCTGGTGCTGGCTCTCGCGTGCCAGTTCATCGGCCCTGGTGGCCAGCACCTGCGGCGGGAGCGACTGCCTGAGCGCCTGCCTGCGGCTCCTGGCCTGGGCCATCGCGGAGCGCATGGCTTGCAGTTCCTGCTCCATCTCGCGGGCCAGCTTGTCCAGCCCCAGGTGCTCGCGCATGCCCCTGCCCTGCCCTTGCAGGGCCACGAGCCGCCTGTTCAGGGCCGAGATGCGCTCCTGCTCCAGCTCGAAGTGCCCGCCTGGCTGCATGGTGTCAAAGACGGGAGGCACGAAGTAGTCCTGCCTGGTGAGCCCGCCCAGGGTGCCCGAGAAGGCAGCCAGGAAGCCCCGCCTGCCCTGGTGGCGCACCACCAGCACCCCCATCATCTTGCCCCGCGAGAGTTCATCGGCCCACTGCCCCTGCCCATCGAGATAGGCGCGCAGGGCTGCTGCCGCAGCCACGCAGAGCGGATGAGGCTCGTAGCAGAACGGATAGGTGAAGCGCGGGGGGTCGGGGAGGGAATGGGTGGAGGCGGGCAGCGGATGCAGGGTCATAGCAGCAGCAGGCCCTCCGGACCCATATTGAAGAGCAGGTCCACGATGCTGAGCCCGGGGCGGAAACCGCTCCTGTGGCCAAACACCTGCCAGTAGGTGCCCCCTATCGGGGGGAAGTCCTGGGCAAGGGCATCGCCCTGGAAAGTGGTGGTGCGGCGGATGCTGGCAGGGATGTCCAGCAAGCGGCACACGAGCGACTGCAGCGCCAGGTTGTAGTCGGCCAGGAACTCCCACTTGCGCTCGTAGAAGGGGGCGAAGTCATCGGCATAATACTCGAAGAAGGGAGACTGCCCGTAACTGCTCACCAGCGCGTTCCAGTGCTGGTGACGCCAGTTGCCGTGGTCGCTGATGCGTATGTCCCTGGTGGCAGCGTGGCCATCGGGCTTGACGATGGGAATGCTGAGCGCGAGGGGGCCCTGCGGACTGTCGATGAGGCAACGGTTGCGCAGGGTCTGCCTCCTGTAGTGGTCGCACACCTCCATCATCGCCTCCCCCGCGTGCAGCAAGGCACTGTAGTGTGATGCGGGAGCCAGGTAGCAGCAGGGCAACAGCAGCGTGCTCATGGCTGCCCTCCCAGCGGACTGAAGGTGCGTGCTGCCCTGAACCGCCTGTACCAGGGCTGTGCGGGGTCGAGGGAATAGAGCAGGGTCGTGGCCTGGCCTGTGATGGACTGGGCGGGCAGGAAGCCCATGGTGCGGCTGTCCTGCAGGTTGTGCGGGTTGCCCGAGTACACCCAGTAGTAGTCCTGGCGGAATCGGAAGCGGCGGCAAGTGCGGCCGTTCCACATCAGGCGGTCGGATGCCGCGCTCACCCGGATGCCCTCGTAGGCATTGATGGTGCGGGCATAGAGGGCCACATTCCAGGGCGCGAGGTCGATGCTCTCGCCCTTGCGGGGCACCACCAGCGGCCAGATGCAGCCCCGCGAGTAGTCCCGCACGGGACTCACGCGTGCCTGGGGTCCCGTCCACACCGTGTCGCCCGGGCAGGCCATCAGGCAGCCAATGCCATCCTGCGGCTGCGAGCCAGGGGCTGCGCTGAGGGCAAAGGCCACCCAGTCGCCCTGTTGCGGCGCCTTGCGCTCCTTGCTGCGCCCGGCCTTCCACCAGGGCATGTGCCAGCCATAGGCCCACTTGCGCACCAGCACGCGGTCGCCTGCCATGAGCACAGGACGCTGCGTGTCATGCGGGATAGAGTAGATCCCATACACGGCACAGCGCAGGGTCACAGCCACCAGGATGGCCACGACGAAGGCGGTGAGAAGGCAAGCACGGCGTTTCACAGAAGCGGTCGATTGGTGTGGGAGTATAGGGTGAGGCTCACTTCATGTTGCCTATCCAGCGGAACAGGCGGTTCCAGCGGATGTGGTGCAGGCTGAAGAAGGGGTAGTCCTTGTCGGTGCTGAACCACAGCAGCACGGGCTTGCCCACCACATGGTCCTCGGGCACGAAGCCCCAGTAACGGCTGTCGGCCGAGTTGTGGCGATTGTCGCCCTGCATCCAGTAGTAGTCCATCTGGAAGGTGTACTCGTGGGTCTCGCGGCCATTGATGAGTATCTTGCCCTCGGGGGTGACCTGCAGGTCGTTGCCCTCATAGGCTCTGATGGGTCGCTCGTAGATGGGCAGGTTGTCCAGCGTGAGCTTGATGGTGGCGCCCTTCTTGGGAATCCAGATGGGGCCATAGTTGTCACAGGTCCAGCCTGTGTGGGCATTCTGCGGGTAGAGCGAGCCGGTCTCACGGTTGTGGATGAGCCTTACGCTGGCCACCACATCCTTGCGCTTCTCCAGTGCGGCCTTGGCCGAGCGGGTGAGCGGCAGGATGCCCGACTGGTAGTAGTCCCTCAGGTCGTCCTGGCTGATGCCCAGTTGCTCGACCAGCGCATCGGGGATGGACTCGCCCACAAGCGACACCTCGTAGTTGTACTGCACGTTCTGGGCATCGGGGTTGACCTTTCCGTCGAGGTACATCACGCGGTCACGTATCTCCAGCGTCTGGCCAGGCAGGCCCACGCAACGCTTCACATAGTTCTCCCTGCGGTCAACAGGCCGGGTGTCGATGTGGCCGAAGTCGCGCTCGTCCATGCTTATGTACTGCTTGCCCATGCTGTAGATGGTGCTGTAGAATGCCCTCTGCTGCAGGGGCGAGAGCGAGTCCAGCTGTGGCAGGGCGCCATGCTCCTGCTCCCACAGCTGGCTGCCTATGCCGTAGCACATGGAGTAGTACTCGGTCTGGTAGGGCTGCGCGGTGACGATGGTGTCGCCGGCAGGATAGTTGAACACCACGATGTCGTTGAGCGCGATGGGCTTGGGGTGCACACGCTTGTACTTCCACTGTGGCCACTCAATGTAGCTCTTGCATCCCCCCAAGCCCAGGATGCTGGGCATGGTGTGCTGTACCAGGGGCATGTGAAGCGGGGTCTGCGGCACGCGGGGGCCGTAGGACATCTTGTTGACCACCAGGTAATCGCCCACCAGGAGGGTCTTCTCCAGCGAGGAGCTGGGGATGTTGTAGTTCTGGAAGAAGTATATATTGAAGAAATAGACGGCTACCAGGGCAAACACGATGGCATCCACCCAACTCATGATGGTGTACAGGATGGGGTTCTGGATGCCCTTCCACCACGTCCAGGGAATCCATCGCGTGATGTAGGCATCAAAGATAAGGGGCACCACGATGAGCCCCCACCAGGCATCCACCCAGTAGAGGAAGCACAGGTAGAGCAGGGTGAGCACTATCATCTTGCCCCAGTCCATAGGGGTCGTTGGGCGTTTCTTGCGTTGCATAGTCATACTTGTGGATTAGAATTTGAACAGGTCGCTCATGGTGAGGAGTCCGCTGTGGGTGGCGGTGTACTCGGCTGCCAGCACCGCACCCAGGGCAAATCCACGGCGGTTGTGCGCGTCGTGGGTGATGGTGATGCTGTCGGCAGGGCTGTCCCAGGTGATGCTGTGTATGCCTGGCACCTCGCCCCGGCGGATGCTGTCGATGCGCATCTTGTCCCCGCCAACCTCCCGGCTGCCCTCCACCGAGCCATCGGGCTGGGTGAGCGTGCCCGACTGCCAGCCACTCACGCGCTCCACCTCGGCCACCAGTTCCTCGGCCAGGGTGATGGCGGTACCGCTTGGGTGGTCGAGCTTGTGCACATGGTGCACCTCCTGCATGGTGGGTGTGTAGTCCTGGAACTGGTTCATGATGCGTGCCAGGTAACGGTTCACGGCACGGAAAATGGTGACTCCCAGACTGAAGTTGCTGCTCCAGAAGAGAGTCTGGCCCTCCTGCTCGCACATGCGCCTCACGTCATCGCCATGCTGGGGAATCCACCCTGTGCTGCCACTCACCACCTTGACGTGGTGGGCAAAGGCGCGCAGGTAATTGTCGTAGGCCGCCTGGGGGGCGGTGAACTCAATGGCCACATCGGCCGAGCAGAATGCCTCGCTGTCAAAGTCGTCGCGGTTGTCCACATCGATGATGCTCACTATCTCGTGGCCGCGACTCACGGCTATCTCCTCTATCATACGGCCCATCTTGCCGTAGCCTATCAATGCTATCTTCATTCTTGCAGAATATGTTGTCCGTGCAAAAGTAGTGCATTTCGGCAAGATACCGAAGCCGAAGCCCTAAAAACTGCCTTGCAGAGGCCGATGGTACGCACATTTAATCATAACTTTGCAATTATGGAGAAACTGCTGCACTACGTATGGAAGCACCGCATACTGCCCCTGGGTTGCCTGATGACCACGGACGGGAGGCGTGTGGAGGTGATTGACCCTGGCACGCACAACTGCGACCGGGGGCCTGACTTCTTCAATGCCAAGGTGCTGGCAGAGGGCATCCTGTGGGCGGGCAACGTGGAGCTGCACCTGCGCTCCTCGGACTGGTTCCGCCACGGGCACAACTCGGACACGGCCTATGACAGCGTTGTCCTGCATGTGGTGCAGGAAGCCGACTGCGAGGTGGTGACCTCACAGGGGCGTGTGATTCCGCAGGTGGTGCTCCCGGTGCCCGCTGCCCTGGCTGCCGACTACCAGAGGCTGATGCACACCGAGGAGTTTCCCCGCTGCCACCGCATCCTCCCCACTATCGACCCGCTGCGGATGCACGGCTGGATGGACAGGCTGCTGGCCGAGCGCATGCAGCAGCGGGCGGGCCAGGTGATGGAGCGCGTGCGGGCTTTCGGCGGCGACTGGGAGCGTGCCTGCTTTGTCACGCTCAGCCGCAATTTCGGCTTCGGACTCAACGGGGACACCTTTGAGCGGTGGGCAAGAGCCATCCCCCTGCAGGCTGCAGGCAAGCACCGCGACCACCTCATGCAGGTGGAAGCCCTGTTCCTGGGCATGGCGGGACTCATCGGGCAGGCTTTCCCCGCTGGGGAGAGTGACCTGGGCGCCCGCGTGCAGCAGGAGTTTGACTTCCTGGCGGGCAAGTTCTCGCTCACACCCGCCCTGCAGTGTGCCGACTGGAAGTACCTGCGTACCCGCCCCCAGAACTTCCCCCATGTGCGCCTCAGGCAGATAGCGCGCCTGTACCACAGCGGACAGGTGCAGATGGATGCCCTGCTCGAGGTGCAGGGCATGGAGGACCTGCACCGGCGGATGGCAGATGCGGGGCTGTCGGCACCAGCCACCAGGCTCATCCTCATCAACACGGTGGCTCCCCTGCTCCATGCCTACGGAGCCACCCTGGGCGAGGAGAAGTGGACCGACAAGGCACAGGCCCTGCTGGAGGAACTGCCTGCCGAGAACAACCGCATCCTGCGTGTGTGGAAGGAGTGCGGGGTGACGGTGGCCTCGGCTGCCGACAGCCAGGCTCTGATACAGCTCAAGAAGCAGTACTGTGACCGGCTCGACTGTCTGCGCTGCCAGTTTGGCTATGCCTACCTGCGCTCATCGGCAGGCGGGACATCTGCGCCAGACCGCCCTGGCCAGCCAACCGATGCCCAGGAGGGAGGCCTATAGTCCCTGGAAAGGAGTCCCACAAGACAAGAGGAAGCGGGCAACTGCCCACGAGCATCCATCACTTGACCCTGAACAACTATCCAAGATGAAAGATATCAAATATGCCTTTGAACTGCCCTTCAAGGTGCGCGACTATGAGTGCGACCTGGAGGGCATCGTGAACAACGCAAACTACCAGCATTACATGGAGCATACGCGGCATGAGTTCCTGCTCTCGGCTGGCATCAGTTTCGCAGAGATGTACCAGGCGGGCATCACCCCGGTGGTGGCACGCCTGCAGATAGCATTCAAGACTCCCCTGCGCAGCCGCGACGAGTTTGTGAGCAAGTTGCGCGTGCGCAAGGAAGGCGTGCGCTACATCTTCCTGCAGGACATCTACCGCCTGCCCGACCACAAGCTGGTAGTGCGCGGCCAGGTGGACACGGTGTGCCTGGTGCATGGACGACTGAGCGAGTGCCCCGAGCTGGGCGAGAAGTTGCAGCCTTACTACGACCCGCAATGAACCAGCAGGAGACTCTCTGCCTGATGGCTCTCACGCGTGTGCCACGGCTGAGCCTGGCCAACACGCGCTTGCTGGTGGAGGCCCTGGGCTCTGCCACGGCTGTCTATGAGCACCGGCATGACCTGGGCAGCGCGCTGCCCTCGGCCCGCAAGCCTACCCTGGAGGCTCTCGCTGCCATGGACACGCACATGGCCAGGGCGGAACAGGAACTGGAGTGGGCAACACGCAACGGCATCCAATGCCTGGGCATCGGCGATGACGGTTACCCGCAGCGCATGAGGGAATGCGCAGATGCGCCTGTGATGCTCTATTACAAGGGAAAGGCCAACCTGAACGCACGCCAAGTGGTGGCGGTGGTAGGCACGCGCCATGTCACCGAGTATGGCAAGGGACTCTGCTCCAGCCTCATGCACGACCTGCATGCGCTCTGCCCCGATGCGCTTGTGGTGAGCGGACTGGCCTATGGGGTGGACATACACGCGCACAGGGCGGCCCTGGACGAGGGCAGTGACACGGTGGCTGTGCTGGCTCACGGACTGGACCAGATATATCCGCGCATGCACCGCGACACGGCCGTGAGGATGCTCTCGCAGGGGGGCCTGCTCACAGAGTTTATGGCGGGAACAAATGCCGACAAGCGCAACTTCGTGCAGCGCAACCGCATCGTGGCGGGCATAAGCGATGTGACTGTGGTGGTGGAGAGTGCCCAGAAGGGCGGCTCGCTCATCACCGCCAGCCTGGCCTGTGACTATGACCG
The DNA here is from genome assembly GCA_050873805.1 of Prevotellaceae bacterium. Taxonomy (GTDB): domain Bacteria; phylum Bacteroidota; class Bacteroidia; order Bacteroidales; family Bacteroidaceae; genus Physcousia. The sequence continues at coordinate 133,986 of JBNMJN010000001.1, read as the reverse complement.
CGAGGTGATGGCTTTCCCGGGGCGTGTGACAGACTCTTGTTCCGAAGGCTGCAACCACCTCATCCGCACCAACCGTGCCGCCCTCATCACCTCGGCACAGGACTTGACAGAGCTGATGGGCTGGCACACAGAGCCTGAGCGAAGCCGGGCACTGGCCCAGGGCATACAGCCCGAACTGTTTCCCGAACTCACTCCCGAGGAGCAGCAAGTGGTGCAGGCTCTACAGGGCAGCGACAAGTTGCACCTCAACATCCTGGCCCAGCAGACGGCCTTGCCCATAGGCCGCCTCTCCAGCATCCTCTTTGGCCTGGAGATGAAGGGCATCGTGCGCATGCTGGCCGGCGGCATGTACCGACTGGCATAAGCCGTGGGCACATGGCCAGAGGGCGAGAGCATTTGCCAAAGGGGACACAAGCGAAGGGACGGGAAGGCCGAGAGCATTTGCCAAAGGGGACACAAGCGAAGGGACGGGAAGGCGAGAGCATTTGCCAAAGAGGACACAAGCGAAGGGACGAGAAGGCCGAGAGCATTTGCCAAAGGGGACACAAGCGAAGGGACAAGAGGCTGAGAGCATTTGCCAAAGGGGACACAAGCGAAGGGACGGGAAGAGTTGTGCCCTTGTGGGCGCGGGCGGCAAGACCGACACCCCATCATCCATGCAATGCGCCACACTCCTTCTTAGAATACTGAAATGACTCTCGCTTACAGAACTTGACACGAGTGTGTCCATTCCCCACCACCTGCCAGTCCTACGGCCAGCAGAAGACACAAGGAAAGCCGTGTGACATCCCCTGCAGGGAGATACACACAGCTTTCCTTATATATACATCGCTGCCCCGCACCCCTTTCCGGCCTCCTCACCGTCATGCGCGGGAAACTGCGCACGGCCTCAGAAGAGCTGGAAATGGGAAAAACGGGCAACTGGGGCTGGGGCTATCAGTCGGCCAGCTTTGCCTTGATGAACTCGCGGTTGAGGCGGGCGATGTTGGAGATGCTCTCGCACTTGGGGCATACAGCCTCGCAAGCACGAGTGTTGGTGCAGTTTCCGAAGCCCAGCTCATCCATCTTGGCCACCATTGCCTTGGCGCGCTTGGCTGCCTCCACCTGCCCCTGGGGCAGGAGAGCAAACTGGCTCACCTTGGCCGAGACGAAGAGCATGGCAGAGCCATTCTTGCAGGCAGCCACGCAGGCACCGCAACCGATGCAGGTTGCGCAGTCCATAGCCTCGTCGACAGCCTCCTTGGAGATGAGGATGGCATTGGCATCCTGAGCCTGTCCTGTGCGGATAGAGGTGTAGCCGCCAGCCTGCATAATCTTGTCAAAGGCGTTGCGGTCAACCATGCAGTCCTTGATGACGGGGAAGCCTGCGCTGCGCCAGGGCTCCACCGTAATCACGTCGCCATCCTTGAAGCGACGCATATAGAGCTGGCATGTGGTGGCTCCGCGCTCGGTCTTGCCATGAGGGGTGCCGTTGATGTAGAGCGAGCACATGCCGCAGATGCCCTCGCGGCAGTCGTGGTCAAACACGAAGGGTTCCTGCCCCTCATTGATGAGCTCCTCGTTGAGGATGTCAAGCATCTCCAGGAAGGAGGTGTCATCGGGGATATCCTTCATCTCATGCGTATCGAAGTGACCCTTGTCCTTGGGGCCGTTCTGCTTCCAATACTTAACGGTAAATGATATATTCTTTGCCATTTCTTTTGAGGTTTTGAGGTTTTGAGGTTTTAAGGTTTTAAGGTTTAGTCTATAGACGTGAGCGTTTGTGAATTAACGAAGACAGCATCTTGTTAACCTCATCATTCAGACCATCAACCTTTGCATAATCCTCGTCACAGACAAAGGATTGCTGCCTGGAGATGAGCATCTGCGTGTCCAGTTCATTGGAGGAGCCCAATGCTATGTACAGGAAATGCAGCACCTCGGCATTGCTTGAGCGTCCATATCCCTCGGCTATGTTGGAGGGAACGGACACCGCTGCCCTTCTCATCTGACTGACGAGACCAAACAATTCCTCCCTCGGAAAAGACTTTGTTATCCTATATATCTCCTCCGTGAGACGCATGGACTTTCTCCATACCTCAAGATTCTTGTGTGGTCCCATCATAGCGCCGCGTCTTAAGACCTGATAACCTTATAACCTTAAAACCTTAAATCCTATTGTTTAATTCTTATAGTTACGCTGCTGAACCTTGATTATCTCGTAGTGCAGAGGCTCCTTGATGAGTTCGGGCGCCTTCTCGTCCTGCCCCTGGTACTCCCAGCAGCCTACATAGAAGAAGTTCTCGTCGTCACGCTTAGCCTCGCCTTCCTCGGTCTGGTGCTCCTCGCGGAAGTGTCCGCCGCAGGACTCCTCGCGATGCAGTGCGTCATAAGCGATGAGCTCGCCCATGATGATGAAGTCACGCAGGTGGATGGCCTTGTCCAACTCCACGTTCAGTCCCTCCTTGGTGCCAGGGATAAACAGGTTGGTGTTGAACTCCTCGCGGATTTTCTTGAGCATCTTGAGGCCTTCCTCCAGACCTTCCTTGGTGCGGCCCATGCCCACATGCTCCCACATGATGTGACCCAGCTCCTTATGGATAGAGTCCACCGAGCGCTTGCCCTTGATGTTCATCAGGCGGTCAATCTCGGCCTCGACGCCCTTCTCGGCCTCGGCAAACTCGGGCATGTCGGTCGAGAGGCGTGGCCAGATGCTCTGGTCGGCCAGGTAATTCTGGATAGTATAAGGAAGCACGAAGTAACCATCGGCCAATCCCTGCATCAGGGCACTTGCTCCCAGACGGTTGGCGCCGTGGTCAGAGAAGTTGCACTCGCCGATGGCAAAGAGTCCGGGAATGGAAGTCTGCAGCTCGTAATCCACCCAGATGCCGCCCATGGTGTAGTGGATGGCAGGGAAGATCATCATGGGATAGTAGTAATCAACGCCATTGACGGTGCGTGCCTTCTCGCCGGGATTCACATCGGTAATCTCCTCGTACATGTCGAAGAGGTTGCCATAGCGCTGGCGAATCTCGTCAATGCCCAGGCGCTGGATGCTCTCGCTGAAGTCCAGGAACACGGCCAGGCCGGTGTTGTTCACGCCGAAGCCCTTGTCGCAGCGCTCCTTGGCTGCACGGGAAGCCACGTCACGGGGAACGAGGTTGCCGAATGCAGGATAACGGCGCTCCAGATAGTAGTCGCGGTCCTCCTCGGGAATCTCGTAACCCTGCTTGGTTCCGGCCTGCAGTGCCTTGGCATCCTCGAGCTTCTTGGGCACCCAGATGCGGCCGTCGTTACGCAGCGACTCCGACATCAGGGTCAGCTTCGACTGCTTGTCACCATGCACAGGAATACAGGTGGGATGAATCTGCACATACGAGGGATTGGCCATGTAGGCACCCTTGCGGTAGCATTGGATGGCCGCGGTACAGTTACATCCCATCGCATTGGTACTGAGGAAGTAAGCGTTGCCATAGCCACCGGTAGCAATCACAACGGCATTGGCCGAGAAACGCTCCAACTTGCCTGTAATCAGGTTCTTGGCTATGATGCCGCGTGCACGGCCATCCACCAGCACCACATCCTCCATCTCGTAGCGGGTGAAGAGCTTCACCTTGCCGGCATGCACCTGGCGCGAGAGTGAGCTGTAGGCACCGAGCAGCAACTGCTGGCCTGTCTGGCCCTTGGCATAGAAGGTACGGCTCACCTGGGCGCCACCGAAGGAGCGGTTGGCCAGCATGCCGCCATACTCACGCGCAAAGGGAACGCCCTGGGCCACACACTGGTCGATGATGGCGTTGCTCACCTCTGCCAGACGATACACATTGGCCTCGCGGGCACGGTAGTCACCGCCCTTCACCGTGTCGTAGAACAGGCGGTACACCGAGTCACCGTCGTTCTGGTAGTTCTTGGCTGCATTGATACCACCCTGCGCGGCAATAGAGTGGGCGCGGCGGGGTGAGTCCTGGATGCAGAAATTATACACGTTGAAGCCCATCTCGCCCAATGAGGCGGCTGCGCTGGCACCTGCCAGACCTGTGCCTACCACGATGATGTCCAACTTCAGTTTGTTCTTGGGGTTCACCAGGCGCTGATGAGCCTTGTAATTGGTCCACTTCTCTGCTATAGGACCCTCGGGAATCTTCGAATCTATTGTCTTTGCCATAACTCTTTCTGTTTGTCTGTTAGGATTGTTCATGGTTCCACATTACTGGGCGCAGCTGTCACCTGTTGGCTCGCCGGCACAGTGCTGGGCACAGTTGCCGCACTTGCCCTGGCACTCCTGCTGGCACTCGCCCTGGCCGCACTCGTCCTGGGGGCATCCGCCCTTCATGGGGCAAGCCATCTCGGTGCAAGTTCCCTGGCCGCACACTTCCTGGCAGTCAGCGGGACGGTAGCCACAAGAGAAGGCCACGGCTACGGCTGCAAACATCAGCACGATGACGGTGCTATAGACACAGCCAATGGCTCTCCAGCGGCAGAACCACACCTTGCCGTTCCAGCCCAGAGTCTGCATGGCGCTCCAGAAGCCATGGTTCAGGTGGAACCACAGGGCTGCGAGCCACACCAGGTACACCACCGTGTAGCAGGGGCACGAGAAAGTCTGGGCAATGAAGGCAGCGCCGTCGGTGGGCGCGATTGCTCCCTCGGCGCCTACCAGCTCGGCCCACATCATGTTGTACCAGAAGTTGTAGAGGTGCAGACCCATGCCCAGCACGATGATGATGCCCAGCACGAGCATGTTCTGGCTGGCCCACTCCACCTTCTCGGGCTTGTGGGTGACCTCGTAGCGGTTGTTGCCGCGTGCCTTGCGGTTCTGCAGGGTGAGCCAGATGGCATAGATGAAGTGCAGTGCCACCAGGGCAGCCAGGCCCAGGGTAGCCACCACGGCATACCAGTTGGCGCCGAGGAACTCACAAATCATGTTGTAACCCTTGGCACTGAAGAGGGCCACTACATTCATCGACGCATGGAACGTCAAGAACAGGATGAGGGCAATGCCGGTCACGGACATCACTACCTTCCTGCCGATGGATGATTTAATTAACCACATAAAATAACTGAATTAGATTATTGAATTACTTTGTTTCGCTCGCGCACATACTTATAATTGAGTATCTATTATGCAACAAAATTATGCCAAAAAAGTGATTTGGGCAAGGTTTGCCAGCAAATGTTGACAGAAAAGCCTTATTTTTGCGACCCGAACAAGTGCATTGCACAAAGCGAGAAGCGCGGATGAATATGGAAATGAGATACGACGTAGTGGTGGTGGGAGGCGGTCATGCTGGCTGCGAGGCGGCAAGCGCGAGTGCCCGCATGGGGGCAAAGACCTGCCTGGTGACCATGGACATGAACAAGATTGCGCAGATGAGTTGCAACCCCGCCGTGGGCGGCATCGCCAAGGGACAGATAATCCGCGAGGTGGATGCGCTGGGCGGGCACACGGGCGAGGTGGCCGACAGGACCGCCATACAGTTTCGCATGCTGAACCGCAGCAAGGGGCCTGCCATGTGGAGCCCCCGCGCCCAGTGCGACCGGGGCAAGTACATATGGGCATGGAGGGAGGTGCTGGACCACACCAGCAACCTGAGCATCTGGCAGGACCAGGTGCGCGAGCTGCTGGTGAGCGACGGACGTGTGACCGGGGTGAGCACCTACCTGGGCATGGAGATACACGCCCGCTGCGTCATCATCACAGCAGGCACATTCCTCAACGGCCTCATGCACATCGGCCGCACCCAATGGCCGGGCGGACGCTGCGCGGAGCCTGCCAGCCTGCACCTCACCGAGAGCATCACACGGCACGGCATCACCGCCGGGCGCATGAAGACGGGCACGCCGGTGAGAATAGACGGGCGGAGCGTGCACTTCGACGAGATGCAAAGGCAGGACGGCGAGGACGACTTCCACAAGTTTTCCTTCATGGGCCAGCGACGGCCCATGGAGCAGTTGCCCTGCTGGATCACCTACACCAACGAGCAGGTGCACGAGCGGCTCAGGGCGGCCTTACCCGACTCTCCCCTCTTCAACGGGCAAATCCAGAGCATAGGCCCTCGCTACTGTCCAAGCATCGAGACCAAGCTGGTCACCTTTGCCGACAAGACGGAGCACATGCTCTTCCTGGAGCCCGAGGGCAACAACACCAACGAGTACTACCTGAATGGATTCAGCAGCAGCCTGCCCATCGACGCGCAGGTGGAGGCTCTGCGCATGATACCCGCCTTCCGCGACCTGCAGATTTACCGCCCTGGCTACGCCATCGAATACGACTACTTCGACCCCACACAGCTGCGTCACTCGCTGGAGTCGAAGGTTATCGATGGCCTGTTCATGGCCGGGCAGGTCAACGGCACCACAGGCTACGAGGAAGCCGCAGGGCAGGGACTGGTGGCAGGCATGAACGCGGCGCTGAAGTGCGGAGGCTCTGAGCCATTCATCATGAAGCGCGACGAGTCCTACATAGGTGTGCTCATCGATGACCTGGTGACGAAAGGGGTGGATGAGCCATACCGCATGTTTACCAGCCGTGCCGAGTACCGCATACTGCTGAGGCAGGATGATGCCGACGCACGGCTCACGGAGCGAAGCCACCGGGCAGGACTGGCCACCACCGAGCGGCTTCAGCACTGGCTCGGCAAGAAGGAGCAGATAGAGTCGCTCATCGCTTTCTGCAAGGATTATTCGGTGAAGCCAGCCTATATCAACAGCGGACTGGAAGCCCTGGGCTGTGAGCCTCTGCAGCGCGGCTGCAAGTTGTACGACCTGCTGTCCCGCCCTATGCTCTCACTGGCCGACCTCGCCCCGCTCATTCCCGCACTGCAGGAGAAACTGCACAGCATCGCCGACCGCAGGGAGGAGATTGCCGAGGCGGCAGAAGTCAGAGTCAAGTATGCAGGCTACATCATGCGGGAGCGCCAGAATGCCGACAAGATTCGGCGGCTCGAGAACATCCGCATCCGGGGCAAGTTTGACTACTCCACCCTGCATGCGCTCTCCACCGAGGCACGCCAGAAACTCACGCGCATCGACCCCGACACGCTGGCCCAGGCAAGCCGCATACCCGGCGTGAGCCCCAGCGACATCAGCGTGCTCATGATACTGGCGAGCCATTGAGTTCCACGTGAAACAAAGATAGAACACTTTAACAATAAGTTGCTGACAATGAACAATGAGACTCTACTGAAGAACCTACGCAACGTGCCCAACTTCCCCATACCGGGAATCCAGTTCAAGGACGTGAGCACGCTGTTCAAGAGTGCCAAGTGCATGCGCATCATGGTCAATGAGCTGTACGAGCTCTACAAGGACAAAGGCATCACCAAGGTGGTGGGAATCGAGAGCCGGGGCTTTGTGCTCGGGGCCGCGCTTGCGGTCAAGCTGAACGCCGGATTCGTCATGTGCCGCAAGCCCGGCAAGCTTCCCGCCGACACACTCAAGGAATCCTACATGAAGGAATACGGCCGTGACACCATCGAGATTCACAAGGATGCCATCACCGAGAAGGATGTGGTGCTCCTGCATGACGACCTCCTGGCCACTGGCGGCAGCATGAAGGCGGCCTACAACCTGGTGCAGAAGTTCCACCCACGCAACACCTACATCAACTTCATCATCGAGCTCACGGGTGAGGGGCTCAATGGAAGGGCCGTTTTTGACGAGTCCGTGGAGATGACCACGCTCATCAAAATCTAATCGCAAGGCACACACAAGGGGCAGTTCCGCAGCCAGGAATTGCCCCTTTGCCGTCCTGCAAGGGCACGCGCCACGCGCCATGAGGCCGCACCCTGGCCGCCTGCACACCAGCAGCAGGATGCCAGAAAGGCGCATTCCACCAGGAGAGCGAGGCTGGCTTCGCCGCAAGGCAGCGCGGGTGCAGCCGCAAGGCAACGCAAGCCACACAAGCAAGAAAAGACGCGGAGGCATGCCGCGAAACACAGAAAACCAAACTGAAACCACAGGAATATGGAGGAGAAGAAAGACCTGCAGGAGTACCTGCGCGGCATCGTGCTCAACCTGCCCGAGTGCCCCGGCTGCTATCAGTATCTCGACGACACGGGCACCATCATCTATGTGGGCAAGGCCAAGAACCTCAAGAGGCGCGTCTATTCCTACTTCTCAAAGGAGCACCAGAACCGCAAGACGGCCATCCTGGTGAGCAAGATACGCGACATACGCTACATCGTGGTCAACACCGAGGAGGATGCCTTGCTGCTGGAGAACAACCTCATCAAGCAGTGGAACCCGCGCTACAACATCCTGCTCAAGGACGGAAAGACCTATCCCAGCATCGTGGTGACGCACGAATACTTCCCCCGCATCTTCCAGACGCGTGTCATCGACCGCCGCCACGGCACTTACTATGGCCCCTACAGCCACGTCCCCACCATGTATGCCCTGCTCGACCTCATACGCAACCTCTACCCCCTGCGCCACTGCCACGAGTGCATCACGCAGGACAGCATCGAGAAGAAGAAGCACAAGGCGTGCCTCGAATACCACATCAAGAACTGCAAGGCTCCCTGCGTGGGACTGCAGAGCCATGCCGACTACATGAGGGATATCGCCGAGGCAGAGGAGATTCTCAAGGGAAACACCGCACAGGTGGAGCACCAACTGATGGAGCAGATGCAGGCCCTCGCCGCCGAGATGCGCTTCGAGGAGGCCGAACAGGTGAAGCGCAAGTACATGCTGCTGGACAACTACCGCAGCCGAAGCGAGGTGGTGAGCCGCACCATACACAACGTGGATGTGTTCAACATCGAAAACCACGAGCGCGTGGCCTACATCAACTACCTGCACGTCACGAATGGCTGCATCAACCAGGCCTTCACCTTTGAATACGCAAAGCGGCTTGACGAGACCGAGGAGGACTTGCTGGTTGCAGGAATAGTGGAGATGAGACAGCGTTACGGCAGTGAGAGCAAGGAGGTTATCACACCGTTCCCCGTGGAACTTCCGATGGACGGCATCACGGTGACCGTCCCGCAGAAGGGGGAGAAGCGGAAGCTCATCGAACTGAGCAAGCTGAACGTGCTCCAGTACAAGGCCGACCGCATCAAGCAGGCCGACAAGCTGAACCCGGAGCAGAAGCAGACGCGCCTGCTCAAGGAGCTTCAGGACCTGCTGGGGATGCCCCGATTGCCCATGCACATCGAGTGCTTCGACAACTCCAACATCAGCGGGCAGGACGCTGTGGCGGCCTGCGTGGTGTTCCGCATGGGCAAGCCCAGCAAGCAGGACTACCGCAAGTACAACATACGCACGGTCACTGGCCCCGACGACTATGCCAGCATGCAGGAGGTGGTGCGCCGCCGCTACACGCGCATGAAGGAGGAGGGGACACCCCTGCCCGACCTCATCATTACCGATGGAGGCCGGGGACAGATGGAGGTGGTGAGGCAAGTGGTGGAGGACGAACTGCACCTGGACATTGCCATAGGCGGCCTGGCCAAGGACGACCGCCACCGCACCCACGAACTGCTGTACGGATTCCCGCCCCGCGTCATCGGCTGCAAGCCCGACTCGCCACTCTTCCGCCTGCTCACGCACATCCAGGACGAGGTACACCGCTTTGCCATCACCTTCCACCGCGACAAGCGCAGCAAACACCAGATTGCCAGCGAGATAGACTCCATCAAGGGCATTGGTCCCAAGAGTAAGGAGCAGTTGCTCAAGGCATTCCACAGCGTGAAGCGCATGCGTGAAGCCTCACAGGAGGCACTCGCGGCTGTGGTGGGGCCACAGAAAGCCGCCCTCCTGCATGCCCATTTCCACCCCACAGCCGCTCCCGAAGGCGCCTCCATCTAACCCCCTCAGAGAGCCCACGCGCCCGCCACACCAGGCAGACACCACGCACAGGGCACTTCGCGCAGCAGAAGGCACGCAAATGGCAAAAACAAGGCAGCGGCCCGCCCTACAGGGACAGGGCACATGAAAAAGTGTGCGGGATTGTGCAAAAGCGTCTCTGCCCCTGTAGTTCCACCGCCTTACAGGCGTAAAGGATCTGACCTCAAAAGGCATTTCGTGATGCCATCTGTCCCCTCAGGCCGCTTCCCTGTGTCATATACCTTACGGCTTTCAGCCAAGCCCTGCCACTCCCCCAAGCCAGAAGCAGAACAAACGCAGTGCGCTGCGTTGGCGGATGCAGTGCGCCGCGTTGGCGGATGCAGTGCGCCGCGTTGGCAGATGCAGTGCGCTGCGTTGGCAGATGCAGCGTAGTGCGTTGGCAGATGCAGTGCGCTGCTGTTCCGGCCCCTCCCCCTGGGGGAAGTCGGGAGGGGGCTTCCCTGCCATGAGTCCCAACAATAAGGTATATACTCCTTCCCCTCGGGGAAGGCAGGGGAAGGGGGCTTGGTTGGCGGATGCAGTGCGCTGCAGTTTCAGCACCACCCCATTGGGGGAAGTCGGGAGGGGGCTTGCCTGCCATGAGTCCCAACGATAAGGTATATACTCCTTCCCCTCGGGGAAGGCAGGGAAAGGGGGCTTGGTTGGCAGATGCAGCGTAGTGCAGTTTCGGCCCCTCCCCCTTGGGGGAGGCCGGGAGGGGGCCCGACTGGCCGTCGGAAGGGGGCTTCCGGCTTAGGGAAGCAAGCCTCAAATCCCAAAAGGAGTTAAAAGATTTTCAGAAAAAGGCGGGATTATGGATAAATAGCGTAACTTTGTGGAAAAGAACAGACCCGCAATGAGAGCCGTAATACAAAGAGTGAGCCATGCCAGCGTGACCATCGACGGAAGCGAGAAGAGCCGCATCGGCCAGGGATTCCTGGTGCTCCTGGGCATCGAGGAGGCCGACACCAGCGAGGACCAGGAGTGGCTGGCACGCAAGATATTGGCCCTGCGCGTGTTTGACGACGAGCAGGGAGTGATGAACCGCAGCCTGCTGGACATCAGCGGCGAGGTGCTGGTAGTAAGCCAGTTTACGCTGATGGCCAGTTACCGCAAGGGCAACCGCCCCAGCTGGATACGCGCCGCGCGGCACGAGCATGCCATACCACTCTACGAGGCTTTTGTGCAGAGGCTTGCCAGGGAGCTCCCTGGCCGCGTGCAGACGGGCGAGTTTGGCGCCGACATGAAGGTGTCGCTGCTCAACGACGGGCCTGTCACCATCTGCATGGACACCAAGAACAAGGAATGATGGAGGAGCACGGCATGACCATACAGGAGGCGCAGGAGCGCGTGGACAAGTGGATCAAGACCATCGGCGTGCGCTATTTCAACGAGCTCACCAACATGGCCGTGCTCACCGAGGAGGTGGGCGAACTGGCGCGTGTGATGGCACGCAAGTATGGCGAGCAGTCGTTCAAGGAGGGCGAGAACACCGACCCCGCCGAGGAGATGGCCGACATCCTGTGGGTGCTCATCTGCCTGGCCAACCAGACAGGGGTGGACCTCACCGAAGCCCTGGAGGCCAGTTTCCGCAAGAAGACACAGAGAGACAAGGAAAGGCATAAGAATAACCCTAAACTAAGAACACAGATATGAGCGAAAAGAGCAAGTATGAGCAGGCACTGTCCCAGTATGACACCGCACTCGACGACGCGCAGGTGGCCGCCGAGGTAAAGCGTATCATTGACGAGAAGGTACCCGCCAACGACACACAGGACGTAAAGAAATTCCTGATGGGAAGCATTGAACTCACCACGCTGAAGACCACCGACAGCGACCAGAGCGTGATGAAGTTCACCGAGCGCGTCAATGACTTCGACAACGACTACCCCCAACTGCCCCATGTGGCCACCATCTGCGTGTATCCGCGCTTTGCCCAGGTGGTGAGCGAGACCCTCCAGGTGGAGGGGGTGGAGGTGGCCTGCGTGAGCGGCTCATTCCCCAGTTCGCAGGCTCTCATCGAGGTGAAGGTGGCCGAGACGGCCCTTGCCCTCAAGGACGGAGCCACGGAGATAGACATGGTGATGAGCGTGGGCGCGTTCCTGAGCGAGGATTACGAGACGGTGTGCGACGAGATAAGCGAGCTGAAGGCCGTGTGCGGCGACCACAGGCTGAAGGTCATCCTGGAGACAGGACTGCTCCCATCGGCCTCGGCCATCAAGAAGGCCAGCCTGCTGGCCATGTACTCGGGAGCCGACTATATCAAGACCAGCACCGGCAAGGAGAAGCCGGCCGCCACGCCAGAGGCTGCCTATGTGATGTGCCAGGCCATCAAAGAGTACTACGACAAGACGGGCATACAGGTGGGCTTCAAGCCTGCGGGAGGCCTCAACACGGTTCACGACGCGCTCGTCTATTACACCATCGTGCAGGAGGTGCTGGGCGAGCAGTGGCTCACCAACCAGTGGTTCCGCCTGGGCACAAGCCGTCTGGCCAACTTGCTCCTGAGTGAGGTGACCGGCGAGGAGGTGAAATACTTCTGATTTGTGAGGCTCTGACGTTTCGCGAAACGCGTCCCGCTGGGCGGAAGCGCGTTTTTGTGCGATTCTCAGAGGGTGTTTTTCGGCACAACCGCACTGTTGCTTAGCGAGTTGAGGCATATAAAACGTGCACTGGTTTTGCGCCAATCTGGAGCGCGGAGGCGGTTTTGGCCAGGCAAGGAGCGTTTTTCACCCCCTTGAGCCACACCCTCCCTGCCTTGGGCATGACAAAGTGTCAGTCCAGGGGCGGTGAACCAACAAGCACGGCAGGAGACGCCTCGGAGACAGACACAGAGAGAAGAAACTGAATTTTTCAACCAACAAGGAGAACAAGATGAAGAAACTGACTTGGGGGGTGCTCGCCCTCTCGGCACTGATGATGTCGAGTTGTGTGGTGGGCAGGAAGAAGTTTGAGCAATCAGAGAACGCCCGCTGGCGCGCCTACTACTCACGCGACAGTCTGGCATCCCTGCTCAATGACAGCCGTGCGCAGTATGCCGCGCTCGACCAGCGATGCGGCATGCTGATGGACGACACCGCCCTGCTCAAGAAGAGCATACGCAACTACCAGGCTCTGCTGGCCAACAACCAGAGCGAGAACAAGAAGCTCAACTCATCACTGGCACAGAAGATCAAGGAACTGCAGGAGCGGGAGCAGACCATCGCGCAACTGCAAGGCATGATAGATGAGCAGCAGCGCAAGGTGAAGGAGTTGCTGGCCAGCGTGAAGGACGCGCTGCTTGGCTTCAGCGCCGATGACCTCACCGTGACCGAGAAGGACGGCAAGGTGTATGTGTCGCTGAGCGACAAGCTGCTCTTCGAGTCGGGCAAGGCCGTGGTCAACCAGCAGGGGCGCGAGGCTCTGGGAAAACTGGCCCAGGTGCTCAACAAGCAGACGGAGATAGACGTGTATATCGAAGGGCACACCGACAAGGTGCCCATCCACACGGCCATGTTCCAGGACAACTGGGACCTGAGTGTCATACGCGCGACCAGCGTGGTGCGCATCCTCACGGAGACCTACAGCGTCAATCCCCTGCAGATACAGCCCTGCGGACGTGGCGAGTTCAAGCCCATCGACACCAACGAGACGGCCGAGGGACGCGCCCACAACCGCCGCACGGAGATTATCATGGCGCCGAAGTTGGACAAGCTCCTGCAGCTCCTGCAGTCCAACTGACCTCTGCCCCACTCCTCCCACCAGGGAGCCACACACCATGTAGCCTGCCGCAACACCCCTCGCGGCAGGCTACATTATCCCCTGCACACCACAAAAAACACTACAGAATCGCAAAAAGAAATCCCTTTCTATTGCAGAAAAAAAATAAACCATACCTTTGCCTTAGAAAGTAAAAAAGCACACGTTGCCAGCATGACAGGCATGCCCTGGCAACACAAACACTAAAAACTATGAGACTCAAGTATTTCCTATCCGTCACCATCACGGGACTGTCGCTTTTCGGCATAGGCTGGCTATTTGGACCCAACTGGTTTGTTTTTGCACTTTTCTTTTATGGATTTGTAATAAAGCCGCTCATCGACTACTACTTCATCCGTAAGCGTAAACTCACGCATGGCAAGCCCTTACCTTGGCATTTCCCGTTCACCCAGCAGTACACCTGGGACCTCCTGTTCAAGAAAGAAGAGGAAGAAGAAACCACAGCAAGCAAAACAAAGTAAAGGACAACAGAGCAACTCCATACAGAGTAAAGCAAAAGCAATCATGCCCCTGCGCCCACCAATGATATGGGCACAGGGGTGCGGATTTTGTTTGCCCGTACAAGAAGCCACGCCGCATGATTTTACCCACAAACGAGCACATTTCCCCATGCATCGCAATGCGCTTGAGAATAAAATGAGTAAATTTGCCAGCGAAGTCCCACTGGGGACGCAAAGACACAGGACATGACTGAGAAATACATCAATCCACGCACCGACTTCGGCTTCAAGCGTCTCTTCGGGTCGGAGTTCAACAAGGAACTACTCATCAGCTTCCTCAACGCACTGTTCCATGGCGAGCAGGACGTGCAGGACATCACCTATCTCAACTCCGAGCAGCTGGGTGACCGCCTTGACGCACGCCGAGCCGTGTTTGACGTGTTCTGCGAGAACCAGGCCGGGGAGAAGTTTATCGTGGAGATGCAGAACGTATATCAGGAGTTCTTCAAGGACAGAACCATCTACTACTCCACCTTTCCCATTCGCGAGCAGGCGCAGCGGGGAGGCGACTGGGACTTTCACCTGAAGCCCGTATATACCATTGGCCTGCTCAACTTCAACTTTGCCACCGGGCTCGACGAGGCCACCCGCTGGCATCACGAGGTGAAGCTCATGGAGGTCGATACCGCCAGGGTGTTCTATGACAAGCTCACCTACATCTATGTGGAGATACCCAAGTTTGACAAGAGGGAGGACGAACTGGTGACCATGTATGACAAGTGGATGTATGTGCTCAAGAACCTCTCGGCCCTGATGAACCGCCCCGCCGCCCTGCAGGAGAGGGTGTTCACCCGCCTCTTTGAGCAGGCCGAGATAGCCAAGTTCGCCCCCGAGGAGGTGAAGCTCTACGAGGACAGCATGAATGCCTATCGCGACATCGTGAACGCCATCAACACGGCACGCAAGGACAGTTTCGCCGAAGGAGAGGCCAAGGGAATGGAAGAAGGACTGGCCAAGGGACGTGCCCAGGGGCGCGAGGAAGGACGTGCCGAGGGGCGCGAGGAAGGACGAAAGGAAGGTATCAAGGAAGCCCAAAGGAAGACCGCAATGACCTTGCTGCGGATGGGGATACCTCTCCCCCACATCGCACAGGCAACTGGCATGACACTGTCGGAGATAGAGGAACTGCGCTGAAGCCGCCCCACACAGGGCCGCTAAAAGTCGCGGTCGGACATGAAGAGCACGAAGCCATGCAGGGCCTGCACCACATCGGGGTCGGCCTTCTCGTCAATCAGGCCATCGGCCATCATGCTGAATTCCTTCATAGCCCACTGTGTGTAGTCCACCCCACCCTCCTGGGTGGCCAGGGCAGTCAGCATACGTATGTCCTCCTCGGTGGCCTCCTGCTTGCGCACGAGCAAGGCCAGGCGGCGCAGTTCCTCGTTGCCAGAGTGCTTCAGAGCCGATATGACGGGCAAGGTTATCTTTCCCTCGCGCATGTCGTTGCCCGCCGGCTTGCCCAGCTTCTCGCTTCCGCAGAAGTCCAGCAAGTCATCGCGCAACTGGAAGCAAGTGCCCACCAGGCTGCCCAGCTGCCTCATGCGCTCGGCCTGCTCGGCGCTGCCGCCCGCCGCCATCACGCCCAGTTGGGCACAGGCGGCAAAGAGGCTGGCCGTCTTCTTGCGCACCACACCGTAGTACGACACCTCGTCGAGGTCCTCGCTGTCCAGGTTGGCCAGTTGCTGCAGCTCGCCATCGGCCAGTGTCTGGCCCAGCATCGCCACCGCCGACACTATCTCGGCCGACCCCGTGAGAGCCGCATGATGCAGCGAGCGACTCAGGATATAGTCGCCCACCAGCACCGCTATCTGGTTGGTCATCATGGCATTGATGGAGCTCTGCCCCCGCCTCTCGTCACTCTCATCTACCACATCATCGTGCACCAGCGAGGCCGTGTGCAGCAGCTCGAGAGCCAGTGCCACGTCCATCACACGCTGGTTCACCGCCCCTGCCGAGCGTGCCGACAGCAGCACCATGGTGGGGCGCACCATCTTGCCGCAGCGGTTGAGGATGTGGCTCAAGGCCATGTGCAGCAAGGCATTGTCGGACTGCAAGGTCGCGGTAAACTGCTTGCGAAACTCCTGCAGTTCCGCCTGCACGGGTGATTGTATGGACTCCAGTGTATTCATCATTTGCTTTCTTCGGGTGCAAAATTACGCAAAAACGGCCACCCTTTCACCATTTTTGCTTACTTTTACACTCATTATCACACACACGCATGAAGAAACTCTACCTGCTCGACGCTTATGCACTGATCTATCGTGCCTACTATGCGTTTATCAAGAACCCGCGCATGAACTCGCGCGGGGAGAACACCTCGGCCATCCTGGGCTTTGTGAACACCCTGGAGGAAGTCATCCAGAAGGAGCAGCCCACGCACCTGGGCGTGGCCTTCGACCCGGCGGGCGGCACCTTCCGCCACAGGGCATACCCATTGTATAAGGCTCAGCGCGAGGAGACCCCCGAGGCCATCCGCCTGGCCGTCCCCTTTATCAAGCAGATACTGGAGGCTTACCACATCCCCTGCCTGGAGGTGCCCGACTATGAGGCCGATGACGTGATAGGCACCCTGGCACGCCAGGCCGACCAGCAGGACGTGGACACCTACATGATGACCCCCGACAAGGACTATGGCCAACTGGTGACCGAGCACACACGCATGTACAAGCCTGCCGTGGGCAAGGCCGAGGCCATGGTGCTGGGACCCGCACAGGTGTGTGCCAAGTGGGGGCTGCAGCGACCCACGCAGGTGATAGACATGCTGGCTCTCATGGGCGATGCGGCCGACAACATCCCTGGTTGCCCGGGTGTGGGAGAGAAGACCGCCACCCGCCTCATACAGGAGTATGGCAGCGTGGAGGCCCTGCTCGCCAGCACCGGCACGCTCAAGGGCGCACTCAGGCAGAAGGTGGAGGCGAATGCCGAACAGATACGCACCAGCCACTGGCTGGCCACCATCTGCACCAGCGCGCCCATCACCCTGGACCTGGACAGCCTCGCGCTCAGCGAGCCCGACACCGGCCGCCTGCAGGAGCTGTACGAGCGGCTGGAGTTCCGCACACTCATGCGCCGCAAGATGCAGGCCGCCTCCCCCACGCCCGGGACAAAGCCGAAGGGCAGTGGGGAGTATGTGCAGGGCGACATGTTTGCCCCCGCCACGCCCGCCGCCGAGGCTTCCGCCACGCAGGGCGACCTCTTTGCCCAGGCACCGCAGCCCAGCCGCTTGCTCACCTGGAGGGACACCGGGGCGCAGTACCACCTGGCCGACACGCCCCAGAAGCGCGCCGAGCTCATCCGCACCCTGGCCCAGGCCACCGAGGTCAGCATCGACACCGAGACCACCGACACCGACCCCATGCGCGCCCGTCTGGTGGGCATGAGCTTCGCCGTGCGCGAGGGCGAGGCCTGGTATGTGCCTGTGGGCGGCGACCCCTGCGGTGTGGCCGGGGAGTTCAGGGGCATCCTGGAGAAACCCGCCACGCTCAAGGTGGGGCAGAACATGAAGTATGACCTGCAGGTGCTGCGCTCCTGCGGGGTGCGCCTGGCCGGCCGCATGTTTGACACCATGATAGCCCACTACCTGCTGCACCCCGAGATGCGCCACGGCATGGACTACCTGGCCGAGGCATACCTCAACTACCAGACCATCCACATAGAGGAGCTCATAGGCAGCGGCAAGCAGCAGCGCAGCATGGCCCAGGTGCCTCCCCAGGACATCTGCCCCTATGCCGCCGAGGATGCCGATGTGACCCTGCGCCTGTACCACACCTTTGCCCCCATGCTCGAGCAGGAGGGCTGCACCTCCCTCTTCCAGGACATCGAGATGCCGCTCATGCCTGTGCTGGCGCAGATGGAGCGCAACGGCGTGCGCATCGACACCCAGGGACTGGAGGAGACCTCGGCCCTATACACCCGCCAGATGGCGCAGATGGAGCAGGAGATACACGACATGGCGGGCATGGACTTCAATGTGAGCAGCCCCCGGCAGGTGGGCGAAGTGCTCTTTGACCAGCTGCACCTCGCCGCCAAGGCCAAGAAGACCAAGACGGGACAGTACGTGACCAGCGAGGAGGTGCTGGAGAGCCTGCGGCCCAAGCACCCCATCGTGGGCAAGATACTGGAGTACCGTGGCCTGAAGAAGCTGCTGGGCACCTACATCGACGCGCTCCCGCTGCTGGTCAATCCTGCCACAGGGCACATCCACACATCGTTTAACCAGGCGGTGGCAGCCACAGGGAGGCTCTCGAGCAGCAACCCCAACCTGCAGAACATACCCGTGCGCGACGCGCTGGGCAAGGAGGTGCGGCGGGCATTCATACCCGATGAGGGCGAGCTCTTCTTCAGTGCCGACTACAGCCAGATAGAGCTGCGTATCATGGCGCACCTGAGCCAGGACGAGAACCTCATCAGTGCCTTCTCGCACGGCGAAGACATCCACGCGGCCACTGCGGCCAAGATATTCCACAAGGACATCACCGAGGTCACACCCGACGAGCGGCGCAAGGCCAAGACGGCAAACTTCGGCATCATCTACGGCATCAGCGCGTTTGGACTGGCCGAGCGCATGGGAGTGTCGCGCCAGGAGGCCAAGAGCCTCATCGACGGTTACTTCGACACCTACCCTGGAGTGCGCCAGTACATGACACGCAGCATAGAGACGGCACGCGAGAAGGGCTACACCGAGACACTCTGCCACCGCCGCTGCTACCTGCCCGACATCAACAGCCACAATGCCGTGGTGCGTGGCTATGCCGAGCGCAACGCCATCAACGCGCCCATCCAGGGCACCGCCGCCGACATCATCAAGCTGGCCATGATACGCATCCAGCACCGCCTGGAGACCGAGCACCTGCGCTCCAAGATGATTCTGCAGGTGCACGACGAGCTGAACTTCAGCGTCCCGCAGGACGAAAGGGAGCGCATCGAGGAGCTTGTCATCGGGGAGATGCAGCAAGCCTTCGCCCTGCGCGTCCCGCTCATAGCGGACTCTGGCTGGGGCTCCAACTGGTTCGAGGCACACTGACCGGCACGCACCCCGTGGGGGCTGGCGCACCTGTCCCCGCCACCCCGCAGGCATCCTGAGGCCCGCACAAGACCGCGCCCCGGAAAGGCACACGCACCGCATCCCTGGTGTCCTGGCCCTTTCGGGGCGCAGTCCTGCAAGG
Source organism: Prevotellaceae bacterium (assembly GCA_050873805.1). GTDB lineage: Bacteria > Bacteroidota > Bacteroidia > Bacteroidales > Bacteroidaceae > Physcousia. Next base: position 114,755 of record JBNMJN010000001.1, on the reverse strand, counting down.
CGGCCGCGCCACTCCACAGGGATGGCCTGGAGTGTGGGCAGGGCTCCCTTGCGGCATGCCTGGCAGAGCGGCTGCCAACGCATGCGGCCGCACCATTCTACGCAGCGCACTGCGATCGCCAACGCATGCGGCCGCGATGGCCAACGCAGCGCACTGCGATCGCCAACGCAGCGCACTGCCCCCGATGCAGGGTACTGACAGGCCACTTGCCGCACATGGCTCACACGTTGTCACAGAAACGTCTCCACACACCCTCCCAGCAGCCCTTGTGCGGGTAGAGAAGGCAAAATAAAGCCCTGCAGAACACCTTCTTTCGAGAAAAAGGACTAACTTTGGGGGGGGCAAAACCGATTTTGACACACAACAGGAACTGCCCCGGAGCAATGGAAGGACAGGATGATGGACAATGGGCAGCGCACTATGACGCAGACACAATCCCCGAAACGAGGATGAAAGAGAGCAACTACAATACTAACCAAAACGAGTTTCAAATGAACAAGAACCTTACCCGATGGCTTCTGTGCATGCTCCTGGGCATGTACAGTGGCGTGGCCTGGGCACTCACCCAGGCAGGCGGTGTCTATCAGATAGGCACCGCACAGGACCTGGCCGACTTTGCCGCCCTGGTCAATGCAGGCGACAAGACGGCCTCGGCTGTGCTCACGGCCGACATTGACTACACGGGCCAGACGGCCATGATAGGCACCAGCGCAAACAAGTTCTGCGGCACGCTGGACGGACAGGGACACACCGTGACCGTGCGCCTCACAGGCAGCGGCAAGGGTACGGCCCTGGTGGCCTACCTGTCGGGCGTGGTGCGCAACCTGCATGTGACGGGCAGCATCACCTCGGACTTCCAGCATGTGGCCGGCGTGGCTGCCTATTCCTACGGCGGAGCGGTGCTCAACTGCTGGTCGGACGTGAGCATCACCAGCGGCGTGTCGGGCGATGCCACCTGCGCGGGAATAGTGGGACTGGCCGACCAGAGCACATCGGTGGACCGGTGTGTGTTCTCTGGCAAGATAAGCGGAGACGCTGCCACCTGCTGCGCCGGTATCGTGGGGTGGGCCAACAACCCGCTGCACATAAGCAACTGCCTGGCCATCGGTGAGATGGACATTGTGATGAACACCAGTTCGAGTGCCATCGCGCGCAACTCGGCAGCCAAGGCCACCCTCACCAACTGCTATGCGCTGGAGGGCTTCAGGGGCACCGTGGACGCTGGTGTCGCCCAGCTCTCGGCACAGCAGATAGCGAATGGCGAGGCTGCCTTCCGCCTGGGCATGGGGCAGAAGCTGGGCACCGACCAGGCGCCCCAGCCCCTGAGCGCGGATGTGGTGTATGCCACAGCACCCTCGTGCAGCGGACAGGATGCCACGGCCTTCACCAACGTGAAGGGCGAGGCGCAGATGCCCGCACACTCCTACGATGGCTACAAGTGCAGCGAGTGCGGTGCCATCAACGAGGCGTTCCTGGCTCCCGTGGACGGAACATATGAGGTGGCCACGGCCGAGCAACTGGCCTGGGTGGCCGACATGGTGGCCTCGGGGCACATGACGATGAACGTGCGGCTGGCTGCCGACATTGACCTGAAGGACTACACGGAGTGGCCCATGATAGGCAGCACCAAGTACCCCTACCGTGGACACTTTGACGGACAGCACCACAAGATAAGCCACCTGGTAATCAACAGTCCCAAGGCCGTGGGCGTGGGACTCTTCAGCACCATATCGGGAGGAGCGCGCGTGGAGAACCTCACGCTGGACAACACATGCTCCCTGCTGGGACTGCAGCATGTGGGACTCATAGGACACTCGCAGGGTGCCACCTTCATCACCCTGAGCGGACTGGGCAACCAGGGCAGCGTGGCTGCCACACCCACCTCGCAGGGCGGTTCGGGCGATGCCGGAGTGGGCGGCATCATTGGCAACAGCCCGCACGGATGCCTGGGCAGGATAAGCAACTGCTGGTTCACGGGCCAGATAGCCTCGGGCACCTCATGTGCCTTCATCTCGGGCTGGACAGGCAGCAACCAGTTTACCCTGGAGGGCTGCTGGGGCATCGCCGACACACACGCTGGCGTGAGCGAGGCCACCAGCCTGGCACGCGCAGGGGCATCGGGCTCGGCCGTGGTGCTGACCAACTGTGCCACCAACTATGGCAAGCAGGGCACCCTGGTGACCAGCGAGGCCGCAGCAAGCGGCGAGCTGTGCTACGTCATCAACGGCAAGAACACCGACACACCCGCCTGGCGACAGACCCTGGGCACCGACCTCATACCCTCGCTCACCAGCAAGGACATCGTGTATATGGTGGGCACCAGGAACTGCGACGGCTCCACCGCCGAGGACTTCGCCTATTCCAACGAGAACAGGGGCTTCATCCAGACTCCCCACACCATCGACCCCGCCACGGGGCTGTGCAGCGTGTGCGGGAAGCCAGAGCAGAGCGAGGACGGATTCTACCTCATAAGCGCGGCACCGGCCCTGCGCTGGGTGGCCACACAGGTCAACGACGGAGCCATGGAGAAGATGAACTTCCGCCTGACGCAGGACATCGACCTGAGCGGCGAGAACTGGACGCCCATAGGCAACGACACGCACCCCTTTGCGGGCGAGATGGATGGCGCGCGCCACACAATCAGCCACATGACCGTGGAGGTGCAGGACGTGGCAGGACTCTTCGGCACGGCCACGGCCGCCAACCTGCATGACCTGCTCATCGACGCCACATGCTCGGTGAAGGGCAGCCGCTACTCGGGCGGACTCATCGGCCACACGACTGGCTCCTTTACCGCCAGCATCACCAATGTGGGCACCATGTGCCCCGTGACCTGCGAGGGCGCGGGCAGCAACGCGGCCGCCGGCATCATAGGCAACGCCAATGCGGGCAACGTGACCAACATCACCCGCTGCTTCAGCACAGGGCGCATCGAGTCGGCCGGCGATGTGGCTTGCATATCGGCCTGGCAGGGCAACGTGGGCTCCAAGGTGACCGACTGCTGGACCATAAGCGAGATTGCACAGCACACCAACTATAACTTCTGCCGTGGCGGCGCCAAGACCACCATCAGCGGCTGCTACTGTGCCAACGACTACACAGGCGGGCTCAAGGCCAACGAGAACGGCACCATCAGCGCCGAGATGCTGGCCACGGGACAACTGTGCTATGTGGTCAACGGCAACAGCAGCGAGCAGCCCGTGTGGTACCAGACCCTGGGCACCGACGCCACTCCCCTGCCCTGGGACGACCACCAGGTGGTGTATGCCGTGGGCCAGCTGCGATGCGACGGCACCAGTGCGGGCGGCGAGCTCACCTACTCCAACAAGAACACATCGGTGATTCCCCCTCACCAGTGGGACGAGGGCATCTGCCAGGAGTGCGGCGCGCTGGACCAGGAGTACAAGCAGCCCGTCGCTGGATTCTACCAGCTGGCCACCGCAGGCGATGTGGTGTGGTTCAGCCGCATGGTCAACACCGTGGACAACACGCTCAATGCCTGCCTGACCGATGACATTGACTTCTCCGAGGCCAACGACAAGTTCCAGCAGATAGGTCTCAAGGTAGGCTACGCCGGCACCTTCGACGGCAAGGACCACCGTGTGACAAACCTCACCGTGGACGTGGACAACGACGACGCAGGCTTCATCTCAGCCTCCAACTCGGGCATGACACTGCGCAACATCATCTTCGACGCCAGCTGCTCCATCAAGACCACAGGCCGCTATGCGGGCATCGTGGGCGCATCCAACTGGGACCAGACGGGCACCACCACCCTGCTCAATGTGGCCAATGAGGGCAACGTGACCGCAGGCGGCGTGAATGCCGGCGGACTGCTGGGTGGCAACCATGGCTCCAAGGGCATCATCGTCATGCGCAACTGCTACACCACCGGCCAGGTGGTGAGCCTGGGCAATGGCGAGAGCGCAGCCCTGGCAGGATGGATAGGCAGCGCAAGCGGCACCACCATCGAGGGCTGCTGGACCACCGCCGAGGTCACCGGACAGGATGGCGCCAAGGAGGCTTACCGTGGCACGGCTGCGGTGAAGAACTGCTTCAGCACACAGGGTGGCCAGTTCACCCAGTTTGACAAGGGCGAGACCTCAACGGGCGAACTGACCTGGAAGCTCAATGGCAAGTCCTTCCTGCAGGCACAGTGGTACCAGACCATAGACGAGGACGAGCAGCCCACATGGATGGAGCACGGCCTCGTATATGAGAGCGGAGAGGGCACCTACAGCGATGTGCACGACCAGAACACCTACGAGCACTTCCGCGAACACATCATCTCGGCCGAGACCCAGCAGGCCTCCGAGACCGTGGCCTGTGCCGAGCTGCTCACCACCTACACCACCACACTGGAGGGCATGGCCAGCCTGGCCACACTGCCCGACTTCCTCAAGGCTTACGCAAGCGCGGCCGGGGAGCGCACAGCCATACAGGCCTCCGCAGCCCTGTACCAGGCTTATGAGGCCCAGGCCGAGTATGCACTGGACTACATCAGCCACAACACCTTTGAGTGCGAGGAGGCCGACAGGCTCAGGGACTACCTCACACAGGACATCGAGCCCGGCGAGGACTTCCCCAACGGCACCTACCGTCACATCATGGACACGCACCTGCTCAATGACTCTACCATCACGGCCGAGACCGAGTTTGTCAAGAACCTGCTCTCTGCCGCCATCGCCGCCGACTACCAGCCTGGCACAGACATCACCGACCTGATGGTGAACGCCAACCTGGACGCTGGCCGCGAGGGCTGGGACATCGAGTCAACCAGCGACGGCTACCCACGCATCCTCACGGTAGAGGGAATCATGTCGGCAGCCGAAGCCTGGAACTGCAATTTCAGCATGACCCAGACGCTGAGGGGACTCAAGGCCGGCGTGTATATGCTGGAGTCCAATGCCACCTTCCGCCCCGGAGCCGACGGCTACAGCAAGTTCTATGCCGGGCAGGTCATGCTGGGCAGCAACATCAACTACGCCATGGGAGAGATAGAGGATGCCATCGACAAGGCAGTGGCCGTGGATGGCGAGAACTGTCATATCACCGGCTCGGCCACTGACTACAGCGTGGTGACCGACAACGGCGAGGGATGGATACCGCAGGGACCCATCGGCTGTGCCTATGCCTTCAACGGCGGACGCTACCGCAACCTCGTGGCTGTGCAGATCCAGGAGGGCGACTCGCTGGTGATAGGCGTGCAGAACCAGGGCACGGGCATGGACAGGGACTGGATGGGCTTCGGCAACTTCCGCCTGACCTACCTGGGCACTCCCGCCGAGGGTGAGACCCAACTGGCATCCGTGCTGCAGAACTACCTGGAGCGCGCGCGCGTCATTGACGAGTTCGCCTGGAGCGACGGCGTGGACTTCGCACAGTACCCCAACTATGCCGAGGCCATCAAGGCCGACCTGCAGGCTGCCATCGCCGAGGCTGAGAAAGCCACCGACGGCGAGGCGATGATCAAGTCGGTCAACCGCCTGTCGGACCTCTTCAAGCAGGTATATGAGTGCCGCATCGCCTACATCGCCATGGCAAGGGCGGCCGAGAACCTCAGCCTCATGGCAAGCGCGTTCCAGAACCAGGGCGTGTTTGCCGAGGACGCGCCTGAGCTGGACCTGATGAACAGCACATCGGAGCAGATGTGGGAAAGCTACAGCAACGGCACACCCGATGCCAAGCAGGCACGCGAGCTGGCAGGAAGCATCTACCAGCTGGATGTGTTCCCCCAGGCAGAGGACGACTACTTCCTGCTGGGCACACCACGAGACCTGAAGGTGTTCTCGGCCATGGTCAACAGTGGCATGAGCACCATCAACGCCAAGCTCACGGCCGACATCAGCATGGCTGGCGAGGAGAACTTCCAGCCCATAGGCTTCAACACCGAGACCAGCAACTCCAGCGCCACAGAGGCCGACAAGGTGACCTTCAAGGGCAAGTTTGACGGACAGATGCACCGCATCAGCAACCTCGTCATCGAGCGCGAGAAGTCGGTGGGAGTGGGCCTCTTCGGCACGCTCATGGCTCCAGCCGAGATCAAGAACCTGGTACTGGACGCCACCTGCCGCATCAAGGGCTACGACCGCGTGGGACTGATAGGACGCAGCAACAACACAGGCACCATCACCCTGGAGCGCCTGGGCAACGAGGGCACCGTGGAGGCTGTGTACCAGGCACCCGCAGGTATCCTGGGCAACGCCAACGCAGGCAGCCTGGCCAACATCACCAACTGCTACAGCACAGGCAGCATCAAGGCCGGCAACGGCAAGAATGCCGCGCAAATCTGCGGCTGGCTGGGCAGCATGGGAGCCTGCATCACCAACTGCTGGTCAACGGCCGACATCGAGGGATATGACTCCCAGGACAAGCTCTTCTGCCGCTACGGAGGCAACACCATGCTGGTCAACTGCTACAGCAACAACGGCGACGGCACGCAGGCCAACAAGCAGACCGACGAGGAGTTTGCAAGCGGAATGGTCACCTGGATGCTCAACGGCGAGAGCAGCGAGTCACCCGTGTGGTACCAGCGGCTGGGCACCGACCTGCACCCCACCCTCTATCCCGAGAGTGGCGTGGTGGTCAAGAAGGACGGCAGCTACGTCAACGAGAGTGGCGCTGCCGTGGAGAGCATAGCCGCCAAGGTGGGCGCCACGGTGAGTGTGTATGACGTGCAGGGGCGCCTGGTGCGTCACTCACAGCCTGCAGGCAAGGCTCTGATAGGACTGCCCAAGGGCTTGTACATCCTGCGCGGCGCATCCGCCAGCCGCAAGGTGACGGTCAAGTGAGAGGAGTGCTCCGAAAGGCCGATAAGGGCTTTCGGGAGCAATCCCGAGCGCAAGTCACCTCGGCAAAGCCCAGGTGACGGTCAAGTGAGCGAAGTGCCCAGAAAGACCCTTGAACAAGAGAGAAAGACTACCATTGGGAGTGCCAGGCCTGCGTGCCTGGGACTCCCAATCTTTCCTGCAACGGACAGCACACTCCCATGAGAGAAGCGCGTCAGCACAACGAAAACAAAACAACAACTTGCTTATGAAAAAGTTTATCCAAAAAGCCTCCACGCTGCTGGCCTGCCTGCTGGCCATAGCCACCAGCGCACAGGCAGCCAGCGAGAAGCTGCGCATCATGACCTACAATATCCCCTACGGGAACATCAAGGAGAGCGACGGAAACGGCCACAACACCTGGGACAACCGTGCCAAGGCCCTGCACCACTACATCGACAGCATATCACCCGACCTGCTGGGCATACAGGAGGGAGTGAAGGCCGAGCTCACCAGCATCCTGGCGGGCACGCCCGGCTATGCCATGGTGGGATGTGCCCGCACCGATGGAGCCGAACTGGGGGAGTACACCCCCATCCTGTACAAGACCAGCCGCTTCCTGCTGGAGAAGAGCGGCAACTACTGGCTCACCGACACCCCCGACCGCCCCTCGATGACCAGCGGGGCCATCTGCATACGCGTGGCCACCTGGGCAGTGTTTACCGACAAGGCCACAGGAGCGCGCTTCATCTACACCAACACACACCTGGACCACAGCAACGACGAGGTGCGCATCTCGCAGGCAAAGGTCGTGAAGGAGAAGATGAGCGAGCTGGCCGAGCAGTACGGCAAGAAGTTGCCACAGTTCCTGACCGCTGACTTCAACATGAAGAGGAAGTCGGATGTATATAACTACCTGCTCAAGTACAAGCTCACGACCAAGGACATGTGGATATCCGCACGCAAGAGGGTGCAGAACGGCGTGGACGGATTCAGCAGCACACCCGACAACGAGATTGACTTCATCTTTGCCTACGGCAGCGTGTCGTGCTCCTATGCCGAACTGGGAAACCGCTGGACACCGGATGGCTTCATCATGTCGGACCACAACCCCGTCTTTGCCGACGTGAGCTGGACCACATCCGTGAGCGACAACGCGCGCGCCGCCGCCGCCGAGGCACGCGCTGCCGCCGACAGCACCTTCCTGTGGCAAACCTCGCGCACCAAGCTGATCACCTCGGCCAGCCAGTTCACGACCGACGGCATCGAGCTCACAAGTGCGCTGAAGAGCCTCATCGACCGCAACACGGGAACCTATGTGCGCAGCCGCAGCGGCTATCCCCTGCCCCCCAACCAGCCGCATTACCTGCAGGTGGCACTGGACAGCCCCGTGTCGGCCTTCAACCTGCAATACTACAAGAGCCTGGACGGCGACGCGGGACAGGCCGACCGCTGGGACGACGTGCTGGTGTATGCCAGCCAGGACGGAGAGCGGTGGGACTATGTGACGGAGCTGTTTGACTTCGCGGGTGTGCAGAACAAGACCTATACGGCCAATGTGCAGATGCGCCGCCCCTACAGCCATGTGCGCTTCCAGGTGATGCGCACCCCAGGCATGCAGCTCTGCAACGGCGCGCCCCGCTACTCGCTCTCGGAACTGCAGATGTACCAGAACGAGCCCCAGGCCACCTGCGACTATGCCAAGAGTGAGGCCGTGGCCAAGGCTGTGGACGCGCTCTATGCCCTGGCCGACAGCGTAGAGGCCCTGGCCAGCGAGGGCACTGCCACAGCCAGCGATGTGGAGGCTCTGGAGGAGGCCACCCAGGCTCTGCGCCAGGCGCGCCGCGACCTGGCCTCGCCGGTAGAGGGCATAGCAGAGACGCCCAATGCCACCGGGACACAAATATACACGCTCGACGGCATGCGCCTCTCCACCCCACGCAAGGGCATCAACATCCTGCGCCGCCCAGGCGGAACTGCCAGCAAGGTGATGGTTAAGTGAGTGGAGTGCTCCGAAAGGACGCAAGGACTTTCAGGAGCAATCCCGAGCGAAAATCACCTCGGCGACTGCCAAGGTGATGGTTAAGTGAGTGGAGTGCTCCGAAAGGACGCAAGGACTTTCAGGAGCAATCCCGAGCGAAAATCACCTCGGCGACTGCCAGGGTGATGGTTAAGTGAGTGGAGTGCTCCGAAAGGACGCAAGGACTTTCAGGAGCAATCCCGAGCGAAAATCACCTCGGCGACAGCCAAGGTGATGACCAAGTGAGTGGAATGCTGCGAGAGGCCGCAAGGACTCCTTGCCTCTCGCGGGCGCGACACATCCCACACCCTTGAATCAGGGGACGGCAAAGCGGCCAACAGGACAGAGGGGGCTGGCATCGTAAGGATGCCAGCCCCCTCGTGTGTGCCCACCGCCACAAGGCCACACATACACACGCAAGCCCATGCCTGGCATGGGCCAGCACACCGCAAGGCAAAGGGCGGCGCAATGCCCCTTGCGTTCAGCCTGGGCTGGACGGTCAACGCAGCGCGCTGCATGTGCCATCGCAGCGCACTGCATCGGCCAACGCACCGCACTGCATCAGACAACGCACCGCGCTGCACCCAAACGGCCGCGCTGACAGGGGGCAGGGGGCAGGCACAAAAACGAGAATGCGGAGCTACTTCACAGTACCTCCGCATGACATAACTAAACCTTAACTATGAAAAAATCTAATGAAATCTAACACTACAAAGTTAACAAGCTATCGGTTTGCGGCAAAGGGAAGAGGACACCTTTCTGCATGCCTTTCACACTATTTAACATACACAAGGCAGCCCGACCTGATTTTAGCACCCTGACCCAAGCCCCCAACTGAACTTTTTTGGCTACCTTTGCACCGAAATTGGGTATATTGTGCAAATGAAGAAACTCTTGATAGAAACCTATGGCTGCCAGATGAATGTGGCGGATAGCGAGGTGGTGGCCAGCGTGATGGGCATGGCCGGGTACGAGGTGTGCCAGGACATGGAGCAGGCCGATGCCGTGTTCCTGAACACATGCTCGGTGCGCGACAACGCGGAGCAGAAAATCCTGGGCCGCCTGGAGTTCCTGCACAGCCAGCAGAGGAAGGGGCGCAAGATCATCGTGGGCGTGCTGGGCTGCATGGCCGAGCGCGTCAAGGACAAGCTCATCGACCAGTACCATGCCGACCTGGTGGTGGGCCCCGACGCCTACATGTCGCTCCCCGAGCTGGTGGCACAGGTGGAGTGCGGGCAGAAGGCCATCAACGTGGACCTCTCTCTCACCGAGACCTATAGCGACATCGTGCCACAGCGCATCTGCGGCACACACATCGGGGGCTTCGTAAGCATCACGCGCGGATGCAACAACTTCTGCCACTACTGCATCGTGCCCTACACCCGGGGACGCGAGCGCAGCCGCGACGTGCAGAGCATCCTGCGCGAGTGCCGCGACCTGCGCGACCGGGGATTCAAGGAGGTGACCCTGCTGGGACAGAACGTCAACAGCTACCACGCGGCGGATGCCGAGGGACACGAGACCGGCTTCCCCCTGCTGCTGCAGACCGTGGCCAGGGAGGTGCCCGAGATGCGCGTGCGCTTCACCACCAGCCACCCCAAGGACATGAGCGACGACACCCTGCGCGTGATAGCCGCCGAGCCCAACATCTGCCACCACATACACCTGCCCGTGCAGAGCGGAAGCAACCGCATACTGAAACTCATGAACCGCAAGTACACCCGCGAGTGGTACCTGGAGCGAGTGGCTGCCATACGCCGCATAATCCCCGACTGCGCCATCACCACCGACATCTTTGCCGGATACTGCAGCGAGACCGAGGAGGACCACCAGCAAAGCCTGAGCCTGATGCGCGAGTGCCAGTACGACAGCGCCTTCATGTTCAAGTACAGCGAGCGGCCAGGAACCTATGCGAGCAAGCACCTGCCCGACGACATACCCGAGGAGGTGAAGGTGCGCAGGCTCAATGAGCTCATCGCGCTGCAGAACGAGCTCTCGGCCCAGAGCAACCGCCGCTGCACAGGACACACGGTGGAGGTGCTCATCGAGGGCGTGAGCAAGCGCAGCCGCGACGAACTCTTCGGCCGCACGGGGCAGAACAAGGTGGTCATCATACCACGAGGCGACCGCCACATAGGGCAGACCGTGAGGGCACGCATACTGGAGAGCAGCAGCGCCACGCTCAAGGGCGAGGTGGTGGAATAAAGGGCGCAGGAGGAACATGACAATGGCAAAAGACGCGGGAAGACCCTTCTTCAAGATACAGACACTCACCAGCATCATCAGCACAGGCATGGTGCTCGTGCTGCTGGGCATGATGGTGATGCTGGGACTGGCAGCGCGCATGCTGGCCGACTCGGTGAGGGAAAACCTCACGGTGACCATCGTGCTGGACGACGAGGCCGACGACAGCCGTGCCCACAGGATAGCCGACACACTGCGGCACAAGCCCTATGTGGCCGCCCTGCAGTACATCAGCCGCGAGGAGGCACTGCGCGAGCATGTGCAGAGCATGGGCATAGGCTCGGCCGAGTTCCTGGACTCCAACCCCTTCTCCATCTCGCTGGAGGTGAGGATGAAGCCCGAATACTCGTGCTCGGACAGCCTGCTGTGGATAAGCAAGCAACTGGAGTCGGCCCCGATGGTGACCGAGGTCATCTACCAGGACGACCTGGTGAAGAGCGTCAACGACAACATCAGGCGCATCACGGCGGTGCTCCTGGTCATCGCCATCCTGCTGGTCATCATATCGCTGAGCCTCATACACAACACCGTGAGGCTGAGTGTCTATAGCCAGCGCTTCAGCATACGCACGATGAAGCTGGTGGGCGCGCGCTGGAGCTTCATACGCCGCCCCTTCCTGCGGAGGGCCGTGGGCACGGGCCTGCTGGCCGCCCTGCTGGCCAACGGGGTGCTGCTGGGAGCCATACACTGGGCGGTGACACAGGACCCCCAGGTGGCCCAGTTTGCCAGCGTGCAGAACCTGGCCATCACAGCCGGCTGCGTGCTGGCCGTGGGACTCCTGATGACGGTGGCCTGCACATTCGTGTCGGTGACACACTACCTCAAGGCACGCGAGGCGTCGCTATACTGACAGGCGAACAAGGACAATATATATAAATAGGAAATGGACAACTTTGCATTTGACAAGAAAAACTATCTGCTGCTGGCCATCGGCATGCTCATCATCATCGTGGGCTTCATCCTGATGTCGGGCTCGGGCAGCAGCGAGGGCGTGTTTGACCCCGATATCTTCAGCGCAAGGCGCATCAAGGTGGCCCCCGTGGTGTGCCTCTTCGGCTTCGTGTTCATCATGTACGCCATCATGCACAAGCCTGCCGACAAGCAGGAGGAGAGCAAGGAGGAGCAGAATGGATAGCCTGCAAGCACTCATCCTGGGGCTCCTGCAGGGACTCACAGAGTACCTGCCCGTGAGCAGCAGCGGCCACCTGGCCATCGGCTCGGCCTTGTTTGGCATTGACGGGGAGGAGAACCTGGCCTTCACCATTGTGGTGCATGTGGCCACGGTGCTCAGCACCCTGGTGATTCTGTGGCGCGAGATAGCATGGATATTGCGCGGGCTGTGGCTGCAGCTCACGGGCAAGGCCGTGCCCGCAGGGCATCCCGGCGCCCAGGAGAGCGGACGCGCCCTGTGCGCGCGGCTCAACATGGAGACGCGCTATGCGCTCAACATACTCATCTCCATGGTGCCTGTGGGCATCGTGGGCGTGTTCTTCAAGGACGATGTGGAGCGCATCTTCGGCTCGGGACTCACCATCGTGGGCGTGATGCTGCTCGTCACGGCAGCCCTGCTCACGTTCTCCTATTTCGCCAAGCCCAGGCAGCGCGAGACCATCAGTCCGCTCCACGCCCTGGTGATAGGCATCGCCCAGGCCGTGGCAGTGCTGCCTGGCCTGTCCCGCTCGGGCACCACCATAGCCACGGGACTGCTTCTGGGCAACAAGAAGGAGAGCATGGCACAGTTCTCCTTCCTCATGGTCATCCCGCCCATCCTGGGCGAGGCGCTGCTCGATGTGCTCAAGGCCCTGAAGGGCGACGAGGCCTTCGGCGGCATCGACACGCTGCCCCTGGTGGTGGGCTTCGTGGCGGCATTCCTGTCGGGATGCGCTGCCTGCAAGTGGATGATTGACATCGTGAAGCGAGGCAAGCTCGTGTATTTCGGCATCTACTGCGCCCTGGCCGGCCTGCTGGTGCTGGTACTGGGATAACACACACCCACAACACCCCCGTGCAATGAACATAACCAAGGGAGAGATACTGCATCTGGACAAGCCGCTGGGCTGGACAAGCTTCAACCTGGTGGCCAAGGTACGCTGGCTGATATGCCGCAAGGCTGGAGTCAAGAAGCTCAAGGTGGGCCATGCCGGCACGCTGGACCCCCTGGCCACAGGGGTCATGACCATCTGCGTGGGCCGGGCCACCAAGCTCATCGACCAGCTGCAGGCACACACCAAGGAGTATGTGGCCACCATGCAGCTGGGCGCCACCACCCCCAGCTACGACCTGGAGAAGGAGGTGGATGCCACCTACCCCACCGGCCACATCACCCGTGAGGGCATCCTGCAGGTGCTGGAGCGGTTTGTGGGGCGCATTGAGCAGGTGCCGCCATCCTACTCGGCCTGCAAGGTCAATGGCCACAGGGCCTACGACCTGGCACGCAAGGGCCAGGAGGTCAGCCTGAAGCCCAAGGTGCTGGTGATAGACCGCCTGGAGCTGCTCGACTTCAACCCCGCCACCATGCAGATGACCGTGAACGTCACCTGCAGCAAGGGCACCTACATACGCGCCCTGGCACGCGACATCGGCGAGGCACTTGGCAGCGGAGCCCATCTGCTCTCGCTCAGGCGCACCAGAGTGGGCGACGTGAGGGTGGAGGACTGCATGAGCATCGAACAGTTTCCCCTGTGGCTGGAGAGCCAGGAGATTACACAAGAGCAGGACTGACACTGCAAGAGACACACAAAGTACATTACACAAACAATCACTGCGCGCTACTGAAGCCGCCCTGCCCACAAGAGCCCCCCACGCAGGCAGGACGCGCGTGCAGGACATAAGGAATAGAGAAACGATATGAAACTGTCCCAATTCAAGTTTAAGTTGCCCGAGGAGCGCATCGCACAGGAACCCGCACGCTTCCGCGACGAGTGCCGCCTGATGGTCATCCACGCCAAGAGCGGAATCATAGAGCACCGGGAGTCGTTCCGCGACATACTCAACTATGTAGATGAGAAGGATGTGTTCGTGTTCAACGACACCAAGGTATTCCCCGCGCGGCTCTATGGCAACAAGGAGAAGACAGGCGCGAAGATAGAGGTCTTCCTGCTTCGCGAGCTCAATGCAGACATGCGGCTGTGGGATGTGCTGGTAGATCCTGCACGCAAGATACGCATTGGCAACAAGCTTTACTTCGGCGAGAATGAGTCGATGGTAGCCGAAGTGATTGACAACACAACCAGCCGCGGGCGCACACTGCGCTTCCTCTACGACGGCCCGCACGACGAGTTCAAGCGTGCCCTGTATGCCCTGGGCGAGGCTCCCCTGCCCAAGAACATCATCACGCGCCCCACCCGCGAGGAGGACCTGGAGGACTTCCAGTGCATCTTCGCCAAGAACGAGGGGGCTGTGACAGCCCCCGCATCGGGTCTGCACTTCTCGCCGCAACTGATGAAGATGATGGAAATCAAGGGTGTCAACTTTGCCTACGTCACCCTGCACTGCGGCCTGGGATGCTTCCGTGACATCGATGTGGAGGACCTCACCAAGCACAAGATGGACAGCGAGGAGATGCATGTGACAGCCACCGCGTGCGACATCATCAACAAGGCCAAGGCCGAGGGACACCGAGTGGTGGCCGTGGGCACCACCGTGCAGCGCGTGCTGGAGACAGCCGTGAGTGCCGACGGCAGGCTGAAGGAGTACGACGGATGGACCAACAAGTTCATCTTCCCGCCCTACGACTTCACGCTGGCCGATGCCATGGTGGCCAACTTCTACATGCCCTACAGCACCTTGCTGATGCTCACCTGTGCCTATGGTGGCTACGACCTGGTGATGACCGCCTACAAGGAAGCCCTCAAGTACAACGAGAACGACCCCGAACACCGCTACCGCTTTGGCACCTACGGCGATGCCATGCTCATCCTGCAGGACTAAGGGAATGACGCTGAACGGCAGCCCGCAGCCTCATGTGCTCTACCTGGCACTGGGCACCAACCTGGGAGACAAGCGCGACAACCTGCTTCGTGCGCTGGCCCTCATCGGCCAGCGCGTGGGGCAGGTTTGCCGTACCAGCAGTTTCCTGGTGACCGACCCATGGGGCTTCAGCAGCGACAATGCCTTCCTGAACGCCGCCTGCCTGGTGCACACCAGCCTCACCCCCATGCAGTGCCTGGAGCGCACCCAGCAGATAGAGCGTGAGATGGGGCGCACCAGCAAGAGCGTGGACGGGCACTACCACGACCGCCTGATAGACATCGACCTGCTGCTCTATGACGACCTCACGCTCTCCACACCACAGCTCACGCTGCCCCATCCGCTGATGATGCAGCGCGAGTTTGTGACCCGTCCGCTTGCCCAGATAATGCCCGCCAGCCAATATGCCCTGCTGGAGGCACGGGCACAAGCCAGCGCGGGACATTCCACAGAACCATAATCCACCACTACCACCACCTGATGAACATGTTACGAAGAGCATTACTCATGCCCCTGCTTGCCCTCCTGGCGGCAAGCCTGCACGGCCAGACCTCCAGCCCCGCCTGCAATCCCAGTCTCACCCGCTACGTCAACCCCTTCCTGGGGACAGCCACCCTGTGGGAACCTGCCGACCTGGGCTACACCCACACCGAGGCCAAGCGCGCCTGGGGAGCCGAGACCTACCCCGGCGCCACCCTGCCCAATGCCATGGTGCAGGCCACCCCGGTGACCATGTATCACAGCGGCGCGGGCTACCAGTACGAGGACCACGAGATATATGGGTTCGCCCACACGGCCAAGGGACACTGGGACCAGCTGCACCTGCCCATGCTGCCCGTCACGGGCATCTTCTATCCACGCAACTTCGCGTCGCACTTCTCGCACCAGCGCGAGGAGGCACACCCTGGCTACTACAGCGTGTGGCTGGAGCGCTATCATGTGCAGGCCGAGCTCACCACCACCCTGCGGTGTGCCATGCACCGCTACACGTTCCGCCCCCAGGACGAGAAGCGGCTGCTGGTCGATATCACACGCAACAACGGCAACCCGCGCCAGTGGGACATACGCAAGAGCCCGGCGGCCGCCAATGCCTTTGAGGGCTACCAGGACGGGCACGGCCGCATCTACTTCTACGCCACTGCATCCCTGCCCGTGACAGCGGTGTCCATGGTGCAGGACAACAAGCACCGCGTGGCCGTGGTCGATTTTGAGAACAGCCGTGGAGCGGCTCCCCTGGAACTGCGCATCGGCTTCTCCTTTGTCAGCATCGAGAACGCGCGCCAGAACCTGGAGGCCGAGATGGCCGGCCGCGACTTTGCCTCGGTGCGCACGGATGCCGACAGCACCTGGCAGAGAATCCTCGCCCACATACAGGTGGAGGGCGGCACCGAGCGGCAGCGGGGACTGCTCTACAGCACCCTCTACCGCGCCTTCCTGTGGCCGGTGCTGCGCAGCGATGTCAACGGGGAGTACCGCGACGTGCGCGGCAATGTGGTGCGGGCTGACTTCCGCTACTACACCGAGCCTTCCTTCTGGGACACCTACCGCAACAAGTTGCAGCTCCTGGCCGTCATCTGCCCCGATGTGGCAGCCGACATCATCAAGTCCATCACCGACATGGGCGAGAAGCGTGGCGGCTACATGCCCACCTTCTTCCACGGCGACCACGCCTCCACCTTCGTCATCGGCGCATGGCAGCGTGGCGTGAGGAACTTTGACCTGGAGCGCGCTTACAGGCTGCTGCTGAAGAACGCCACCGTGCCCGGACGTGGTGGCCGCCCCTACCTGGACGAGTACATCAGCCAGGGATGGATAGCCGAGAAGGACACCACAGGCGTCCCTACCGAGGACGAGTACAAGGCCGCCGTGACCAAGACGGTGGAGTATGCCTATGACGACTATGCCACCGCCCTGGTGGCACAGGCGCTCAAGGACAAGAGCAACTACCGCCTGCTGCTGAAGCGGTCGGCCAACTACAAGACTCTCTTTGACCCCTCTACGGGCTTCTGGCGCGGCAAGACCGCCAATGGCGAGTGGGTGAAGGAGTTTGACCCCTACATGCCATACTATGCCTACCAGTACCGCGAGGCCAATGCCTGGCAGAGCCTGTTCTATGCACCACACGACCCCTACGGCATGGTGGCACTCTACCCAAGCCACCAGGCCGTGGAGCAGAAACTGGACTCGCTCTTCACAGAGCCTTGGAGGGAGTACGAGGCATGGAACTTCACAGGCTTCCTGGGCAACTACTGCCAGGGCAACCAGCCTGGCCACAGCATCCCCTACACCTACTACTTCATCGGCCGCCAGCCCAAGGCGCAGCACATCCTGAACATCCTCATGGACAAGTACTACGACATGGGAGCCGACCACCTGGCCTATGCAGGCATGGACGACGCGGGGGAGATGTCGAGCTGGTATGTGCTCAATGCCATCGGCCTCTACACCTACTCGCCCGCCGATGCGCAGTACCTGGTGAGCGTGCCCCTGTTCCCCCGCGTCACGCTCACCACCGGTGACGGGCGCACGGCACAAATCATCAGGCAGGGCAATGGCGAGGCCATCAGGGAGATACGCTGCGGCAAGCAGTTGCTGAAGGGGTGGTTTGTGGGTCACGACCAACTCCTGAAGGCCGGCCAACTCACCATCGTCACCGAGTGAGGCGCCATAGTCCCATGTGCACGACCGGGCTTCGATGGCTCCTGGCACTGCTCGCATGCTACAGCACAGTGCCCTGCCTGGCCCAGTCCTACACATGGGACAACTTTGTGCAGGAATATACCGAAGGGCTACTGGCAGACAGCGAGAACGAGGATGCTGCGGCTGCCAGCGAGGGCAGCGACCTTCTGCTGCAATGGGACGCGCAGCTGCAGGAGTTGCGCACGCTGCACGACAATCCCATGAACATCAACACGGCCACCCGCGAGGAGCTCCTGCGCCTGCCTTTCCTGGACGAGGAACAGGTGGAGGAGATACATGCCTACGTCTATCTGCATGGCTTCCTGCAGACGCAGGGCGAGCTGCGCCTGGTGCCTCTGCTGGACAGCCGCACCCGCCGCTTCCTGTCCCTCTTTGTCACCTACGGGGGTGAGCATACTGCGGCAGGCCGCAGGCACAAGCCGCTCTGCCCAGTCACCAACACCCTCACTACCCGCCTCGACGTGCCCCTCTACTACCGCCGTGGCTACCAGGTGAGCGATGGCTATGCGGGCGACCCGCTCTACCACCGCACCCTCTACCAGCTGAAGGCGGGCAGCCACCTGCGTGTGGGCGGCCACATAGAGAAGGATGCTGGCGAGCGATGGGTGGACTCCTGGGGGGCGCATGCCGAACTGCGCCAGCTGGGAGCGCTCCGAAAGGCTGTGGTGGGCGACTTTCGCATGGGGTTCGGCGAGGGTCTGGTGGCTGGCGGAACCTCATGGTTTGCCCGCAGCACACCCGCTGCCAGAACCCAGACCGGCATACGCGCCAGCACAGGCACCGACGAGACCCGCTTCCTGCGGGGTGCAGCCGCCACACTTGCGCTGGGCCGGGAGGTGGAAGTCACGCTCTTTGCCTCGGCACGCAAGCTGGATGCCACCCTGCAGCAGGATGGCTCGGTGCGCACCCTGCTCACCACTGGCCTGCACCGCACCAGCAGCGAGCGCAAGCGCAAGAACAACACTGGCACACAGGTCTATGGCGGCAACCTCACCTGGCGGCACAAGGGCTGGCACCTGGGCGCCACGGGCTATTACCAGCGGCTGGGCCGCACGCTCAATCCCGGGGAGCAGGCTTACCGCAAGTACTATCCACGCGGAAGGCAGTTTGGCACCATGGGCATTCACTATGGAAAGTCCGTTTACCGCCTGGCCGTGGCGGGCGAGACCGCCATCAGCACCGAGCAGGGACTCCGTGGCGAGCATCCCGGCGAGGCACGCCGTGGCGGCACCCAGGGCATGGCCACCCTGCACCGCCTCACCTGGCGGCCCACCCCACGCTACACGCTGAGTGCCGTGCAGCGCTATTATGCCCCATCCTACAGTTCGATGCAAGCCGCCGCCCTGTCACGCGGCAGCCGCGTGCAGAACGAGAACGGCCTGCTACTGCACCTGCGCGCCGAGCCCTGGGACACCTGGCAGATACTCACCTATGCCGACTTCTTCCATCATCCATGGCCCCCCTACGGGTGCCGCACCAGCCGCACGGGACAGGAAGTGCAGCTGCAGCTGGTGCATCCCCTGGGCGAGCACAGCAGCCTGGCAGGGCGATACCTCCTGCGCCACACCACCGACGACAGCCGCAGCACACGCCACCGCATGCGCCTGCAGTTCCTCACCCAGCCCTCGTCCCACTGGCGGCTGCAGAGCACTGCCAGCCTGCTGCGCACCCAGCACGGCACAGGATTCTCCCTGCTGCAGGGAGTGCGCTATGAGCATGCCACCCCCTCGCTCATGCTGTCGGCCGTGGCCGGATATGCCCGCCCGGGGAAGAGCAGGAGCGGCATGAGCGAGTACCTGCCCACGCTGTCGGGAGCCATGGGGCAGGTGTTCCTCTATGGCGAGACCCTCCACGGCACCCTGCTCGGCCGCTGGCAGAGCCATGGGGAGCGATGGAGGATAGAGGCCCGCTACTGCGTGCGCCGCGTGCTGGATGCCAGCACCCAGGGCACAGGACTGCTCACCATCTACAGCCCCTGGCGCAACGACCTCGCCTTCCAGGTGCGCCTGAGGATATGAGCCTGCGCATGAAAGCCCCCTGGCATCTGCCCCTTGCAAGCCCAAAGCCTGCCGGCACACCTCCCGCATTGCGCACATGGGGGCAGGACCACGGCCTTCGTCGGCAGGGGCAGATTGGCTCTACCCTTTCCCGTCTGTGCTGAATCCGTGAGACTGCCCACACCAGTGGCACGACCTGTGAATATGGCAAGGCGGCCTTACCTTACCATTTTCCCCACAAAACCGCCCAATATCACGGAAACCGGCATCTTCCATGGACAACAAATCCCCCTTTTCCATTGTAGTCTAATAGGAAACGAGTATTTTTGCAGTGGCGTTTCCCGTCTGCAGGGATGCCGAGTAATCAGAAATGATGACGGCCGCATGCCACAGGATGCCCTACTACAACACACATTTACCCCTTATCACTATGTTGCGCAAAATACGTACAACACTGGCCGCAGCATTCTGGCTGCTCATCACCTGGCTACTGGTGGACTTCACCGGAGTGGCACACACCTACCTGGGCTGGATGGCGCGCGTGCAGTTCATGCCCGCTGTGCTGGCCCTCAATGTGGGCGCGATTGTCTTCATCCTTGCCCTCACCCTGCTGCTGGGGCGCATCTACTGCTCCATCATCTGCCCGCTGGGCGTGATGCAGGATGCCATCGCCCGGCTCCGCAGGAAGAGGAACAAGTATCACTACAGCCCCGCCCGAAACACCCTGCGCCTCGCATTCCTGCTGCTGGCAGGCGTGGTGCTCGTGGCCAACATGGGCTGGGTGGCAGGCCTCATGATGCCCTACAGCACCTACGGCAGGATAGTGGGCGCCCTGGTGGCGCCCCTCTACAAACTGGCCAACAATGGCCTGGCCGCCCTGGCCGAGCACTATGGCAGCTATGCGCTGTACAGCGTGGACGTGTGGCTCAAGAGCCTGCCCACGCTGCTGATAGCCCTGCTGGCCCTGCTGGTCATCAGCGTGCTGGCATGGCGAGGCGGGCGCACCTGGTGCAACACGGTGTGCCCCGTGGGCACGCTGCTGGGCCTCATCTCGCGGCACTCGCTGCATGGCCCGCTGATAGACACCAGCCGCTGCAACGGATGCGGCCTGTGCGCACGCAACTGCAAGAGCGCGTGCATCGACCCCAGGAGCCACCAGGTGGACATGAGCCGCTGCGTGATGTGCGGCGACTGCATGGACGTGTGCCGCCGCCAGGCCATACACCTGGGCCACCGCCTGGGCTTACCCAGCCGTGAGAAGCCACAGGACACACAGGCCAAGGCCACGTCAAGCACCGAGGGCAAGGCACAGGACAGCCACGACCAGGGACGCAGGGCCATGCTCACATCCGCCGCGCTGCTGGCCTCCACCGCGCTGCTGCATGCCGAGGACAAGACCACCGACGGCGGACTGGCCACGATAGTCGCCAAGCAGAAGCCACAGCGGCAGACTCTCATCACGCCTCCGGGCTCACTCTCCATACGCCACCTGCGCACCCACTGCACCGCCTGCCAGCTGTGCATAGACAGCTGCCCCAATGACGTGCTGCGCCCCAGCAGCAGCCCCGACCGCCTGATGCAGCCCGAGGTGAGCTACGAGCGAGGCTACTGCCGCCCCGAGTGCAACCGCTGCAGCCAGGTGTGCCCCACCAGTGCCATACAGCCCATCACCATCGAGGAGCGCACCGCCACGCAGGTGGGACACGCCGTGTGGACGCGTGAGCTGTGCGTCCCCGTGCGCGATGGCAAGACCTGCGGGCTGTGTGCACGCAAGTGCCCCGCGCAGGCCATACAGATGGTGCCCCTGCAGCAAGGCATGCACCAGCAGGACGGACGCTGGCTGGATGCCGAAGGCCAGGAGGTGCCGCGCGAGAAGGCACTGCTCATCCCCGTGGTCAACGAGGAGAATTGCATAGGCTGCGGAGCCTGCGAGAACCTGTGCCCGAGCCGCCCCCTGAGCGCCATCCACGTGGAGGGACACGAGGTGCACCGCGAGATATGACCCATCACTCACACAAGAAAGAGACCGACATGAGCAACAAGATAGACCGAAGAGAGTTTCTGAAGGCCACTGGCACCGCAGCGGCCACCACCGTGCTGGCAGGATGCGGCGTGAAGGCAGGCGGGCAGGATGCTGACCTGGACGCAGCAGGGCACCACACCAGCCCTGTGCCCACCGACAAGATGACCTGCCGCACCAACCCCAAGACGGGCGACCGCGTGAGCATCCTGGGCTACGGATGGATGCGCCTGCCCACCATCAAGGGCGGGAGCGGACGCACCCAGGAGAACGCGAATGGGGATGCCCTGGACCAGGAGGAAATCAACCGCCTCACGCGCTACGCGCTTGACCATGGGGTGAACTACTTCGACACGTCGCCCGCATACTGCCAGGGACGCAGCGAGGAGTCGCTGGGCACAGCCCTGAAGGCCAGCGGATACCCCCGCGACAAGTACTTCATAGCCACCAAGCTGAGCAACTTCAGCCCGCAGCAGTACCCGCTGGAGGAGGGGAAGCAGATGTTTGAGAACAGCCTGCGCTACCTGCAGACTCCCTATGTGGATTACCTGCTGCTGCACGCAGTGGGCGGCGGGGGCATGAAGACACTGCACGACCGCTACCTGGACAATGGCCTGCTCGACTGGCTCATGCAGCAGCGTGAGGCCGGGCGCATACGCAACCTGGGCTTCTCGTTCCACGGCGACGTGGCCGTGTTTGACTGGCTGCTGGAGCACCACGGGCAGTATCACTGGGACTTCGTGCAGATACAGGCCAACTACTGCGACTGGCACAATGACGACGACCGTGGGCGCAGCGGCGAGTACCTGTATGGCCAACTGGCCCAGCGGGGCATTCCCGTGGTCATCATGGAGCCGCTCCTGGGTGGCCGCCTGAGCAAGGTGCCCGACCATGTGGTGGCACACTTGAAGCAGCGCAAGCCCGAGAACAGCGTGGCCAGCTGGGCCTTCCGCTACATCGCCTCCAAGCCCGCTGTGCTCACCGTGCTCAGCGGCATGACCTACATGGAGCACCTGCAGGACAACATACGCTCCTACTCCCCGCTGGAGCCGCTCAGCCAGGAGGAGCAGGAATGGCTGGAGGGCGAGACGGCCAGCCTCATCAAGGGGTACCCCACCATCGACTGCAACGACTGCAAGTACTGCATGCCCTGCCCCTACGGACTGGACATCCCGGCCATCTTCATGCACTACAACCGGTGTGTCAACAAGGGGCAGGTGCCCGAGAGCCAGCAAGCGCGCAACTACCAGCAGGCGCGCCGGGCCTTCCTGGTGGGCTATGACCGCAGCGTGCCACGCCTGCGCCAGGCCAACCACTGCATACAGTGCCGTGCCTGTGTGCCCCACTGCCCACAGCAGATCGACATCCCGGCGCAGCTGCAGCGCATCGATGAGTTTGTGGAGAAGCTCAAGCAGGACAAGCTGTAGGGCATTCTGCCCCAGGCCACATCCTGGCTCACGCACAGGGAACACAAGCAAAAGCCCCGAGGGGGCAAAGGCGCGGATAGTCCATGCCTTTGCCCCCTCGGGACACTTTTTTGCTCAAAGCCTTCTCGTTCCAGGGCCATTCCCCTGGCCACGGGTGTGCCCGTCATGCGGGCCTGGCCAGGGATTCCGCCCCACGCCGCCGTGCAGGATAGCCCCAGTCAGCGTGCCTGGCCGAAGCGGCTGCCACGCCTCACCACTCCATCCGTGCCAGCCGGCGTGCCCTCGGCAGGAGCCTCGGTGCTGCGAGTGAGAGAGTCGGCAGGTGCCGACTCGCGCTTCACATAGTCCGGGTAATAGTCATACCAGCCATTGCGCGGGTCATAGTAGTAATTGCCGCTGTAGGCTCCCCAGTCGTAGTAGTCGGCCGTCTTGTACAGCGAGAAACGGGTGTCAGAGGTGCCAAAGTAGCCATAGAAGCGCACGCTGCTCATGTGATAGTCATGGATGACAGCATTGAGGTCATGGTCGTAGGGATAGTCGAGCACCAGGTCGCCACGGTCAATGTACCAGTTGAAGTAGTAATACTGGTACACATAGGGGCCCTGGCTGTAGTAGTCCACCTGCTTGCCATAGCCATGCGTGGCATAGTTGTAGGAAGGATAGAAGACGATGCGCGTGTCGTAGGAGTCAAAGCGGAATACCCGCCCACGGTACTCGTACTCATAATACATGCCAAAGTCTCCTTGCCACTCGCCCGAGAGGTTCACGGCAAGCGACAGGTCCTCGTCGCATGAGGAGAGCGCGGTGGCGGCCACCACGGCGCAGAGGGCTATCCAGAGGTTTCTCAGCGTTCTCATAATTCGGTCTCTTTCTTTATCTGCCACAAAGTTATCTCTTTTTCACAGAAGTCAGGCTCGGGAAAAGCAGAAAGCACATGGGGACTTTCCCTAAACGCCATGGGAAAATGCCCACACGGGCATGCGCGGAAAAACGCAGTGCGCCGCATCGGCCAACGCAGCGCGCTGCGATGGCCAACGCATGCGGCTGCGATAGGCAACGCACCGCGCTGCATTTTCCGGCCCATCACAGGTGGGTGCTCCAGGCAACTGGCTGGGCGGGGGTGGCACAGGCTACTGGCGGCCGTAACTCTTGCGGGCCAGCCAGCGCAGACAGTTGTACAGGAGATAGTTCTGGGTGGGGTCGGTGAAGATGCGGTGCCCGTGCCCCCAGTTGAGATACACCATATTGTAGCGTGTGTTGGTCCATGCCACAGGCGTGTCCAGCCCCTTGGGCAACTCATCCTTGAGCCCCAGGGGATAGCATGCGTCATCGAGCGAGAGCAGTACCTGCACGTCGGGATTGAGCCTGGGACTGGGTTCCCACTGGTACCACTCGTTCTCGGGTGCCATGTACGAGGCGGGCATCCCCTTCATCAGAGGGTGCTGGGGGGCATCGTTTCTCAGTCTGGCAGGCAATGGGGGCCAGGCATTGCGGTTGAACACAGCCCCGCCCAGGAACTGCACAAACCAGGGCCAGCCGGTGGAGGGAATGTTGAAGGCCGCCGAGTGGAAGCCCAGCCACCCCCCGCCGTTCTCCATATATCGCTCAAAGGCGGCACGCTGCTGGGGTGTGTGGCCTGGGTTGTCGTCGAGCGAGATGAGCAGGTCGTAGGTGCGCAGGTTCTCGTAGGTGAGGTCGTCGAAGTTGCTTGTGAAGTCAAACACGATGCCGTCGCCCACGCTGAGCTCGCGGAAGTAGGCCATCGCGTCCTCGTCAAAGTCCCTGTGGGCGCGCTCTACGGCCGTGTTGTGCAGCACCAGCGCATGGCATCGTGGAAACCATTTGGCGGGCCCAGAGGCCCATTCTATGGCATTGGAGAGCATCTGGCAGAAGTCCTCACTCTGCAGCAGCCGGGCATCGTGGCCAAACTGGAAATATACGTTGCGTGCCTTGACGCGCTCATTGGTCCACACCACGGGATGGTCGCCCATGCGCACGGGGGTGCTGGTGCTGTAGGAGTCCTCGTCCACATGAGCCAGCACCTGCACCTGCCCTCGCGGACTGCGGTCGTAGGTGTACCACTCGTCCCCCGGCAGCGTGAACTCGCGGCTCACGCCCTTGAATATGGGGTGGCCGGGCTGCTCCACCACCACCCTGCCGTCGCAGGTCTCCTGCACATAGCCCTGGAACTTGATGCCTCCCAGGAAGCGCGATGCCCACCGCCACATGGGGAAGCCGTCGAAGTCGCCCAGCAGGGAGGCATGGTGGAAGCCTATCCAGCCCACGGTGCCATCGCGCATGGCATGCTCCATGGCCTGCCGGGCAGCGTCGGTCCAGTTGTAGGGCGGGTAGTTGAGCTGGAGGAGCACCTTGTAGCGGGCCAGGGTAGTGTCGTTGATGGTGCGTGTGTCGCCCACCACATCCACCTGCCAGTGGTGCTGCCTGGCATAGCCGTCAAGCCAGCGCAGGGCTGCGCTTACGAATGCCTCGTGCTGTCCGCCACGCTCGGTGAGCACCAGGAGGCGGGATTCCTCAGCGGGTGTCTTGGCCGAGAGCCCGATGCCGAGCATCAGCATGAGGGCTGTGAGGAGGATGTGTCGCAGGGAGATAGTTCTTGTTTTCATTCTCTTATGATTGTCATTTGGTTACACGAGTGTCTCGCTTGTTTGGCCTGTGCCACCCACGCATCAGGCAGCAGGGCTGCAGGATGGCGGCATGGCAACCACCCGCCAGACACGCCACACTACCGCATGGCCTTCCACACGGCCTTGCGCAGCGTGCCCTGGCTGTCATCACCATGGTAGTCCCAGTACATCACCCCGCGCAGGTGGTGCTTGCGGGCAAACTGGCACTTGCCCCTGAGCGAGCGTGCATCATCGTAGCCCAGCACTACCCTGCCCTCGCGGTCGGCAAGATAGGGCACCCGGGCTTGCCTGTCCCAGTGGCTGGTGTAGTCCCTGAGGCCAGCCACGGCATGGAAGTCACAGAAGTTGCCCACGTCCTGCGTGCCCCGGCCATAGAAGGGCAAGCCCAGCACGAGTTTGTCCGCTGGCACGCCCTGGGCCAGGTGCGCCTGCATGGCCTGCTCGCAGGAACCGCCCTGGAAGCGGGCCGAACTGTGGAGGGGAGCGTGATGCCCAGGGGCAGAGGCCATGTCATAGGTCATCATGCACACGAAATCCACCTCATCCACAAAGGCCGGGAAGTCATAGAAGCCGCCCATGGCAGCGGTGGCCAGGGTAAGCAGCCGCCCGCTGCCCAGTGCCCTGCGCAGGTCACGCACGAGCAGGCTGAAGTGGTCACGGTCGGCCTGGGAGCAGGCAATGCCAGCCGCGCTGCTGCCTGGGTATTCCCAGTCGATGTCGATGCCGTCGAGCCCATACAGGCTGGCCACGCTGTCGCACGCGGCACAGAACAGGCGGCGCGTGCTCTCCTGCGAGGCCATCTCGCTGAAGCCGCCCGCGCCCCAGCCGCCCACCGAGAGCAACACCTTGAGGTGGGGGTTCTGCCGCTTGAGCGCAACGATGTCGCGCAGCCGCTGGGGATTATCCACCGAGAGGCCATCGTGCGAGGCCGTCACCCTGCCAAAGGCATAGTTGATGTGGGTCATCAGCGTGGCATCGGGCACGTCCTGGCTCCACGATGTGACATAGGCCACCACCACCCTGCCCTGCTCACTCTCCCGGCGCGCCTGGCACGGGGAGGCCAGGCAGAGCAGCGTGGCGATGGCCACAGATGCTATTTTTCTGCAATCCGCCGGCATAACTTGCCTCCCAGCATGCAGTAGAGGCCCAGCAGCACAAAGGGAACGCTGAGCAGCTGCCCCATATTGAAGAGCATCCCGTCCTCGAAGCCCACCTGGTTCTCCTTGGTGTACTCGATGAGGATGCGGCTTGTGAAGATGAGCACGAGGCACAGGCCGAAGAAGAAGCCCGTGCCCACACGCTCGGGCTTGTGCCTGTAGAACCACCAGCCGATGAAGAAGAAGCAGGCATAGCACAGGGCCTCGTAGAGCTGGCCAGGATGGCGTGGCTGCATGTCCACACGCTCAAAGATGAACGCCCAGGGCACATCGGTGACCTTGCCTATAATCTCGGAGTTCATCAGATTGCCGATGCGGATGGCACAGGCGCATATCGGGGTCACGATGGCCACATTGTCCAGCACACGCATGATGTTGATTCTCTGATTCCTGGAGTACAGCACCAGAGCCAGCATGAGCCCCAGCGTGCCTCCGTGGCTGGCGAGTCCCTCGTAGCCGGTGAACGCCCAGTGGGTGCCAGCATTGCCCGTGGGAAGCCACTGCAGCAGGCTGCTCCACTGCTCGGGATTGGGAGTCTCGCGTATGGGAAGCAGCATCTCGGTGATGTGGTGCAGGAAGTACTCTGGCTCGTAGAACAGGCAATGACCCAGGCGAGCGCCTATCAGGATGCCCAGGAAGCAGTAGAGAAACATGGGGTCAAACTGCTCGTCGCTCAGTTTCTGCTGGCGGAAGAGCCTGTGCATGAGCAAATACACGCTCACAAGCCCCGCACACCAGCACAGCGAATACCAGCGCACGGCCAGAGGACCCAGCTCGAAGGCCGTGGTGGAGGGGTCCCAGTGGATGAAGAGGGTGGTCATACGTTGAATCTGAAGTGCATGATGTCACCGTCCTGTACCACATAGTCCTTGCCCTCGACACCCATCTTGCCAGCCTCGCGGACGGCTGCCTCGGAGCCATAATGGATGTAGTCGTCATACTTGATGACCTCGGCACGGATGAATCCCTTCTCAAAGTCGGTGTGGATAACGCCTGCGCACTGGGGAGCCTTCCAGCCACGGCGGAAGGTCCATGCCTTCACCTCCATCTCGCCGGCCGTGATGAAGGTCTGCAGGGTGAGCAAGTGGTAGATGGCCTTGATGAGCCGGTTGCATCCGCTTTCCTTGAGTCCCATGTCCTCGAGGAACATCTGCTTCTCCTCGTAGCTCTCCAGCTCGGCGATGTCGGCCTCGGTCTGCGCGCTGATGATGAGCATCTCGGCATCCTCGCCCTCGATAGCCTGGGCCACAGCCTGGGTGTAGGCATTGCCCGAGGACGCGCTGGCATCGTCCACGTTGCACACATACAGGACTGGCTTGGCCGTGAGCAGGAACATGCCCTTGGCGGCGGCCTTCTCATCCTCCGTGTCGAAGGACACCGTGCGTGCGCTCTCGCCCTTGAGCAGAGCCTCATGATAAGCCTCCAGAACGTCAAGCTCGATGCGTGCCTGCTTGTCGCCGCCCACCCTGGCAGCCTTTTCCACCTTCTTCATACGGCTCTCCACCGTCTCCAGGTCCTTGAGCTGCAGCTCGGTGTCAATGATTTCCTTGTCGCGCACAGGGTTGACGCTGCCGTCCACATGCACGATGTTGCCGTTGTCGAAGCAGCGCAGCACATGGATGATGGCGTCACACTCGCGTATGTTGGCCAGGAACTGGTTGCCCAGCCCCTCGCCCTTGCTGGCTCCCTTGACCAGCCCGGCAATGTCCACGATGTCGCACACGGCGGGCACGATGCGGCCTGGATGAACCAGCTCGGCCAGCCGGGTGAGCCGCTCGTCGGGCACAGACACCTGGCCCAGCTGGGCATCGATGGTACAAAAGGGGAAGTTGGCCGCCTGTGCCTTGGCACTGGACAGACAGTTGAAAAGGGTTGACTTGCCCACATTGGGCAGTCCCACTATACCTGCTTTCATATTCTGATTATCTTACTTTTGTTTATTTTCCACAAAGGTAAGGCTTTTCGCCGAGGTGGGGGAGTGTTGCGGGCAAGAATGTGGGGAGGCATGCCCCCGGCCGGCCGGCCAGGAGTCCCAGGCCTGAAACCTCTGCGCAAAAATCAGGCGACAGATGCAGAAAACCTCTGGCACAAGACCCGTTTCCGCCCGACAATGCGTATATTTGCATTCGCAAACCTTTTTTCATTCGCCTAAAAATGAACACACACACAGCGACACATCATCCCTGCACGAGGTGGCTCATGCTGCCTGTGTGCCTGCTGCTCTGCTGCACGCAGGCCCTGGCACAGACGCTGGCCGAGCAATACCACAGCCTGCGGGACACGGCCCAGGCGGCCTACGACGAGGCGGCAGGGTACAGGGCAACCGAGGTTCCCCTCACGGTGGACAACCTGAGCAGCAATGCCTCGGACTTCATGGAGGGCCGGCACCTGGAATACTTGCTGGACGGCAATGCCAGCACCTTCTGGCACAGCGACTGGCACAATGTGGTGAAGGACACGCATTACCTGCAAATAGACCTCGCCCAGCCGCTCTCGGACAACATTGCCCTGTATGTGCAGCGGCGATACACCGACGGCAACCACGTCACGCTGATGGGATGCTATGCCAGCCACGACGGGGCAGACTGGACTTTCCTGGGCAACCTGACGCTGGGCAACGCCTATTCGGGAGCCCAGGTGACCAGCAGCCCCATATCGCTCGGCGGGGAGTCCTACCCTCACTTCCGCTTCACATTCCTGCAGAACAGCAGCGGCAAGACCTTCGCGCACTTTGCCGAGATAAGGCTGCTCAGCGTGGAGGTGCTGGGCGAGGGCATGAGCATGTACCTGGGCAAGGAGATGGCCCAGCTGCTGGCCGTGCTCGAGCAGGGCAAGGGAGTGGCCGACGCCAACATCACACAGGACATGCTGGACAGCCTGCAGAAGGCTTACGACGCGCTCATGGCCGAGATGGAGCGCGTGAGGGCCGGCCTGCTGCCCTCCTACATGAAGCAGCTGACCAACCTGCCCACCCTGTTTGTCAACACCTACGACGGCGGGGCAATCGGCAGCAAGACGGAATACAAGTATGCCCGCATGTGGAGGATGGAGGGCGACTCCCTCGCTGCCTACGACTCGCTGAGGATAAGGGGCAGGGGCAACAGCACCTGGTCACTGGCCAAGAAGCCCTACAGGCTGAAGTTCAACCGCAAGGAGAAGTTCCTGGGCAAGGGCCATGCCAACGCCAAGAGCTGGACTCTGCTGGCCAACCATTCCGACAAGACGCTGCTCCGAAATGCCGTGGCATCCTTCATAGGCAAGCTGATGGGGCAGCCCTTTGTGCCCTCGGCCGAGTTTGCCGATGTGGTGCTCAACGGGGAGTACCTGGGCAACTACCAGATAAGTGACCAGATGGAGGTGCACAAGAAGCGCGTGGAGATAGTGGAGCAGGAGGAGGCGCCCGCCGAGGGAGCCGACATCTCGGGCGGATACTTCTTTGAGTTTGCGGGCACGCTCGAGGGTGAGCAAGCCTACTTCCACACCAACCGCGGCCAGGCCGTGGCCATCAAGTCGCCCGACGACGAGGTCATCACCACCGCACAGAAGGACTACCTGCGCGACTTCGTCAACGACTTCGAGCAGAGGCTCTACTCCGACAATTACCAGGACTCCCTGCTGGGCTACCGGCAGGTAGTGGACAGCGCCACCCTGGCAAGCTGGTTTGTGGCCAATGAATACACGGCCAACCCCGACGGCTACTACAGCACCTATGCCTACAAGGAGCGGGGCGACAGCCACCTCTACTGGGGACCCATGTGGGACTACGACATCGCCTTCAACAACTGTTACCGCCTGCGCCAGGAGATGACCTCCAAGCTGATGCTCAACGAGGGCTACTCATCGGGCAAGATGAAGGAGTACGTGCAGCGCATGTACAGCGACCCATGGTTCCGCAACCTGGCCGGACGCACCTGGCACAGGGCGGTGTGCCGGGACAGCCTGGTGGAGCGCACGCTGGCCTATGTGGACAGCATGGCCCAGGTGATAGACCAGAGCCAGGCGCTCAACTTCCAGAAGTGGCCGCTCAGCAGCCGCGTATATGACGAGCTGGTGCTCTTCAGCACCTACCAGGAGGGGGTGGACTACCTCAAGAAGTTCCTTCGCGAGCATGCCGACTTCCTGTCAGCCACCCTGCCCAATCCCGAAGGGCTCACGCCCACGCAGCCTGCCCCCGCCAATCCCATGGGGACAGAGGCCGACGCGCTGTACTATATATATAGCGCCAGCACGGGCAATGCCACCGACATCACGGGCACGGCAGGCACCTCCCTGTGCACCTGGAAGCCCAGCGAAGAACGCTCCACCACGCAACTGTGGCAGGTGCTGCCCGTCACAGGCAACTATTACAGGCTGGTGCTGCAGGGCTCCAGCCTGGCCATCACCGATGTGGCCAAGCAAAGCGGCACGTCCTACACCACCGGCTCCAGCCTGCAGCTGGCAGAGGCAAGCGAGGGGGACGACCGCCAGCTGTGGCTCTTTGAGCCTGCGGGAGAGCACTATGCCATCGTCAACAAGGCCACCGGGCTGGCATGGAACAACTCTGGCGGGAGTGCCAGCAACGGCAACCCCATCATCAGCTGGACGAGTGACGCCAACAACGCAAGCAAGACCACCCGCCAGTGGTACCTGGTGAAGGGCGAGCTGCCCAATGACATAGCCCAGGCGGGAGAAGACCCCTACATCGACTACCGCGTGGCCTACGACCGCGTGAGCCAGCAAGTGCTCCTGCATGTGCCAGCCAGCGTGGCCCAGGATGGCTGCGTGCTCAGCGTCCACGACACCAGTGGCCGCCTGGTGGGCACAGGCAATGCCCTCACCCCGGTGAGCCTTGCCACGCAGCCCGCAGGCATCTATGTGGTCAGCTGGAGCGTGCAAGGAAGCCGCCGCAGCATCAAGTTCCACAAGCCATAGTGCGGCACTCACCCCATGGCATGTGTATTGCAAAGGCCAGGACAGGCGGGTGGGGGAGTGGCAGGAGCGTGCTGCCTTTTTCGTCCAGCCCAGGCTGAACGGTGAACGCAGCGCGCTGGCCTCGCCGTTTCATGCTGGTGCAACTACCGTCCAGCCCAGGCTGGACGAAAAGGGCAGGGGAGTGGCTGCCACACAGGAGCGTGCCGCGGCTGCATGTCCAGCATGCTGCCCCGCTTGACGCAGCCTGCCATCGGGCACGCGGCACCGGGCACAGGAGGGGGAGGCAAGCACGTCAGGAGTCACTTGCCACCCACCAGACGCTTGATGTCATTGAGCCTGTTGAGAGCCTCCAGGGGCGTGAGGGTGTTGATGTCGGTATTGAGAATCTCGTCGCGAATCTGGCACAGCACAGGGTCGTCGAGCTGGAAGATGCTCATCTGCACCCCGCTGGAGGCTTCGGAATGCGCGGCTATGCCCTTGCCCAGGGCATCGTGGTCCATGGTCTGCTCCAGCTGGTGCAGCACCTCGCCGGCACGTTTCACGATGCCCGCAGGCATGCCCGCCAGCCTGGCCACATGGATGCCGAAGCTGTGCGCGCTGCCCCCGGGCTCCAGGCGGCGCAGGAAGATGACCTTGCCGTCAATCTCCTTCACGCTCACATTGAAGTTCCTGATGCGCGCAAACTTCGCCTCCATCTCGTTCAGTTCGTGATAGTGTGTGGCAAAGAGCGTGCGCGGATGCCCTGTGCGGTTCTCGTGGATGTACTCCACAATAGCCCAGGCGATGCTGATGCCATCGTAGGTGCTGGTGCCGCGCCCCAGCTCGTCAAAGAGCACGAGCGAGCGCTGCGAGAGGTTGTTCATAATGTTGGCGGCCTCGCTCATCTCCACCATGAAGGTGCTCTCGCCTATGGAGATGTTGTCGCTTGCGCCCACACGGGTGAATATCTTATCTACATAGCCGATGCGCGCACTCTCGGCCGGCACGAAGCATCCCATCTGTGCCATGAGGGTGATGAGGGCTGTCTGCCTGAGGAGCGCGCTCTTGCCCGCCATGTTGGGGCCTGTGATGATGATGACCTGCTGCTTCTCGGTGTCGAGATACACGTCATTGGCCACATAGCGCTCGCCCAGCGGGAGCTGCTTCTCGATGACCGGATGCCGCCCCTGCCTGATGTCCAGCACTTCCGACTCGTCCACCACGGGACGCACATAGCGGTTCTCCTGGGCACACAGGGCAAAGGAGAGCAGGCAGTCGAGCTGTGCCACCAGCGAGGCATTGGTCTGTATGGCTCCCACATATTTGGCCAGGTCGGCCACCAGGGAGGCAAAGAGCTGGGTCTCCAGCACCAGTATGCGCTCCTGCGCACCCGTTATCTTCTCCTCATATTCCTTGAGTTCCTGGGTGATGTAGCGCTCTGCCTGGGTGAGTGTCTGCTTGCGTATCCACTCGGGCGGCACCTGGTTCTTGTAGGTGTTGCGCACCTCCAGGTAGTAGCCAAAGACGTTGTTGTATCCTATCTTGAGGCTCTGTATGCCTGTGGCCTCGGCCTCGCGCTGCTGGATATGCAGCAGGTACTCCTTGCCGTTGAAGGCAATCTGGCGCAGGTCGTCCAGTTCCTGGCTCACTCCAGGCTGTATCACACCTCCACGGTTGACCATGAGCGGGGCATCGGGACTCACCTCGCGCTGGATGCGGTCGCGTATCTGGGCGCACAGGTCCAGGCGGTCACCTATCCGGGAGAGTGTCGTGTCGTCGGCCCCAGTGCATTCCTGCTTCACGCACACCAGGGCCTGCAGGGCTGTGCATAGCTGTATGACATCGCGGGGGGACACCCGCCCCGTGCTCACCCTGCCTATGATACGCTCCAGGTCGCCCATGCGCTGCAGCTGGCTCTCCACCTGCTCGCGCAGGGCAGGGTAGCGGAAGAAGCAATCGACCACGTCCAGGCGGCGGTTGATCTGGGCCACGTCCTTGAGGGGGAACAGCATCCAGCGGCGCAGCATGCGCGCTCCCATGGGAGTCACCGTGCGGCCGATGACATCGAGCAGCGAGATGCCGTCCTCGTTCATCGAGCCCACAAGCTCGAGGTTGCGCACGGTGAACTTGTCGAGGCGCACATAGCGGTCCTCCTCGATACGGCGCAGGGAGGTGATGTGACTCACCTGCGTGTGCTGTGTCTGCTCCAGGTAAAGCATGATGACTCCCGCCGCCACCACGCCGCTATGCAGGTGGTCAACGCCGAATCCCTTGAGGTTCTTGACCCCGAAATGCTTGTACAGCCTCTCGCGGGCAGTGCTCTCGGTGAAGGCCCAGTCGTCCATCTCAAAGGTGACATGCCTGGCGCCAAACGAGCCCTCCAGCATGGCGCGCTTGCCCCGCTCGTACAGCACCTCCTTGGGAGCGAAGTTCTCCATGAGCTTGTCGATATGCTCGGGGGTCCCCTCGGCGGTGAGGAACTCGCCCGTGCTGATGTCCAGGAGGGCGAGGCCGCAGGTGGACTTGCCAAAGTGGACGGCTGCCAGGAAGTTGTTCTCGCGGCTGTTGAGCACGTTCTCGGTCATGGCCACGCCAGGGGTGACCAGTTCGGTGATGCCCCGCTTCACCAGGGTCTTGGTGAGCTTGGGGTCTTCGAGCTGGTCGCAGATGGCCACACGGCGGCCCGCACGCACCAGCTTGGGCAGGTAGGTGTCCAGCGCATGATGGGGGAAGCCAGCCATCTCGGTAGCAGGCATGTGCTCCTTGCCGTTGTTGCGGCGCGTGAGGGTGATGCCCAGGATGGATGATGCCTCCACGGCATCCTGCGCATAAGTCTCGTAGAAGTCGCCGCAGCGGAAGAGCAGAAGCGCGTCGGGGTGCTTTGCCTTCAGGTCGTAGAACTGCTTCATCATGGGTGTCAACCCGTCCTTTGCCATATCGTATGTCTCCTATGTGTTCGTTGTGACTGCAGGCACGAGCCTGTCTGGACAAAGTTACGACAAATCTCGCAAACGTCCTTTCCCTGCCTGGGCATTTCTCGCAGGCGGGGCTGTAGGGCCAGTGGCTTGGCCTCTCCCCAGGTGTCCGCGCGCCTGTGTCTGCCTGGGGAAGCAGCCCGCCCTGGCCGTGGGGCAAAGAGAAAGGCGGGGGGCACAGGCTTTTCCGGCCTGTGTCCCCCGCCTGGGATGACGCATGAGTGAGTGTGCGGCTGCTTACTTGACCATCACCTTCTTGCCATTGATGATGTAGAGTCCCTTGGTGGTCTTCTGCACGCGGATGCCGTTGATGGTGTAGATGCCGCCCCGGGCTCTGGTCTCGGTGGCGGTGATGCCCTCCACGGGAGTCTCCTGGCCCAGCTTCTTGCAGATGGTCTGCACGTCCTCGTCGGTGAGTGCCTTGCTGTAGATGCGAGCCAGTACCACGTCACCGTTCCATGCGGCCTGTATCTTGTCGTTGGCCCCTGGGTCGCCGCCGATGGCAAACCAGTGGCAACCGCTGCTGGCCAGACGGAAGATGCCGGGAGCGTCCACCTCGTTGCAGAGCTTGCCGTCCACATATATGCGTGCCTTGGCATTGGCCTCGTCATACACGCCGATGAGGTGGTAGTACTTGCCAGCCTCGGGCACGATGCCGCTGGTAGCCCAGCGCCAGGTGTTGCCACCGCTGGTGGACACGTTGGGCAGGAAGGTGAGCTCATTCTGGCGTGCGCCACTCTGTGTGCTTACGAGGAAGCCTGTGCCGCCTGCCTCCATGCTGGAGAAGGGCTTCATCTCGGCATTCTTGATGTCCCCCTCGTAGCGTACCATGACGATGGCCTCCAGGCTGTGCCCGTCGGTGAGGGCATCCTTCATCTTCTGGTTGTTGGCATAGTCAATCTTGTATGCGCTCACGCCTGTGCCCGACAAGTCATTGTTGAAGGTGGCCACGTTGCGCTTGTAGGTCTCGTTGTAGGCCACAGTGGGGGTCTCGCCCAGCACCAGCACCTCGTTCTGCATGGGCGACACGTCCTTGGCTGTGCCGTCCACGTCAAACACCACATCCAGCAGGTCGGCCTGGGGCTCTGTGGGCTCCTCCTCGGTGTGGAAGGCTGCCTTGTCGTTGGTGAAGGCGCCGTCCTGGGTCTTGCCCACGGTCTGGTGTGTGGCGTCGAGCACAGGATAGGGGTCTGACTCAAGGTTCTGGAACCACACGGGATGCTCTGTGTCGCCATGGTTGAGCAGGTAGCACACCTCGCCGCTTGCCAGTTGCTCGTCGGTGACCTGCGCGCCTGCGATGTCGCCCAGTGCATTCTTGAAGTAGGTGTTGATTACTGCCGACTTGCTTGGCTGGCGCGTGATGGTGTGGCAGTTCTTGAGGTCGAGGTCAAAGGTGGCTATCTGCAGGCAGTTGCTTATCTTGGATGCCTGGCTGTTCCAGCCTACCAGACCACCACAGCTGTTGGTTCCGGAACCCTTGATGGAGCCATTGAAGAGACAGTTGTCGATGCAGGTGTAGCCACCCACCACTGCCACCAGTCCGGCGTGTGTGCCGTCTCCTGCCGTCTCGGTCACGATGTCCACGCTGCTGCTCACCTGGCTGATGCGGCAGTTCTCCTGCGTGTTGGCGGCTACCGAGGCCGCATACTTGGCATTGGTCTTGATGGTTCCGTCGATGGTGAGGTTGCGCACCTCGGAGCCTGCCAGCATGTTGGCGATGAATGAGGCATTGTTCTCGGTGCGCTCCATGTTGAGTGTCACCTTGTGCCCATTGCCGTCCAGGATGCCTGCGAAGTTGTCTATCATCTGCGCGGTGGTGAAGTTGGGGATGTCGGCCAGCAACTTGCCCTTCACGCCCCTGGTGGCCTTGCCGGCAAAGTAGAGCAGCTGTGCGTTGTTGGTAATCTGGTACTCGCCATCCTGCAGTTCGGGATAGAAGCCCGTCTCCTTGAGCACGGCCATCTCGCGTGCCTGCTCTGTGGTGTAGGAGCCACTCTCATAGGCGGTGAGCACCTCGTCGTACTTGCCCATGACAGACTCGTATTCCTCGGAGGTGAGCACCTTGGCCTCGTCCAGCTTCTGTGCGATATTGTAGATGACCATGGCCTCGTCCACCATGCTCACGTATGCCTTGCGTGCCTCGAGCACCTGCTCAAAGAGTGTGCTGAAGGTCTGCACCAGCGCATACTTGTCCTCGGGTGTGGTGCAGGTGGCGATGGCATCCATGGCCTCCTGCAGCTTGGTGGTCAGTTCCTTGGGGCATCCTGGGTGCTGGGCATAGTCGGCTCCTGTGCTGGGCAGATAGTCGATGATGGTCTGTGCGCGTGCTGCCATGCACTCCAGGGTCTTGTCGATGTAGGGCTCGGCGTCCTTGAGTGTCTCGTAGTAGATGACGTGGATGTTGGAGATGCCCACCCAGTCCTGTCCGGGCACGGTGTTCTCGTTCTTCACGCCCAGGGTGAGTGTGCTGTCGGTCACCAGGGTCACCAGGTAGTTCTGCGCGCGCCCTGCGGCAGCCGCGTTGGCCATGCTGGTGCGTCCGCGCATGGCATATCCTATCAGGTCGGTGCTGGCTCCCATGCCATCATAGATTTCGTAGTCAACGGCTCCGTCACCCTGTCCTGCGTCGGTGATATAGCAGTTCTCGCCGTCCTTGGCCTCGGCCAGCGGGATGTAGGTCTCATACACGGTGGGCAGGTAGAGGCAGTTGCCGTTGAGATACACCTGTGCGGCATAGTAGGTGCTGTAGCGGTCGTCGTAGGGCCTGTAGGCTCCGTTGACAGCCAGCACATACACGCCATTGTTGCGCTTGGTGAGTGTCTGGTACATGTTGCAGTTGTTGGCCCAGCACTCGGCGGCGGTGAAGCCTGTGGTGGAACTCTTCATCATGCCGGTCATGGGCTTTCCCTGCCATCCGTTGAGCCCGTCGGTGAAGTCGGTGTTGGTAAACAGGCTGGTCACCTCAACGCCCGACTTCACGCCAGTCTCTATGGCGCGCTTGAGCATCTGCTTGACAGCCTCGGTCTCGGCTTTAATCTGCTCTGTGCTGAGCTGCATGTTCTCCAGGATGTAGAGCGCGCCTCCGTTCTGGTAGGTGTCGCCAGGAGCCTCGTCGCTCTGCAGGTAATCCTCGAGCAGATCGCGTGCCTCGCCCTCAAAGTCGGTGTTGTTATCCAGGTAGTCCTTGGTGTTGTTCACCTCGTCGCGGTAGGCATTGTAGGCAGCGGCACTGGTCTCCAGGGCAGAGCGCAGGCTGGCCAGTGTGGCCTGCTCTTCCTGCAGGGCCTCGGCGTTGCC
Source organism: Prevotellaceae bacterium (assembly GCA_050873805.1). Lineage (GTDB taxonomy): Bacteria > Bacteroidota > Bacteroidia > Bacteroidales > Bacteroidaceae > Physcousia. The sequence continues at coordinate 76,647 of JBNMJN010000001.1, read as the reverse complement.
TGCGCTCACGAGTGCGTCCATCTTGTCCAGCTGTGCCTTGAAAGCCTCGATGTCGCTTGCGCAGGCGATGAATCCCTCGGCCTCCACATAGGCGCGTGCCTCCTCCAGATTCTGCCTGTACACGAGCACATTGGCGTTGTTCACACCCTCCTTGGCATCCTCCCACAGAGCCTCGGCCTGCTCGCCCGTGAGCGGGTCGCTGTATATGCGTGCCACGGCAATGTCGCCGCGCCATCCGGCCTCCACGTTGGACCCGCCCGGGTCACCGCCTATGCAGAACCACTTGCTGCCGTCGCTGGCAAAGCGGAATACCTTGTCGGTGGATATGGTGTTCATCAACTGGCCGTTGCAGTAGATGTATGCCTTGCCTTCCTCTTGGTTCCACACACCCAGGAAATGGTAGTACATCTTCTTCACCGGCTGCACGCCGCTCGTGCACCAGTTCCATTTGCTGCTTCCGTCGGCCGACACGTTGGGCAGGAACGTCATCACGTTGCCTCGGCTGTTGTTGGTTATCAGGAAACCCGTGCCGCCGGCCTGCATGCTTGAGAAGGGCTTGATCTCGGCATCGGTCACCGATGGGTAGTCGGCCATGAGCACCACCTCCAGGGAATGGCCATCGGCGAGCTTGTCCTTGAAGTCCTGGTTCTGCTCGTAGTCCACGCGGTAGCCGCTGCTCTTTCCGCCTCCCCAGGTGTTGGCGAAGTTGGCCACGACAAATCCAAATCCGTCATTGTAGTAGGTGCTCAGGGCACTTCCCACCACCTCCACTTTGTTCTTCATGGCCGATGCGTCCTCGGCCGTGCCGTCGGCGTTGAACTTGACATCCAGCATGTCGGCCACTGGCTTAGCTGTCCCCTGTGCCAGCAGGGGCATGCCCGATGCTGCCAGCAGGGCAGCAGAGAGCATCAGTCGGGTAAAGTTTCTCCTCATAGTGAGTGTCTTTAAGATGATTAACAGATATTTGTTTAGGTACTCTTCGGGTTGTTCCATATGCAAAGTTAACGGATTGGAACAAACCAAAGGCAAAGTGGGAGCGTTTTTTCTCTATGGACGCGCCATTTTTCTCCCCCAGAGGCAATGTTATGCCCCTTTTGTAACACAGGCATTACAAAAGTGCCGGCAGCGGCAAGGTGAAGGCTGGCTACCTGCGCTCCTTCCAGTAGTGTGGCATGAAGAGGAACAGCACGGTGAAGATTTCCAGGCGTCCCACAAGCATGTAGAAGCTCATGAGCCACTTGCCGGCGGGCAGGATGCTGGCGAAACTGCTGGCCGGGCCCACGCTGCCCGTGCCCGGCCCCACATTGCTCAATGTGCAGATGCTGGCTCCTATGCAGGTATCCACATCTGCGCCCATCAGGCCATGGCAGGCTGCGCCCAGTGCCACAAAGAGCAGGTACACGAAGACAAAGGTGAGCGTGCGGCGCACCTTCTCCTCGCTGATGGCATGCCCGTTGACCCTCACGCTGAGCACGGCACGAGGATGCAGCTGCAGCACCAGCTCGTTGAAGAGGCATTTGGTGGCGATGAGCACCCTCAGAATCTTGATTCCACCCGCTGTGCTTCCCGCGCAGGCTCCCATGGCCATGATGGTCACGGTGGGCCCCCAGAAGGAAGCGCCCCAGCTCACATAGTCAAACTTCTGTGCGGCAAAGCCCGTGCTGCTCATGATGGACGACACATGGAAGAGGGCCGTGCGGAAGGTCTCCTCCAGTCCGTGCGGCAACAGGTTGGGCGCGCAGCCCCATGCGGGGGCAAACAGTAAAAGTGCCATGAAGACAAGCACCGAGCCAACCAGGATGCCAAAGAACACCTTGGTCTCCTCGTTGCGCCACAGGGTGGAGGGGCGGCCTATGCTTGCATAGTAAAACAGGCTGAAGTTCACGCTGCTGAGAATCATAAAGAAGGGGCACACGTACTCCAGGTAGCGGCTGTGGAAATAGCCTATGCTGGCCGTGTGCGTGCTGAATCCGCCCGTGGCTATCGTGCTCATGGCATGGCACACAGAGTCGTAGGTGTCCATGGGCCCGAGCCAGTAGCACAGGGCGCACACGGCTGTGAGGAACAGATAAATGAAGAGCAGGCGGCGTGCCGTGTCGCCTATCTTGGGCCGCAGCTTGTCCACCCCCAGCCCTGTCACCTCGGCCGAGAACACGTTGCTGCTCTTCATCTCATACGACGGGATGAGGGCAAAGGAGAACACCACAATGCCCAGTCCGCCTATCCAGTGGGTCAGGCTGCGCCAGAAAAGCAGGTCGTGCGGCATGGCATCCACATCCTCGATGCAGGTTGCGCCCGTGGTGGTGAACCCGCTCATGGACTCAAAGAACGCGCTGTGCACGTCCATGCCCGCTATGAATATATAAGGTAGGGCGCCTATGATGGAGAACACCACCCAGGAGAGTGTGACCACCAGGAAACTGTCGGCGCGTGTGAGCCTCTTTTCCTTCTCGTACTCGCCCGCCATCTTGCAGAAGAGTCCCGTGAGGAACGCCCCTGCGGCTGTCAGCAGGAACACCTGCCAGTGTCCCTCCCGATAGCAGGCCGACACGATGGAGCACAGAGCCAGCAGCAGGCTCTCCATCATGATTAGTATGCCGAAGATGCTTTTCTTCATGTCTCTTGCTTGGAGGTCGCGGCAAGCCGGCGCACCGTGCCGGCGGAGCGGGCAAGCCGCGCCCACGGAGCCCACAGGACATCAGCCTCCTCCCCTTGAGGCGTGTACCGCCTGCTCCAGTCAGCCTGCAGCCTGTCTCCTGTCAGTTGCCCGAGTCCTCCCGGTTACTTCTTCTGGTCCAGGGCGTGCTTGGGATAGTCGATGGTGTAGTGCAGCCCACGGCTCTCCTTGCGCTCCAGAGCCTGGCGCGTGATGAGGTAGCCCACATTGATCATGTTTCTCAGTTCGCAGATGTCCCGCGTAGGCTTCACACGCTTGAAGAGGTGCTCTGTCTCCTCATAGAGCAAGTCCAGCCGCTCCCAGGCGCGGTGCAGGCGCAGGTCGCTGCGCACAATGCCCACATAGGTGCTCATGATCTGGTTGACCTCCTTCACATCCTGTGCGATGAGCACCTTCTCCTCATTGGTCATGGTGCCCTCATCGTTCCATTCGGGAACCTTCTCGTTGAAGCCATACTGGTCGATGACCTCCAGCGAGTGGCGCGCTGCCGCGTCGGCATAAACCACTGCCTCGATGAGCGAGTTGCTGGCCAGGCGGTTGCCTCCATGCAGTCCTGTGCAGGAGCATTCACCCACGGCATACAGGCGGTGTATGCTGCTCTGCCCGTCGAGGTCCACCTGTATGCCCCCGCACATGTAGTGCGCGCTGGGAGCCACGGGTATGTACTCCTTGGTGATGTCTATCCCTATGGAGAGGCACTTGGCGTAGATGTTGGGGAAGTGGTGCTTGGTCTCCTCGGCATTCTTGTGCGTCACGTCCAGGCACACATGGTCCAGCCCGTGTATCTTCATCTCGCGGTCGATGGCGCGCGCCACTATGTCGCGCGGAGCCAGGCTCCCGCGCTCGTCATACTTCTGCATGAACTCCTCGCCGCTGGGCAGCCTGAGGATGCCGCCGTAGCCGCGCATGGCCTCGGTGATGAGGTAGGCGGGGTGGGTCTCCCGGGGATTGTAGAGCACGGTGGGGTGGAACTGCACAAACTCCATGTCCTTGACCTTGCCCTTGGCACGATACACCATGGCGATGCCGTCGCCCGTGGCGATGTCGGGGTTCGAGGTTGCCGCATACACGGCACCCGTGCCTCCCGTGGCCACCAGGGTGATGCGGCTCAGGTAGGTGTCCACCTTGCCTGTGTCGGGATTCAGTATGTAGGCTCCATAGCACTCTATGTCGGGGGTGCGCCTGGTGACGCGCACACCCAGGTGGTGCTGCGTGATGATCTCCACGGCAAAGTGATTCTCGAGTATCTCAATGTTGGGATGGCGGCGCACCGCCTCCATGAGTCCGCGCTGTATCTCGGCTCCCGTGTCGTCGGCATGGTGCAGGATGCGGAACTCAGAGTGGCCTCCCTCGCGGTGAAGGTCATACTCCCCATCCTCCTTCTTGTCGAAGTTCACCCCCCACTTGACCAGGTCGCGGATGCCAGCGGGCGCGTTGCGCACCACCTGCTCCACGGCTGCGGGGTCGCTGATATAGTCACCCGCTATCATGGTGTCCTGTATGTGCTTCTCGAAGTTATCGACCAGCAGGTTGGTCACCGAGGCGATGCCTCCCTGTGCCTTGGCAGTGTTGGCCTCCTCGAGCGAGGTCTTGCACACCAGCGCCACCTTGCCCTTGCCCGCGTCGGCCACTTTCAGGGCGTAGCTCATCCCTGCCACGCCACTTCCTATAATAAGGAAATCAAACTTGCGTATCATGTCGCTATTGGGGTTTTATCCGTTTATCAGCGCAAAAATACTGAAATTCTTGCACAGAGCGAGCCGTTATCCTTTTTTTCTTTAACTTTGTGCCATCTATTAGGAAGAAGACCGAGAGGATGACACCATACACAAGACAAGTTCATGTGACCGTGGCCGCCCTGCTGCTCCTGTGCCTCCCGGCATGCGGGACAAGGCGGCATACCAGCCTGGACACCAGCATGCAAGCTGCCACAGAGGCGCCCGCCACAGCGGTGGCGCCCGTCACCGCCTCCCTGGCACAAGCCCCTGGCAGCGACGGGGAGGAGACGCGGGACGGGCAGCAAGCACTCACCATACAGCCGGCCGACGGGCACTCGTGGCTGGGGCAGGTGCAGCAGAGGCTGGACTCCCTGTGCAGCTCCGCCATCAGCGAGACCTCCCAGCTGGGCCTCTACATCTACGACCTCACCAGCGGACAGCCGCTCTACGCCCACAACGCACGGCACCGCATGCGCCCTGCCTCGTGCGAGAAACTGGTCACCTGCATCACCCTGCTCGACCACGAGGGGGGACTCAGGCCACTCACCACCGAGGCCATTGCCACAGGGCAACTGGACGGGGGGGTGCTCGAGGGCAACCTGTACCTGAGGGGCGACATGGACCCCTTGCTCAGCCGGGCCAACCTGGACACCCTGGCCTGCGCGCTGCGCCAGGCAGGCATTGACAGCGTGGCAGGCAGGGTGTGCGAGCTGATGCCGCCCTACGAGGTGCTTCCCTATGGCTGGGGGTGGTGCTGGGACGATGACTATGGCCCGCTGGCCGCCCACCTGGTAGATGGGGCCGAGGGCATGGCCACGCTCTGGCCCGGGGCTCTCAGGCAGGCGGGCATCGGACTGCAGGGCGAATATGCGTCCGAGGCAAAGGGCATCGAGGGCGAGGTGCTGATGGCCTATGCCCTGGAGCACCCCGTGAGCGAGGTGATGGAGCCGCTGCTCAAGCAGAGCGACAACGTGTATGCCGAGTGCCTCTTCCACCGCCTGGCCTCCATGAGCAGCCACCGCAGGACGGCACGCCACCAGGCTGCGGCTGTGGTAGATAGCCTCATCACCCGCCTGGGACTGCGCCCGCAGGACTACCTGATAGCCGACGGCAGCGGCCTCTCGCTCTACAACTACGTCACCCCCCACCTGCTGGTCACCCTGCTCAACCATGCCTACCGCACCCAGACCATACGCCAGGCACTCATGCCCTGCCTGCCCATCGCAGGCGTTGACGGCACCCTGCGCAAGCGCATGACGGGCACCGCCGCCCAGGGCAACGTGCATGCCAAGACGGGCACCGTGGAGGGCGTGTCCTCGCTGAGCGGCTATCTCACAGCAGCCAACGGCCACGTCCTATCCTTCAGCATCATCAACCAGGGCGTGGCACGCACACGCACCGGACAGCACTTCCAGGACCAGGTGTGCCTGCTGCTGTGCCAGTAAGCACAGCCGGCAGGAAGACAAGACGCATGACAAGGCACAACACTCAACTACACATAACAAACACACACATCATGAAGAGATTTCTTATCATCGCCATGCTGGGCCTCTCGCTCAGCGCGACAGCACAGGACTACGAGGACGACTACGACCTGGAGGAGGGCGGAAAGAGCTGCACAGAGTGGGCCACACAGTTTACCAGCGAGGTGGGCACCCTGCAGGCCGAGGTGTCATCGCTCAAGGCCAGAGTGAAGATGGACGGCTCCAAGCAGCTCAAGCAGCAACTCAAGGAGAAGCAGGCCGACCTGAAGGCCGCCAAGAACAACCTCAAGGTGGCCAAGAAAGCCCTCAAGAGCGACAAGGCAGCCGACAAGGCCATGCAGAAGGCCATGAAGGAGGGAGCCAAGCTGCAGCAGAAGAAGGACAAGGCACAGGCATCACTCATCAAGGCACAGAAGAAATCGGCAGCCGCCGAGAAGAAGGTGACCGCCGCCGAGCAGAAGCTCGAGAAGGCGCGCCAGGACCTGGACAAGGCTCGTGCCAATGTGGACAAGGTGCGCTCGCAGGTGGATGACCTGCAGAACTCGGCCGACATCTCGCAGACGAGCATACGCAAGGCACGCGAGCAGAAGGCGGCCGCACGCAAGATGGTGCGCGACCATGTGATGGTGCGCTCCGACGGCAAGAGCGGAAGCACACGCTGAGGCTCCCGCCCCCAGCCTTCCCCCCGGGAAAGGAGTAAAGCCCCTGGCTCGGGGCAGGCGCGCGTCCTGCGCTGACGGCACAGGGGCATGGGCACAAGACACCTCCACAGCAAGCGACACCCTGCAGGGGCATAGCCATGACCATCATGCCTGTGTCCCTGCGGGGTGTCGCCTTGCATTTCCCCGGCCATCTCGCGGCTCTTCCTGGCCGCAGAGCCAGGACACCCTCCCGTGGGAGGGCGGCAGCAGGAAGGTGTCCTATACATTATATATATAACATGCCCCTGCAATATACCCCGAATGTGGTATTGCCGTGCCCACCAGATGCCCGTACCTTTGCAGTGTCAATAGGAAGGAGAGCCACACGGCACACACCGCAGGCCACCCTCCGTGAGGCAAAGAGTACAAAATCAACAAAACACATACGACTATGGCAAAGATTTATGAGAAACTGACCGAACTGGTAGGACACACCCCTCTGCTGGACCTGCAGCGCCTGGCAGCCAAGAAGAACGCACAGGCCCAGGTGGTGGCCAAGGTGGAGTACTTCAATCCCGGCGGAAGCGTGAAGGACCGCATCGCACTCAACATGATAGAGGATGCCGAGCGCAAGGGCATCCTGAAGCCCGGCAGCGTCATCATCGAGCCCACCAGCGGCAACACCGGCGTGGGACTGGCATGGATAAGCCGCGTCAAGGGCTACGAGGCCATCATCGTGATGCCCGAGACCATGAGCCGTGAGCGACAGAACCTGCTGCGCGCCGCCGGTGCCAAGCTGGTGCTCACCTCGGGGGCAAAGGGCATGAAGGGAGCCATAGAGGAGGCCAACCGGCTCAAGGACGAGACACCCGGAGCAGTCATCCTGGGACAGTTTGTCAACCCCGCCAACCCCGACATGCACGAGCGCACCACGGGTGAGGAGATATGGCAGGACACCGACGGGCAGGTGGACATCTTCGTGGCCGGAGTGGGCACGGGCGGCACCGTGACGGGTGTGGGCCGCGCGCTCAAGAAGCACAACCCTGGCGTGAAGATAGTGGCCGTGGAGCCCGAGAGCAGCCCAGTGCTGAGCGGTGGACAGCCTGGCGCGCACAAGATACAGGGCATAGGGGCTGGCTTCGTGCCCCAGACCTACGACAGCAACATTGTGGACGAGATAATCCAGGTGAGCAACGACAACGCCATACTCACCGGTCGCGAGCTCTCGCTCTACGAGGGACTCATCGTAGGAATCAGTTCGGGCGCCGCCGCCTACGCGGCCCTGCAGCTGGCCCAGCGTCCCGAGAACAAGGGCAAGCGCATCGTGGCCCTGCTGCCCGACACGGGCGAGCGTTACCTGAGCACGCAGCTCTACGCCTTCGAGGAGTACCCCCTGTAATCCTCACTGCCCAATTGCCATTTTCCACGCACCGCGCCGCACCTCCCAATGCAGCGCGGTGCGTTGGCTTATGCAGTGCGCTGCGTTGGCCGATGCAGTGCGCTGCGTTGGCCATCGCGGCGTAGTGCGTTTTTCAGGGCGGTCCACTCCCATTGACAGCCCTGTGCTATCTTTCTTTTTCCAGATGTCCGTGTTTCGCTCTTTATTTCGTACCTTTGAGGACTTAACAGGAACGTGCTGATGCAGACTCAACCTTACAACCCACAGGATTTATCCTCGATTTTCAACTACAGCAAGCAGTTGCTCCACCACTGCCTGCGAGATTTCGCTCCCGATGGGAAAGACCATCGGGGCAAGGGCGGCTTGGGTCAACTGGTAGAGGAACTCTTTTTCCAATACAGTACAAATAGCCGGCCAGAGGCAGACTTTGCCCTCGCACACGCGGAACTGAAATGCACGCCGCTGAAGGAAGCGGCATCAGGCGAGCTGCTCATCAAGGAACGCCTTGTATGTGGCATGATCAACTATACCGAGGACTGGGACAAGGCATTCGAGGAATCACATTTTTACAAGAAGTGCCTCACAATGCTTATCATGTTCTATCTGCACCAGCCCGATGTGCCAAGGCTTGACCTTCACTTCCTCTTTACCGTCCTGTGGCAACTGCCTGCAAAAGACCTACTGGTCATAAGGCGGGACTATGACACCATCATCGGCAAGATACGGGCAGGACAGGCTCACACCTTGTCAGAGGGAGACACCATGTACCTGGGAGCATGCCGCAAGGGGCAGAAGGGCGACCGCCTCGTGGCACAGCACAACAGCGAAACAGGCGCGCCACGGAGAGCATGGAGCCTGAAAGCCTCCTACATGCGCACGCTCTTGCAGGAGGTCAAGGAGCGCCATATCAACGGAGCATACTGCAATGCCAGCATTCTCCTCGCGCCCCGCAACTCACTGTTCAGCCCCGGAGAACTCTCGGCACACAGTGTGGACGAACTGCTTGCAGAACGCTTTGAGCCCTACCTCGGACTCACACTCACCGAGCTGTACCACAGGCTACGGGTCACTCCCACTACGGCCAAGTCCAAATATTTCATCCTGGCCAACAGGATTGCCGGGCTGGGAAAGGCCACAAATGTCAACAGGACAGAGGAGTTTGAGAAGTCGGGACTGACCATGAAGACCATACGCATACGGCGGAATGGGGTCATCAGGGAGAGCATGTCCTTTGAGAACATCGACTATCAGGAAATCCATGACTGCGACGAATGGACAGAATCACGCCTGTATGAACTATTCACCAGCCGTTTCCTGCTTGTCATCTTTCGTGAGACAGGCTGCTCCTTATGCCTGCCCAACGGGAACACGGAGCCTGAGTACAAACTGGAAAAGGTGGCTCTATGGACTATGCCACCGCATGACCTTGCCATTGCCAGGGAGTACTGGGAAAACATTCGTGAGAACGTACTGGCCGACAGAATATCCCCAAGATACTTCTGGAGCCTATCCGACAACAGAAAATTTCACATCCGCCCCAAGGCAGGCAAGGCCAGCGACACAACAGCCACCCCCAATGGTGGAAGAGCTCAGAAGTTTTGCTACTGGTTCAATGCGGGATACATTAGGGAAATCATCGAAAATGAAATATAACATCATTACGCCAGACAACGACACACACGACTGCCACCTGCTGTGCGAGCCCGTCTCGGCCTACTCGCGCGAGACACATCGGGCAGCCACACAGATGGGACTCTTTGAGAGCATACGCAAGGAGACCCGCCCCGAAGACATCCGTGTGGTGGAACTCTTTGCAGGAGTGGGAGGCTTCCGCATCGGGCTGGAGCGGGCATCCAGCCGCTTCAAGACTGTATGGAGCAACCAGTGGGAGCCATCGACCAAGCGACAGGACGCAAGCATCATCTATTGCAGGCAGTTTGGCCCAGAGGGGCACTCCAACCAGGACATCACCACCGTGCCCACCAGCGAGATACCCGACTGCGACTTGCTCTGCGGAGGATTCCCATGCCAGGACTACTCTGTGGCCACCACACTGACGCGCTCTGGAGGAATCGAGGGCAAGAAGGGGGTGCTCTGGTGGCAGATTTACCGTATCCTGGAGGAGAAGGGCAACCGCCGTCCAGCCTGCCTCATGCTGGAGAATGTGGACCGCCTGCTCTGCTCGCCAGCCAAGCAGCGCGGGCGTGACTTCGCCATCATCCTCACCTCACTGGCCCGGCTGGGCTATCTGGTGGAGTGGCGCGTAATCAATGCCGCCGAATATGGCATGCCGCAGCGACGCAAGCGCACCTACATCGTGGCCTGCCGCCAGGACTGCCACATAGCCCAGCAGGAGAGCACGGGCCTGGACATGGAGGAGTGGCTCCTGCACAAGGGAGTGCTGGCACAAGCCTTTGCCTGCCTGTCCAAGGACGGAAAGGCCAATTCCTTCGGCATCGGGGGAGACATCGCACAAGTGTCCGATGAGTTCAACAAGGGCAAGGCTGCCAGCCCATTCAGGAACTCAGGAGTGATGCGCAACGGCACTGTGTTCACCATGGACACGCAGCCCGCCTATCATGGCAGACACATCACACTGGGCGACATACTGCTTGATGAGAGCCTGGTGCCCGAAGAATTCTTTGTGCCCGATGCCGACCTGCCCAGATGGGAATACCTCAAGGGACACAAGACGCTGAGGCGCTTCAGCAAGGCCACTGGCCACGAGTACAACTACAGCGAGGGTGCAATGGCCTTCCCCGACTGGCAAGACCGCGCCTCGCGCACCATCATCACAGGCGAGGGAGGGGCTGCCCCATCACGCTTCAAGCATATCATCAGGGCCAGGAGTGGACGTTACCGCCGTCTCATGCCCGTGGAACTGGAGCGGCTGAACATGTTCCCTGACAATCACACGCGGGGTGCAAGTGACCTGCGGAGGGCTTTTCTGATGGGCAACGCACTGGTCACAGGCATCGTGGAGCGCATCGCCCTGGTGCTGGACAGCTGCATGTAGCACGGATGCACAAGGGGCACACCCACGGCCATCGTGCCGCTGGTGTGCCCCTTGACGCATGATGCTCCCGCTACAGCGGAAGCCTCAGAAACGGTAGCCGTAGGTGATGCCGGCGTTGAAGTTCTTCAACTTGGCCAGCTCAGAGTGAAACTCCTGGAAGTGCTTGCGGCGGTAGTTGTCGCGGTACATGTCGGTCAGTCCCCAGTCGAATGAGAATGTGAGCGAGTGGTGGTCGGCATACTCGGCGCCCACACGGAAGCCCAGGCCGAAGTCGAAACGCTGGATGCTGCCCAACTCATTCTTGTCGTTGCGGAAGAACTTGTGTGAATAGTCCTCCATGGCATCGCTGTCGAAGTCGTACTTCACCTTGCCGTTCACACCGATGGCGAAGTATGGGCCGAAGTCGGCATACACGCCCAGGTTCTCCAGCACATTGTAGCGGTAGCCCACATGCAGGGGAATCTCGATGTAGTAGGGGCGGTACTTCACCGTCATGGGGAGATTGCCATCGCTGTAAAAAGCGTCAAACTTGGCTCCCTTCATGGTGTAGCCCACGCCCAGATTGACAAACACGCCGTAGCACGAGGGCAGCATGTACTCGCCGCGCAGCCCGATGTTGAAGCCCGCCTTGGGGTCGGTGAGGCTGTTCGCACCCGAGCCAGTGTAGCGGAAATTGCTGATGTTCATGCCGAAGAGGCCCTGCACCGAGAAGCCCGGCTGGGGCACATACTCCAGAGCCTTGGCACTGCCTGCACACATGAGAGCGGCCAGGGCAAGGGTCAGAAACTTTTTCATACGCTTTAGAATTATAGGTTTAAGCCAAGTGCAAAGATATTCCTTTTTCGCCACCAATGTGCCACAGGGCAGCACTTTCTTGCCTGCCTGGGGGCGCAAAACGCACTTTCGGGCAACAATCTGTACAAATGGGACACCCGCGCACATGGCTTCCCCGCTTTCCCCACTCAGCAAAATCCCCTGGCAAGCCACATTTGCCCGCCCCGGGAAGCAGGTGTAAGGCGAAAAAGAAGTAACTTTGCCCATGCAAGAGAAAAGCATAAGATGATGAGCATGAACATTTCGGAGGACATCAGATACACAGGTGTAGATGACCTGGACATAGACCTCTTTGAGAACCAATACATTGTGCCCGATGGCATGAGCTACAACAGCTGGGTCATCCTGGACAGCCAGGTGGCCGTCATGGACACTGCCGACGCAAGCAAGGCCACCGAGTGGAGGCATCACCTGGGCACAGCCCTGCAGGGCCGCCAGCCCGACTATCTGGTGGTGCACCACATGGAGCCCGACCATGCCTCGATGGTGGCAGAGCTGATGCAGGAATACCCGGGGATGCAGGTGGTGTGCAGCGCGCAGGCGCTGAAGATGCTGCCCCAGTTCTTCGAGGGCATCGGGCTGGAGGGCCGCGTGCGCACCGTCAAGGAGGGCGACACCCTGGCCCTGGGCAAGCACACCCTGCGCTTCATCACCGCGCCCATGGTACACTGGCCCGAGGTGCTGATGAGCTACGAGGAGCAGACGGGCACGCTGTTCAGCGCCGATGCCTTTGGCAAGTTTGGCGCGCTGCAGAACGAGACCGACGACTGGGCCTGCGAGGCACGCCGCTACTACTTCAACATCTGCGGCAAGTACGGCACACAGGTGCAGAATGTGCTCAGAAAGGCCCTGGCACTCGACATCCAGGCCATATGCCCGCTGCATGGGCCTGTGCTCCGGGGGGATGCCCTGGAGAGCGCGCTCAGCCTCTACGACACCTGGAGCCGCTATGAGCCCGAGAGCAGCGGCGTGGTGGTGGCCTATGCCAGCATACACGGCGGCACCAAGGAGGCGGCCGAGCGGCTGGCCGACATGCTGAGGGAGAAGGGGGCCGACCGGGTGGTGCTGGCCGACCTGACCCGCGCCGACATGGCCGAGGTCATCGAGGACGCCTTCCGCTATCCCGCACTGGTGGTGGCCGCATCGAGCTACGACGCGGGCGTGTTCCCCGTGATGCACGACTTCCTGTACCATCTGCAAATCAAGAACTACCAGAAGCGGCGCCTGGGCATCGTGGAGAACGGCAGCTGGGCACCCACCGCCGGGCGCGTGATGAGGGCGATGATAGAGCAGATGAAGGACTGCGAGATAGTGGAGCCCATGGTGACCATACGCAGCCGCATGAAGGAAGCCGACCAGCCACAGCTGGAACTCCTGGCACAGGCCATGCTGGCCTGAGCGTGCCAGGGGCGGCACGCAACAAGCCACACACTAATGACAATATACTAAAAACTACACACTGAAGCGTATGAGAAAACAGTTTGCCATGGCACTGTGCCTCGCATGGGGCGCAATGCTCAGCACAGCCGGGAGCCTGCGGGCACAGGACACAACCGCCTCCACGGGGGAGAAGAAAGTAATCGTATATGGCAAGGACAAGAAGGTGCTGTGCTCCATGAAGACCAGCGAGATTGACAGCATCGTGTTTGCCGAGCCTGTGCCCACGGCCGATGTGCTGGACGTGGTGTTCCACGAGGACGGAACGGCCGAGGACATCTCGCCCATGAAGAACGAGGTGCGGCTGGTGGGCAACACCAGCTACACACGCTTCAGCAAGGCATACAACCGCTACATCGCCACCTTCAGCAACCCCTGGGCAGGCACTGCCACTGGCTATTACCGCATCGACTTTGAGCAGAACCAGGAGTTCAGAAGCAAGCTTGCCGACGGGCACACGCTGGAGGTGCTCTTCATGCCCAACTACCAGGGCACCATCCCCAACCAGGAGTGCAAGCCCTTCTCGGCCATGCAGGCGGGCGGCACAGGCTTCCTGGTGACCACCACCAGCGGCTCGCACAAGAACGAGATATGCTTCCTGCCCAACACCTCCACCAATGGCAAGAGCACCTGGCGCTGGACCACCAGCGGCATCGTGCCCGAGCCCAAGCAGTACTACCATGTGGTGGGCGTGTGGAACAAGCAGGAGGAGAAGGCTTACATATACGTCAACGGTGAGCTCAAGAACACCATCGCGGCACCTGGCAACCTCAACTTTGCCAGCAGCGGCAGCAATTGGTTCTGCGTGGGCGGTGACCCCGACGGGGCATCGCAGGCTGCCAGCGGATGGCTGGGCAACATCGTGCTGGCACGCATCTACGATGAGCCCCTCACAGGCGAGGATGTGTCGATGCTGTGGAAGAGCGTGGACGTGGACCCCGGGGAGATGGATGCCGAACTGGTGAAGAACGTCAACTTCCTGAGCGGAATGGGGGTGAAGGCCGGTGGCACCTATGTGATAGGGGGCGAGGGGTTTGCCCAGGGCGACCAGGTGACACTCACCCTGGTGACCGACAAGAGCAAGACCAGCACCTGCACGCTCACCGCACAGCAGGACGGAGCCTTGCTGCGCCTGCCGGCCACGCTGGTGAGCGGACAGTACAGGATGACCCTGGAGCGCGGAGCCAAGAGCCAGGAACTGGGCGTGACCAACCTGGCCGTGCTCGACCAGCAGCCCACGGGCATGAGGGTGATAGCACACCGGGGGTACTGGAACACCACGGGCTCGGCACAGAACTCGCGCTCCTCGCTCAGGAATGCCATCAGCCTGGGCTGCTATGGCTCGGAGACCGATGTGTGGATCACCACCGACGGGCATGTGGTGGTCAACCACGACGCATCGCTCAACGGGGTGCGCATGGAGACAAGCACCTATGACCAGGTGAAGGACCTCACCCTGAGCAACGGGGAGAAGATACCGCAGCTCTCCGACTTCCTGGATATCCTGGAGGGCGAGGAGGGCACCAAGCTCATCATCGAGATAAAGACACACACCGACGAGGCACGCGGCAAGGCATGCGTGGCCGCCGTGGTGGACCAGGTGAAGAGCCGGGGACTGCAGGACAAGGTGGAGTACATCGCCTTCAGCATCAACCTGTGCAAGGAACTGGTGAGGCTGGACCCCACGGCTCATGTGGCCTACCTCAACGGTGACTACAGCCCTGCCACGCTGAAGGCTGTGGGCATCATGGGACTGGACTACACAGCGGCCAAGTACCGCAGCAACCCCACCTGGGCAAGCGTGGCGCGCGCCAACGGCATGACCACCAACGTGTGGACCATCAGCGACACGCCCACCATGGCCGAGATGACCAACGCGGGCATCGACTTCGTGACCACCGACAACCCCGTGGACGCGCTCACCGTGCAGAAGATATACGACCTGCAGAAGGCGGCCGAGTAGGCGGAAGGACACGCCGAGAGCCGCACCCGAGCCCGAGCCCCCTCCCAAGCCTCCCCACCAGGGGGAGGAGCAATACGCGACGAGCACAGAAGACTTTCCAGCCCGCGCATGCTGCTCCTCCACCAGGGAAGGCAGGGGAGGGGGCTTTTGGCCTGCGGAGGGCACATGGCTGGGGCATGGCCGGCACGGATTGCCTTTTTACAAAATAATCCTTGCTCCATCGCAAGCGAAATCGTACCTTTGTACCCAAATACTCAAAAGTAAGGAAAACAAAACACACATTATAATGGCAAGAGAATATAACTTCCGCGAGATCGAGCAGAAATGGCACCAGCGCTGGGTGGCCAACCACACCTACCAGGTGAAGGAGGACAAAGAGAAGAAGAAATATTACGTCCTCAACATGTTTCCCTACCCCAGCGGCGCAGGACTGCATGTGGGTCATCCGCTTGGCTATATAGCAAGCGACATCTATGCACGCTACAAGAGGCTCAACGGATACAACGTTCTCAACCCCATGGGATACGACTCCTATGGACTGCCTGCCGAGCAATATGCCATACAGACGGGGCAGCACCCCGAGAAGACCACCTTCCAGAACATCGACCGCTACCGCGAGCAGCTGGACAAGATAGGCTTCTCCTTTGACTGGGACCGCGAGGTGCGCACCTGTTCGCCTGGCTATTACCACTGGACACAATGGGCCTTCGAGAAGATGTTCAACTCCTTCTTCTGCAACGGATGCCAGAAGGCGCAGCCCATCAGCAAGCTCATCGAGTACCTGGAGAAGCACGGCACCGAGGGGCTGGACGCTGCCTGCACCGAGGAACTGTCCTTCTCTGCCAGCGAGTGGAACGCCATGAACGAGCAGCAGAAGAGCCAGGCGCTGATGAACTACCGCATCGCCTTCATGGGCGAGACCATGGTGAACTGGTGCCCGAAACTGGGCACCGTGCTGGCCAACGACGAGGTGGTAGAGGGCGTGAGCGTGCGTGGAGGCTACCCCGTGGAGCAGAAGAAGATGCGCCAGTGGTGCCTGAGGGTGAGCGCATACGCGCAGAGGCTGCTCAACGGACTGGACACCATCCAGTGGAGCGACTCCATCAAGGAGACACAGCGCAACTGGATAGGCCGCAGCGAGGGCACGGAGGTGGAGTTCCAGATAGCCGACTCGCAGGAGAAGTTTACCATCTTCACCACCAGGGCCGACACGATGTTTGGCGTGACCTTCATGGTGCTTGCGCCCGAGAGCGAACTGGTGGGGAAGGTGACCACCGAGGCTCAGAAGGCCCAGGTGGAGCAGTACCTGACCTATGTGAAGGGACGCACCGAGCGCGAGCGGCAGATTGACCACCGCGTGACAGGCGTGTTCTCGGGCTCATATGCCATCAACCCCTTCACGGGGGAGAAGAACCCCATCTGGATAAGCGAGTATGTGCTGGCCGGATATGGCACGGGCGCCATCATGGCCGTGCCTGCCCACGACAGCCGCGACTATGCCTTTGCACGCCACTTCGGCCTGCCCATCATCCCCCTGATAGAGGGAGCAGATGTGAGCCAGGAGAGCTATGACGCCAAGGAGGGTATCGTGTGCAACAGCCCTGCACAGGGCAAGGCTCCCTACTGTGACCTGGTGCTGAACGGACTCACAGTCAAGCAGGCCATCGCCGCCACCAAGGAGTATGTGCAGAGCCATCACCTGGGACGCGTGAAGGTGAACTATCGCCTGCGCGACGCCATCTTCAGCCGCCAGCGTTACTGGGGCGAACCGTTCCCCGTATATTACAAGCACGGGATGCCACAGATGATACCCGAGGAGTGCCTGCCAGTGGAGTTGCCACAGGTGGAGAACTTCCTGCCCACCGAGACGGGCGAGCCTCCATTGGGCAACGCACAGGTGTGGGCCTGGGACGAGAAGAGCCGCAAGATAGTGGACAAGGCTCTCATCGATGACGAGACGGTGTTCCCCATCGAGCTCTACACCATGCCGGGCTTCGCAGGCTCATCGGCCTACTACCTGCGCTACATGGACCCGCACAACGACAAGGAGCTGGTGAGCCGCGAGGCCGACGAGTACTGGCAGAACGTGGACCTCTATGTGGGCGGAAGCGAGCATGCCACCGGGCACCTCATCTACAGCCGCTTCTGGAACAAGTTCCTGCATGACCTGGGCGTGTCGTGCAAGGAAGAGCCGTTCCAGAAACTGGTCAACCAGGGCATGATACAGGGCCGCTCCAACTTTGTCTATCGCATCAAGGACACCAACACCTTCGTCTCCCTGGGGCTGAAGGACCAGTACGACACCACACCCATCCATGTGGATGTGAACATCGTGAAGAATGACGTGCTCGACACAGAGGCTTTCCGCGCCTGGCGCCCCGAGTACCAGACGGCCGAGTTTGTGCTTGAGGACGGCAAGTATGTGTGCGGATGGGCCATCGAGAAGATGTCGAAGAGCATGTTCAACGTGGTCAACCCCGACATGATAGTGGACAAGTTCGGCGCCGACACGCTGCGCCTCTACGAGATGTTCCTGGGCCCTGTGGAGCAGTCGAAGCCCTGGGACACCAACGGCATCGACGGCTGCCACCGCTTCCTGAAGAAGTTCTGGTCGCTCTTCTGGGGCAAGGACGGAGCCCTGCAGGCGGATGACAGCGAGCCCACGGCCGACAGTCTGAAGAGCCTGCACAAGGTAATCAAGAAGGTGAGTGCCGACATCGAGGAATTCTCATACAACACCAGCATA
The DNA here is from genome assembly GCA_050873805.1 of Prevotellaceae bacterium. Taxonomy (GTDB): domain Bacteria; phylum Bacteroidota; class Bacteroidia; order Bacteroidales; family Bacteroidaceae; genus Physcousia. The sequence continues at coordinate 58,732 of JBNMJN010000001.1, read as the reverse complement.
TCGGCCTTCATGGTGGCCTGCAACGAGCTCTACCAGCAGAAGTGCCACGCACGCGCCATCCTGGAGCCCCTCACCGTGCTGCTCGCCCCATTTGCCCCGCACATCGCCGAGGAGCTGTGGGAGGCCATGGGCCACGACACCAGCGTGTGCGATGCCCAGTGGCCTGCCTATGACGAGAAATATCTGGTGGAGAGCAGTGTAAGGCTGGGGGTGCAGTTCAATGGCAAGGTGCGCTTTGCCATGGACTTCCCCGCCAGCGCGACTCCCGAGGAGATGGTGGCGATGGCCACCGGCGCGCCCGAGGCACAGAAGCACCTGGATGGCATGCAGGTGGTGAAGACCATCGCCATACCTGGCCGTATCGTGAACATCGTGGTGAAGCCCAAGGCTTGAGCTTCGGGAGGGAGGCAAGGATGACCAACAAGAGACTGCGCGCATGGGAGTTCATCAAGGACTTCCTGTCCATCAACCTGGGCATGGCCGTCTATTCCCTGGGGTGGGCGGCATTCCTCCTGCCCTATCACATCACCACGGGAGGGCTTACGGGCCTGCTCGCCATCGTGTATTACCTGACGGGATTCCCCATCAGCCTGGCCTTGCTCATCATCAATGGCATCCTGCTCATGGTGGCCTTCAAGCCGCTGGGGTGGAAATTCGTGGCCAAGACGGCCTATGCCGTACTGGCCCTGTCCACCTTCCTGAGCCTGGGGCAGGACATGGTGACCGACGCGCAAGGCAACCTCATGCAGATCCTGGGCGAGGGACAGGACTCCATGGCATGCGTGCTGGGAGCCATACTCAACGGCCTGGGCATCGGCATCGTGTTCCTCGCGGGAGGCAGCACAGGAGGCTGGGATGTGATAGCCGCGCTGGTCAACAAGTACCGCAATGTGTCGCTGGGACGTGTGCTGCTCTACCTGGACCTGGTGGTCATAGGCTCCTGCTGGCCCATCTTCCACGACTGGAGGATGGTGGTGTTTGGCTATGTGACGCTGGCTGTATATACCTATGCCCTGGACCTGCTGGTCAACAGCACAAGGCAGGACACACAGTTCATCATCTTCACCCGCAAGAGCAAGGAGATATGTGACCGCATCATCGGCGAGACGGTGCACTCGGTGACCGTGATGAACGGCGAGGGCTACTACAGCCACCAGGACATCAAGGTGCTGATAACCATCGTGCACAAGTCGGAGCAGATACACATCCTGCGCATGATACAGGAGATAGACCCCGCCGCCTTTGTGTCGCAGAGCCGCGCCGAGGGTGTCTATGGCAACGGGTTCAACGCGATAAGGGCATGAGCCTGGCCAGCGGCACACATTATATATATATACTGACACACAACAACAGACTCACATGACAGCATCCAAGCTACTGGGCGAAGACCCCCGCCGCCTGCTGCGCGACTATGCCCAGATGATTCTGGGCATATTCATCTACTCGTTGGGCTACACCTGCTTCCTGCTCCCCTACCAGATTATCACAGGCGGGCTGAGCGGTGTATCTACCATCATCTACTACCTGATGGGCATTCACCCCAACATCACCTACTTCTGCGTCAATGGCGCGCTCCTGCTGCTGGCCGGGCGCATCATGGGGTGGAGGTACATGGTGCGCACCCTGATAGCCACATTTGTCATCTCCTTCTTCATCGACATCATGCAGGGCTACCTCACCACCATCGGCCCCGACGGCAAGGAGCAGCTGCGCCTCATCATAGGCGACCAGAAGTTCATGGCCTGCGTGATAGGCGGCATCATGGAGGGACTGGGGCTGGCCATCGTGTTCCTGGCGGGTGGAAGCACAGGCGGAACGGACATCATCGCCAGCAGCATCAACAAGTACCGCAACATCTCGCTGGGACGACTGCTGCTCTTCATAGATGTGGTCATCATTGCAGGCAGCTACCTGCTGTTCCGCAACCTGGAGATTATGGTGGTGGGCTACCTCACGATGTTCATCAGCATGAACTTCCTGGACTTCGTCATCAATGGCGCCCGCCAGAGCGTGCAGTTCATCATCGTAAGCAGCAAGCCCGACGAGATAGCCCACGAAATCAATGTGCGGCTTGACCGTGGCGTGACCGTGCTCTATGGCGAGGGATTCTACACCAAGGAGAAGCGGCAGGTGCTGCTCATCCTGGCCAAGAAGTACGAGAGCCGCGAGATATTCGCGCTCATCAAGCAACTGGATGGCAACGCCTTCGTGTCCATGAGCAACGTGGAAGGTGTGTTTGGTGAAGGATTCGATGTGATAAAGAAGTAAGGAGAGCACATGCGCATGCGCCCCCGCGCCAACGCATAACCGCCAACCCGCACAACCGTAAGACCGCATAACCGAATAACCGTAAGACCGCACAACCGCACAACCATAAGACCGCACAACCACACAACCGTAAGACTGCATAACCGCACAACCGCATAACCGAATAACCACACAACCGCATGAAGAAACTGGTAATGGCCACCAACAATGCCGACAAGCTGCACGAGGTGAGAGAGATGCTGAAGGGCAAGTACGAGATATGCTCCCTGGCCGAGATAGGCTGCCACGAGGACATACCCGAGACAGCCGACACCCTGGAGGGCAATGCCCTGCAGAAGATGCACTATGTGAAGGAGCACTACGGCCTGGACTGCTTTGCCGACGACACAGGTCTGGAGGTGGAGGCACTGGATGGCGCGCCCGGGGTATATACAGCGCGATTCGGCATGATGAACGGCTATGGCGAGAGCCATGACGCACAGGCCAACATACGATGCCTGCTGGACAAGCTGCAGGGCGCAACCTCGCGCCGTGCCCAGTTCCACACAGCCGTGGCCCTGAGCCTGGACGGTGAGGAGCATGTGTTCCATGGCATCGTCAAGGGAACCATCCTCGAGCATCAGGTGGGCGAGGAAGGATTTGGCTACGACCCCGTATTCGCCCCCGACGAGGCAGGTGGACTGGCCTTTGCCCAGATGGACATGAAGGCCAAGAACGCCATCAGCCACCGTGGAAGAGCCATTGCACAGCTGGCCCTCTTTTTGTCCAAGCAACACACACAAGACTGACACACATGAAAAGGCAGACTTTGGCACTGGCCACCGCACTCGCAATGCTGCTCCCCCTGCTCACGCTGCAGGCACTGGCACAGCAGATAGGCAGCTGGAACGTGTATCCCAGTTACTGGAACGCCACGCGCAACGTGGTGGCTGGCAACACCATCTACTCGCTCACCGATGGCAACCTCCTGGCCTACAGCACCGAGGACGGTGAAGTGCGCACATTCGACTGCCTGACTCAGCTCAACGGGATAAGGGTGAGCCAGATTGCCTACTCATCCACCGCCAAGCGGCTCATCATCGTGTATGACGACTGCAACATCGACCTGGTGGACGCGGCGGGGGAGGTGCAGAACCTGCCCGCGCTGCGCGACAAGAGCATGACCTCCAAGACACTCAACAGCGTGTGTGTGGAGGGTGGCAAGGCCTACCTGGCCATGAGTTTCGGCATCGTGGAGGTGGACATGCGGGAAGGCATCTTCGGCAACACCTACACGCTGGGGCAGGATGTGCAGTCGGTGGCCCTGCAGGACGGCTGCATCTATGCCGCCACCCCGCAGGGACTCTACAAGGGACGGCTTGACGACCACCTGCAGGACAAGTCACACTGGACCAGCATCGCCACAGACGTGTACCTGCAACTCGCCATGGTGGGGGGCGAACTGGTGGGCAGGCGCGAGTGGGACATGTACCGCATCACCCCCGAGGGAGCGCCAACAAGGTTCTCAAGCGGGCACTTCACCTTTATGAACCTCTCGGGCGGCACGCTGGTGTGGGGCAACAGCACACAGGTAAACTTCTGCCAGAATACCAGCAAGGTGACCAGCGTGAAGATGGACAACGGCTGGAACGACGCCTCATACGCGGGCGGCACCTTCTGGGTGAGCGAGGGTGAGCAGGGACTGCGCGCCTACACGCTCAAGGAAGGGCAGCTGGCACAGACCGCAGGCCCCATACAGCCCAACAGCCCCAAGAATGACCTTGCCTACAGAATCAGCTGGGCAGGCGACCGGCTGCTGGTGGCAGGAGGAGTGAACACCGTGGCTGCCGACTATCATCCCGCCACAGCCATGTACTACGAGGACGACAAATGGGTCAACTTCCAGGAAATGGAAAGCGCGCCAGAGGGGTATGCCAACTTCCGCCTCTACAACACCACCCACCTGGTGCAGGATCCCGACGACCCCACACACCACTTCGCCAGTCCTTACCGCACAGGACTCTGCGAATACAGGGACGGCAAGTTCACCCACCTGTACAACTGCGACAACTCCCCCCTGCGCAGTATCCTGCCAAGCAATGCACGATACTTCAACTTCGTATCATGCAGCGGGCTCACCTTTGACGATGAGCGCAACCTGTGGATGCTCAACAGCGAGACCGACACTATCATACGCGTGCGCAAGCCCAACGGAACTTGGTGCGCGCTCTACTACCCCGAGATAGCCAAGGCATCACTCTGCGATGACTATCTAATGCACTCAAGCGGGCTGGTCATGATGGTGAGCCGGCGAATGGATATGTCTGGCATCTTCTGCCTGGACTACAACAGCACACTCGAGAAGCGGGCCGATGACCGACATATCCTGCACCACACCATCACCAACCAAGACGGCACGAAATACAATCCCGACGAGTTCTACTGCCTCTGCGAGGACCTGGACGGACAGGTGTGGGCTGGCACCAACCTGGGACTGTTTCTCATCCCCGACCCCTCCAAGGTATTTGACAGCGACTTCCGCTTCGAACAGGTCAAGATCAACCGCAACGACGGAAGCGGCCTGGCCGACTATCTGCTCAACGGGCTCAGCATCAGTTGCATCGCCGTGGATGGCGGCAACCGCAAATGGATAGGCACCCACAGCGACGGGCTCTACCTCATCAGTGCCGATGGGCAGGAGATGCTGCACCACTTCACCACCGATGACTCGCCCATCCTGAGCAATACCATCCAGTCCCTGGCTGTGCACCCAACCACCGGCATGGTGATGATAGCCACCGACAAGGGGCTGTGCAGCTATGCGTCAGATGCCACCCAAGGCACCGACAAGATGGATGCCGACGACGTGCTTGTGTTCCCCAACCCCGTGACGGCCGACTACACAGACCCTATCGCCGTGCGTGGACTGGCCAGGGACTCCGAGGTGAAGATACTCTCCAGCAGCGGGCAGCTCGTATGGAGCGGCGCCTCGGCAGGAGGCACATTCACCTGGAACGGCTGCAACAAGCGTGGCAAGCGCGTGGCATCGGGCATCTACCATGTGGTGGCCAACAACGCGCAGGGCAAGAATGCCATCGTCACACGCATCGTCATGCTCAGGTAAAGTGGAGCACGCACGCAATTTCACCCTGGCGAGCCACCGCAATCTGCGAAAAAAAGCGTAAGTTTGCACATAATTGACCCACACACATACAGTTGCCCATGATACTACATGTTGCCAATCCCATTTACGACTCCGTGTTCAAATACATCATGTCGGACGAGCGCATCTCCAAGACCGTACTGTCGGCACTGCTCAAGAAGGAGGTGGTGAAGGTAGAGATGCGTCCGCATGAGTACTCCAACACCACACGCGACACACTCTCAATGTTTCGCATCGACTTCGCTGCCACCATACGCGAGAGGAATGCCAAGGACGGTGAGTTGCGGGACCGCGTGGTGCTTATCGAACTGCAAAAGACCTGGCTCGACACTGAGACACTGCGCTTCCGGCAATACCTCGGAGCACAGTACAGCAATAAGATCAACATCCAGGATGACTCTCCCAAGGGGTATGCCTATCCTATGGTGGCGGTGTATCTGCTGGGACACCGCGTGGGTAAGATAGAGGAGCCTGTGGTGTATGTCAACCATGACGTGTATGACTACAATGGCAAGGTGGTGAAGGCAGGCAAGGATGAACCGTTTGTGGAAAGCCTGACACACAACAGCATCATCGTGCAGATACCACTGCTGAAGGGAAAGGTGAACAACAGGCTTGAAAGGGTGCTCAGTGTGTTTGACCAGTCCCAAAAGGACGAAACAGACAGCCAAGTCCTGAACATCGACGAGAAGAAGTATGAGAATGACTCCGACATGATGTACATGCTTCATATACTGACCGCAGCTGCGGCCGACTCTGACATGAGGCAGGACATGAACGTGGAGGACGAGTACTACAAGGCCATAGAAGACCGCGACACAGCCATCATGCAGCGCGACAAGATAATCAAGGAACGTAGCAAACAGATTCAGCAGCAGGGAGAGAAGATTCAGCAGCAGGATGATAAGATTCAGCAGCAGGACAAGAAACTGAGAGAGAAGGAGACCCAGCTGCAACAGCAAGATGAGAAACTGAGAGAGAAGAACGAGAAACTGCAGCAGCAAGACGAGAAGCTGAGAGAGAAGGAGACCCAGCTGCAACAGCAAGATGAGAAACTGAGAGAGAAGAACGAGAAACTGCAGCAGCAAGACGAGAAGCTGAGAGAGAAAGATGCCCAACTGCGGAATATTGCAAGAACGCTGTCGGCCAATGGCGTGACCGTGCAGCAGATATCCACGATGACCGGTGTGAGCGCGGAGAAGGTCAGGGAGTGGCTTGGGTAAACCCTCCCAGCACAGCCACTCAGTAACTCACCGAGCAGGGGATGCCAAGGGCGCGGATGCGCTCCCCTATGGCATCGAGCACGGCTGGCGCAGCCTTCAGCAGTCCGCCGGCCGGTGTCTCGCGGTCAATAGTGTATATCATCACCTGGCGCGGGCGGATGCGCTGGAGCGCCTTGAGATAGGGCCCCACAAACTCCTCCCCCGTGTTGTCCACACTCTCCCCGTCGAGGATGCCTCCCATAAACATGGTCTGTATGACGCAATGCCCCCCGAAGGCAGCCATCTGCTCCACCTGCCCCTCCACGCTGTACTGGCCCTGCGGGCGGTCCACACGGCCGATGTAGGCGGCATCCACGGTGTCAAGCTTCAGGATATTGTTGTCAAAGAGCATCAGAGCCTCCCTCACCTGGGGGCGGCTTATCTGCGTGGCATTGCTCAGTATGCTCATGCGGGCAGTGGGGCACAGCTCGTCGCGCACCTCCCTCACCCGCCTCGCTATCTGGGGAAAATGAGGGTTGAGCGTGGGCTCGCCATTGCCGGCGAAGGTAAGCACATCGGGGATGACGCCCTGCTGCCGCAGCTCGGCCAGCTTGCCTCTCAGCGCCTGCTCCACCTCCTCCAGGGTGGGCAGTGGGTTGTGTGTGCGGTGGTCCTTGTTGAATCCACACTCACAATACACGCAGTCGAAACTGCACACCTTGCCGCCCTGGGGCAGCAGGTTGATGCCCAGGGATATGCCCAGGCGGCGGCTGTGTATGGGCCCGAAGATGGGCGAGGGGTATATGACGGTGCTCATTGCTTGCGCTTGTTTTATGCGGTTGTGCGGTTGTGCGGGTGTGCGGTTGTACGGTTATGCGGGTGTGCGGTTATGCGGGTATATGGTTATGCGTGTATGCAATTGTGCCTTGGGCTATGCCACACGCACTCAGCGCACACGCACACATGCCGCTTTCCCACTGCAAAGTTAGCGGTAAATATGAAAATTGTGCTAACTTTCCCTAAACAAATATAACGCTTCTCTTTTTTCCCCTCCAGCCTTATGCGCTACCATAAATCTTTGTATTTTTGCAAGGATTTTAGCATGAGACGTATTCTGTTCATAGCAGCATTGCTCCTCTCGGCCACATGCGTGTGGGCCCAGGAGGATGTGGATGACCTGGAGAGCATGGGTGGCCCCGAGACCTTTGGCTACAAGCTCAAGAATGTCATCTACCGCTATCCCAAGCCCATAGTGGACCGTGGCGACACGATATGGTGCTACCTCATGCCCGAGGTGTGGGTCTATCCGCCCCTGAAATTCAAGAGCGAGAAGCAGCGCAGAGCCTACAACCGCCTGGTATATAACGTCAAGCGTGTGCTCCCGCTGGCCCAGAGGGTCAATGCCATGATATCAGAGACCTATCTGGTGCTGGAGCAACTGCCCGACAAGAAGAGCAAGGAGGCGCACATGAAGGCGGTGGAGAAGGAGATCAAGCAGACCTACACGCCCGAGATGAAGAAGCTCACCTACTCGCAGGGCAAGCTGCTCATCAAGCTGGTTGACCGCGAGTGCAACCAGTCGTCCTACGAGATAGTGAAGGCATTCTTCGGCCCGGCCAAGGCCGCATTCTACCAGGTGTTTGCCTGGACCTTCCGCGCCAGCCTCAAGAAGGAGTACAAGCCCGACACCGATGACCGCCTCATCGAGCGTGTCGTGCACCAGGTAGAGTCTGGGCAAATATAGACCAGATGACCATTCCCGCCGTCACGCTCACGTTCATGCTGTGCTTCGTGCCATACTGGGGTATCTCCAGGCAGCCGTCGCACATGTCCACCACCTCCTGCTGCACGCCCTTCACCTCGTTGCCCATCACTATGGCACACTTCTCCCCAGGCACAGTGGCGAAGTCCTGCAGCATGGTGCTTCCCTCACACTGCTCCACGGCCAGCACCCTGTAGCCTTGCTCCTTGAGCCAGGCAACAGCATCCTCGGTGCGCTCAAAATACTTCCAGTCCACGCTCTCCTCGGCTCCCAGGGCCGTCTTGTGTATCTCCACATGGGGCGGGGTGGCAGTGATGCCGCACAGGCACAGGCCAGCCAGGCGGAAGGCATCGGCCGTGCGAAACATGCTTCCCACATTGTACAGGCTGCGCACATGGTCGAGCACCACCACCAGCGGAAACTTGCTGGCCGTGTGGAATGCCTCCACATCCAGCCTGTTCATCTCAGTCACCTTCAGTTTTCTCATCATTCGGAATCCTCATCGTATATGCTTGCTTGCCCCTGTGGCAAGCATCGGCCTACGGGTGCAAAATTAAGCATAAAGTCCGAGGAACTCCCCCCTTTGGCACCAGAAAGTTGGCCATCATCCCTCGCCTACCCGCATCACTTCCACCGGCAAGTGCCTTGGGTGGAAAGTTGCGCGGTTTGGCACGAATGTTGCAAAGTTTGGTATATTCGTTTCACACTTTGCAACTATCATACCAAACTTTGCAACATTCCATGCGCCTGCCTGGCATTACGCCGCATCCAGGCTGCGGAGGCGATGTTGGCAAGGCATCCCCGCCTGGCTTCACATATTTTTAGGCAGAAGGAAAAGCGTGTTCGGGCAAAAGGTGTTAACTTTGCACATCGGCACAGAGATGTTGATAAACCCACCCTCTGCACTCTCTAAATATTTAGAACTTAGGTGAGAAAGCGACTGTGTGCGCTGTGAACAAAAGGCCGGCAGGCTGTTGATAACCAGCCAGCAGACTGTTGACAACCAGGCAAGGCACTGTTGATAACCCGCCGGCAGGCTGTTGACAACCCATCGGCACGCTCCTGGCAAACGGGCAGCGGGGCAGAACGGATACTTCAGTATGGAATCCTGGCACGCCCCTGGCATCTCAGCAGTCACCACAAGGACGCTCCCACAATCGGAGAACAGGCCAAGGCCGCTCAAGGAGCGGGACGGACTGCCACCGAAGGCAAGGCCCAAGGGCTGGCCAAAGGCTGGACTGGACTGGAAAGGAGCGGGACAGGCTGCCACCGAAGGCAAGACCAAGGACTGGCCAAAGGCTGGACTGGGCTGGAAAGGAGCGGGACGGACTGCCACCGAAGGCAAGGCCCAAGGGCTGGCCAAAGGCTGGACTGTCCGCTCAAGGAGCGGGACGGACTGCGACTGAGGACAGGCCGAAGCCCAAAAGAGAACAAACAGAAAACGACTATATGAACAAGGAAAGATGGCAGGAGAAGGGGTTCGCCGACGAGCCCATCCCCGCAGGTACAGACCTCAAGGCTGAGATACGCCGCATGTGCAAGGAGAAGAACGCCGTGATCATGGCGCACTACTACACACAGGGAGAGATACAGGACATCGCCGACTTTGTGGGCGACAGCCTGGCACTGGCACAGAAGGCTGCCCAGACCGATGCCGACATCATCGTGATGTGCGGTGTGCACTTCATGGGCGAGACCAACAAGATTCTGTGCCCCGACAAGATGGTGCTGGTGCCCGACCAGAATGCTAAGTGCTCGCTGGCCGAGAGCTGCCCCGCAGACGCCTTTGGGCAGTTTGTGAGGGAGCACCCTGGCTACACCGTGATAAGCTACGTCAACACCACCGCCGCCACCAAGGCACTGACCGACGTGGTGGTCACCAGCAGCAACGCAAGGCAGATAGTGGAGTCATTTCCCCAGGACGAGAAGATCATCTTCGGCCCCGACCAGAACCTGGGAGGCTACATCAACAGCATCACAGGCCGCAACATGCTCCTGTGGAACGGCGCCTGCCACGTGCACGAGAAGTTCTCGCTGGAGAAGATACTGCAGCTCAAGCAGGAGCACCCGGGTGCCAAGATACTGGCCCATCCCGAGTGCAAGGGCCCCGTGGTGAAGGTGGCCGACAAGGTAGGCTCCACCGCCGCGCTGCTCAAGTTCAGCATCTCGGACCCCGCCACCGAGTTTATCGTGGCCACCGAGAGCGGCATCCTGCACGAGATGCAGAAGGCATGCCCCCAGAAGACCTTCATCCCCGCCCCGCCCAACGACAGCACCTGCGCCTGCAATGAGTGCAACTACATGAAGCTCATCACGATGGAGAAGCTCTACAACTGTCTCAAGTATGAGTGGCCACAGGTGGAGGTGGATCCCGCCACCGCACGCGAGGCCGTGAAGCCCATACAGCGCATGCTGGACATATCGGCACGCCTGGGACTGTGACACTGGCCGTCAAGCAAGCAACATGGAACTACTGAAAAGGCTGAGCGCGCTGCTCGCCACCTACACCTCCCCCTTCATCATCCTGGTGGCTGTGGCTGCCATGCTGCACCCAGGCATGTTTGGGTGGGTGCAGAGCGGCAATGTGGCAAGCGTCATCCTGGGACTCATCATGCTCACGATGGGCTGCACGCTGAGCGCCAGCGACTTCCGCATCCTCATGCAGCGGCCCTGGGACATCTTCATCGGCAGCGTGGCCCAATATACCATCATGCCCCTGCTGGCCTGGTCACTGGGGCGGCTGTTTGACCTTGACCCCTTCATGTCGGCCGGGCTCATCCTGGTGGGCTGCTGCCCAGGCGGGGTGAGCAGCAACATCATGAGCTTCCTGTGCCACGGCGACGTGGCCTACAGCGTGGGCATGACCACGGCCAGCACCCTGCTGGCCCCAGTGGTCACACCCCTGCTGGTGTATTGGCTCGCGGGCACAAGCATTGAGGTCAACACCCTGGGCATGTTCCAGAACATCCTGGTGGTGACGCTCATCCCCGTGTGCATGGGCTGCGCCTTCAACTATCTCCTGGGCAGGCAGCCCGCCTTCCGCGACCTGCAGCGCGTGATGCCCGGCATGAGTGTCATCTGCCTCGCGCTCATCGTGGGCGGCGTGATATACTCGGTGCACCCGCTCCTGATGCAGAACGGGCTGCGCCTGGTGCTCATCACGCTGGGCGTGGTGAGCCTGCACAATGGGCTGGGCTACCTGCTGGGCTACGCCACAGGCAGCCTGCTGGGCTTCAGTGTGGCCAAGAAGCGCACCCTCAGCATCGAGGTGGGCATGCAGAACGCAGGCATGGCCACCGTGCTGTCGCGCAACTTCATGGCCACGCCCGCCATGATAGCGGCCCAGCCACTGGCTGCCCTGAGCCTGGTGCCCTGTGCCCTGAGCTGCGCCTACCACAGCATCAGCGGCACAATACTGGCAGGGCTGTACCTGATGGCCGACAGGCGCAGGGAGCGCAAGGCTGCCGCACAGGCACAGTGAGCACGCCACCCACCGGGGGCGCACGCGCCCAAGACACACATTCAACACACAAGAGACACACTACCCACATGGGACAACTGCCTACCCTGGTAAGCGACCTGGCCTACATCCTCATCGTTGCGGGTGCCGTGACCATCGTATTCAAGCGCCTGCACCAGCCGCTTGTGCTGGGCTACATCGTGGCCGGCTTCCTGGCCGGGCCGCACATGCCCTACACCCCCAGCGTGACCGACCACACGGGCATCGAGGACTGGAGCCAGATAGGGGTCATCTTCATGATGTTCTCCCTGGGACTGGAGTTCTCGTTCAAGAAGATTGTGAAGATGGGCATGAGGCCCATAGCCTCGGCCCTGCTCATCATGACCTGCATGGTGAGCGTGGGCAGCGCGGTGGGGCTGGCCTTCTCGTGGAGCAGCATGGACCGCCTGTTCCTGGGCGGCATGCTGGCCATGAGCAGCACCACCATCATCTACAAGGCCTTTGGCGACCTGGGCCTGAGCAGCCGCAAGTTTGCCTCCACGGTGCTCTCGGTGCTCATCCTGGAGGACATCCTGGGCATCCTGCTCATGGTGATACTGAGCACGATGGCCGTGAGCCACGGGGTGAGCGGCGACCAGCTGCTGGGCAGCATCCTGCGCCTGGGCTTCTTCCTCATCCTGTGGTTTATAGTGGGGGTGTGGCTGGTGCCCGTGTTTCTGCGCCGCGCGCGCAAGTACATCAACGCCGAGACTCTGGTGGTGGTGTGCGTGGGGCTGTGCTTCCTGATGGTGGCCATAGCGGCAGGCGTGGGCTACAGCGCGGCCTTCGGGGCCTTCATGATGGGCAGCATCCTGGCCGAGACGCTCGAGGCCGAGCGCATCGAGCACACCGTGTCGCCGCTCAAGGACCTCTTCGGGGCCATCTTCTTCGTGTCGGTGGGCATGCTCGTTGACCCCTCGGTGCTCCTGCACTACTGGCTGCCCATCGTGGCCATCTCGCTGGCCGTGGTGGTGGGGCAGATGGTGTTTGGCAGCCTGAGCTTCCTGGTCACGGGCAACTCCCTGCACGACAGCATCCAGAGCGGCTTCTCGCTGGTGCAGATAGGCGAGTTTGCCTTCATCATAGCCGCCCTGGGCCAGAGCCTGCATGTGACCAGCACGTTCCTGTATCCCGTGGTGGTGGCGGTGAGCATCCTCACCACCTTCCTCACCCCCTACGTCATCCGCCTGGCCGACCCAGCCTACCACTGGGTGCAGAGGCTGCTGCCTGCCAGCATGACCGAGCGCATCACCGAGCGCGGACTCAGCATGCGCGGGGCCATCCCCACCCTGAGCGGCACAGCGGCAGCCTGGAAGGGCTACCTGCGTGCCATACTGGTACAGACGGGAGCCTACCTCACCCTGTGCGTGGCCTTCATCCTGTTCAGCTTTGCCACCCTGCTGCCACTCGCGCGCCACCTGCTCACCCACTGGCCGGGCAACATAGCCTGCGGCCTGGTGACCCTGCTGCTGGTGTCGCCGTGCGTGCGGCCCATCGTCATGCGGCGCAGCCACTCGGCCCTGGCCAGGGAAATCCTGCAGGCGGGCAGGGGGCATGCCCTATGCTTCTATGCGGTGGGCGCGGCACGCTTCTGCCTGGGATGCGCGGTCATCTACTACATACTCAACTTCCTGTCGCCCTACTGGTGGGTGTGGCACATCATGGCCTGCGCCGCGCTCACGCTGCTCATCGTGGCCAGCCGATGGGTCAAGTGGCTCAGCATCAGGCTGGAGCGCACCTTCATGCAGAATCTCAGGAGCCGCGAGCAGAACAGCAGCACGGGCTACGGGCGCAGCCTCATGGGGCACAACTTGCACATCGCGCGGGTGGAGGTGCCGCACAACACGCGCTGGGGAGGACGCACGCTGGCCCAGCTCAGCCTGGGCAGCAGCGAGCACATCAATGTGGTGGCAGTCCTGCGAGGCCACATGCGCATCAATATCCCCAGCGCGACCACCAGCATCTACCCCGGTGACCTCATCGAGGTGGCAGGCGACGATGCCTCGATAGGACGGCTGCAGAGGCGGCTGGAGCAGGAGGTGTATGCCCCGGGAGGGGATGACATGCCCCACAACACACTATCGCTCAGGAGGCTCACGCTGGACGGGGGGAGCACGCTGTGCGGGCACACCCTGGCCGAGACCAACTTCCGCACGCGCTACTCCTGCATGGTGATAGGGCGTGAGATGGAGAGCGGCGAACTGGCCATCGTGGAGCCCCAGCGCCCCCTTGAGGCTGGCGACATCCTGTGGGTGGCTGGCGAGGACGAGTATCTGACCCAGCTCAGGACTGTGATGGGCAATGCCTGACCCTGGCAGGACATCGCCGTCCCACGCAAGCAACATACTTATCAACACTATTATCAACAACGTAAACCCTAAAGAAATGAAGAGACTTTTCAACGCAAGAGGCGTGATGACACTCACGCTCACCGCCCTCCTGTGCGCAGGCTCGCTCTGGGCCGAGGTGAATCCCAAGCCCTTTGTGGTCCCCGAAGTGAAGGAGTGGACCGGCAATGAGGGCAGCACCGCGCTCTCGGGACGCATCGTGGTCAAGAGCAGCAAGCTGCGCGAGGTGGCCCAGACACTGGCCAGCGACTACGCGCAACTGGCAGGCAAGCCCCTCACCGTGACCACAGGCCAGGCCAAGGCCGGCGACATCGTGCTCACGCTCAAGGGCAACAAGGCCCTGGGACAGGAGGGCTACCGCATGGACATCGGCAGCACGGTCACGCTCACAGCCTCCACGCCACAGGGCATCCTGTGGGCCACACGCACGCTGCTGCAGATGGCCGAGCAGGCACAGGACAAGGGACTGCCCAAGGGCAGGCTGACCGACGTGCCCGACTATCGCATGCGAGGCTTCATGATTGACTGCGGACGCAAGTTCATCCCCATGTCCTACCTGCGCAACCTGGCCAAGGTGATGTCCTACTACAAGATGAACACGCTGCAGATACACCTCAACGACAATGGTTTCCGCAAATACTTCGGCGACGACTGGAACCGCACGCAGGCCGGCTTCCGCCTGGAGTGCGACTCCTATCCCGGCCTGACCTCGAAGGATGGCTCCTACAGCAAGCAGGAGTTCATCGAACTGCAGAAGCTGGCAGAGCAGTATGGAGTGGAGATTATCCCCGAGATAGACGCTCCCGCCCATGTGCTGGCCTTCACGCAATACAAGCCCTCGCTGGCCAGCAAGGAGTATGGCATGGACCACTTTGACCTCTTCAACCCCGAGGTATATACCTTCATGGACAGCATCTGGAGCGAGTACCTGGGCGGAAAGGAGCCTGTGTTCCGTGGGCCGCGCGTGCACATCGGCACCGATGAGTACTCCAATGCCAAGAAGGAAGTGGTGGAGAAGTTCCGTGCCTACACCGACCGCTACATACGCTATGTGGAGAGCTTCGGCAAGCAGGCCGTGCTGTGGGGCTCACTCACCCACGCCAAGGGCGACACGCCCATCAAGCACGAGAACGTGCTCATGCACATGTGGTCGGAGGGGTATGCCAATCCCACCGAGATGAAGAAGCAGGGCTACCAGCTCATAGCCATCCCCGACGGCTACACCTACATCGTGCCTGCCGCTGGCTACTACTATGACTACCTCAACTGCCAGTACCTCTACGAGCACTGGACACCGGCCGTGATGGGAAGCACCGTGCTGGAGGAGCAGGATCCGGCCATCGAGGGAGGCATGTTTGCCGTGTGGAATGATGTGGCCGGCAACGGCATCACCACCAAGGACATTCACCACCGTGTGTTCCCTGCCCTGCAGACCATGGCCCTGAAGTGCTGGACGGGCAGGCACACCACACTCTCCTATGACGACTTTGACCGCCAGCGCAAGGCCCTGAGCGAGGCTCCGGGCGTGAACGAACTGGGCCGCCTGGGACAGAAGGGCAGCGTGGTGCTGGAGCAGAAGAGCCTCATGCCGGGCAGCCAGCTGGAGGCCGAGGAGATAGGATACGACTATGCGGTGACCTTCACCATCGATGGCAAGCAGGAGGCTAAGGGCACCGAGCTGCTGCGCTCGCAGAATGCGGTGGTGTACCTTGCCGACCCCCGGCAGGGACGGCTGGGCTTCGAGCACGAGGGTTACCTCAACACCTTCAACTACCGCATCCCTGCCGGCGAGCAGCACACACTCACCATCGAGGGCACCAACAGGGTGACACGACTGCTGGTGGACGGCCAGCTGAGGGAGGAACTGGGGCCGAAGCCGCTCTACATCGTGCGCCCGCAGAACAAGGCACACTACCAGGTGGAGGGCACCTACACTTATGAGCCCGAGGTGTATGAGCCCAACGACCGCATCTCCTACCAGCGCACCCTGGTATTCCCACTGCGCCAGGCTGGGCAGTTCCAGAGCACCATCACCAACCTCAGGGTAGAGGTGAAGTAAAAGCAGAAGACTCCCTCCCCAACCTTCCCCAAGGGGGGAGGGGGCCTGTATATACCAGGATACACCGGAGAGACCAAGCCCGGGAAGGCTTGCTTGAACCAAGGTACACAGGAAATGGCATGAGCCTTCCCCCCCCTCTGGGAAAAGCGGGGAGGGGAACTGCCCGGGGCAGGAAGATGATGTTTGGGAAACGGGCGAAAGCCCAATGGGCGCACTGCCCCGAGTAACGCCCCGGGATAGCAGGCCAGGTGTGCGACTGCCTTTGCAAGGGCAAAGGCATAGTTGCCAGCGACAGGCTTTTGCCTCTACCGGGCGAGTTGAAGATGCGCGGTGCGATGGCTCTTGCACTAATAGCGAGAAGCCCATCGCACCGCGCTGCGTATGCCATTGCACCAGGGTGCCTCTGCCACCAGGGTGCAGCCTTGAGGTACTCAGTTGTGTACCAGGGTGCCTATCTCCTCGCCCTGGATGACCTTGCGCAGGTTGCCGGGGATGTCCATGTTGAACACATAGATGGGCAGGTCGTTCTGCATGCACATGGCCGTGGCGGTGATGTCCATTACCTTGAGCCCGCGCTGGATAACCTCGCTGTAGGTGATGTCGTGGAACTTGGTGGCAGCGGGGTCCTTCTCGGGGTCGGCTGTGTAGATGCCATCCACGCGCGTGCCCTTGAGCATCACGTCGGCCTCTATCTCTATGCCACGCAGGGACGAGCCCGTGTCGGTGGTGAAATAAGGGCCGCCTGTGCCACCGCTCATGATGGCCACAGCACCCTGCTCCATGGTCTCGATGGCCTTCCACTTGCTGTAGAACTCGCCTATGGGCTCCATGCGTATGGCCGTGAGCACACGGTTCTTTTGCCCGGCGGCATCCAGCGCGCTGCTCAGGGCCAGCGAGTTGATGACGGTGGCACACATGCCCATCTGGTCACCCTTAACGCGGTCGAAGCCCTTGCCAGCCCCGCTCAGCCCACGGAATATGTTGCCGCCGCCTATCACGATGCCTATCTGCACGCCCATGTCGGCAATCTCCTTGATTTGCTCGGCATACTCCTTGAGCCTCTGCACGTCAATGCCATACCCCTGCTGGCCCATCAGGCTCTCGCCCGAGAGCTTCAGCAGTATTCTCTGAAACTTCTTCATGTCCTTTCTCCTTTATATGTATAATATATAATGTGTCAGATGATGTACTTGATTTCGCCGAAGGCATATCTGCGCTCCGTGCCCGCACGGTCAGTGAGGAGCAGGTGGCCGTCGGGCTGTATGTCCTGTATCATGCCCTCGAAGGTGCCGTCCTGGTCGGTGAAGTGATGCCACTCCCGCAGGCGATACACACGGCTCATGTACTGCATGTGCAAGGCTTCGTACTGCTCCTGCTCCAGCCAGTGCAGGCAGTTGCGGAAGCAGGAGAGCACCCTGGCGAGCACCTCCTCGCGCGCCATATCCTGCCCGCTGATCAGGCTCAGCGAGGTAGGGTTGGGGGCATCGCTCAGGAAGCGGGTCTGCCTCACGTTGATGCCCACCCCTATCACCGAGCGCTCCACCAGCCTTCCGCTCAGGTCGTTCTCGATGAGCATCCCGCACACCTTGCCATCCTGGTGGTAGATGTCATTGGGCCACTTGATGGAGAAGGCTGCGCCGGCACAGTGAGTCAAGTCCCTCACGGCCTGCTCCAGCCCTATGGCCACCCCCAGCGACATGGCCTCGGAAAGCGCGAACATGCGGTTGGCACGCAGCCCCTGTGGATGCAGGCACAGGCTGAAGGTGAGGTTACACCCATCCTGCGACTCCCAGTGATTGGTGCCCGAGCCGCGCCCGGCCGTCTGGCTGTCGGTGATGGCCAGGGTAGTGTGTGCGCTGAGAGTGTCACGATGCTCGCGCACCCAGGTGTTGGTGGATGCGGTGCTTGCTATGGCCTTTACCTCCAGGCCAGGCCACACGGTGGCGAGCAGAGGCTGCCACTGGTGTATGTCTTCGGTTATCTGTACCATACGGGTGAGCGGAATGCGTCGATGATGTGGTTGAGCTGGCGGTTCTTGCCCAGCACGGTGATGATGTCGAAGCGCACGGGCAGGTCGATGCGGTTGAGCCTCACATAGGCATCGGCGGCCAGCACTATGCGCCGTATCTTGGGCATGGACACGGCATCCTCGGGCTTGCCAAAGCGTGCGTCGCGGCGGGTCTTTACCTCCACGATGACCAGCACACCATCCCGCTCGGCCACGATGTCGAGTTCCTTGTGCCCGCTGCGCCAGTTGCGGTCGATGATGTGGTAGCCCTCGCGAGAGAGATAGTCGGCCGCATCGTCCTCACCAGTACGCCCCAAGTCGTTGTGCTCTGCCATTTCCCTTATCCTTTAGTATTGCAAAATTAGGAAAAAAACGTAACTTTGCCAGCCAACACGGTACGAAAAGCGATGAACGAGGACGAGATATACATGCGCCAGGCCCTGGCCGAGGCTCATGCGGCAGAGCGCGAGGGCGAGATTCCCATAGGGGCAGTCATCGTGTGCAAGGGGCGCATCATAGCCCGCGCGCACAACCTCACGGAGCGGCTTCACGATGTCACGGCCCATGCCGAGATGCAGGCCATCACAGCCGCAGCCGAGTATCTGGGCGGGAAATATCTGACAGACTGCACGCTGTACGTCACCGTGGAGCCTTGCCCCATGTGTGCCGGGGCACTGGGATGGTCGCAGCTGAGCCGTGTGGTGTATGGTGCGGGCGACGAGAAGCGAGGCTTCCTGCTGTATGCCCCGCGTGTGCTGCACCCCAAGACGGTACTCCAGGGCGGTGTGCTCGAACAGGAGTGCAAGGCCATCATGCAGGACTTCTTCCGCAAGAGAAGGTAAGTGGCAGCCACCTGCGAGTGTATGCCGTGACCCTGTGCCGTGCTGCTTCTTAGGCAAGAGCAGGCAAGTGGCAGCCCCTCCCCGCCTTTATCCAAGAGAACCCTGGAAAGGCTCTCTCCAATGGCTTTTCCACGCTCTGAGAATCGCGTATTTGGAATCATTCCTGTACTCCTCCGCGAATAACGCAATCTCAGAGGGTGGAGGAGAGGGGAGACATCCAAGCCAAGGTACAGGACAATGGCTCCTGGACGGGAAAGTCCCTATCCCTGGAAACGGACTCAGAGCCCCTCCCAACAAGGACAACAGGATATGGCGAAAAGGAAACTGGCCATAAGTCCACTCCACCAGAACCTGGGGCAAGGGAGGAGCACAAGCCGTACCTGAAATGAAAGCAGAAGGCATTAAAGGCATTGTAAGGCATTTCGCCTACCGGGTGAAAGGCGCAGGGGGCAGGGGATTTACGGATGCGGCAGGAAGGGAGGCTGGCATGACTTGTAGCCTTGAGGCCATAAGGGCAGATGTGCAAGCCCTGTCTGATACCAGAAGAAAGCGCGACCCTCAACCTGAAGTCAATTGCAAGTCGCGTGCCGCCACGCTATTTTCCCCCACAAAAAAACGTCTTTCCCGTGTAGCAAAGCTGCACTTGCTGACGTTTATATAGCAGAACAAGCAAACAAAACATTCACAATGGACAACAAGGAAACAGAGTTTGAGCACATGGTGCAGGCGCACAAGGAGGTGATATACACCGCCTGCTACATGTTCTCGAAGGATGCCGACGAGGTGGCCGACCTCTTCCAGGAGACACTCATCAACATGTGGAAAGGGGTGTCGGGCAACAGCAGCCTCATGCTCACAGCCACACCCGAGGCACAGAAAGCATGGGTTTACCGGGTGGCGCTGAACACCTGCATCAGCACCGACAGGAGGAAGAAGAAGCATCCCACAGTACCGCTCAGCATGGAGGTGAACCCCTTTGAGAGCAACGACAGCCGCAGCAGGCAGGCCGACATGCTGCACCGGCGCATCTGCCGCCTGCAACCCTTCGACCGTGCCATCGTACTGCTGTGGCTGGAGGACATCAGCTACGACGAGATTGCAAGCATCATGGGCATATCACCCAAGAACGTGTCGGTGAGGCTCGTGAGGATAAGGGAAGAACTCAAGAAGGACAACAACCGCTAAATACTATCACTATGAAAGAGATGAACAATGCTGTAACGACCGCCTGCACACCCTGCCACAACCAGCACACTGGGGACATGGGCGAGATGGAAGCCCTGCGTGCCGAGATGAAGGAACTCAAGTCGCTCATAGCCGGGGAGCGGATAGTGAGCGAGCGGATTATACGCCGGGCCATGAATGCCGACCTCTCACAGGAGCGCAAGGACATACGCTTCTCCTGCATCATGGGCGCCAGCGGAATTATCATCGCCATGTTCCTGCTACCCTACATGAGCATCCCCATGTGGTTTGTGGCACTCACCGTGGCATTCATGCTCACCGCCATCCTGGCCTCGCTCTACACTATGCACAAGCACATGGCCATCGACACGACCAAGGACAACCTGCTGGATGTGGCCAGGAAAATCCTGGCCTACAAGAAGTTTGGCAACAACTGGCTCAAGTTCTCCCTGCCCTTCCTGGCCGTGTGGCTCTCACTCTTCTTCTACACCATAAGCAGGCAGGCAAGTGGTGAGGAACTGACAGGCTTCTTCTACGGCGGAGTGGTGGGACTGGTGATTGGCATCACCTGCGGGATTATCTTTCTGCACAAGTCACGCAAGCGGCTCAACGGCATCCTCAGTCAGATAAGGGAACTGCAAGCCGAGGAGTGAATGATGGCTTATAAGGACAAGCTGACGGCTATGAGAAGTTGAATTATAAAGATAATCTGTTGTGAAGCACCTTCCCGCCTGCACCACCCCTGCCCATACAGGAGGCTGGCAGCAGGCGGGAAGGCTTTGTACTCCATACACAGATCAACCAATGCTCATGCTGAATCTCTTAACTCTAAGCTGAAAGGATTTAGAGCACAACTACGCGGTGTACAGGATTTACCTTTCTTTATGTTCAGAGCGTCTATGATCTTTGGATAACATGATTATATTGCCACGGACTTATGCAACTGTGCCAATGGGGGGCAGCGCAATGTTTTGATATTTTAGATGGGCCGAGTCGATTTATTTCGGCCAGCATTTCTCTTATGTTTTCCTCATCACTTCTATCACTTCTGTACTTGTCTATCACCATATCACCTGGCGAGGCATACAATTTCTTTTGGGCTTCTACTGAGGTCTTCTTAATGTTGTCAAGCATAGCGCGAGCCTGTGACTCTGGAGTCCTGGCAGTTGATGTCACATACACAGTTCCTGTATATCCATTCAATTATTGTATTATAGTTTTTGTATATGCAGACAAGGACAAAACCTTTCCCGCAAATATGACTTGGGAATTTATGTTGCCCCCACCAATATTTCCACCTGTGCCAGTGCCACCCTCATTGCCTGTACCAGGTGACTTCCCTCCGTTGTCACTTCCTTTCTCATCCGTGTCAGACCCACTCCAGTCATCTGCCCCCGTACTGAAGTAATCATCAGACCCACATACTTCGCTGCCCGCCCCACTGCCGCTGTAGCCCTATACCGTCACTGACTTCATCATATAGCTCACCTTGCCCGCATCGTCCTTCACATAGCCGCCTGGCCAGGTGCCCCCGCGTCAAGCATGCTGTCACACTCACTCATTGAATAGGGATTCTCTATAGTCCCCTTCACTCTGCACGAAGAGCCTCTGTTATATAGGCAGGAAGCACTATCTCACCATTACGCTGCACATTCTCCATCATACGGCGGTAATACACAGTCCCTATCTCCCTGTTCTGGGCAACGAGAGGAGCAGAGAGTGCCTCCCGGGAAAGTGGCCTGGGCACATAGATGTCACCGTCCACATGCAAGAAAGGCTCAGTCTGCATGGCATAGGTCCTTATCTTGGCAATTGCCCAATGCTGGGGCAGGCACAGGCTGTCATCATACACCACGTGCACCTTGGTGTAGGGCAGGTGCAGTTTCCCTATCAGCACATCATATCCGCGCTGGTCGGTGTAAAGTTCCACCTGGCTGTAGTGCTCACGCAGGGAATGGCAGCTGAGTGCCCATGACATCAGGTTGTGCTCAGCATGGTTCCAGCCGTAGCCACACTCCAGAGGGTTGTGCCCCCCGCTCCAGAAGGTCTGGATGATGCGTAGGTCTGTATTTTATTTCATATTCATATACTTCAAATTAATAATTATTGACATAATCGCATGCTATATCAACCTTGTTTTTCCCTCATCACTCCCCCCCTGTTTCCTCTGTGTATAAAATCACACAAAAGTACTTAATCGTCCCTACACGGCTTCTTCTGATGACTACGGTTATCAAAAAAGTCATTCGCATATTGTCCAAAATCTCTCATGGACACAAAATTTCCTAACAAGCTCAAAGCCAGTTTATCCATGAGAGAATCACTTGGAACGCAAATATCCTCATACCAAGAACTGTCTGCCTCACAGGCATCAAGCCTCTTCCTCACAGCATGTTCACCATAAGCAAATTTGCATGCAAACGCAGCATTTATAGCATCTCCCTTATCTCCTTTTTTCTTATATCTATCATCATACATTTTGCATGATTTGCGCATACACTCCTTGCACTTTTTTGAGTTGCCCATTATATGATAGGCCAAACCTTGCACAAATGGTATCTGAGGATCAAATGGATATTTATTGGCCACCATCTGCATTTGCCTCAATCCTTCATTTTTTCTTTTGAGATAAAAGAATGTTTTTGCAGCCTCCATCTTTGCTTCATGGCATGCCTTCCTCTGATGCAAGTCATATATTCTACATCCAAGCCTACCAAAAAACGCGAGCACGGCAATTGATGCCGCCCCCAGCAATATGTGCTTTACGTTCATTTTTTATATACTACTTAATAATTATAATATTTTTACGCTCTGTGCTTGTTGCTTTTCCACTTTCTGACTCAACCAGCAAACTTATTATTAGTTCCACTCTCACATTTCCCTCTTTGGGCAAATTCAATATGGCGTTTCCTAAAACATAATGCCCAGATTCTACTATATAATCCACGCTTAAATCATATTTTAATGGCACAAAAGAACACGACATGCCATTTCTATATACTTCTACTGCAGCACTGCATTTACACCCATTATATATAGGAGTTGTTATTTCTGCATATATCTCCATCTTCAACCCTGATATCAGATAAGATCCCTTGTAAGAGAAACCGCCATTAATACCCACAGCCTCAGAAAAAGTAAAATTATTTGCTCTCCCATTAAACGTGTATATACCCTGTAGATAGGTATTTGCCTTCTCTACAGGCGAGGAAGAACCTTCTTTGCCTGTGCCCTTTCCATCATCATCACTTCCTTTCTCATCCGTGTCAGACCCACTCCAGTCATCTGACCCCGTACTGAAGTAATCATCAGACCCACATACTTCGCTGCCCGCCCCACTGCCGCTGTAGCCATACACCATAGCCTGCCCCTTGGGGATATAGCCTACACTGCCATCATCGTACTTCACATAGCCGCCTGGCCAGGTGCCCGCGTCAAGCATGCTGTCACACTCACTCATTGAATAGGGATTCTCTATAGTCCCCCTTCGCTGCTGTCTTTGCCATAGTCTTTATATTTTTAGATTAAAAATGTTTTTTTGTGCTCCTTCTATTTGAGCACCATCAGCATATCTCCACAAGCAATAACATCCTCTACTTCATCCTTATTCATCAATAAGGGATTGCTGGTGACAAATATACACCTTTATTTATTTCCCGCAAAAGTTTACACAACATTTTTCCACTCTATCAATATTCCCCTTCCTGCACCTTTAGCACATTTTTTTTAAAAAACGTGCTGCCTTTCTGATAAAAAGGCATAGGGTTTGTATCTATTTTAGCTTGGTACCTTAAAGGTACCAATTTCCTGCGATATACGCAAGAAGCCCTATGCCTTTTTGATGTTTTTTTGACTTTTAACTAACTTTCGAAACTTGAATAAGTTATTCACTTCTGTATTTCTCAATGCCCTTGAACTCCTTGACAGTGTCAAAGCCATATTCATGTATCAAGTAGTCATATTTGTCAACTGGAATGCCTCTACAGAATATACTTTCCTCATGATTCAGAAATGTTTTTATGTCTGTTTTCAACTGCCAAAGCACATAGTTTGAACAACTAAGAGGAGTTGCCGTGAACATGAAGTATGTCACGATGAATGAGATAGGAATCCATCGTAGGTTGCTGCCTTTACGCATTACAAGGTATATACATACCGCATAAGACCACAGATTGAAAAGTACAATATAGCAACGTTGTATCGTCACACCATAGTCATAGATTCGTCGCCCAATAGCAACCGTAATCAATATTTGCAAAGGCAGAAGCAACAGCGGAATGTGCGAATGGATGATTTCCCATATCTTGCCTGTTTCACTGATCTTTGTGTTGGCAATAAGGATGTAGCACAATAATCCGAATGCTGTGAGGGTGCAGCATATAAGTGAGATATATCCGCGAGGAAGCTCAAATGAGCATACGATAATTAGCATGTAAAGATACATGACAAGTATTGCATAGGCGAACAATCCCAGCAACATCTTGTGATAATTCTGGAACACAGATGCCTTTTCCTTGAACGAAATCAGTTTCCGACCAGTAGGTTCCCGACGAAGGAAATTAAACATACCGAACACGAAGGGAAGTACAAGTCCAATGACCTCCAAAAGTAGGGTTGGAAATTTCAAGTCCGTCATCAGACTGAGCGGTACATACAACAGGAAAAATGCTATTACCAAGCACGAGGACACTCCTGCAGCACTGCATATCGCTATCACCAAATCAAATGGTAGTTTTTTGGTATTGTTCCATAGTACCTGGTCTTTGCACTTTCCGATTACAGGGAACAGGACAACAGAGGCTATTGAGGTAATTACCAGAGCACATGGGGTTGACACATGAAGAATGTGAATGCTGTCCTGCCAGTACATATAACCCAATTCAAATACGAGGAGTAGCTGTGTGGCTATATGCCATATCTTTGCCTTTCGCTTATCCTCTGCAATGGAAGCGAGTTTCGTCATGCCGATTGATGCAAACATTGCAGACGCAAGGAACACCAATGCAATCTCTAATGTAGATATTGGAACGTTCCAGTGATATTCATTTCTCAGCATCATGGCAAACCAGCACAAAGCGAACAGCACTACGTATATTACAGAAATAGGAAAACGCTTGTATGGCTTGGCAAGCATCAAGAGCTTCCAAAACTTTGCGGATAAGAATATTCGTGTCATATCTTCTGTGATATTTTCTTTTATTATATGGAATGTTATCTGTTTGTAAGCAAGTAGAAAAGAAGCATCCTTTGATGCATACTTTAACTGCTCTTTTCCAGACGTTCTTTGATAATGTTATTTACCGACCTTAGTCTCAGCCTCCTTCTTCATGATTTCCAGACGTTTCCAATCTTCATTGATATGCTGGAACTTCACCAGAATCTTGCCCTGACGGTCAATGAATCCGTAGATTTCAACCTCATCGTCATCAGTCATGCCGAAGCCGTCTTCGTCCATAAAGTACATCCCATCAGGGTTGAGTTGGCAAGCGACCTGTGCCACACTATTCTCAAAATTTCTTACACAAGTAGGATAATGAGCGTTAAGGTCACGAGCTCGCTGGATGGCTTCCTCTGGTAAGCCCTTCAGAGAATCCCAATCAATATCATCAGTGGTTATAGTTTCGAATTTCTCATTGACATTCAGGAACTCATAAGCACACTTTGTATTATTGTCCATCAAGTAACGTGGCTTCCAATACTGACAGATAACCTCTTCTGCAAGGCTTATTCCGTCACCAGCATCCTCAATTCTGAAATATTTCTGGTACTCAGGAGATGTGAGTTGTGCGTAGTAGGCTTTTGCCTGAGCTACAGCCTGACTGTCTTCATTCTTATTAAACATGTCCAAAATCTTCATAGTGGTTTCCTTTCTTTGTTAATAACGGTTTTACTTCATTTAAGTTTCTATAGTTCCCAACTATAGAGTCAACCAGCAAGTGCAAAATTAAGAATAAAGTCTGAAGAACTCTTCTTTAGGCGTGGAAAAGTTCAGTTTCTCCCTTGGTCTTCTGTTGATTTTCGCCTGTATGGAAGCAATCCTTTTGTCCGTCACGCGACTGATGTCCATTCCCTTTGGGATGTATTGTATTATGAGCTTGTTGGTGTTTTCAATAGCCCCTTTCTGCCACGACGAATAAGCATCGGCAAAGAACACTGGCACTCCAAGTTTGTCTGTAATCCATTCATGTGCGGCAAATTCACTTCCGTTGTCTGTTGTCATGGTCTTCAGCTTCTCACCCTTGTATGGCAGCAGCAACCTCCATACCGTCTTGACAAGCGGCATTGCCTTCTTTCCCTCTTTCAGCCTTGCCATGACGAGGAAGTTCGTGCTTCTCTCTATCATGGTGAGAATCGCGTTGCCGTTGCAGTCAACAATGAAATCCATTTCCCAGTCACCGAAACGTTTCCCATCCGCCTCTATCAGACGTTCATGGATGCTCTTGCGGTTCTTTATGTTTGTGTCCTTTGTCTCCTTGGCCTTGGGTACTTTTCACACGCCCCATGACGATGTCATGGGCCTTGTTCCAAACATATTTCCCTGACTTTGTCCTGTTGCGTGAAACCTCACGACTTACAGTGGAGGGTGAGACACCTATCTGCCGAGCAATGGCACTCCTGCTGTCTTTTCTCTGCAGTCCCAGATATATTGCGTATCTTTAATCACGGGTTAAGTGATTGTACTTCAGAGCCTGCCTCTCCTGCCAGCCAATGTGATTTCAGGCATATATGCATTGGATTTCACCACACAGCATGCTTACTCCCGCTCCGAGGCTATCTTGCCAGAGCCACGCACCGCACTCCCTCTTTCGTCCAGCCTGGGCTGGACGGTAGGTGAAGTATGCTTTCTTCGGCAAAGCAATATAACTAACCTTACCGTCCAGCCCAGGCTGGACGAATAAGGGAGTATGCTGCCCGCACCATCATACAGGACCCCGTATGGCCAGGCAAGCATACTGCTCCCGCACAACATAACCCCTTATAATTAGCCAATAATCGTGTTGCTTCCCTATTCTTATTGGGGAGGGAAACTTGAAAGCAGAGGAAACGGCTCCACGAGGACTGTGGATAACTGCATGGAAAACTCACAAAGTTATTGTTCACTTATCCACATTATCAACACCCCAAAATTGGGCACAACAGATATCCACAATGACCTCCACTTTATCACACTCCAATGAACATGCCTGCGAAAGTTATCACACCAGCCAAGTGCACATAATTATCAAATTGCACTTTGCACATACGCGTGTTGACAAAAGCAGCCAATATCACTCACAACTCCAAGGAATACAACGCATAGGAATCATGTGACAAAGGTTGAAAACTCCACAGTTTACCGTGGATAACCCCACACTCAGGCACATGGGAAAATTACCACCTACAGCTATCAACATTATCAACGCCCTATCATCATCAACATATTTCTTCTTTTAAAAGAAACAAAAAAGGAATAATAATAATAGTTGCGTGGACAACAACTCCACTGCCTGCACGCATGTGTGGCAGCCTGTGCCAGCTGGATGATGCTGAAGGGGAGGGGCGTCTCCACCCCCTCAGCTCCCGTAGGTTATGGCAGAAGCCATAACTTGTATTGCGGAAAAGGGAACAAAGTATGTAGGAAACGGAAGCGGGCCTTTCTCCTTTCCTTATTTATACAGACTTTTGCAGCACGAAAATACAAACCAAATACAGGAGGAAACAAAAGTATGGAAGACAGAACTTCACTGAACCGCCAGCTGGCACAGATGCTCAAGGGCGGAGTCATCATGGATGTGACCACCCCCGAGCAGGCACGCATAGCCGAGGCCGCAGGCGCCTGCGCCGTGATGGCACTGGAGCGCATTCCAGCTGACATACGTGCTGCGGGCGGCGTGAGCCGCATGAGTGACCCCAAGATGATCAAGGGCATCCAGCAGGCTGTGAGCATACCCGTGATGGCCAAGTGCCGCATAGGCCACTTTGCCGAGGCACAGATACTGCAGGCCATAGAGATTGACTATATAGACGAGAGCGAGGTGCTCAGTCCGGCCGATGACGTGTACCACATTGACAAGCGCAAGTTCCAGGTGCCCTTCGTGTGTGGAGCCAAGGACCTGGGCGAGGCTTTGCGCCGCATCAATGAGGGCGCTACCATGATTCGCACCAAGGGTGAGCCTGGCACGGGCGATGTGGTGCAGGCCGTGCGTCACATGCGCATGATGCAGAGTGAGATACGTAGGCTCACCAGCCTGAGTGCCGATGAGCTCTACGAGGCTGCCAAGCAACTGCGCGTGCCCTACGACCTGGTAGCGTATGTGCACGACAATGGCAAGCTGCCTGTGGTGAACTTCGCAGCAGGTGGAGTGGCCACTCCCGCCGATGCCGCACTGATGATGCAGCTGGGTGCCGAGGGCGTGTTTGTGGGCAGCGGAATATTCAAGAGCGGCAACCCAGAGAAGCGCGCACAGGCCATCGTGAAGGCTGTGACCAACTATGACAATCCCAAGATGCTGGCCGAACTGAGCGAGGACCTGGGCGAGGCAATGGTAGGCATCAACGAGCAGGAGATAGAGCTGCTCATGGCAGAGCGCGGAAAATGAGGATAGCCATCATGGCTCTGCAGGGAGCCTTCGAGGAGCACCGCCAGGTGCTGGAGCGCATGGGCGAGGAGCCTTTCCTGGTGCGAAACATCCAGGACTGGCACCAGGAGAAGCAGGCACTCATCATCCCGGGCGGCGAGAGCACCACGATGACGCGCATCATGCACGACCTGGGCATGTGGGACGAGGTGCGGCAGGAAATCCTGGGCGGACTGCCCGTGCTGGGCACCTGTGCCGGACTCATCATGCTGGACCGCCTGCATCTGGACACTATGGACATCCTGGCCAAGCGCAATGCCTATGGCAGGCAGTTGGGCAGTTTCCACACCGAGGGGGACTTCCAGGGCTTGGGACGTGTGCCCATGACCTTCATACGGGCTCCCTACATAGCCGAGGTGGGGCCAGAGGTGGAGGTGCTGGCACAGGTGGATGGCCACATCGTGGCAGCCCGGCAAGGAAGCCAACTGGTGACTGCCTTCCATCCCGAACTGGACAATGACACCAGCATACATCGCTTGTTGCTGGACATGGCGAAAAGGAAGTGATTGAGTTTTTTTGTAGCAATACGTAGTAAAGCGGAAGAGCGTGAAATAGCGTTCCTCCGCTTTATTTATTCTTCCATGCTTGCCCAATCCAACTTTTCCCCCTAACTTAGCAGTTGATTTCCAACCAGAGCGAGCATACACACTTATGAACAAGGTAATAACAGAGAAGCCCCACCTTTCGGAGAAAGACTGCTTCTATATGGTGGACCGCGACAAGGAGGCCTTCACCTATCCGCTGCACAAGCACGAGGCCATGGAGCTTAACTTTGTGGAGCATTGCGATGGAGCCAGGCGCATAGTGGGTGACTCCATTGAGGTGCTTGGCAAGTATGACCTGGTGCTGGTGGGCAGCGGGCTTGAGCACACCTGGGACCAGTATGACTGCCAGAGCCACTCGATACATGAGATTACCATCCAGTTTCCGCCCGACCTCATGGGAGAGCAGTTCCTGGCCAAGAACCAGCTGAGCAGCCTGCGCGCCCTGTTCCACAATGCCAAGCGCGGCATTGCCTTCGAGCTCAACACCATCATGGAGCTGTATGGCAAGATAACGGCCATCACCCAGTCGCAGCCAGGATTCTACCGTATGCTCAAGTTGCTGGAGATTCTCTATGAGCTGTCCCTGCAGGAGAACTACCATCTGCTGGCCAGCCGCTCCTTCTCCAACGTGAAGAACACGCCCGAGAGCATGCGTGTGCGCCAGGTGGAGGAGTACATTGACCAGAACTACAAGCGTGAGATACGCCTGAAGACACTTGCCGACATTGCCGAGATGACTCCGGCGGCCTTCAGCCGCTACTTCCGCACCAAGACGGGCAAGACGGTGTCCGACTATATCATCGACATCCGCCTGGGTCATGCCGCACGCCAGTTGGTGGACAGCACCAGCAGCGTGGCCGACATCTGCTATGAGTGTGGGTTCAACAACATAAGCAACTTCAACCGCATCTTCAAGAAGAAGAAGGGTTGCTCACCCACCGCCTTCCGCGAGAACTATCACAAGAGGAAGATAATCGTGTGATAGGCAGAGTGGGGTATGGCAGCCTGATGCATCCGAAGTGACTTTACACTTCGGATGTGCTGCATATAATGCATGTATGCAGCACAGTATACTTCACTTTCTCCCTCTTCTCCAGGCTCTCAACGACTGCAGCACTACGCTGAGTATCACCATTGCCATGCCCACATAGAAGGATGCATTCAACTCTCTTGCCTCGCCAAAAACGATGAAAGCAATGAGAATGGTATAGCACGGCTCGAGGTTGTAAGTTAGGTTGACGGTAAATGCCGACAATTTTTTCAAGACAATAATCTGCAAGAGATATAGTCCCACTGTACAGAAGAGGGCAAGGCTCAATAGCCACCACAAGTTGGCACCCTCTGGCAACACCATCACAGGTTGACTGGAAGGGAAGAGGAGCAGGTATATAGGAATGAGAGCAGACACGCCCACCAAACCTCCTGCCATCTGATATAGCAACATCGTGCGTGCCTTGACTCCCACACTTACCTTCTTGCAGGTGGTGGCATACAAGGAACAGACTGCTGCCGAGAGGATTCCCACGGCGATGCCCAGTCGGTAACGGGAATCGAAAGAGAAGATGCAAAACAAGCCTACAATAGTGATAAGTGCCAAAAAGGTTTCTATAGGAGAAAATCGTTTGCCGAAGATGAGAGGCTCAAAGAAGGAAGTGAAAAAGCCCATACTTGCAAAGCATACCACGCCGATGGATACATTGCTCAACTTGATGGAGGAATAAAAGAGCAGCCAGTGCAGTCCCAAGAGTGTACCGGTTCCTGCAATTTGCAGCAGTTTCTTCCATCCCACCCTTGGCAAACCTGTAAATACCAAGAGTATCATGGTAGAGAAGAAGATTCTATACCACGTCAAAGTGGCCTCGTTGAGTGTAACAAGTTTTCCGAATAGTCCCGTGAATCCAGACAAGAGCACACTCAGGTGCAGTTGGAGGAAAGCCTTTCTCATATTCATTTGTTCCATGATTCTTCGGTTTCTCAACAATGATACAAGGCAGATACTTTCATATAAGTTTGTTTCTTTACACTCACTCTGTTAGGATGGTATCGGGCAAATAACTTGTCCATTTCTATATTTCCCTAAATGTGTAATAGGGTGTAAGAGAAAGAATTTCCCCAAAGGAAATCTTAGTCTCTAATGCTTTTCGGCCGATGTGCATGTCTATTTATATATTCCTGATTCCACAGCGGCTCAGTCCTTCACGCGTATGATGGTGAGTCCGTCGCGCAGGGGGAGTATGACCTTCTCCACCCGTGGGTCGGCGGCAACCAGGTCGTTGAAGGCTTGTATGTTCTGTGTCTGCCGGTCGCTCTCTCGCGGATGCTCCTCGAGCACATGCCCGTACCACAGCGTGTTGTCGGCCAGGATGAAGCCGCCCGGGCGCATGAGTGGCAGTATCATATTATAATAGTCAACGTACTGACGCTTGTCGGCATCCATGAACACCAGGTCCCACTGGCCAGGCAGGGCGGGCACGATGTCCAGGGCGTCACCAATGTGCAGGTGTATCTGCGAGGCATGCGGGCTGCGGCAGAGCCATGAGCGTATGAAATCCTCCATCTCGTCGAATATCTCGATGGTGTGCAACTCAGCCCCGGGCTGCAGCCCCTCGGCCATGCACAACGCACTGTAGCCGCTGAAGGTGCCCAGCTCGAGCACCCTCAGCGGCTTTATCATCTCCACCAGCATCTTGAGCAGGCGGCCCTGCAGGTGTCCGCTTGCCATCTGCCCATAGGAAAGGCGCAGTTGCGTGTCACGCCACAGAGCATGCAGGAGTTCGCCCTCGGCATCTATGTGGCGCAGGATATACTCGTCCAGTTCCAACGCTTCGGGGATGGTTACTTGTCCTTCTTGCTGGCCTTGTCGATGAGTGCCTCAATGGCCAGGCGATAACTGTCGAGCCCGAAGCCGCAGATGACACCCAGGCATCCCGGGCTGATGATGCTCTTGCGGCGGAACTCCTCGCGCTGGTGTACATTGCTGATGTGCACCTCCACGGTGGGAGTGGTCACGCTCTTGATGGCGTCCAGGATGGCCACGCTGGTGTGGGTGTAGGCTCCCGCATTGAGCACGATGCCATCACGGTCGAAGCCCACCTCCTGTATCTTGTCGATGATCTCACCCTCCAGGTTGCTCTGGTAGTAGTCTATGCGCACGTTGGGGAAGCGGCTGCGCAACTCCTTCAGATAGTCTTCCCAGGCACGCTTGCCATAAATCTCGGGCTCTCTGATGCCCAGGAGATTCAGGTTTGGGCCATTGATAATTTGTATTCTCATAATTTATTTATAACTTTGTTAAGGCAAAGTTAACGAAAATATGCGAGTGGATGAACAATGTGGGCGCATTTATTAGAATAGGATGACAGAGAGAGCAAAAAGAGGCAGCGTAAAGGGCGTGGTGGACGAGTTCATCCTGCGCAGGTACATACAATATCTGCGCCTGGAGCGTTCCTACTCCAAGAACACCCTGGACGCTTATCGCAGGGACTTGAACAAACTTCTCCAGTATTATGCCGACAACCATATCGACTTCCGCAGCGTGACGCTGGAGCAGCTCGACCAGTTTGCGGGCGAGTTGCGTGAGGATGGCATACAGGCACGTAGCGTGGCACGCATACTGAGTGGTGTGCGCTCTTTTTATCACTTCCTGGTGCTGGAGCGGGAGGTGGAGGCCGACCCCACGGAGTTGCTCGAGAGTCCGCGCATAGGCAAGCATCTGCCCGAGGTGCTCAGCGTGGAGGAGATAGACCGCATCATAGGCGTGATAGACCTGGGCAAGCCCGAGGGGATAAGGGACCGTGCCATCATCGAGGTGCTGTATGGCTGCGGGCTGCGCATCAGTGAGCTCTGCAACTTGCGCATCAGCCAGCTTTACCTGGAGGAGGGATACCTGCGTGTGAGCGGAAAGGGCGGCAAGGAGAGGCTTGTGCCCATTGACGGCAAGGCCGTGGAGCGGCTGCGCGAGTGGCTGGTGACCAGGATGGGCCACAGGGTGCGGGCCAGCGAGGAGGATTATGTGTTTGTGTCCCTCACCCGTGGATGCCGCCTGAGCCGCATCAGCCTGTTTATATATATAAAGGAGTATGCCCGGAGGGCAGGCATCAGCAAGAACATCAGCCCCCACACCTTCCGCCACAGTTTTGCCACACATTTGCTCGAGGGAGGAGCCAACCTGCGCGCCATACAGATGATGCTGGGGCACGAGGATATCTCCACCACAGAAATCTACATGCATATAGACAAATCCCGCCTTCGTCAGGAAATACTGGAGCATCACCCAAGAAATATACTCTACGAGGAGCGAAAACATGCCCCGAAAGGCAAAGAATAGCGTGAAAACAGCAAAAATAAGCCAATGGGAATATCCACCTCACAAAATTGTCTTAACTTCGCAACGGAATTGAGCATTAGAGAGAAAGCAATAGAATTTTATAAAAGTCATGCAAACAAAACAAGTTCTTCTGATGGCATCGGCCTCTATGCTGATGCTGTCTTCTTGCAGCAAGCTCGGCAAGCTGGGCGCTGACAACTTTAACGTTACTCCTACTCCCCTGGAGGCTGTTGGAGGTCAGGTTCCTGTGACTATCAACGGAACATTCCCCACCAAGTACATGAAGAAGAAGGCACAGGTGACCGTGACTCCCGTGCTGAAGTACGAGGGCGGCGAGGCCGTAGGCCAGAGCGCCACATTCCAGGGCGAGAAGGTAGAAGGCAACGGCACCACCATCCAGTACAAGGTGGGTGGCACCTACACCATGAAGGCCAACTTCGCTTATGTTGACCCCATGATTAAGAGCGACCTCTATGCTCGCTTTGACGCCAAGAAGGGCAAGAAGACCGTGAAGATTCCCGAGGTGAAGATTGGCTATGGCGTGGTGGCCACCAGCCAGCTGCTGAGCCGCTGCGACATCACCGCAGCCACAGCCCCCGATGCCTACCAGCGCATCATCGCCCAGAAGCAGGAGGCCAACATCAAGTTCCTCATCAACCAGGCTACCCTGCGTGCCAGCGAGCTGAAGAGCGTGAGCGTGAAGGACCTGGGCAAGATCCTGAAGGAAATCAATGACAACAGCGAGACACGTGCCCTGACCAACATCGAGGTAAGCGCATACGCCAGCCCCGATGGTAAGTACAGCTTCAACGAGAAGCTGGCCGAGAAGCGTCAGAACGTGAGCAGCAGCTACCTCAAGAAGGAACTGAAGAAGATTAAGATGCAGGCCGATGTGGACACCAAGTTCACCGCCGAGGACTGGGAAGGCTTCCAGGAACTGGTGAGCAAGAGCAACCTGCAGGACAAGGAAGTTATCCTGCGCGTCCTCTCCATGTACCAGGATCCCGAGGAGCGCGAGCAGCAGATCAGCAACATGAGCGAGGTATATACCGACATCAAGCATAGCATCCTGCCCGAGCTGCGCCGTGCACGCCTGATTGTGAACTACGAGATTATCGGCCGCAGCGACGCCCAGATCCTGGACCAGTTTGCCGCAGACCCCAGCAAGCTGAGCGTGGAGGAGATGGTATATGGCGCCAACAAGCTGGTGAAGGACGATGCCACACGCCAGAAGTGGAACGAGGCTATCGCCAAGCAGTACCCCAGCGACTATCGCGCGCTCAACAACATGGCACAGCAGGCTATCAGCAAGGGTGACATGGCTGCCGCACAGAACTACCTGAAGCAGGCCGCACAGGTGAGCAAGAGCGCAAGCGAGGTGAACACCAACCTGGCTCTGCTGGCTCTCAAGAGCGGTGACGTGGCCAAGGCCGAGACTCTGCTCGCTCAGGGCAGCGGCTCCAACACCTTCAAGGAGGTGATGGGCAACCTCAACATTGCCAAGGGCAACTACACACAGGCTGCCTCTGACCTGGCTGGCGTGAACACCAACAGCGCAGCCCTGGCACAGATTCTGGCCAAGGACTACACCAGTGCCAAGAACACTCTGGCCAAGATCAAGAACGCTGATGCCACCACCAGCTACCTGCAGGCAGTGCTCGCAGCACGCACTGGTGACGCAAGCACCCTGGCCACCAGCCTCAAGAATGCCATCCAGCAGGATGCCACTCTGGCCACACGCGCTGCCAACGACCTGGAGTTTGCCAAGTATGCAAGCACCATCAAGAATATTGTGAAGTAAATTGAAGCAACTATTCTATATAGCATCACTGCTCACCCTGCTCTGTTGCAGCGGCCATCCCGGACAAGTGAAAATCCGTGGACGGTTTGCTCACCTGGAGCAGGGTGAGTTCTTTATATACAGCACACAGGGTGGCACGGCCACACTGGACACCCTGCACATACAGGATGGCACGTTCACTTATACGGCCCACCTGGACGCGCCTGCCGTCATGCAGGTACTCTATCCCAATTATTCCCAGCTGGCCATATTCGCCTCCCCAGGTGACGACATCACGCTCAAGGGTGACGCGCAGCACCTGAATGGTGTGGAGGTGACAGGCACCGAGGACAACGAGGTCTATACCAAGTTCAGAAAGGAGGCGGAAGGAAAGTCGCAGTCCGGGCTGCAGGCCCTGGCGCGCCAGTATGCCCTTGCGCATCCCACACTGGCCGTGAGCCAGTATCTTTTTGCACAATATTATCTGCTCTCAAGCAGTTCACCGGGCCAGGAAGCCCGTGAGATATACGACAGCCTGTGCCGTGCGTGCCCCCAGGACATGGCCTTGCGCAGGCTCTCCCATGCCGTGCAGGCACACGGCATGCTCTCCCCGGGTGCCACTCTGCCCGACTTCCGCCTGGCTGTACGTCCCAGACACACAGCTAGCGAAGCCCGTCGCGACACCATCTGCCGTGGCGACTATAAGGGCAAGCATCTGCTCATCATCTTCTGGGCTGGCTGGAAGAGCGGCTCGCAGAGCGCGCTGTACCGGGCCAGGAAACTGCGCAGGGACATGAAGGGAAAAGGCCGCACGCTGGACATCGTGAGCTACTCGCTGGACACCGATGCAGCCTATCTGCGCGACCTGGAAAGGCGCGACAGCGTGGATTTCCCCTCCTATTGCGACTACAAGGCATTTGCAAGCGACCTCGCCGCCCGCTGGAACATCCGCCGCTTGCCCTTCTTTGTGCTTGTTGACAGCACCCAGCACATCATGGCATCCGGCTCCAACTGGACGCTGGACATAGAGTCTAAAGCCAAGTCACTATGCTTGTAAAGGTGTTCGGGGCCAGCATGCAAGGGCTTCAGGCCACGGCGGTCACCATCGAGGTGAACGCTACCAGGGGCGTGAGGTTTGTCCTTGTGGGCTTGCCCGACAATGCGGTCAAGGAGAGCCACGAGCGCATCCTGGCTGCCATAGAGAACAGCGGCTACACTTTCCCCACACGACAGATTACCATCAACCTCTCTCCTGCCGACATCCGCAAGGAGGGCTCGGGCTACGACTTGCCCATGGCCATAGGCATCCTGGCCACTGAGGACAAGGTCAACACCAGCCAGCTGGGCAAGTACATGATGGTGGGCGAACTCAGTCTGGACGGCTCGCTGGTGCCCATACGCGGCGCCTTGCCCGTAGCCATCAAGGCACGCGAGATGGGCTTCGAGGGTCTCTTCGTGCCCGAGGGCAACATACGCGAGGCAGCTGTGGTCAACAAGATAAAGGTGTATGGCGTGAGGCACATCACCCAGGTGGTCAATCACCTCAATGGCACCGCCCTCCTTGAGCCCACGGTCATCGACACGCGGGGCGAGTTCTACGCCCGCCAGTGCGAGTTTGACTACGACTTTGCCGATGTCAAGGGGCAGGAGCACGTCAAGCGAGCCATGGAGGTGGCTGCCGCAGGCGGGCATAATATAATAATGATAGGCCCCCCGGGCAGTGGCAAGAGCATGCTGGCCAAGCGCATGCCCAGCATACTGCCCCCGCTCAGCCTGCAGGAGAGCCTCGAGACCACGCAGGTGCATTCCGTGGCAGGCACCCTGCCGGCCGGATGCTCACTCATGGCCCAGCGCCCCTTCCGCGCTCCCCACCACACCATCTCGCAGGTGGCTCTGGTGGGCGGAGGCGCCAATCCACAGCCGGGAGAGATATCCCTGGCACACAATGGCATACTCTTCTGCGATGAGTTGCCCGAGTTTCAGCGCTCGGTGCTGGAGGTCCTGCGACAGCCGCTTGAGGACAGGATTATCAATGTGTCGCGTGCCAAGTACAATGTCACCTTTCCGTGCTCGTTCATGTTTGTGGCCTCGATGAATCCCTGTCCGTGTGGCTATTACAATCACCCCACCAAGGCATGCTGCTGCACCCCTGGTCAGATAGTGCGCTATCTCAACAAGATATCGGGCCCCTTGCTGGACAGGATAGACCTGCAGATAGAAATCACACCCCTCTCCTTCGAGGAGATGAGCCGCACGGCACCCGGTGAGACCAGCGCCATGATACGCGAGCGCGTGATACGGGCACGCAAGATACAGGAGGAGCGGTTTGCCCAGGAGCCAGGCATCCACTGCAACGCCCAGATGAACAGCCGCCTGATGCGCCAGTATGCGCAGCCCGACGAGGCTGGCATGGCACTCTTGCGCGAGGCCATGAACCGCCTGCAGCTCTCGGCCCGTGCCTACGACCGCATCCTCAGGGTGAGCCGCACCATTGCCGACCTGGCCGGAAGTGAGCACATCCAGCCCGACCATCTGGCCGAGGCCATTGGCTACCGCAACCTTGACCGCAGCAACTGGGGGGAGTAGTGCGGGCTTGCGGGCAGGCTCTCGGGGACGTCCGTGCCGTTGTCGCGCGTGCGATGCTCAGGTGTGTGGCACCGTCACGGTTGCCTGGGGGGGAACGAACATCTGCGCTGATGCTATGGAAGGTGAGACCGCAAAAACGTGAGACCGCAAAACCGCAGGAAACCAACATCTGTGCAGATGCTATGGAAGGTGAGCACAGGGAAGTGCCCTTGGGCAAATGGCATATTGGAAGAGAAAACTTATATATAAACGAGCATAACGATATGAAAAGCATTATCCTGTGTGGCGTGTTGTCGTTGGCAACCGCCCTCATGTCGCAGGCACAGCAGAGTGTGCCTGTATATCTGGACCACAGCAAGCCTGTGGAGGAGCGTGTCGAGGACGCGCTCTCCCGCATGACCTTGCAGGAGAAAATCCGGGTAATCCATGCCCAGAGCAAGTTCTCGTCGGCTGGCGTGCCACGCCTTGGCTTCTCGGACTTCTGGACCGACGACGGTCCTCACGGCGTGCGTCCCGATGTGCTTTGGGATGAGTGGGAGCAGGCTGGGCAGACCAATGACTCCTGTGTGGCCTTCCCGGCACTCACCTGCCTGGCCGCATCCTGGAATCCCGATATGGCGCGTGCCTATGGCGAGGCTCTGGGCGAGGAGGCTCTCTACCGTGGCAAGGACATGATACTGGGCCCGGGAGTCAACATCTTCCGCACTCCTCTCAATGGGCGCAACTTTGAGTATATGGGCGAGGATCCCTTCCTGACCTCCACCATGGTGGTCCCCTATGTGCAGGGACTACAGTCGCGGGGCGTGTCGGCCTGTGTCAAGCACTATTGCCTCAATAATGACGAGGAGTACCGCCACCAGGTGAATGTCATCGTGAGCGACCGCGCGCTGCATGAGATATACTTGCCTGCCTTCAAGGCTGCCATCCAGCAGGGCAAGGCATGGGCCATCATGGGCGCCTACAACATTTACCGCAACGAGCACAACTGTCACAACCAGTGGACACTCAACCAGATCCTGAAGCATGACTGGCAATCTGACGGTGTGGTGGTGAGCGACTGGGGAGGCGCACACAGCACCGACCAGGCTGTGAGGAACGGGCTCGACATGGAGTTTGGCTCCTGGACCAATGGCCTCACCATGGGAGCCAGCAATGCCTATGACAATTATTTCCTGGCTCTTCCTTATCTCAAGGGCATCCAGCAGGGCAAGTATGGCACCCGGGAACTGGACGACAAGGTGCGCCGTGTCCTGCGCCTCTTCTACCGCACTACCATGAACCCCCACCGCCCTCACGGCTTCCTCTGCTCCGAAACTCACTACGAGGCTGCCCGGCAGATAGCCCGGGAGGGGATAGTGCTGCTGCAGAACAACCGTGGCGTGCTGCCCATCAACACGGCCACTGCCAAGCGCGTGCTGGTGGTGGGCGAGAATGCCGTCAAGATGATGACCGTGGGCGGAGGCAGCTCGTCGCTCAAGGTACAGCACGAGATATCGCCCCTGCAGGGCTTGAGGGAACGCCTGGCGCAGCAAAGCATACAGGTGGATTATGCGCGTGGATACGTGGGGGACGTGACCGGCAACTACAATGGGGTGACCACCGGGCAGGACCTCAACGACAAGCGCACGCCCGATGAGCTGATAGCCGAGGCGGTGGCCAAGGCCAGGGAGGCCGACTATGTGGTGATGTTTGGCGGGCTCAACAAGAGTGACTACCAGGACTGTGAGGGACACGACCGCAAGTCCTACGGCCTTCCCTATGGCCAGGACCAGCTCATCGAGGCACTGGCCAAGGCCAACAAGAACCTGGTCTATGTCAACATCTCGGGCAATCCCGTGGCCATGCCCTGGAAGGCTCGGGTGCCTGCCATCGTGCAGGGCTGGTTCATAGGGTCCGAGGCAGGCGCCGCCCTGGCCTCGGTGCTCGTGGGCGACGCCAACCCCAGTGGCAAGTTGCCCTATACCTGGGTGTCCTCGCTCGACGAGGTGGGCGCGCATGCCCTGGGCACTTATCCCGGCACCTGGCGCAAGGAAGGCGGGAGCAAGACTCCCGGCAACATCATCGACGAGGAGTACAAGGAGGGCATCTATGTGGGCTATCGCTGGGCCGACAAGGAGAAGACCCATCCCCTGTTTGCCTTCGGGCATGGTCTGAGCTACACCACATTCTCCCTCACCAACCTGCGTGCCAGTACCACGCAGATGTCCCAGGACGGCGCCATCACCTTCACGGTCAATGTGCGCAACACAGGCAAGCGCGAGGGAGCGGAGACAGTGCAGCTCTACATCCACGACGTGAAGGCCAGTGTGGACCGCCCCTACAAGGAGCTCAAGGGATTCCAGAAGGTAAGCCTGCGCCCGGGCGAGAGCCGCGATGTGTCCATCACCATCGACAGCCAGGCACTCAGTTACTATGACGAGGCCACCTCGTCGTGGAAGGCCGAGCCAGGCAAGTTTGAGGCTCTGGTGGGCAATGCCTCCGACAACCTGCGCCTCGCCAAGGCCTTTGAGCTTAGGTAGTCCCATCTGCCCAGGACAGGCAGTCCCCTGTGCCGGCATGGCATGCGTGCAGCCTGTCCTGGGCGGCATGGTTGCAAGAAGGCAGAGTATTGCTTGCCTAAGTGCGGACAAATGAGTAAATTTGCATAGGGGAGCGGGCTGGACTGTGTACTTCCACCGCTTCCCTTGTTCAGAATAACCCTTATACTAAATCAAAAATGATGAAGAGAAAAGCAATGATGGCAGCAGCCGTGCTGTGCTCTGTGGCCACATGGGCGCAGAAGAGTGTCACCGATGAGAAGTTCACCCCGTTCTACACCACCGACCAGGCTCCCCACATGGAGAATGTCATTCCCGCGCCCCCATCGCTCACCGACGCGCGCTTCTATGACGACTGGACGCAGTACCAGTGGGGCAAGTCGATACGCCAGACAGAGCGTGGCAAGCAGGCCATTGCCGATGCCGACCTCTGTGCCAAGTACTTCCTGGAGCGGTTTGGGGCTGTGATAGGCCGCGACATGACTCCCGACACCTACCCCGAGCTCTTCCGCCTGATATCCCGCCTGCACCTCACCGAGCAGCAGGCAGGCGCCAGTGCCAAGAAGTACTTCCACCGCGTGCGCCCCTACCAGCAGTTCCAGGAGGCCACCAGCGTGCCTCAGCATGAGAGCAAGACCGACTTCACCAGTTACCCCTCGGGCCACACCCATGTGTCGTGGCTGGTGGGACTCACCCTCACGGCCATCGACCCTGCCCACACCGAGCAGATCATGAAGGTGGCCTATGAGCTGGGACAGAGCCGCGTGATTGTGGGATTTCACTACCAGAGCGATGTGGACATGGGGCGTGTGATGGGCAGTGTCACCTTTGCGCGTCTGTGTGCCGATGAGGCATTCCAGAAGATGCTCGACAAGGCACGCCGCGAGTTTGCCAAGAATGGCAAGGTCAAATAGATTCCGCGTCGGGCTGGCTCTCCTGTGCAGGATTTTCCTGTACAGGCAGCCCGTCGGGGTGCCTGCGCCAGTCCAGTGGTGTCAGGCCCGTCTCTTCCTTGAATGCCTTGCCAAACACACTTGAGTTTCTGAAGCCGCAGCGCGTGGCCACCTCGTTTATCTTTATCTTGGGGTTATCCTTCAGCAGCCTCTTGGCCTCCTCGATTCTCAGGGTGATGAGGAGCTGCGGGAAGGTCTTGTCATACTCCCCCCTTATCACCCGCGACAGGTAAGTGCGGTTGGTGCCGAGCATGCGTGCCATCTGCTCCACCTTCACGCCAGGCCTCAGGTATATCTTCTCCTTGTCGATGAGGAAGTGTACCCCGGCAGCCAGCGATGACATGGAGGTGTCCGACAGCTTCACCGGATTCTGGCTCTCATCGGTAAAGGAGATGTCCTCCTGCGACAAGTTGGGCAGGACCATCAGCCATGCGGTGACGGCAAATGCTATGCTGAGCAGTGTAATCCATGCGCCCACGGTACTCGTGAGCATACTTTTGGGAAAGAGTGTGATGATGCTGAGCAGTATGGTGGTCATGCTCACCAGCATCAGGAATCCCCTGATTTTCATGCTCAGGATGAGTCTCCTGCGCAGCACGGTCTGATACATGAGCGCAGTCCTGAAGAAGGCCACGCATGCCTGCAGGACCACCACCACGCCTATGGGACTTATCGTGAGGGTGTCCCTGCCATTGAAGGACAGCAGCAGCATGTTGCTTCCCCAGTGGTCGGGCAGGAGTGTGGGCAGGGGATAGAGCAGCTGGCACACCTGGAAGGGCAGCGCAATCACGGTGTAGCCCACTATCCACAGGAAGTACTGGTCAAGGAAGGGCAGGGAGAACTGGCGGCTCACAAGGATATACATGATGGGGATGAGCGAGAGAATCAGCGTGTTTGCCAGGAACAGCATAAAGGGAAACTGGGGCGTGCATCCCATGTATGTGGAGTGGAAAGTGGCTGTGGCCAGCAGGGCACAGAGCGCGAATGCGGTCACGCGCAGCCATTTCTTGTGCTCTCCTTGTCGTAGCAACTGTGTGGTACAATAGCCAAAGGCGGCCAGGGGTGGTATGATGGATAGAATATGAAGTACCATTGGTCAGCATGGTCACTTTTTTGAACCATGTCTGCACAAAGGTACTTCTTTTATTTTATTTAACAGCTCAAATGTAGCGTTTTTTTGTCTTGCAGGTGTTGTGGAGAACTCTTCACAGCACTCCGCTTTCCAGCAGTTTGCACTGTCCGTCAGGTATCAGTGTCACATGGCTCATGCAGGCGGGCACCACAAGCGACTCCCCGCTATGCAGGAAAATTCCCTGTCCCTGCGGACTGAGCAGGCAGCACTGTCCGCTCAGGCACATATACACGTGGAAGGTGTCCTCGCCGGCATAGTCCCTCACATAGGTGCTTGTGAGTTTCAGTTCCGAGGTCTTGAAGTAGGGGCACTCCACCAGCGGGACCAGAGTGTCGCGCTGCTCGGTGTAGTGCACCTTGGGATCCTGTGTGATGTCCTGGAAGTTGATGGCGTCCAGAGCCAGCTCGGTGTGCAGCTCGCGCAGGTTGCCATTGCGGTCGCGCCGCATGTAGTCGTAGATGCGGTAGGTGACATCGCTTGTCTGCTGTATCTCGGCAATCACCATTCCCGCGCCTATCCCGTGCACGCGGCCGGCCGGGATGTAGAAGCAGTCGCCCTGGGTCACGCTTGCCTTGCACAGGTCCTGCTCGATGCTTCCGTCGGCCACCTTGGCTGCATAGTCGCGGGTGTCCATCTGGCGGCAGAATCCGGCTATGAGCTTGCTGCCACGGTCGGCGTCCACCACATACCACATCTCGTTCTTGCCCATCTTTCCATGACGCTTCGCGCTGAGCTCGTCATTGGGGTGCACCTGGATAGAGAGGTCCTGGCGTGCGTCGATAAACTTGATGAGCAGCGGGAAGGCATTGCCAAACTTTGCGCTGTTGGCCTTGCCCAGGAAGTCTGCTCCATAGCGCTCCACCACCTGCGGCAGGGTGAGTCCCTTGTCCTCGCCGCCCAGCACAACGGACTCTGAGCCCTTGACGGCCGACACGGCCCACGTCTCGGAGCCCCACAGTGTGGGCTTGTAGATAGGATTGAATTTCAGAATTTCCATTATGTTAATTTGCTTTGTTGACTTTTCCTCAGTGTGTGTGCCTGGCTATTTCATGTGCTGTACCATGTACACCACGCGTGCCAGCCTTATCTCCTCCTCGCTGTACACATCGCCATACTCGTCGAGCACCTGGTCCAGGTTGCTGGCCCCATACTCGTCAAAGCAGTCCGAGAGCTCGTTGATGCCCTCCTCGCCTATCACCTCGTTGGTGAAGTAGGTGATCTCCACCTTGCGCCCTTGCTTCACCATCTCCTCCAGGTCATCGAGCA
This sequence comes from Prevotellaceae bacterium, assembly GCA_050873805.1. Lineage (GTDB taxonomy): Bacteria > Bacteroidota > Bacteroidia > Bacteroidales > Bacteroidaceae > Physcousia. The sequence goes on along the minus strand of JBNMJN010000001.1, from coordinate 14,673 downwards.
CGTCGGCAAAGGGGATGCCGGCGGTCTCGGCATACTCGTCGAGGTCTATCTTCCTGTCGATGGCGCGTATGAGCTTGATAAACTGCTGTGCGTGCCCCGATGTGGCGCCTGTCCTGGGTGCGGTGCGGCCTGTGTTGGTCATGCTGATGATGTCGTCCACGCTGCTGGCGTTGTCGTCGGGCATGGAGCTGTCCTCGTCCTCGTCGCTGATGACAAACGACACAGGCTTCTTCTGGAACTTCTTGCCCTCGGCGCTGAGCACCAGTGCATCGTTGCGTGTGGATTTCTCCTTCAGGTAGCCCCTCTCGTAGGCAGCGTCGATGAGATTGGCCCAGTAGTCCTCGTCGTGGCTGTCCCCGATGCCGAATGACTCCATCTCGTCAAGTCTCATCTCGCTTGTCTCGTTGGACTCCTTGCCGGTCAGGAACTCTATCAGGGTTTGTCGTGGTATGGGCATTTGTGCCTCAAGCATGGCTGTGGCCAGTTTCTGTAATGACTCCTTAGCTTCCATCAATATATCACAATCTTCTCTGTTCGGGGTGCAAATATAGTGCATTAATCAGTTGCCGCAAAGAGTTTCACAAAAATTCACAGGCGGATTTTCTGTCATGCTTCCCTGGCCGTGTGTCTCCAGGCTGTGGAGCCTGATGTGGCATGGCTGTGCCGCTCCTTGTGCATGTGGCTGGCATGGCTGTGGGTGTGTGCTGTGGGTGTGTGGCTCAGATGTAGTACTCCACCAGGTCGATGAGCCCTGTGCGCAGGGCATACTTGGTGGCGTCGTGTGCGTTGTTGACTCCCAGCTTGCTGAAGATATTCTTCTTGTGTGTGCTTATCGTGTATTCGCTGTTGCATCTCATGGCCGCTATCTCCTTCACGCTGTGTCCCAGGGCTATGAGGCGCAGTATCTCCTGTTCGGTGCGTGTGAGTTTCTCGGGCTTGCGCAGGGTGAGCGACTCCAGCAGGGCCTTCACTGTGGCGGCCTTGGCCGAGTCGCGCTCCTCCAGGTCCACCAGCACCAGCGCGTTGGGGAAGCGGTGTATGAGGGTGGCCAGTTCGGCATGGTCAGAAGCCTGGTAGATGTCCTGCACGGAGTCCAGGGCCAGCAGGGCTGGCATCAGGCTGCGCCGCAGTTCGTCGGGCAGCGGGGTCAGGATTACGGTCTTGCGTTTCATGTGTGTGTCTTCGCTTGTTTTCTTTCTTGCCTGCACAGGTACTTGTGTTGCCTCCGGGCGGGCTTCAGGTATCTGCCTTCATCAGCCGGTGCCTTGGGCGGGTTGCCTTCGGGTGCGTGGGTGGATGGCGAGCCGGGGCCACTCTTGGCAGTAAGCAGGATGCCGCGAGGGGGGGGCTGTGGGCTGGAGGCGCTGTCCCCTGGGCAGGCCATGTTCTTGTCTTGGGCACGACGGCCGCATGGGGATTGTGTCTCTGGCTCGTTTGCTGTCCCCTTGGTGTGTGGCCCAGTGTTTTATGCAGTGCGGTGCGATGGCGATCGCAGCGCGCTGCATTGGCGATCGCAGCCGCATGTGATGGCCATCGCACCGCACTGCGTTTTCAGAGGGATGCGGGTGGTGCGGGCGGGGGAGAGTGTCATGCGATATAGGCAAGCGCCGCTCTCCCCATTATCCATGGTGAAGTCTCCTCTCCTCAATGGGATTGGAGGTGCGTAGTCTCCCTGGGTCTCTTCCCTTTCCAGTGGGATTGGAGGTGTGTGGCTCCCAGTGTCTCCTTCCCTTCCAGTGGGATTGGAGGTGTGTGGCTTCCAGTGTCTCCTCCCCTTCCTGCGGGATTGGAGGTGCGTGATTTCCTGTGCCTCTTTCCCTTTCAGCGTAAGCCGGGGTGTGTGGCTTCCAGTGTCTCCTTCCCTTCCAGGGTGAGTGGAATGGTGGAGCAGCAATGGTCTCCTCCCCCTTGGGGGAGGTTGGGAGGGGGCTCGTCTTGAGGTAGGGCGGGGGCTTATTTTTGTGTCTGTGTAGCCACCACGGTAGCGTTCACGATGCCTCCAGACTTGGCATAGGTGCCGTTCACCTTGATGCCTCGAGACTTCTTGCCCGTGTTGGTCACGGTGGTGGTGCCTCCCGTCACGGTGAGGTTCTTCTCCACCTTGATGCCCATGCAGCGGTGTGGGTCGGCAGCATCCTCGGCAGCGGTGCAGCGTGCCCCGTTGGCCTCGATGTAGATGTTGGTCTCGCCGTTCTCGGCGCTGATGGTCATGTTGCCATCCGTCTGTATGCCGCGCGAACCATTGCCGTTTGCCTTGATGTTGATGTTTCCGCCCGAGATGAACACATCGCCCTCATCGTTCTTGATGCCCTTGTAGTCCTCGTGGGCGATGATGGCGTTGATGGTGCCTCCCTTGATGAATATCTTGCCGTTCTCTTCCTTGCTGGGGTCGGGAGTCAGGTTGTCGTTGAGCAGCATGGTCTCCACCTGTATGCCGTCGCAGGCCGTGTTCTCGTCGATGGTGATGTTGCCGCCGTTCATCAGCAGGTACTGTCCCACATGGATGGCATCGGCTGCCGCCTTGCGTATGACGATGTTGCCGGTGGACTTCTTCAGCTGCAGGTACTCCTTGCTGGCGATGGCGTGGCGGGTGTTGCCGCTCACCGTGAGCGTTCCACTGCCCTCTACCTCCAGGTGTCCCTTGCAGTACAGGGCAGCCTTTTGCAAGCCTCCGGCCGCGTCGGTGAGCGTGTTCTGCGTGCCGTCGGCCAGGATGAGGTCCACGCGCTTGCCGCACTGGATGTCGATGGCGGCTCCCTGGGTGGAGGTGAGGTTGAGCCCGTTGAGGGTAAACTTGCACTTCAGCGGTCCCGTGTAGGTGAGCGAGCCGTTGCTGCTTGTGCCCTGGAGCACGGTCTCCAGCTCCTGTGCGGTGTTGGTGCTCACGATATTCACATTAGCCCCGTCCACGGTGTAGGTCACGCCGGGAGCCTGCCCTGCATCCACGGTGGCCTGGTTGCCCTGGTAGCTGACCGTGATCACATGCACCATGGTGATGCTGTCGATGCTGGCCGTGCTGTACTGCTTGCCTGCGGCCGTGAGCGTGGCGCCGCCAGCCGAGTAGGTGAGGTCCTGCAGGGCAACGCGTGTGCTGTTGCCTCCCTGCCAGATGCGCATGTATTGCTGTGCTCCAGCGGTCATGGCCATGGCCAGGCAGAGGGCTGATAGTATAGTCCTTCTCATTTGTCGCCTCCTTGTCTGTTATGCCTTGGTGTGGCGCCGTTATTTCTTGACCTTGATGGTCTGCTCGCCCATGTTGACGATATAGATGCCCTTGGGGAGCGTGTCCAGGCTGATGCGTGCGCCGTCCTCCACCTTGGCCATCTGCACCAGCACGCCTGCGGAGTTGTAGATGTGCAGCATGCCTGTGCCGCTCACGGTGAGTGTGCCGCCCTTGTAGGTGAGGTCCTTCTCCTGCGTGGGCAGGGCCTTGATGGCGGTGGCGGTGGCGGTGAAGGACATCTTCTGCAGCTCGCTGAGCGGGTAGGTGTAGGTTTGCCCGTCGGTTGCGGTCACCACGGCATTGCCGCTGGCGAAGGTTATCTTCTGGATGGTGGGCAGTGAGATGCTCTGCTCGGTGTTGGTGCAGGTCACTGTGAGGTAGTTGTAGTTGTCTGCTGCCACAGGTGCTGCGCTGAGCAGTGCGGCTGCGGCCAGTATGAATGCCTTTTTCATAGCTGTGTCTCCTTTTTGGGTTGGATATGTTTTGTTAATCTTTCGCTTGCTTGTGTGGCAGAGGGCATGTCCCTGGCTCAGAACTCAAACTGGTAGCTCACGTTGGCGGCGTGTATGCGCTCATGCAAGCGTGCATGCGGTGCTTCCTCGTCGTGGATATAGGCTGTGAGGATGTAGGCAAGCCCTATGCTGTGCTGCTTGTTTATCTTGTAGTCGCAGCCGATGCCTGTGCGCACCTTCTCCAGGTTGAGCTTCTGCCCGCTGTTGAGGCTGTTGTGTGTCTCCAGTGACAAGTATGGGCTCCAGGGGCAGTGCTTCTTGTCCATCTCCAGCTTGAGTCTGCTGCGCAGCACATGGTCGCCCTCGGCGGGCTTGGTGCGCTCCTTCTCCTTGGGGTCGTCCCATTCGTATTCCAGGAAGTTCCCGTTTCCGTCCAGGATGGTCTCGCAGCGGTATTGCGTGCGCGTGTAGTCCACCTCGGCGCGGTGGGTAAACTGGTACCGCTCCCTGAGCGAGATGCGCAGCCACCTGCCCACCTTCACGGTGCCTGTGGCATCAATGCTCAGGCGGTGTCGTGGTGTCCAGTACTTCTCGTCCACGTTGTATCCGTCGTACTGGCCGTCGTCCTTGTCGTAGTGCGGCTTGGTGGTCTCGGGGTGCTTGCGGTACTGGAAGTTGTAGGCGGCTCCCAGCTTGAGGTACTTGACAGGCTTGTATGTGGCGTTGGCTCCGATGGACCAGCGCGTCTCCTTCTGTGCGCGCATCTCGGTCTCGAGTCCCACTTTCCATTGCCTGTTCACCGACTTCTGGATGCCTATCTCTGTCCATAGTGCGCCGTCGTCGCTTCCCTCAGCCTGGGACGCGATGGGCATGAGTGCCATCAGGGGCAGTAGCAGCAGGGTTCTTCTCATAGGTGTGCGTTTTGTGTATTTATATAATATGTGTATGGGCTTTCCTTATCGTGGCATGCGTGACACGTGCTCGATGCTGTTGCCACGGTCGGCCGGGTCATCGTAGTAGATGCGTATGAGGCAGCTGTCCTTCAGGAAGTCTATCATGCCCACCTCCACTTTCAGGATCTTCAAGCCCGTGCGCTTCTCCAGGTCCGCCTTCAGTTCTTCACGCTTGTCGGGGGATATGAGCTCCACATTGTCGTACTTGATGTACTTGCTGCAGTTGCTGCTCACGAGCTTGCTGCTCTCAAAGAGGTAGGCCAGCAGGATGAACATCAGGTTGGCAAAGAGTATCGTCATCAGTCCGATGCCCGACCAGTAGTCGCTCTTGGGGTGGTACTCGGCACGTCCCATGGCGTTGACCACGCTCACGGCCACCAGCATGAACAGGTAGGTCATCTCCCTGATGGGCACTGCCTCGGTGCGGTAGCGTATGATGCCGAAGATGGCAAAGAGGCCCAGGGCCGCGCCTGTGTTCATCACGTCGCCCTCCATCAGGGTCACCAGCATGAAGATGCTGATGGACATGATGATGAACACAAACATGTAGTCGCGGCGGTTGCTCTTGGGGAAGTAGAAGTAGCGTGCGATGATGGCCACCACTATGAAGTTGATGATGAAGCGGATGACGAGTGACACGAATTGCTTGGGGTCAAAGAAGGTCATCCCTATCAATTCGGCCATACGGTTGTTGATGTCGGCAAAGAAGTCCATTTCTGTCTCTCTCTTGTTAATTATTGAATTGTAGTTGAATTCACTTGTGTGCCACGCTGCGGCAGGGATGCGGCGGTGTGGAGGCGTGTGCCCGAGAGGCGGCTCAGGGCGGTCATCTTGGGCTTGAACAGGTTGTGCTTGAGTGTGCGGTTGGTCATCACGCTCCCTATGCAGTACTTGCTGAAGCCCGATGGCTTGATGCGCAGCCGCCTGAGGATGTCCAGCACGGGGCTATACACGTTGCCCTCGCGCTTGAGCTCGATGATGACCAGGTCGCCCGTCTGCGCGTCCATGCCCGTCTCCTCGTTGTGAAACTGCACGTCGAAGTCGATGGTGAGCCTCTCCGTCTTGCCATAGTTGACCAGCGTGATGCGGTGGAACTGGTTGCGCACCGTGGGAAGCATGTCGCCGAGCCCCTTGTGCACGAGTCCCTGCAGGAATTCCTCGTTGCCTCCGCCGGGCTCCACCTGCTGGCAGGGCACCTCCACACGCTTCTTCTTGGTGCGTCCGTGGTTGTTCTTGGTCTTCACCTCCAGGAAGGTGATGCCGCTGTCCATGTAGGTCCTCACGCGCACCTTCTGCCGTGGAGAGTGCCCGTTGTGGTGCTCCAGGTAGAAGAGGTGGCCGGGCGTGTCCCAGTAAGTGGTCATGTAGCGGGCTATCATGCTGCCTCCGATGCTCTGGGCATAGTACTTGCCCTCGGCCATCTGGAGCAGGCTGGCCAGCTTCTCCTTGCTGGTCACGAACTTGGTGTCCGTCCTGTTCATCAGTCGGATGCCAGACATCTGCTCCAGGGTGATGGGCTTCAGTCTGCTCAGCAGTTCGTGTATCCTTTGGTCACAATTCATAGCAAAATGGTGCTACCACCTTACAAATGTACACATAAAAAACTGCATTTGTGCTCCTTTGCCTTGTTTTTTTGCATGGAATCACCTACTTTTGCTCATAAATTAAAGTTCACATAGGCAACAACATTAAAATCTGACCTATTTATGATAGACGTAAAAGAGACTTTGGCACAGGCCCAGGAGCGCATGGAGGAGGCTGTCATGTACCTGGAGGAGTCGCTGGCGCACATCCGTGCAGGCAAGGCAAACATCAAGATCCTGGATGGCATCAGGGTCGATAGCTACGGAAGCATGGTTCCGCTCAACAATGTGGCTGCCATCAACACCCCCGACGCGCGCACCATTGCCATCAAGCCATGGGACAAGAGCATGTTCCGCATCATCGAGAAAGCCATCCTGGACAGCGACCTGGGCATCACCCCAGACAACAACGGCGAGATCATCAGGCTGGCCATCCCCCCATTGACCGAGGAGAGGCGCAAGATGCTGGCCAAGCAGTGCGGCAAGGAAGAGGAGCAGGCCAAGATAAGCGTGCGCAATGCCCGCCGCGACACTATCGACCGCCTCAAGAAGGGCATCAAGGACGGACTGGCCGAGGATGCCGAGAAGGATGGCGAGGCACAGCTGCAGAAGATACATGACAAGTACATACGCCTGATCGACGAGCTGCTTGCCGCCAAGACCAAGGAGATAATGACCGTCTGAGGCAAATGGCTCAGGAAGGTCTCGTAATAAGGAACACCGGGAGCTGGTACGTGGTCCTGACGGACTGCGGCCAGACTTTCGAGTGCAAGGTCAAGGGCAACTTCCGCCTCAAGGGCATCCGCAGCACCAACCCCGTGGCGGTGGGCGACCGCGTGCGCATCACGCCGGGAGCCGATGGCGAGACGGCTCTCATCACCGAGATAGCCGACCGCCGCAACTACATCATACGCCGGGCATCCAACCTCTCCAAGCAAAGCCACATCATCGCGGCCAACATCGACCAGGCCGCCTTGCTGGTCACCGTGTCGCATCCCGAGGTGAGCACCACCTTCATCGACCGCTTCCTGGCCAGTGCCGAGGCTTACCGCGTGCCCGTGCTGCTGCTCTTCAACAAGGTGGACCTGTGCTCGCCCGACGAGCTCCACTACATGCAGGCCGTGTGCCAGCTCTATTCCTCGCTGGGCTACACCTGCCTGAGGCTCAGTGCCAAGCAGGGCACGGGGCTCGGCGAGGTGCGCTCATGCCTGCAGGGCAGCACCACGCTGCTCAGCGGCAACAGCGGCGTGGGCAAGAGCACGCTGCTCAATGCCCTCCTGCCCGACGCGCAGGCACGCACGGCCGAGATAAGCGCGGCACACCACACGGGCATGCACACCACCACCTTCTCGCAGATGTTCTTCCTGCCACAGGGAGGCGCGCTCATCGACACGCCGGGCATCAAGGGCTTTGGCACCTTCGACATGGAGCGCACCGAGGTGGCCCATTACTTCCGCGAGATATTCCAGATAGGGCAGGACTGCCGCTTTGCCGACTGCACCCACACGCATGAGCCCGGGTGCGCCGTGCTCCAGGCCGTGGAGGAGCACCGCATCGCGCAGAGCCGCTACACCAGTTACCTGTCCATGCTGGAGGACAAGGACGAGGACCGCTACCGCAAGGCTTTCTGAGGACACCGCTCCCAGGAAGCCGGCCCGCAGTAAGGCCTGAAGCCAGGCATGTGGCCTCATGACCATTATCTGTTACACTTATCTATCTCATTCTCACCGATGAACATCACCAGGCCACACCTTGCGGAGGCTGTCCGATGCCCGTTGGGCATGGCATGCCTCCTGCTTGCGTTTCTCACCCTGTGTGTCACCCTGCCTGCCACGGCGCGCCTGCGCCATGCCAGTTCCACGCTGCTGCTGGGCTGCGAGCGCGACTCGCTCTATCTGCCCTTGCTTCGCGGCCAGCGGGTGGCTCTCTTCAGCAACCAGACGGGCACCGACAGCCGGGGGCTTCACACGCTGGACCGCCTGCTGGCCAATGGCATGCGCGTGACCACCCTGTTTGGCCCCGAGCACGGCTTTCGCGGCACGGCCGATGCGGGCGAGCATGTGGGCAGTTCGGTGGATGGCCCCACAGGCATCCCCATACGCTCCCTCTACGATGGGGGCAGCGCGGGGCCCGGCGACTCGGTCATGCTCGCCTTTGACGTGCTGGTGGTTGATATCCAGGATGTCGGCCTGCGCTTCTATACCTATTATATAAGTATGCTGCGGCTCATGAACCGCTGTGGGCAGACGGGCAGGCGGGTTGTCCTGCTTGACCGCCCCAATCCCACGGGCCACTATGCCGATGGCCCCATCCTGGAGGACTCGTTGCACAGCGGGGTGGGCGCGCTGCCCATCCCTGTGGTGCATGGTCTCACGCTGGGCGAACTGGCTCTGATGGCCCAGGGCGAGGGCTGGGTGGAGCATCCCTGCAGCCTCACCGTCATCCCCTGCAGTGGCTACACCCACCGCACGCTCTACACTCTGCCTGTCGCGCCAAGTCCCAACCTGCCCAACATGCGCAGCATCTACCTCTATGCCAGCATCTGTCCCTTTGAGGGCACCACGCTTTCCCTGGGACGGGGCACGGAGCATCCCTTCCAGATGTATGGGCATCCCTCGCTCGTGGAATGCCGCTTCACCTTCACACCCCGCAGCATGCCAGGCGCCAAGAATCCGCCTTTGCTGGGCGAGGAGTGCCATGGGGTGAACCTCTCAACGCTCCCCTTGAGGCGGCTCGGGCGGTGGGACAGGATTCACCTGGAGTATGTGCTCGACGCTTACCGCCGGATGCCCGACAAGGACAACTTCTTTGGCCCTCGCGCCCACTTCTTCGACCTGCTGATGGGGACACCCCGTGTGCGCCAGATGATACAGGCAGGTGCATCCGAGCGGCAGATAAGGCGCACCTGGAGCAAGGGGCTCAGGCAGTACAAGCGCCAGCGCAAGCCCTACTTGCTATACCCTCCATTCCAATAATCATACGCCGAATGGTTCGTTATACAAATGTTTTCCTCAAATGGGCTTGCATTTGCCTGGAATTGCGTAAATTTGCCTGCGAAAGTCCTTTTGGCATGCTGAAAGTTAATGCTCTGCCGTATGGACACAGCAAAAGATGAAATATTACTAACTCAATAAAACCAGTACAGACATGAGAAAAACTACTCTCTTACCGACCCTCAAGGTCTTCATGTTGCTCATCGCGGCATTTCTTGCAGGAGGAGGAAAGGCGTTGGCCGAGGACACGCTCTACAAAACGCTCACTTTCTCAAAAGACACAAACGAGAAAGGGGTCAGTGCATATAATGCAACCTGGAACGCCACCATTGATGGTTTTACCTGGAACATTGTGAACTTCAATAACAACAATAACGGCTGGACTTATATCAAGTGTGGAAGCAAGAATGGCGCATCAATAGCCACCATCACCAACCAGACCGCGTTTGACAAGCCTGTGTCCAAGGTTGTGGTCACTATCGACCAGGTGACAACCGATTATGTAAATTCCGTGAAGTTGACCACTCATGCTGGAGATGCATCGAGTGCAGCAATCGAGACGATTGATGCAGATGCCGTTCAGAAAGGCGCGGTGACATTCACCGTGGCCAATCCAGGCGCAGCCAGTGTGTACCAACTTGTCTTTGACTGTAAAAAGGCCAAGTCCAATGGCGTAGTACAGGTGTCCAAGGTTGAGTATTACACGACAGAATCCAGCGGCGGCGAGACGAAGGAGGCCGCGCTGGCTCCCACGCTCACCGAGGGTGGCGAGTTTGAGGAGGACAGCCACGAGGTGACTATCACCAACAACGAGCAGGGCGCCACCGTGTATTACACCACCAGCGGAGAGGAGCCCACCCTGCAGAGCGAACACTTCACCGGCGAGAGCAAGACCCTCACCCTCACAGCCACCACCACCCTCAAGGCCATGGCTGCCATCGAGGGCAAGGACAACAGCCACACTGTGACGGCCACCTACACCAAGGTCACCCCCGCTCCCACCTACGAGAGCATCGCTGCCTTCATCGCCGCAGCACCCAAGGAGAAAGCCAAGCTCAAGCTCACCAGCGCGCTGGTGTATGGCAACAAGGGCAACAAGAACATCTTCGTGCACGATGGCACAGCCATGATACAGCTCTATGACAAGAACGGAAATCTGCCCGCTGCCGTCAAGTACGGCACTCGCGTGACGGCCACAGTGGAGGGCACCTACACGCTCTACTACGGTCAGGACGAGTTGCAGGATGCCGTGCTGGTGGGCGACCCGGTCATCACCGAGGCCACCACTCCCTATGAGGGACAGGAGGTGACCGCCGCCGAGGTCAACGAGAGCATGGTGGGCCAGCAGGTGACCGTGAAGGGCATGACCTTCCAGGCCGACAAACTGGCCAACAACCAGGTCATTGTGAAGGACGGGGAGACCTCCCTCACCATCTACAACAGCCTGGGCGTGACGCTTCCCACCGAGTTCCGCACCGACGTGAAGGCCAATGTGAGCGGCTTCGTGCTGAAGTATGTCAACAGGAGTGGCGTGGTCACCATGCAGATTATACCCGAGGCCGCCGACTTTGTCACCTACATCCAGGATCTCACCAAGGCCGCCACACCCACGCTCACCGAGGGTGGCGAGTTTGAGCAGTGCCGCGAGGTGACCATCACCAACAACGAGGCTGGAGCCACCGTATATTACACCCTCGACGGCATCGACCCCACCCTGCAGAGCGACCACTTCACCGGCGAGAGCAAGACGCTCACCCTCACCGCCACCACCACCCTCAAGGCCATGGCCGTCATCGAGGGCAAGCAGCAGAGCCAGGTGGCACAGGCCACCTACACCCTGGTGCTCGCCACACCCGACGTCACCTTTGCCCAGGCTGCCATAGAGCTGGCTGTGGGCGAGACCACCGTACCGGCCAACGCGCTCACCACCAACTCCGATGGTGCCGTTGCCTACGAGAGCAGCGACGAGAGCGTGGCCACCGTGGCCCGGGATGGCACTGTGACCCTGGTGGCACCTGGCTTCACCACCATCACCGCCACCACGGCTGCCACTGCCGCATACCAGGAGGGCAAGGCTTCCTACACGCTCCTGCTCCTCAGCGGCGACGGCACCTGGGAGCATCCCTACAGCCCGGTGGATGTGGTCAACAGCACAAAAATCGAAGACAAAACAGAGATATGGGTAAAGGGTATCTATGTGGGTTATCCAACCAAGACAGATAATGGTTTCAAGGAAGCCAGTGACGATGACGCATCTATGGCTTTGAGTGCTGACGCAGACAATACCACAATGCAGAACTCTGTTGCCATACAGGCCATAGACAAGACCTGGAAAGGAACTTTCTGTGGCACAAGCAACGTAGGCAAGGAGGTCATGGCCTTTGGCCCCAAGGCAAAAGCCTTTGAAAGGAATGGTCTCCAGCAGACAAGCAAGATAACGCACACAAGTCAGAAGCTAACCATTGGTCAGGAGGGATATGCAACCTATTATAGTTCGATTCCCACGTTGATACCCGAAGGCATTGAGGCAGGTATCATAACAAAAGCCGAGAATGGGCACTTGGACATTGATTACAAGTATAACGCAGGGGAATTTGTACCTTCAGCCACAGGCGTGTTGCTGAAGGGTGCAAAGGGCGAATACCCCCTTGTGTTCACAAAATCATCCACAAAGTCTCCCGCCAACAACCTGCTCCACGGCACACTCACCGATGAGGAGACCACCGCTCCCCAGGAGGGCAAGGAGTACCTCTTCTACAAGCTCTCCCTCGACAATGACGGCCAGAACCTGGGCTTCTACTGGTCTACAGAGGGCGGTGCGGCCTTCACCAACAAGGCCGGGCATGCCTATCTGGCCATCGAGAAGACTGCCACAGAGGTGAAGGGCTTCAGCATCACCGACCTGGAGACAGGCATCCATGGCTTGAGCGGGCAGGACGCTGCCAAGGGCGGCATCATATATGACCTGCAGGGCCGCCGCGTGCAGAAGGCCGTGCGTGGCATCTATGTGCAGAACGGACGCAAGTTCATCGTAAAGTAAGGAGATACGGATATGGACAAGAAACTTTATCACACGCCGCAAATGTGCGTGACAGACGTACAGGGAGAGGAGATGATGGCTGGCTCCCTGGGGCTAAACGACAAACCGAGTAATGGTGAGCAGCTCATCAAGGGCATCGACCTGCCCATGGGCCCTGAGGGAAAGGATGTGGTCAACCGCAGCCTGTGGGATGATGAGTGGTAACTGACTCCCGCATGAGCTGCTCCCGCATCATGCTTAGCCAATGACACAGCCCACCGTGGAACATTCCACGGTGGGCTGTCCTTTTCCTGGGGGAAGAGTGCTTCCCTGCATGAGCAAAGCCCCCTCCCAGCCTCCGCAAAGGGGGAGGGGACACCAACGCAGCGCACTGCATCCGTCAACGCAGCGCACTGCATCCGCCAACGCAGCGCACTGCATCTGCCAATGCAGCGCACTGCGATCGCCAACGCAGCGCACTGCATCTGCCAACGCAGCGCACTGCATCTGGAATGTAGGGCTTGAGCATCCCGCCTACAGGTGTTTTTCATGTGTCCTTATACCCCTTTAGGGCAGAGCATAAAGTCTCATCCAGGCCGCTTTCCAAAAGTGCCCTCGTGTCCCCACGGAGCAGGCAGAGGAAGGCACTCCTCCCCCTTGGGGGAGGTTGGGAGGGGGCTCGCCCTGAGCCTGGCAGGTGGCTTGCCGAGTCACTTCCTCCACGCCACCGTGATGCACAGGGTGGTGAGAGCCTCGGCCAGGGGCAGGGAGAGCCACAGGCCGTCATCGCCCAGCAGCGTGGGCAGCAGCAGGAAGCAGGGGATGCACAGGACAAATCCGCGCAGCAGGGTAAACAGGGTGGCGCGGGTGCTCTGCTCGGTGCTCTGCATGTAGCCAATGAGCACGATGTTGACCGTGATGAACAGGAAGGCCAGCGCAAAGAGCGGCAGGCCATGGCAGCACAGCGCAAAGGCACGCGAATCGGTGGGCAGGAACGTGGCCGTCACCACGCCTCCCTCCAGGGCCAGGAACAGCAGCCCCAGCAGTCCGGTGCCCAAGGCCGTGTACACCGCTATGCGTGTGGCGGCCCGCATGCGCTGCCGGTCGCCACGTCCGTAGGCGATGCTCACGATGGGCTGCACGCTCTGCACGATGGCGTTACCCATCATGAAGGCGATGGGCAGGCAGTAGCAGGCCACCGAGTAGGCCGCCACACCATCCTCGCCCAGGCGGCTCACAAAGGTGTAGTTGCCCACCACCAGCACCGAGGCGATGGCCAGTTCGCCCAACAGGGCCGAGAAGCCCAGGCGACACTGGTAGCCCAGGTTGCGCAGCGTGAGGCGGCGGCTGGTGGGCGACAGCTTCACACGGCACAGGCGCACCTTGCGTGACAGCCGCGTGACATAGTAGAGCACGGGCAGCGTGCACAGCCCGAAGGAGAGCGAGGTGGCCATCGCCGCTCCTGGCAGTCCCAGGTGCAGGGGAAACACAAAGAGCCAGTCGAGCAGGATGTTGAGTGCCGCCGCTGTGCAGTTGACCACCATGGCAAAGCGCGGCGAGCCATCCAGGCGCACCATGAACATGGCCGTGGTGCCAAACATGTTGAGGGGCATGAACAGGGCTATCCAGCGCAGGTAGGAGCAGGCAAGCGGCAGCAGCCGCTCGGTGCAGCCAAAGAGGCGGCACACCCACTCCTGTGCCCCGAGCACAGCCGCGGCCAGCACGATGCCGGCCACCACGCTGGCCGCGATGCCCTGGGTGAGGTTGAGGTCGGCGGCATGGCGGTTGCCGTGCGACAGGTGTATGCTGGCCACCACGCTGCAGCCGATGCCCAGCATCAGCCCCATGCCGCTGGTGACCATGAAGAGCGGCGCGACGATGTTGACGGCAGCCAGCGCGTCGCTGCCCACGCCATGCCCCACAAAGGCGCCGTCGGTGATGTTGAGCACCACCATCGACACCAGTCCCAGAAGGGTGGGCAGGAACATGCGGCGGAAGAGGCTGCTTACGGGTTCGTGCGCAAAGTCGAGCGCGTCGCGGTTGGGTGATTTCTTCTCCATGGGGCAGTGGGGTATTGGTTGGGTGGATGATGCTGCTTGTCGTCGGCTCCTGCGCGTGGCTCTGCGGTGTGAGGCTCAGTGGAGGAGGTGGGCGAAATGGGCTGCAAAGTTAGTCATTTATATTGATATAGCCCTGCTGTCGCTCACTCTTGTTGGGTGGGGGCTACAGGCCAGGGCATCACAGGCCGGCGGGCAGATGCCCTGGCTGTGGTCCGCAGCTCGAAGGCATCTGCCCGCTGGCTTCCAGATGTGCGGTGCTGGTCATTCCCGGCTCGCTACCGCAGGCGCAGGCCTGGCCTCTGCGCTCACCGGGTTGTCACCTTGGCCTTCGCTTCCGCTTCGGCCGAGGTGCCTGGCGCTCGGCATAGTCCAGGCGCAGGCCTGGCCTCT